>NZ_JANAVJ010000009.1 GCF_024213375.1 Paenibacillus sp. MZ04-78.2 | reverse complement strand
TGGTGGAATTGATTTTATCGAAAGAGCGTCCTTTTTTCAATTTTCGGCTTCCTGATTCTGGTTAATCAACAGGCGTGAATGAAATGATACATTATGTAAAAAAAGCAGGTGATGAAGAAAGCTTCGTTTATATCGGTGGTTTTACAAGTTTTTTCATGAAAGATAACAAGGATATGCCTCAAGGTGGAATTTCTTATGTCGGCGGAATTTCGCAAGATGGAAAGAAAATATTATTAATGAATTTATCTCATCAAAGGCCCACCATTTCTGCGCAAATTTATAACTTGCTTTTGCATCAAACCGAGCTGGAATTTCAATTGCCTCATAAAGATTATGCGCTGTCCCCTGATCTCGACCAATATCTGTTTGAGGAAAACGAGGACATTTATCTAGTTCGAGTGAAGGAGAATGAAAAGACAAAACTACCCCTAGTTAGACGAGGTATGTACTCGGTTGCTGGCTGGAAGTTTTCCCCCGACGGCAAAAAACTGTGCTTTAGTGATGATGAGGGCAATCTTGTTCTGTTTGACATCGCACATAACAAAATCATCAAGAAGATAAACGTGGGTTCTAAGGATATCCATATTCGTCAATGGTTTGCTAAAGACAAGCTGATTTATACGGCGGATCGTGATACCACCTACTTATTTACAATTGAAAGCGAAGAACGGAAACCGCTTGGCCAATCCATGTTATCTCCGGTCATTTCCCCGGACGGCCAAGTGCTCGTCTACGCTGACCGGGATCGAAACGTTTTTCAATTAGACCTGCAAAACCAAAAGAAAACCAAGCTTGAGGACATGTTTCAACGGATTGGGTTTGAATTGTATCCCGTACAATGGATTCGCTCCTCAACGCCGTTCATGGACGTGAAGAAGAGCATCCCTGTCAAAAGGGTCACTGCTTCTTCTACCCTGCCAGACGAGAATAAAATATCGTACAACGCAAATCGACTTACGGACGGGAATACTAAAACCGGCTGGTGCGAAGGCGTGAAGGGCGACGGGATAGGAGAAACGATCACGCTTGAGTTTGGAGAGGTTCGAGAAGTATCCGGTATCGATCTCATCAATGGCTTGGCGCAATCGCTGCAAACGTTTAAAGCAAACAATAGAGTTAAGAGCTTGAAGGCTGAATTCTCAGACGGAAGCTCCGAGATTCTTGCCGCTTCTTTTGTACAAATGCATTTTAACAAGAAAGTTAAAACATCGTTTATAAAACTCACTATTCTCGAAGTGGAAAAGGGAGACAGGCATTCGGATACGTGCATGTCGGAAGTGCGAGTGTTTTAAGCCGATGAAAATGGAGATAAACAAATGACTTTTAGAAAAATAATGATGCAGATATCCATAGTGATCGCTTGTTTATGGGTCGCTACCGGTTGTACGGGGCAGGACCATCATCGCTTTACTCGTATTGATGAAGATGTTCGCCAGAAGCAGGAGAACGTCGGCAACAAGGACAGGTCCTCAGCGGTACCGCCGATTACAACCTCCGCACCGGCAGCCATACCGGAAGCTCCGCCTGAGCTAACGGCCGATGCCGCCATTAAACTTATGGATGAGGCCCGGGACAGAAACTACAAGCTGCTGCAAAAAGGCGGCCCTTGCGATGATTTCAAATATATCAATGACGAGGATGGCGGATATGCTTTTATTTGCGATGAGCTGAATTCCAAAGAAAAAATTCAAAAGTACTTGGAGGAAGTCTTCACTTCCCCTATCGCCGACACTATTATCGGTCAGCTAAATCTACGGAAAGTTGACAATAAACTAGCTTTTAGTCCCTTGGACTGGGGCTCCATGTATGACTGGAGCAGTATTAAGGTAACAAAGACCAAAAAAGATGGAAATAAAGCGACGTTTCTTTTTAAAGTGGGATTGTTTGATGCTTCGGTTGAATCGAAGACTATCGAAATAACGTTTAAATATATCGATAAGTCGGGCTGGAGAGTCGATACGGAGCCGCAACATTTTTTGTAATGGGAAGAAGCTCGCAACCGTTTCACCGAGTAGGAGAGGAGGATCTTCTTGAAGCGTCCGCTGCAATGGATGGTCGTCATGGCAATCCTTTCCATGCTAACCGCATGTACGGGAAAAATTGATTCGAAATCTCCCGAAAATTTAAAAGTCGCCGCAAATACAGAAAGTCCAAAAGAGGAAAGTATTAACAAGGGTGGAGCGAATAGCGATCACACAGAAACGGAACATGAAGAAAAAACTAGCAAATCAAAAAAAAACGTCCCAAAAGATAGCCCTCGGCAAGCCTCGAAGAAAATCATTGCGTGTCAAAAAGTATTGGAAGACCAGGGACGGTTTTCCGTAGAAGACGGAATAGTTGATTATCAATCAGGATTGCGTATTTTTCCTTTGTTGCATTTCATCATGACAAAAAAATCGGTTCCCGCCAATCATTCGGAACAGTCGGTATTTATGAAGGATAATCCTATATTTGTTACACGTGATGACAAGTATGCGAATTCTCTGGTATTTGCAACGATTCATTCTCAGAGAACGGGGGTTTTACACGGGGTAATCGGGTTTCCGGATAATGTAGTTACCCAATATTATGAACCTATGGTTTTTGGGGAAAAGACTGGTTTTACACCGCAGGTGCCTGTAACAGATGTAGCGCTATTAAACAAATCGGTTGAAGTTAACAGGGAAACTTGGGTGAACGAACTGGCTGAATACACGAAAGATTGTAACGACTCGTTGATCTTGCCGCCCACCAAAACAGACCCGCCCTTTTTTAAATACAACGGCAAAATATATTCTTTTTCAAAGGAGATTGATTTTGTCGCCGGGGTCGAAGGTGTAGGATTTGGATTGGCGGAGTATGGTAACAGCTATCCCGGAGGAAAAAAAATCCGAATACCGATTCTCCTCTATTGCCCCAATTGCAACATAGAAAACGTAGTTATGATTCAAGATGGCGTTAAATTAAAATTCAAAGAAGACGAATACAATGCGCAATGGCAAAAGTGGCTTGGCCAGGAATGGCATGCATTTAAATCCGAAGAAATTGATTTTGATGAAGAAGTGTTTACCGAGGCTAACTTTTCCAACATTCATTCCGACCTGCCGCCTTTTATCAGTGACAAACCGTCTACGATTCAAGTCACGATAAACGGGGAAAAAGTCGAGTATGTGAATCAATGAAGTTCCGAGCTCCAATAAGTTACCACGTTATTTACACATTCCTCTCGGAAGCCCCCCGATCCTCGCAAAATCGAGGTCGAAGACAAAATAGGAAGCATGACCGAGGCATTTTCACGAAAGGATACGACGGAGCTTTCTAATGAGGGAGTATATGTATGGGGGACCGGACGCAAAGGCAAACGTTCGTCCGGAGACGTTCCGTTCCGCTCCCGCCGGCGTGGCATACTCCAAATATACCCAATTGATTAGACGAATTTATCCCCCTGTTGTGAAAATCAAACCCTGCCGTCCGCGACGGGGCGCATACTATAATCAGTAGTGGATTACTGTCGGTTCCCGAAGGAGGGGTGCGGATGATAAACAAACGGCGGCCGCTCCAATGGGCCTCGCTGCTGCTGTGTTCCGGTTTTGTCACCGGGTGCGGTCAGATCAATGCGACGACGCCTGCGGTAGTCGATCAGGCAGGCGGCATCAGGCAGGCGAAGCCGTTCACGATCTCACTGCGGCATACCCAGGTCCGCGACGATGCCAGGCTCAAGCTGAAGCTGCTGGAAGACGTGGTCAAAAGAATGGAAGCCGCCGTTCCCGGGCTAACGGTGGAACTGGAGGGCATCGAAGACAAGCTGAACCGCTTCGAGAAGCTTCCGGCCGAGATGGCTGCGGGCGCGACGCCTAAAATATTCGACTTGTTCGGCGGCTCGGATACGCAGAAGTATGTCAAAGCCGGGCGGCTGCTGGACTTGACCCCGTTCCTGGAGGAACTGAAGCTCAAGGACCGCTTTTTCGATTTAGACGAGTTTACGGTGGACGGTAAAATTTACGGATTGCCGACCGCGTCCTTCGTGGAAGGCGTGTACTATAACAAGAAGATATTTAAAGAGCTGGGCGTAGACGTACCGAAAACATGGGAGGAGCTCATCGCCATCGCGGAAAAAGCGAAGGCCAACGGCATTCCGCCGTTTGCGCTTGCCGCGGCAGACGGCTGGGTGGTCAACATGCTGATAAATACGCTTTGGGTGCGTACAGCGGGCCCCGATTCCGTTCAGGGCTTCGTCAACGGATCACGCAAATGGACCGATCCCGACGTGCTTGACGGCTTCAAGCGCTACGAGCTCTTCGTCAAAAGGGGCTACCTCCACGAAGGCAGCCTCGGTCGTAAATATGCCGAGCAGCAGTACAAGTTCCGCGCGGGCGGGGCAGCGATGCTGTTCGATGGAAGCTGGGCGAGCGGGGCGATTGCCGACCCTCAATGGTCGAAGATCGCGAACGACGTCGGCTTCTTCAACTTCCCGGACACCGGAGGGAAGGGCGACGGCTGGATTAACGGCAGCTACTCGAACGGCTACGGCTTCGCCGCTACGCTCAGCGAGCAGGAGAAGGAAGCCGCCAAAGCGTTTATCCGCATTATGTATAGCGACGAAATGCAACGGCGCCAATTGAAAGAAACCGGCGTCCTGCCCGCCATGAAGCTGATCGATCAGTCGGGGTTTTATCCGATTGTGGATGAAATCATGCGGACGACCCGGTTCAAGCAGTTTCCGGCGTTCGATGCGGTCGTTCAGGCCAAAGTCCGCGAAGCGCTCGAAACCGGCATGCAGGAGCTGGTCGGCGGCAAGCTGACGGCGGAGCAGGTCGTGGAGAAGCTTCAGCGGGTGCAGGAAGTTGCAAACAAAGAAGCGAAGAGATGACGGTGGTTCGCCGGAAGAGCGGCAGCATAGCGGCGAACCCTTCGACATAAGAAAGGAACGACAGGCATTTGATGAATCTTCAGAAAAAAATGTTTTTGGGGTTCATGGCGTTTATCGTAGCGCCGCTGTTCGTGCTCGGAACGATCACCTATTTGCTGTCGCAGAGCATCATCCAGCAAAACTATGCGGAGCAGTCCCAATTTACGCTGAAAGCCGTCGGCCGCAATATTACGTATGTGCTGAAGGAAGCGAACTATTTCACTCAAGCGTCGATGCAGCGGGAAGATATCCAACGGATGCTCGGAGTCAAAGACGGCGTCGACGCCGTCACCTTGACCGAATACGACCGTTTGCTGCAGCGAACGTTTCTTTCCTATACCCCGGCCTACTCGGTGACGCTGTATGATTTTGAACGGCAGTCGTTCAGTCAGGGGAAAATCGGCTACAGGCCGCTTTCCTTCGCCGAGCTTGCCAAGCTGCCCGTGTTCGGCGAAGTCATAGTCTTGAACGGCGTACCTCGCTGGATCGGTCCGCACGAATTCGAGAATTGGACCGGCAAGAAGCCGTTATTTACGATGATTCGCGTGATCAACGACACATATACGCTCGACAATCGCGGGATTCTGCTGCAGCAGTTTCAATTCAGCGAGCTGAACCGTATTTTTAACTATTTCGGCACCAGCCACAGCAATGACGTCCGGTTCATGATCGTCAATCAGGACGGGCTGATCATGGTGGATAACAAGGATAAGCTCTCAGGGCAATCGCTGTCGTCGCACATCGACGGCTCGATTCATTTGGGCGGGGAATACGAGAGCGGCAGAATGAAATTCGACGGCGTCGAAAGCATCGTCTCGGTGCATCATCTGGACTTGGACGAATTCGGCAAAATGAATTGGAGCGTCGTTTCCGTCACACCTTGGGCGTATTTGTCCGGACGCTCGATTCAAGTGATCCAATGGATCGGCGCGATTACCATTTTGTCCTTGCTCAGCGCTTTGTTGTTCAACATGCTGTTTGTCGGTCGCGTGATCCGCTTTATTTTGTACATTGTGAATTCCATGAAAAAGGTGGAGATCGGCGATCTTGGCATTCGCGTCGAAGCGAAGAGCAAGGACGAGACCAGCGCGCTCGCCCGCGGCTTCAACAGCCTGGTCGAGCGGATCAGCACGCTGCTGGAGGACGTGAAACGGGAGCAGGAGCGGAAAAACAAAGCGGAGCTTATGCTGATGCAGGCGCAGATCAAGCCGCATTTTCTGTTCAATACGCTGGAGTCGATCAATGCGCTGGCGGCGCAAAACGAAGGCCGCAAGGTGAGCCGGATGGTCCAGCGGCTCGGGACGATTTTGCGCGTTAGTTTTTACCATAAAGAGGAAATTCCGTTGTCGATGGAAATCGACCATGTGCGCAATTATTTGGAAATCCAGAAATACCGTTTCGAAGATTTGTTCGAATACGAAATCGACGTGCCGCCTGCGTTAATTTCGACTCCGATTCTGAAGCTGACGCTGCAGCCGCTGCTGGAGAACAGCATTCAGCATGGCTTCGAAGGGATGGAGAGCAGTGCGGGAGACGGCGATCCCGATCGGCAGAAGGGCTTCTTGCGGATTGCCGCGGAAGAGACGGAGGACGCTGTCGTGCTGTGGGTACAGGACAACGGGGGCGGCATTCCGGACGACGTGCTGCTTCGTCTGTATGGGACGCCGGGGAGCAGGTCCAGCGGCTCGGCGGAAGCGGAAGCCCCGCTGCCGGAGGAGCGGGTCGGGCTTGGCATACCGAACGTGGCGGACCGCCTGCGCATCCATTACGGCAGCCGCTACGGCATGATGATTTGCAGCCGACCGGGCTTCGGCACGGTCATTCGCTGCACGATACCAAAACGAACAAACGGGTGATCATGATGAAAATCAAAGCCATGCTGGTGGACGACGAAATCAATATCGTGCGCAATCTGGAAAAGGTCATTCCTTGGGAAGCGATGAACATCGAGCTGATCGGTACGGCAGCCAACGGGGCCAAAGCGCTCGATCTGGCCAGCGAAGGGAAGCCGGATCTCATCTTGTCGGATATCCGGATGCCGGTTATGGACGGCATCGAGCTGCTGCGGCAGCTGAGGGAGTCCGGATACGAGGGCGAAATCATTATGCTGACGGGCTTCCAGGAATTCGACTACGCCCGTTCCGCCGTCAAGTATGGTGCGCGCGACTATATTCTAAAGCCGATCGATTACGAAGAGCTGCAGTTGGTCATCGAGCGGACGGCCGCGAGCATCCGCGAAATCAAGATCAACGAGCTGAAGGAAACGGCCAAATGGCGGGAGATGTCTGAGCTGGCTTACGAAAAAATTTTGCTCGACCTGCTGATGGACTATACGTCGTTTCCGCTGCATCGGCTTCGCGAAGAGGGGGATCGCTCTTGGCTCGACCAGCGCTATTGGATGCTGCTCGTCGATCTGGATGATTATTCGCAGATCGCGCGCCAGGATGAACGGGAGCGCAAGCTGGTGCATTTTGCCGTGCGCAACGTGCTGCAGGACGCGCTTAACTCGGAGCTTGCCGAATACGCGGTCTTACTGACGCGGGAAGGGGAATGGTGCGTACTTATTCCGCTTCCGGTGACGGGGCCGCCGACGGGAGCGATGGCCGCCACCGCCACGGAGCGGCTGAGGGCATGGTCGGAGCAGGTGCAGCAAGCGGTGGAGCGGTACGTCAAGCTGTCCGTCAGCGTCGGGGTATACCCGTCGCCGCTTGCGGCAGAAGAGCTGGCGGACGCGTACCGCAAAGTGCAGCGCGGCCTCCAGCTTTCGCTGGAGAACCGGCATATTCTGATTCACGAGCAGACGACCGGAACGGATGCGACGGGAAGCTCGTTCTGGGGCTTGGCTGACAGTCTGGCCACCGGATTGACGCAGGGGGACTCCGCCAAGATCGAGCAGACGCTTGAGGAGCTCGGCCGCAGCATCAAGGAGGCTGGCGGCCACAATTCGATGCGGGCCGAGCAAATGCTGCATTTCCTGTGCTTGCACCTGCTGCGGGAAATGCGGTCGGTCGGGCTGCTCGGAAGCTCGCAGGAGCAGACTGTATGGGCCAAACTGGAGGATAGCCTAAACGTGAAGGAACTTGTCGAATGCGTACACCTGCTTATCCGGGAATGCCAGCAGGTGAGCACGGGCCGGCGCAAATCGCCCGAGCTGCTGATGGCTTCCGCCCGGGAGTACATTCAGAAGCATGTAGCCCGCGATCTGGGCGTAGAGGAACTGGCTCAGCATCTGGGCATCAGCAACAGCTATTTCAGCCTGCTGTTCAAGCAGCATCATCAGGAGACGTTCCTCGAATACTTGACGCGCGAACGGATGGAGCTGGCCAAATCGCTGCTCCTCCACAGCGACAAGAGCGTTACCCAAATCGGCAAGCTGGCGGGCTACGCGGAGCGGCGCTATTTTACGAAAGTATTTCACAAATACGAGGGGATAACCCCTACCGAGTTCCGGGAACGGGCCAAGCCGGGCGTGGCGGAGCTTGAGACAGAGGAGGAAGTTGCTGATGGTGCCTAAAGGAATCGGGGAGCTGAAGCTCCGGCAAAAAATCGGTCAAATGCTGATGTGCGGCTTTCACGGCACGGAGCCGTCGGAGAATATCGAACGGCTGATCCGGGAGCAGCATCTCGGCGGAATCATTTATTTTCGCCGCAATCTGACGGAACCCGCTCAAGCAGCGAAGCTGTCGGCATCGCTCCAGCAGCTGGCGCTCGCCCATGGCGGCGTACCGCTTCTGATCGCGATCGATCAGGAGGGCGGGATGGTGATGCGCATCGATCAGGGCGTGACGCCGATTCCCGGCAGCATGGCGCTAGGGGCGACCGGAGACGTGGAGGCGGCTTATGAAGCGGCGAAGGTAATGGGCAGCGAGTTGAAGGCGATGGGTATCAATATGAACTTCGCGCCGTGTCTCGATATTAACAACAATCCGCTCAACCCGGTCATCGGCGTCCGTTCGTACGGCGGAGATGCGGAGACGGTCGGCCGTCTCGGCACGGCGGCCGTGCGGGGCTATCAGGAAGCGGGCATCGCCGCGACGGTGAAGCACTTTCCCGGCCACGGCGATACGGGCGATGACTCGCATACGGCGCTGCCGGTCGTGCCGCATTTGCGGGAGCGGCTGGACCGGCTGGAGCTCGCGCCGTTCCGCCAGGCGGCCGAGCTTGGCGTCGATGCGGTGATGAGCGCGCACGTGCTGTTCCCGGCCGTAGAGCCGGAGCGGCTGCCGGCGACGCTGTCGTCCCGCGTCATCGACGGGCTGCTGCGGCAGGAGCTCGGCTATGACGGCGTCGTCGTCACCGACTGCCTGGAGATGAACGCGATTGCCGAGCATTACGGCATTGCCGAAGGCGCGGTGATGGCCGTCGAGGCGGGGGCGGACCTCGTGCTGGTCAGCCACCGGATCGAGCGGCAGCAGACGGCGCTGGATGCGCTTGTGCAGGCGGTGGAGAGCGGCCGCATCCGCGAGGAGCGGATCGACCGCTCGGTAGAGCGCCTGCTGGCGCTCAAGAGCCGCGTCGCGTCGGCAGCGGTCGCGGGTGCGGATCATGCGCCGGTCGCGTCGGCTGCGGTCGCGGGTGCGGCTCATCATGCGCCGGGCGCGAGCCTGGCGACCGAGGCGTCGCAGCGGCTCGCGGAGCGCATTGCCGAGCGCAGCGTGACGCTGCTGCGGGGCGAAGCCGGGCTGCCGCTCGACCCGGCCAAGCCGGTGCTCGTCGTCTGGCCGGAGGTGCGGGTCGGCACCGAGGTTGATGAGGTATTGGCCCGCCGCGAGACGGCAGGCTACTGGCTGGCGAAGCTGAATTACCGGGTGCGCGAGGAGCGGATCGGCGTGCAACCGACGGCGGAGGAGCAGGCACACGTGGTTGAGCTTGCTCGCGAGGTGGAGCAGATCGTGCTGGTGACCTACAACGCCTCGTTCTCGCCGGGACAGGTGGAGCTTGCCAAGGCGCTCGCGGCGCTGCCGAAGGCGAAGCTGGTCGGCGCTGCGGCGCGCAATCCGTTCGACATCAGCGTCTTGCCTGATGAGGTAAAAATCTACCTCGCGTGCTACGAGAATACACCGTTCGCGATGAAGGCGCTGGCCCGCGTGCTAGCCGGCGAGCTATCCGCCCAAGGCAAGCTGCCGGCGCCGCTGGAAGCGTCCGAAGGGTAAAGCTTGCTGCTGCCTTTTAGACATACGATTTTTTATTAACCTGCGATTCGTACTCATACGATAGCAGGTTTTTTTCTTTTGTCGATATCCGTTCTATCAACCCGGCACAACC
The DNA here is from genome assembly GCF_024213375.1 of Paenibacillus sp. MZ04-78.2. GTDB lineage: Bacteria > Bacillota > Bacilli > Paenibacillales > NBRC-103111 > Paenibacillus_G. Next base: position 147,581 of record NZ_JANAVJ010000009.1, on the reverse strand, counting down.
CGATAAACGTTTTTCTTCCCTATATTTTGCAAAATGCGGGTTGGCACACGTGACATTTTCACCACATCCGTTTTCCCTTTTGCATTTTTCGTTAAGGTTAACAGCAAGATGGTTCCTCGCAGTCTGGCGGTATGCTGGGGAAGTTCGGTGGATACGAAATTTCCTAGAGAAGACGCCGCTACCCGATTTCTAACGAGTCCGTCGATGTCCTTCACCTTAAACATTCTTATCGGGTGCAGCACATGGGGATGCGCTCCCAGCACGACATTCACACCATTCTTAAACAACAGCCGCATGAGCCGGATTTGGCTGCGGTCGGGATGAGTTCGAAATTCTTTTCCGAAATGCAGGCAAGCGATGATAAAATCTGTTCTACTCTTCAAGCTGCGTACGTCCGCTATTATTTTTTTCCGGTTTAGCCTGTTGACTAACCACGGCTCCGGCACGGAGATCCCGTTCGTGCCTTTCGTATAAGCCAATATTCCGATTTTTATTCCCTTTACGTTAACAATCAGTTTCCGACGGGCTTCCCGGGCGGAGCGATACGTGCCCGTATGTCGCAGACCATGTCGATCGAGGACGTTTAATGTCCGCTTCAACCCGGATCGTTTCCCGTCCATACAATGGTTATTGGCTGTGCCTAATACATCGAAGCCCAAGCTCCGGAGCGTAGCAGCGAATTTGTCCGGGGAGTTGAACAACAGTTTTCCGGGCTCTCCGCGAAAATTTTTGCCGGAGAAGGTCGTCTCCAGATTGCCTATCGTTAAATCGGATTTCCGCAGATAGGGTTTCACTTTGGCAAAAATAGGGGCGAATCCGCCTTCCCGCGCGGCCGAGGCGATCATCTTCTTTTTCATCAACAAATCCCCGACTGCAGCGATTGTGATTTTCGTCAATCTACCCACTCCTTTCATGATTACACCGTATGCGCTAGAAAAGCGAAATGCTTGTAAGTTGGGCCGAACAAAAAAACAACGTCCGGTTCCCCTATACAGAGGTTCCGAACGCTGTTTGTATACCGGTTAGTTTACCGTCACTAGAATGGTCGTTTTCTTGCCCGCATAGCCAACGGTGAGGGTGGCGCGTCCTTTTCCGGTCGCTTTGATCACTCCGTCTTTCACGTCGGCTACCCGAATGTTGCTGGAGTTCCAAAGGCCGGATACGGTCACGTCCAGATCCGAGCTGTCCATAAAGGTCGCTATCGCCTTGACATTCAGCGTTTCGCCCGGCTTCATATTTGCGGTAACGACATCCGTCTTCAAATATTTGAGACGGTCGATGTCGACCGGAATCGAGACGCTCTTGCCATTGAAGGTCGCGGAGATCGAAGCGCTTCCGGAAGCGATCGCTTTCACCAGCCCGTTCTCCACCTCAAGCAATTTGTAGTTGGTCGATTTCCATTGGGCCTGCGACGTGACGTCTTTCGTCGTGCCGTCCGCCATCGTAGCCGTTAACTTAACCTGGAAGGTGCCTCCCGTCTTCATCGGAAGATAGCGCTTGTCCGGCACCAGATCCTGCACGGAACCGATGTCGACCGGGATCGATACGGTTTTTCCGCCGAATTTGGCCGTGATGGTCGTCTTGCCGCGGGCCAAGGCGGTCACGACGCCTTTCTCAACCTGCGCGATCGTCGGGCTCACCGAGGTCCATTCTGCCGTACCTTCCACATCCTCCGATTTGCCGGTGGCATCGATGGAAGTCAGCTTGATCGTGCGGGATTCGCCCAAGTCCATCTGAATGGAAGCCGGGTTCGCTTTCAGCGTGCTGGCCATATCGACTTGCACGGTAATCGTCACCGTCTTCGCATCGACTTTCGCGGTGATCGCCGTTTCACCCGAAGCCAGCGCTTTGATCGTGCCTTCGCTGACCGAAGCGACCGCCGGATTGGAGCTCGTCCATTCCGCATCCTGCGCTACGTTGTTCGTCTTGCCGTCCGTATAGGTCGCGTCCAATTTGATCGTCCGGACGTCGCCTTTTTTCAGGACCAGGCTGGTCGCGTCCGCATTCAACGTTTTCAATACGCCGACGGACACCTGGATGGTCGTCGAGCGGTTGCCGAACTTCGCGGTGATCGTGGCGGTACCTGTGCCGATCCCCGTAATCATCCCGCCGCGCACTTCGGCGATTTGGTCGTTGGAGGACGTCCACTCCGCTTTTTTCTCCAGCCCGCCTTCGTTTACACCGTCTGGATAGACAGCTTTCAGCGTAATTTGCTCCGAATCTCCGATTTGGAAATTCACTTTCTTCTTACTTGGTACAAGAACGTTGGGAATATCGACCAGCACTTTGGCCGTTACGGTTTTTTCGCCGTATTTGGCTGTAATCGTCGCTTCGCCCGCTTTCACGGCGGTGACTTTGCCGTTAATGACGCTGGCGATGGTTTCCTTATCGGAGGTCCACTTCGCTTGACCGGTTACATCCTCGCTGCTGCCGTCGGCGTAGGTGGCGTCGAGCGTGAGCTGCTCCGATTTGCCCGAATTCAAAGTAATCGTATCTTTGCTCAGCTCCAGACGGCGGGGCACGTCGACGTCAACAGTGACGGTCACGGTTTTCTCGCCGTATTTGGCTTGCACGGTCGCTTCGCCCGTTTTGTTGGCGCTGATTTTACCTTTGACGACATAAACGATCGTATCGTCGGAGGACGACCACTCTGCGCGGTCGGTAATATCTTCCGTATTTCCGTTCGGATAGGTGGCGGTCAATTTCAACTGCTCGGTCGTGCTTTTCTTCATTAGAAGGTTCTGCTTGCTCAGATCGAGCTTGATAGCGTTGTCGACATCCACTTTAATCTTGGCCGTCTTCGTTCCGTAGGTGGCGGTAATGTTCGCCTGTCCCGGACCGTAACCGGTAATTTTGCCTTTGAGCGCATCGGCGACATCCGTGTTGTCGGACGTCCAGTTGGCGCTTTCCGTCACATCTTCCGTCGTTCCGTCAGGATACGTGGCGAGCAGCCGGATCGTTTCCGATTGGTTCAGCAGCAGCGAAACCCGGGATTTGTCGGCATCGACGCGCTTGACCACTTCGACGGTCAGCGGGATCGAGATCGATTGATTGCCGAACTTCGCCGTCATGGTGCCGGAGCCGGAGCCTTGGGCGGTCACCTTTCCGTTAAAGAGGGTGGCGATGGTGCCGTTGTCGATGGTCCATTCCGCTTTCGCGGTCACATCTTCCGACGAGCCGTCTTCGTAATAAGCCTTCAGCTTAACCTGCTCCGACTGGCCTTTGCGCAGATCGATTTTTTGCTTGTCACTGATGAGCGATTTGACCCGTTTGGTTACTTTTACTTTGACGGGAACTTGCTCCGTCATATATTTGGCTGTAATGATCACGTCGCCTTCCGCTTTGGCCGTAATGACACCGGCGTACACCGAGGCGATGTTCGGGTCTTCGGAATTCCACTCGGTCTTGATCGTTACCGTTTCCGTCTTTCCGTTGTCGTAAATCGCAGTGGCTGTCAGGTTGGCGGTACTGCCCACGTCCAGCGAAAGTTCATTTTTGTTCAAAACCAGCTTCGTGATGACATCCGCGGCCGATGCGCTCATGACGCCAAAACTGCAAGTGCTCAAAACGACGGTAAGCAACAACAAGAACACTTTTTGCATTCTAAAGCGCAAGCTCCTTCACTCCTGTTCCGTTTGTATTCGTCTGGTCAGACAATGGTACATGTATCGGCATATTCGCCCAAAATCTTTAGACTTTTGTTGGATAATGTTGTATTGAGGACGATTTCTGTGGACGCAAAAAAGCCGTACCGAATCGTCTTCGGCACGGCATATCATCATATATACAGCGTACTATTGGGAGTCCGCTTGCGGCTCCTCCTTCGGCACCAGCTTGAAAACCTCCCCGGATTCGAACGTATCGATCAAGCGTCCGAGCCACAAGTAGTAGTGGATCGCTTCCTTCAGCTTGCGGGTGTCGGTGGCGACAATGCTTTGCAGCGCCTCGTTGTTTGGATCGTTCTCCGCAAGCCGCTTCAGCTCGACCGCAGATTTGCGCAGCGCCTGCACGTTCATCTCGATGGACTTCTGCCATTTGATGACGAAAAAATCCGCGAACGTCTGGTACCAGTCCGGCTCGACCTCGTACAAATCTTTTCGCGTTCCTTTTGCCCATACTTTATGCACCATTTTGAGATCCGTCAGCGTGCGTACGCTCGTACTCATGCTCGTTTTGCTCATGCCCATCTCTTCGCCCATTTCATCAAGCGTCATAGGCTTATCCTGAAAAAACATCATGCCGTACAAATGGCCGGTGGAAAGGGTGACGCCATATAAATCCATATTTTTTCCGATGGATTCGATTACGCGTTTACGGGCTTTTTGAACGATGCCAGCTTGTTCTTCCGTCATCCCAACCCAGTTGTTCATAATTAGTTATGCCTCCTGCAGATGCTGCCGCCGGTAGAAGCCGTTCCACGGCGGAATGCTTTGCCTAAAATAAATATTCTCATTGTATTGTATTGAACATGCATTTGAAAGTAAAGCTACTAGTAGGAAAGGAATTTGGAGGAAATGGGAGTATTCTGTACAAAACGTATGTAAAGTTTTTTCTGTACGTACGAAACAAACTTTTTTCGCTTTTGACCCATCGCCTATGCGCCTGTAAACTTAAGAGCATCGAAAGAATGGGGGGATACGGCTTTGATTGAAGTAAAGCAATTGACCAAAATTTTCGGTCAGCATTCGGAGAAGGCGCTTGAGCTTCTTAACCAAGGCTGGAGCAAGAAGCGTATCTTTGCGGAGACGAAACAGACCGTGGGCGTGAACCGCGCGAGCTTTACGGTCAATGAAGGAGAAATTTTCGTCATTATGGGGCTGTCCGGCAGCGGCAAATCGACCCTGATCCGGCTGCTGAACCGACTGATTGAACCGACGGACGGAAGCATCCTGTTCCGCGGTGAAAATATTGTAGACATGAACGAGGAACGGCTGCGCGAATTCCGCCGGACGGCGATGAGCATGGTGTTTCAGAAGTTCGCGCTGTTCCCGCATAAGACGGTTGTGCAAAATGTCGAGTTCGGGCTGGAGGTGCAAAAGGTACCAGCCAAAATCCGCAGAGAAAAAGCGCGGGAAGCGCTTTCACTGGTTGGGCTGGAGGAATGGGCGGATCAATATCCGGACCAGCTGAGCGGCGGCATGCAGCAGCGCGTCGGACTGGCCCGGGCGCTCGCCAATTCGCCGCAGGTCCTCTTGATGGACGAAGCGTTCAGCGCGCTTGACCCGCTGATCCGCAAGGACATGCAGGAAGAGCTGCGCGAGCTGCAGGAAAAGCTGAAGAAGACGATCATTTTCATCACGCACGATTTGAACGAAGCGCTGAGGATTGGGGATCGGATCGCGCTGATGAAAGACGGCACCATCGTCCAGATCGGCACGCCTGAGGAGATTATGATCACCCCGGCCAACGAATATGTGGAGAAGTTTATTGAAGATGTCGATCTGTCCCGGGTATTGAACGCCTCGCATGTGATGCGCCGGCCGGAGACGATCGTGTATGATCGCGGGGGGCCGCGCGTGGCGCTGGCGCTGATGCGGGAGAACGGCATTTCCAACTTGTTCGTCGTTGACAGCGCCAAGCGGCTACTCGGCGTATTGACGGCCGAAGACGCGGCCCGGGCGATCCGGGAGCACCTGACGCTTGATGGGATCATCATTTCCGAGGTGCCGACGGTAGCGCCCAATACGCTGCTGAGCGATTTGTTCGATACCGTTAGCACAAGCCGGGTGCCGGTGGCCGTAACCTCTGAAAACGGGCGGCTGCTCGGCGTCATTATTCGCGGCGCGGTGCTCGGAGCGTTGGCCGGCAACCACGACCGGGTTCGAGAGGCGGTGACCACGGATGGGTCCTAAGCTTCCGATTGCCGAATGGGTCGAGAAATTCGTCGACTGGCTCGCTGCCTCCTTCGAGTGGCTGTTCGGCTTTATTGCTTCCTTAATCGAAGGAACGGTTGATTTGTTTTCGCTGCTGTTCCATTTTCCGCCTGCGCTGGTGCTCATCGTACTGGTCGCATTCCTGGCTTACCGTGCGGCGGGGCTCATGCTCGGCATTTTTACCCTGCTCGGCATGCTGCTGATTGCCAACCTTGGGTTCTGGGACCATACGATGGATACGCTCGCGCTCGTGATGACCTCGGCTTTCGTCTCGGTCATCGTCGGCCTGCCGCTCGGCATCTGGTCCGCGAGAAACAAGACGGTGCAGAACACGTTAACGCCGCTGCTCGATTTTATGCAGACGATGCCGGCCTTTGTTTATTTGATTCCGGCGGTTACCTTCTTCGGCTTGGGCGTTGTGCCGGGCGTCATCGCTTCCGTTATTTTCGCGGTGCCTCCGACGATCCGGCTGACGAACCTTGGCATCCGCCAAGTGCCGTTCGACCTGATCGAGGCGGCCGACGCTTTCGGAACGACGCCCGGACAGAAGCTGTGGAAGGTCCAGCTCCCGCTGGCACTGCCTACGGTGATGGCCGGCGTGAACCAAACGATCATGCTCTCGCTGTCGATGGTCGTCATCTCTTCGATGATCGGCGCTCAAGGGCTTGGAGCGGACGTGTATCGTGCCGTTACCCAGCTCAAGACGGGCGAAGGCTTCGAAGCGGGGCTCGCCGTCGTCATTCTGGCGATTGTGCTCGACCGGCTGACGCAGCATGCGTTTAAGAAGAAACCCAAAGGAGAGAAGAAGCATTGAAAAAACGAAACCGGAATCTGCTGTGGATGACGTTGTGTTTGCTCGGGGCCGCTCTGCTAGCCGCTGGGTGCGGGGCCAAGAGCTCTGACACCTCGGCGTTTGTGGGGGATCAAGTCAAATATGAAATTATCGGTATCGACCCCGGTGCGGGCATTATGAAGTCAACGAGCCAAGCGCTAAAAGAGTATGGCTTGACCGACTGGAAGCTCGTGGAGGGCTCCAGCACGGCGATGACTGCGGCGCTGGACAGAGCGTATAAAGCGAAAAAGCCGATCATTATTACCGGTTGGACGCCGCACTGGATGTTCGCCAAATACGACCTCAACTATTTGCAGGACCCGAAAGGCGTTTACGGAGCGGATGAAGAGATTCATACGATCGCAAGAACGGGGCTTAAAACGGCCGAGCCGTCCGCCTATGCGGTGCTCGACAAGTTCGAATGGACCGCGGCCGACATGGAGAAAGTGATGGGGGCGGTCATGGACGGCAAGAAGCCGGAAGTTGCTGCGGCCGATTGGGTGAAAGAGAACGCCGCCAAGGTGGACGGCTGGGTGAAGGACGTGCCGAAGGCCGAAGGCCGGAAGCTGAAGCTCGCCTACGTCGCTTGGGATTCGGAGCTCGCCAGCACGAACGTCGTCAAGCAGGTGCTCGAATCGCGCCTCGGCTACAAGGTGGATATGCTGCAGGTGGAAGCGGGGCCGATGTGGGCGGGCGTCGCCGGCGGAGACGTTGACGCAATCGTGGCCGCTTGGCTGCCGACGACGCATAAAGACTATTACGAGAAGTTCAAAGGCAAATTCGAGGACCTCGGCCCGAACCTGAAAGGGACCAAGATCGGTCTGGTCGTCCCGAAATATATGGAAATAAATTCGATCGAAGATTTGAAGAAGAAGAAGTAAAGGCGAGGCGTTAGCAGACCGGACGAACGTATGACGTTCTCCGGTCTTTTTTATTATTCAAGAACAAAAGGACAACTCTATCCAAGCAGGTCATTCCGCAGACGGAGCTGCTGACGGTCGGCTTGACGGAGGCGACAGGCACGAGCGTCACGTTCCGGCCGAATCGCGAGCTGTTCGGCGCGGGCTTTGAACGGAAACGGATCGAGGAGCGGGCATCCGAACTGGCCGCTGCTTACCCCGACTTGGCGGTCAAGGTTCACGGTTCTGCGGAATAATAAAAAAGGGAAGTCCGCTGGCGAAATAAAAATGGATAGAGTTTTCATATCCATTTTTTTTGAATTTTAATACATATTTTCTCTTTATATGGAGTTATCAGTTATAATTGACATATTCTTCACATGATGCTAATGGTACTCCATCAATTCTTAAATTGTGGATAAAGACACCTTAATTTTATTCTTGCTTCAACCTTGGTAAACTGCTTAGTCTACGCTCTTTTGGTTTTTGTTTCAAAGTACACTCTCATGCCGACAGTTCCTGAGCTAATTCAGAATAGAAGGGATGTGTCACCTCAGGTCCATGCACATGACGGGACAGTCGGCATCGTAGGGCAATCGATAGACAGCCAGTACATCATCCGTCGCTGCCGCAAACGTTGGATTCTGCTCAGGAGGGATATACCAGCATTTACTGAGGTGAGGTTTGAGTTGAGTTCGTTTTTTATAACCTGCCAGACGATCTCGTGAGAGATACGGTCGATGTATTTCAGTTCGACCGCCCGATCAGCCAAGAGCTCCAGAGCCCATCGGTTTCTGCCATGGGGCGGTGTGCTGCAACTGAGGGCGACGCTGTTCGCTTCGACTTCTCCAGTAACCTTTGGCGGTGTCACTCGTTTCTTCCTTTCAATGCCGCCCTCAAAGCTTTGATAGGCATACGCTTATTTCCAATTGTTTCAAGAAACCGCCAGGTCTGTTTTTATCAGCTGCCAGCAGTATCTAAGCTCGTCGAATGGCACGTGCGGACGATTTCCCTTTAGAAATAATAGCTATATAAGTTGAACTAATGAATTCATTAGAATTAGAACCTAACACAAAGCCGATCTATGATCGACCACCGAGATTTCATGATTTCGTCCATAAACTGCTGAACATTGTTACGGATTTCGGCCACCGTGTGATAGAACACATTGTTAATTACATCGGATTTCAGCCATTTCCATAACCCTTCAACAAGATTCAATTTCGGACTGTAAGGCGGCAGGAAAACCAGTTCGAGTCGGCCTTTCATCTCTTCCAAAAACGGCTGCAATAACTTGGCATGATGAATGCGAGCGTTATCCAACACGATGACGATTTTGTCCTTTGGATAGTGAGCGACCACCTTTTGAAGAAAGCCCAAGAAGGTCTCCGCTGTGTACTGCTCATCTTCCTGCCAAACAATCTCGCCAGTGGCATAGTCAACCGTTGCCAACAGTTTGACGCCGCGATGCTTGCCAGTGGTGCGGATGATCCGCTGTTTGCCGCGCAGAAAGCACGTTTTTTGAATGGCTTGGTAATCGCGGATCATCGACTCATCTTCAAACAGTAAATAATCGATTTCATCATTCATCAGTTTTTTTTAAATGCGGGAATGTATCTTCCGAAAACTGGCGCTGCTTTTCTTCATCCGCCGCCGCCAAGGTATAGGTGGGTTTCGTATAGCTTAACCCTTGGCGATGCATCATTTTCGAAACACCACGAAGCGAATAGGTATAGCCAAATTCTCGTTTAATAAAGGCCGCGATGATTTCCAACGTCCAGTTGTGGCGGGCCGTAAAACCCACATCATTTGGAACTGAGCTTACAATGGTCTGCTTTAGTTTTTCCTGCTGCTCTTTCGTTAAGCGAACAGGTGCTCCTGGTGAATGATTCATTTTCAAAGCGGAAAGACCACCTGTTTGATAAGCTTGAATATAGCCTTTGACCGTTTGAACGCTTCGGTTTAAAATAGGCGCAATCGCTTCCGCCCGGGTACCTTGCAAATATAAATATAGCGCCTGATAACGCTCGTACATGCGGCGATCTTTTGCTTTTTTCATCGCTTGCTTGACTTCTTCTAATTTTTGTGCGTTTTCCATCTTCATTCCCTGCCTGTCTGTTCATGTTTCATTACTTATTCGACAAGTAGGTATGATTTTCCTTACCATAGTTTTCTAAGATCTTTAGTTCAACTTATATAGTAAGTTCTTGTACCATCTATGGATACCTCTTTTGGTATTACTCCTATACATATCTATCCTATCTATACTATTAGATTTGAGAGACAACTAGATAGGTCATAACGTCCGTAGTGGATAGTTGAGAATCGGTGCGCAAATCCGTATGGCATCAACGAAATAGCTACCGTAGAACTCATCCGTATAGTGAGGTTTGATACTGGAAACTCGTCTTGGACTTTCTCTGAGTGAAATCTTAAAATCTGGATTAACAGTTCTCTTTTGGAAATAAAGGTCCTCCCGGACGCTTTGGTCGATTCACCGTCCATGATCAGATCCTGAATGGAGAACGACCTGAACAATGCTATACCCCGAATCTATCAAGGTATAAGTTCAAACTTCTCGAGAACATTTCTACCAAAAATATCACTTGTATAATTAATAAAATACTTATTGTTAACCTTTACCGATTCTATAACTTTTGATCCCCCTTTAATATCCTTATAATTCCCCAAATCATCATAACACCTGAAATAACCTTCTTTCGCATTTACTTCAGTTACAGTGATCAACTCTCCGGTGTACCGTTTTTCAAACGCGAAATACATTCCAACTAATATAGAAACTAACGCCAAAGCAAACAAAAATCTTCTTAAATTCATAATCAAACGCCTCTTCCAGAAAAGTTATTTTATAAATATTACTATAAACATTATTATTTTATACAAAAAAGGATTGAAATATATTCACTACATATGTTACCATAATGTTGAAAAAAAAAGAAATGGAGGAATTTAAGTGAAAAAAGTGGTATTGTTGATGAGGAAAATTAGTTTGTTTGTTCTCAGCATGGCTTTGTTAGTTGGCTTCGCCCTTCCTGCGATGGCTGCTGGCAACGATCAACAGAAAGATTTAAAAAAGAATGAAATTAAGATGGATAAAGAACTATCAATTTATCAATTTGATGATGGAAGAATTGAAAAAGTAAAAGACTATAGCAAATTGAGCGATCAACAAAAAAATAAGATTTTGCTTGAAATGAAATTTACACAAGAAGACATTGCTGGAATGTCCTCGATATTGAAAGATCAGTTCCTTTCTATCGGCGGCTATAAAGTTGATACTTCTGTCAAAAAGACAAAGATTTATACTGATAAAGATGGCACTAATCACGAATTTACCAGCAATAATGGGTCTGAAATTAATACATTAATTAATTCCGAAACAAAGCAAGCCCAAGCAAACTCGAGTGAAATTTCAACTATGAGTAGCGTTACAGACGGCATATTCTCTGCTAACTCCTGGGTTGTCTTTCAAGGGCTTACTTCTAACGGCGCTGAATACGAGTATCGAATGGTTACCAGATATGTATGGAATGGTCGACCGGGCGTTGCATTTACCGATACTATTGCACATTCCTACCAAAGCCACTCGACGCGTTACCAAACAAATATGAGCCGACACACATGGGCTAGCCCATCAAATATTATTTCAAACTATCAAATGAGTATGAGTTATCCTTCAGCTTATGCCACTTTCGGTGATATCGATTTGCTTTATGTAGACGGTCTTCAAGAAGGATACCTAAATGAGTCCGTGAGAATTCCTACAAGGCATTATGGCGAGACAGGGGCTTTTGCTGCAGGATATGCACATCCATACTCCAGTAGCTTGGTGAGAGCAGCTCTTGCATCGGCTAGCATTAGCTGGGATAGTACATGGGGTATGAAACACAACTGGTTATATTACTGGACAATCGGCCAATAAATCTAGCAACTGATTTCTTGATGCTCGAACAATAAGAAGCCATTGTGAACTATACAAGGGCTTCTTACTTGTTTTAAACGTTATAAAAACTAAGTGCCGCTAATCTATATTTGGCATGAGTTTTTTTTCGACAATTAGGACCATTAACGTGGGTAGCTTCCATTACCACTGTATATAGCCGATAGTTCTTCAACGAGCTACTTGTTGGTCATCTGCTTAATTTGCATCGATTCATCCTCTTGGTATAAATTTGGGGGCACCTACTATCCGGGCCCTAAACGAATTTTCGTCCCCTATTTGTTCGTATCTGAAAATAAGTAGTTTTAGAAATTACGTTGCTTATATCATGAAGAAAAGCGGCTTGGGCAGCGAGTTCGGTATCCAGGTCAAACCTGGTTGCTATTCGAACGGCTTCATTGGCAACGGAAACGGTATGCCGATAGGTTCCATGCTCATCATGATTCACAAAAAAACGTTCAATATCTTTCTTCATATCTCCGGTTAAAGAAATGCCCTCGGTATACCTTTCATATACGATACCCATCGCCTCCAAACTAAGAATATCTTCAGTAAGAAGACGCTAGGATGTGGAAAAATGTTTCAGCTCTGGTTGCAACTATCTTGTCTGATATCGAAAAGGAAAATAAGTAGCCTTTCGTCATGATCCGAAATTATTTTCCTTTAGTTTATTCTTGCTTTGCAGCCACGGCTTTGGCCGCACCGTTCATCCGGTCACGGTACGCTTCGCCCCACTGCTTCATTTGCAAAATGATCGGTTCCAGCGTCCGGCCGAACTCAGTGAGCGAATATTCCACTTTGGGCGGAACCTGCTGGTAAACTTCGCGATGCACGATGCCGTCCCCTTCCAGTTCCCGAAGCTGCAGGGTCAGCATCCTTTGAGTAATGGCCGGGCAGATACGGCGGAATTCGTTGAAACGTTTCGTTCCGTCGATCAGATGATAGAGCAGCACGCCCTTCCATTTGCCTCCGATGACATCCAGCGTAAACTCGACAGGGCACCCTTCTCTACTGGCAACAATACAGTCAGCGCTAACCTTCTTACTCATTCGCTCATTTCCTTTCGGTATATAAATGGATACTACAAGCTTTTTTGCATGTACCTATTTTCATTGAGTATATCACACAATTGGCCGCCGTACAGAAGCGGGTCTTTATACACCCATTTTCTTTCGAGCGGTCCACTTACCCATACGCGGAAGGGCAGACCGACATACGCTGAAATATCAGACAAGTCGGATTCAGTTTCTCAGCTAAGGAAGGGATCGACGAATGAACAATAAAAAGCATGGTGCTGCTCCAAAACGAGCTTCGGCCCGTACAGCCAAATCGACAAAACGAGGCGCTTCCTGCCCGCTGCGTCCGCATTCCGCTCCCCATATGAATACGGCACAGGTGCGGGGGCTGTTCAGCCCGTTCGGCATCGGCGGGGGGCTAGGTGGCTTCTCCAGCATTGGACGTACCGTAAGCGGCGTACCCGGTGGCGGCGTAGGAGCTGCGGAAGTGGCCGGAGCCGCCGGTAGCGGCGGGGGCTTCCTCTCGTTCTTCAATTCGATCGGAGGTCTCGACGGCATCATTTCCACCATGGGGAAGGTGCAGAAGGTATTCACCATCGCAAAGCAGATCGGCCCGATCTTCAAACTGTTCGGCAGCTTCGGGGGCTTGGGTGGTTTGTTCGGAGGCGGGGCGAAGGTCAAGAGCCTCAGGCTTCCGGCTAGGGCCGTACACAAGTCTCGTTCCCGGGCGCTTGTGAATTCCGCGCGAGCCGCGGGACCCAAGCGGACGACAAGATAGCGCGGCCTAGCGGCCGTCAAAGCACAAATATCCGGCTCAAATTCCTCGGACCTCGGAGAATTTGCCGGATATTTTTTTGCCCTTGTTCTATAAAGGGACGACCTGCTTTTGTTTTTCCTTGTAGTACACCCATTCGCGGAATCCGATTTCTTTCAGCCTTGCCGCCACTTCATCCCAGTCGTCGCCAACCCGGGAAGGGACATGCGCGTCCGAGCCGAACGAAACCTGGACGCCGAAGTGAAGCGCTCGCTCCAGAATCTCATCGATCGGGTACCAGCCGCCGCAATCCTTCGTTTTGCCGGACGTGTTGATCTCGATCGCGATGTCGTACTTCGCGATGGTCTGCAGCGTGCGGTCTATCGCGTCGGTCTGGATATCGGAGAAGGCCGGGTAGAAGCCGCGCATGGCGTCGATGTGGCCGAGAATCTGGAACATGCCGCTGCGCGCGGACTGATCGATCAGATCGTAGTACAGCTCCTTCTGCTCCACCTTCTGGCGGTCCGTCAGTCCGTTCCACCGCTTCCGATTGAAGATGCTGACGCCGCCCGACAAATGCACCGATCCGATGATATAGTCGAACGGATATTGCTCGTACACTTTGCGGTACACGTCCGTCACCTCGGGGAAGAAGTCCGACTCGACTCCCAGCAGAACGTCGATACGTCCGCGGTACTCTTCCTTCAGCTTCAGCACTTCGTCCACGTAACGGGCGAACTCACTCTTCGCCATCGCGATGCCGGGCTGCTCCCGATCCACGCTGCTTGCAAAGTACGGCGAGTGATCGGAAATTCCGATGACTTGCAGGCCGTTTTTGATCCCCGCTTCGATATAATCGCGGATCGTTCCGGTCGCGTGACCGCACCGTTCGTGATGCGTATGCAAATCGAATTTCATGGCGTTCCCTCACTCCGAACCTATGAATTGAATTTCCTGCATGCCCTTCAAATCCTCCAGAAACTGATGCAGCGCCGAGCTCAGATAGCGTCCCGACTTGTACACCACCCCGACCGGGTGGCTGATCTCAAGCTCGTTCACTTTGATCATCTTGAGCGTCCCGAGGCGCAGCTCGCTTTGGATCGACATCTTCGAGATGATCGCCGCCCCGAGATTCAGCTCCACCATCCGCTTCACTTCCTCGCTGCTGGACAGCTCCATCACGACCTGCGGGGTGATGTACAACTGCTTCAGAATTTGATCCACGAACCTCCGTCCCGCTGTTTCTGGAGACAGCATAATCAGCGGCAGCTCGTGAAGCCGCTCGATCGGCACATGCGCGAAACGCGCAAGCGGATGATCGGGAGCGACGACCAACTCGAACGTATCGTAATAAAGCACGGAGCTTTCGAGTGCGGGATGCTTGTCGAACAGGTAGGTGATGCCGATATCGATCGTTCCGTTCTCGACGCTGTGCATGATTTGCGAGGTGGTCATCGAATGGATGGTCGTTTTGATCAAGGGGAACTGGTTCTGAAAATAAGACAGCACCCTCGGCAAAATTTGGATCGCGATCGAAGTCGTCGTTCCGAGGTGAATATGTCCTTGTGGTGTTTGGTTCAAATCCGAAAGCCGCTGCTTCAAATCTTCGACCGTCTGTAAAATGATCTCCGCATGCTCAAGAAACACTTGGCCGCTGTCGGTCAGCGTAACCGGCTGGTTGCGGTCGATCAGCACCGTTTTGAATTCGTCTTCCAGACTTTTAATTTGTGCTGAGACGGCCGGCTGGGTCAGATTCAAAATTTCGCCCGCTTTGCGGAAGCTCATGGTCTTGGATATCGTAATGAGCGTTTCCAACTGATTGAGATTCACATCGTTCCTCCTCACCGGGGCGTGAACGCTTTCAATAGCATTCTCAAAATAAGAAAATTTTATCAATAATTTATTTAGGATAAATACAATTTCTTGACTTACTCCATTATATGATACTTAAAAGATTAGGGCAAACTGCGCCCCAGAGAAAAAAATCACACTTGCCCTTGTCGCTTACTTAAAATCGAATATAATTTAATTTAGCGCTAAAAATACACTCAGGTAAAATAAGGAGCAACTTATGGTTCAGAAGAAAACGAATACCGCATGGACGGTCGGCGCGTTAATGCTCGGGCTGCTGCTGGCCTCGCTCGATCAGACGATCGTTTCGACCGCCATGCCGACGATTATTGGTAAGCTCGGAGGACTCGACAAGTACATATGGGTATTTTCCGCGTACTTAATCGCCAACGTCGTATCGATGCCGATCTTCGGCAAGCTCGGCGATATGTACGGCCGGAAGCTGTTTTTCCTGCTCGGTCTTGTCGTGTTCATGATCGGCTCGGCGCTTTGCGGCACCTCGACGACGATGACGCAGCTGATCGTCTACCGCGCCATCCAAGGGATCGGCGGCGGGGTGCTGATGCCGATTACATTCGCCATCATCTTCGATATTTTTCCCCCGGAGAAGCGGGGCAAGATGCAGGGGCTGTTCGGTGCCGTCTTCGGCATATCAAGCGTGCTCGGGCCGCTGGCGGGCGCTTATTTCACCGATCACGTGGACTGGACGTGGATTTTCTACATTAATCTGCCGCTCGGTATCGTATCGCTGATTCTGATTTCGCTGTTTTATCATCCGGTGCTGCCGAACAATCCGAATCAGAGAATCGACTGGCTTGGAACGTTAGTTTTCACCGTTTCGATCTTGAGCCTGATGTTCGGGTTGGAGCTCGGGGGCAAGGAATATGCATGGGATTCGGTGCAGATCATTGGCTTGTTCGCTATGGCGGTCGTCTTCCTTCTGCTGTTCATCCGGGTAGAGATGCGCGCTGCTTCTCCGATCGTGCCGCTTCCGCTCTTCGGCAACCGGTTGTTTACCGCCAGTATGGGCGTCTCTTTCTTCTACGGGGCGCTGATGATTTCCGCGGCGACGTACATCCCGCTGTTCATCCAGGGCGTATTTCAAGGGTCGGCAACGAGCGCCGGACTCGTACTGACGCCGATGATGCTCGGCGTGGTTGCCAGCAGCGCGATCGGCGGGCGGTTTATCGGCAAGCTGTCGTATCGGGGCATCATGCTCGGCTCCGTCCTGCTGCTGCTGATCGCAACCTCGCTGCTCAGCCTCGTGTCCATCGATACGCCCCGTTGGCAAATTACGCTTTATATGATTCTTATGGGGTTCGGCATCGGTGCGGGCTTCCCGGTGACGTCGATTTCTTCGCTGCATAACGTCGATTTCCGGTTTCGCGGCACCGTCACCTCGCTTGTCGGCTTTTTTCGTTCGATCGGCTCTGCCATCGGTCTGACGGTGCTGGGCGCTTTGCAAGCTTCCGCGCTGACCCGCCGGCTGGCTGAGCTGCTGCCGGCCGGAGCAGGAGCGAAGACGCCGGCCGATCCGAGGGCGTTGCTGTCGCCGGAATTTCAGGCGCACGTTCCGAAGCCGGTACTGGAGAAAATGATGGTCGGTCTTGCGGATTCCATCGCCTATGTATTTCAAGTGACCATCGTTATGGCCGTGCTCGCGCTCGTCTTTATTCTGCTGATGGGCAAAGCCAAAATGGAAGTCCCGGCGAAAGGCCCCCGCAAAGAAGGCGGCGGTCCGGATGAGGACTCCGGCATTCATGCCCCGCAGCATATGTAAGATTGATAACTCAAACCCGAATTTTTAAACGTAAAAATCATAAAGAGGACCGCTCCGATGAGCTCACCTCCAATGTTGTTAGACTGTGTCTAACCATTGGGGGCGGCTCACTGGGGCGGTCCCTTCTATGTTTTATTCGGACATTTTATGGGCGATTTTCTCGAAGCTTTGCAGGAACGGCTCCAATTCGTGCGGGTCCAGATAGGACAAGTAGTTGTTGATCACTTCCGAGCGGAGCGCCCGGATACGGAGCAGCGCCTCGCGCGCCTGCTCAGTCGCTTCCAGAAGCACGACGCGCCTGTCGTTCTCGTCGTGCTTCCGGTGTACGAACCCGTTCTGCACCAGACGGTCGATCATGACGGTAATCGCGCTCGGCGTCACTTCCATCCGTTGGGCCAGCCGGCCGACCTGGCACGGCTCGCATTTGACGATCGTGTACAGCATCAAGATCTGCGGCCCCGTCAAATTCAGATCGGAAGGCAGCGCCAATCCGGGTCCGATTTTTTGGAACATGGTAAAAAATGCTTTTTCAAACCGCTCGATCGCATGATCCATAGGATCAGCCATGCTTTTCAACTCCTCGTTCGATAATCCGATATGTGAACTCCCGCCACCTGCGCTTCGCTTAGGGGTGGGGGCTTCTAAGGTAATCCCCTCACTTCATCCCCTGATTTTCGATATATTTCTTTATCATTTCAAGAGGTGCGCCATCCGTTGTAAGCAAGCAAAAACTTCTTGACCAAAAGTATTCTTTCCAAAGCTTCTCTCTCACTTGTGGAAACTCTTTTTTTATCAGCCTTGAGCTTGCACTTTTATAAGCATTGATGAATTTGGACAATTCGGTGTTCGGGTGTGCTTTGAACAAAATATGCACATGGTCCATATCACGATTCCATTCGACTAAGGATATATTATAGTTTTCACCTAATCGAACAAACATTTCTTTCGCATAGTCAGATAGGGTATCATCCATCACTTTTTTACGATATCTCACAACCAAAACAAGATGATAATGCAGAGAGAATACCGAATGATTATTGTTATCTAATCTCATTGATATAACAACCTTTCTTTTATATAAGACTGATTATATCCCATCATAGAAAATGTGGCAATAAAAAAGACTTTAGGCTTCGCCTGCCGAAATTCATCTCCCGCTTTCATCAAGCTTCGCAAGATTTAGAAGTGGGAGACTTCTTTCGGAGGGAAGTTACAGTGTGAATAGGTTAGATTTAATTTAGTCGAATGAATCGTAGCACCCAGTTTCAAATGTGTCAATGGAAGGCCGCGGCCCGGACGGCGGGGGAAGACGGAATTCGCTCGGATGTGCCGATGCCTGGTTTTTGGTATGATACCGATATCGAACAACTATGTTTGAAAGAAGCTTAGGGGAAGAAGGGGAAACGAACATGGATGCGGAGTCGCCAATCGGGTTTCATCCGCTGCTGACCGCCTGGTTCGGTCAGACGTTCGGGGAGCCGACGGAGGTGCAACTGCGGGCGTGGGAGTCGATCGGCTCGGGCGCTCATACTTTAATCGCCGCGCCGACAGGCTCGGGCAAGACGCTTGCGGCGCTGCTGCCCTGCCTGGACCGGATCGTGACCGGCAAGGCCGCGGACGGACCGGTCCGAGGAGTAAAGCTGCTGTACGTCACACCGCTGAAGGCGCTGAACAACGATATTCACCATCACGTTGTCGGCTTTATCGATCAATTGGAGCGGACGGCGGCGGAGACGGGCTTGCCGTGGCCCGGACTGACCGTCGGCGTCCGTACGGGCGACACGACGCAGAGCACCCGCGCGTCGATGCTGCGGCAGCCGCCGGACGTGCTCGTGACGACACCCGAGTCGCTGTATATTTTGCTGACGTCTCTGAAAGGCAGAGACATGCTGCGGACCGTTGGCCATGTCATTGTTGACGAGATTCACGACTTGGCTGAGGGAGCCAGAGGGCTGCACTTGTCGGTAACGCTCGAGCGTCTCGTCGCTTGGTGCGGACGTTCTCCGCAGCGCATCGGCGTATCGGCGACGCAGAAGCCGATCGAGCGGGTCGCTCGTTTTCTTGGAGGCTGGGAACCCTCGGAGACGGGGGACGCGAACGGAGAAGCGGGAGCAGAGGATAGCGGGTCGGATAAAGCTCAAGCCGGAAAAGCTGCGGGATCGGATGATAGTGGGGCGGCGGGTATGGACGTAGAAGCCGGTAATGAAACGATTGCGGACGTCCCTATGCGGCCTCGTACGGTGAACATCGTGGAGAGCCGGATGCACAAAGCGCTTCAGCTTGTCGTCACGATGCCGGAGCAAACGTTCATTACGCAGGACAAGCAGGAGGCCGTCTGGGGACCGGTCACCGAACGCCTCGTGAAGCTCATGGACGTAAGCAGATCCGTGCTGATTTTCACCAACAACCGTCGGCTTTGCGAGCGGCTGACGCTGCGGTTGAACGACCATGTTGGCTACGAAATGGCCCGCTCGCACCACGGCAGCGTCTCCCGGGAGCAACGGCTTGAGGTGGAGCGCGCGCTCAAGGCGGGCGAGCTTCGCTGCCTCGTGGCCACGTCTTCACTGGAGCTGGGCATCGACGTCGGCCATATCGATCTGGTGGTGCAGATCGACTCGCCGAAGAGCGCGGCCGCGGGAATTCAGCGCATCGGCCGGGCCGGACACAGCGTCGGCAGCGTCAGCCGGGGCGTTATTCTGGCGCGCAGCCGCGGCCAATTGCCGGAATGCGCGGTGCTGGCCCGCCGCGTGCTGGAGCGCGACATCGAGGAAATCCGCATCCCGGTGCAGTCGCTGGACGTTTTGTGCCAGCAAATTGTGGCGATGGTGGCGGGGGGCGACTGGACGATCGACGAGCTGGCCCGCGTGCTGGCCGGCAGCTACGGGTACCGGGATTTTCCGCGCGAGCGGCTGTTGGACGTGCTGCAGGTGCTGTCCGGGTACTATCCGTTCGTTCGTCCTCTTCTGGACTGGAACCGTGATACAGGCGTACTGTCCCGCCGCGGGGTAACGGCCATGGCCGCCATTATGGGAGCCGGCACGATTCCCCAGAGCAGCGCCTACCCGGTGCATCATGCGGACAGCCGCGTGCACATCGGCGAGCTGGACGAGGAATATATTCACGAAAGCCGGGTCGGCGACGTGTTTCAGCTCGGAACGTCGTCCTGGAAAATTCAATCGATCAAAAACGACCGGGTATACGTCGTCGAAGCGGGCAACCGGTTCAGCGAAATTCCGTTTTGGCGGGGCGAAGGGCAGGGCCGCACGTATGAACTGTCGCGGGACATCGGGAAGTTCATGGACGACTTGGAGCGTCGGCTGGAACGGGAGGAGCCGCACAGCACGCTGGACTGGCTGATCCGGGATTATGGGCTGGACGCCGGAGCTGCGGGCGAGCTGATCGCGCTGGTCCGGTCGCAGAAGGCCGTGTCGGCGGTACCGACGCACCGCCGCATCGTCATCGAGCGGTTCCGGGACGAGATGAAGCAGTGGCATGTCATCGTGCACAGCACGTTCGGCCGGACGTTCAACCGGACGTGGCTGCTGGCGCTTCGGCAGCATGGGGAGGAGCGGCTCCCCGTGCGGCTATTCGCGAATGCCAAGGACAACGGTATTCATTTCGTCTTGTCCGGCGCCGACGAGGGCCGCCAGCTTCGTGGCGATGCTTCGCGGCGTGACGTCCGTCCGGCTCGAAGCGCTGCTGCGCGAAGCGGTTCCGTCTTCGCCGCAGTTTGGGGCGGCGTTCCGCCGTCTCGCTGAGACGTCGCTGCTGCTGTCGCGGAGCTTTACGCGCACGCCTGCGTGGAAGAAGCGGCTGCGCAGCGAAGAGCTGCTGCGGGAATCGCTGCCGTACGCCGAACGGTTTCCTTTTCTGAGCGAGGCGATGCGCATTTGCCTGCAGGAGGAGCTGGACATGCCGCGGGTGCGGGAGGCGCTGGAGCAGATTGAAGCCGGATCGCTGGAGGTAAACGTGCGCGAGAGCCTGTTTCCTTCGCCGCTGGCTGCTGCGTTTCTGACCGAGTTCATGGGCGCTCAAATCTACGAGTCCGACGCCGTCGGCAAAGATATTCAACTGCAGCTGCTCGGCTTGGAGCGGGCGCAGGCCGGGCGGCTGTTCGGCGAGAGCCCGGTGCTGGAGGCGGGGCAGCCGGACCGGGGCGCTGTAGAGGAGGAGCCGTGGCCCGCTCCCGCTCCGCTGGAGCAGCCGGAGACGCTACTGCGCCTCCTGAAGCAGCGAGGCGACCGGACCGCCGCGGAAATTGCGAGGCTGGCCGCCGATAGCGGCGCTGATGAGGCGCAGCAGCAGGCGGTGGGCGGGAGCGGCCCGGGTTCGGCAGAGCCTGCGGGCGCGAAAACGCAAGCGGAAGAGATCGGCAGGCTGCTCCGCCGCTTGGAAGAGGAAGGCCGCGTGCGTCGGATCGAAGTCGGCGGAGAAAAGCGCTGGATCTGCTCCGACGAAGCGGATACGTATGCACGGTTTGCAGACGATCCGCTGGCCGTGCGGTTTGTGCTGACCCGTTATATGGAGCATCGCGCGTCGTTTACGGCCGAAGAGCTTGCCGCCCGGTACGGCGCGGCTTTGCCGCTTGTCGAAGACCTTGTAGGGCAGTGGGCCGCGGACGGGACAATCGAACCGGCCCTTGGCGGGAACGAAGCCGGACCGCGGGCTTGGGTGAGCCGCGAAACGGCAGAGCGCCGTATCCGTATAGCCGAACGGGCATTGCGCGAGCAGGCAGAGCCGATCGATCCGGTCCGGTACAGCCGGTTTTTGATGGCCGCGCAGCACGTCCTTCCGGGCAGCCGCCTCAGCGGAGAAGAGGGGCTCCGGGACGTGATCGGCAAGCTGCAAGGCTGGTTTTTGCCGCTGCCGGAATGGGAGGCGTCGGTATTTTCGCTGCGCTTGACCGATTACCGCAAAGAAACGCTTGATCGGCTGTGCGCGGCGGGCGAGGTGATCTGGATCGGGCGCAAGGAAGCGGGAGAAAAGGAAGGCCGGGTCGCCTTCTTTTTGGCGGAAGCGAAGGAGCTTTACACCCCTCTGCTCAAGCGGGGAGCGGCTTCGAAGCACGAGCCGCTGCTGGAGCTGCTCCGGCGCAAGGGCGCAAGCTTTCTGTCGGCGCTCAGCCGCGAAACGGGAAGCGTCCCGTCGGAGCTGACGGCGGATTTGATCGAGCTGGCTTGGGAGGGGCTTGTCTCTAACGACCAGTTTGCGCCGCTGCGCATGAACGGAAGCGGCAGGAAAACCGCCGCCAAAAGTGCCGCCAAATTCCAATCCGGCCTTGGCCGCTGGTATGCGCTGGAGACGCTGGCAGAGGAGCAGCCGAGCGGAGGCGATTCGCTCGGCGCTTGGGTAAAGCAAGCGCTGGACGGCAGCGCGCTGCTTACGCGGGACCTCGCGGGTACGCTGCTGCCGTGGTCCTGGGACGACGTGTACGGCTCGTTGAAGCAGCTGGAGCTGTGGGGGATGCTGACCCGCGGTTTCTGGGTCCAAAATATTGCGGCGATGCAGTTTGCCGCGCCGGAGACGGTAGGGCGTCTCCGCGAGGCGGTCTGGGAAGACGGAGGCGGCGAAACGGTGCTGCTTCCGGCCGCCGATCCCGCCAATCCGTTCGGATTGACCCTGAATCCCCGCGATATTATAACGAGGCTCCCTTAGAACCCTTGTAATGTCGCGGTTTTTTGGTCATTTTTACCTTGCCAATTGCAGTAATTCCACGTTATAATTATAACGTGGAATGGGGAGATCATATGCCGCTCATTTATCTGAAAAACAAGAATAATGGCATTACATACGTCTATGAGTCCGAAAATTACTGGGACAAAGCGAAGAAGCAATCTCGCAGTCGCCGCACTTGTATTGGAAAGCTGGATTCGCAAACCGGAGAATTGATTCCATCGAAGCGATTGACCGCATCGCATCGTCCGGCGAAGCCAGGTCCGGTTCCCGTGACGGAAACGAAACGCTTATACGCTGGTGCAACCTATTTGTTGGACGCCATAGGTGAGAAACTGGGCATAACAGCGGACTTGAAACAGTGCTTCCCTGAACAGTACAAGCTACTTTTGTCGATTGCCTATTTTCTGATTTTGGAGGACCCTAACCCGCTGATTCGTTTTTCAAAGTGGGCGATTACACATCAGCATCCTTATGGTAAGGATATCCCTTCTCAGCGTAGCAGCGACTTTTTTGCTTCCATTACAGAAGAAGCCCGGGAACGCTTCTTTCGTCTGCAGGGCAGACGACGGGCGGAAAAGGAGTACTGGGCCTACGATACGACAACCCTTTCGAGTTACTCGGAATGCTTAAAACAAGTCAAGTACGGAATGAACAAAGAGCACGATCCGCTCCCGCAAATAAATCTGGCGCTACTGTTCGGCGAGCAGTCGAATTTACCGTTTTACTACCGTAAGCTCCCTGGTAACATTTCGGATGTGCAAACGGTGAAGAAGTTGCTCGCGGACATGGACTTCCTCACCTACAAGAAGATCAAACTGGTCATGGACCGCGGTTTTTATAGTGAAGCGAACATCAATGCCATGTACCAGCACCATCTGAAGTTTCTGATTGGCGTGAAAGTCACACTTAAATACGTACAAGAGAAATTGGAATCGGCCAGGCCTCAACTGCAGAAATGGGAAAACTTTCATCCGGATTACAACCTGTATGCACAATCGACCACCATCACATGGAAGTATACACAGCGGCGACCGTACAAGGGCGACGTGCTGGAGGGAGAGCGCCGGGCGTATCTGCACCTTTATTTTAACAAAGAGAAGGAAACCGAGGACGCCTACAAATTGAATCGGCTACTCGCAAAGCTGAAAGCAGAACTGGAGAGCGGAAAACGCGATCCCGAGCATGAAAAGTCCTATGCCAAATATTTTGAAGTGAAATCTACGCCCAAACGCGGGACTGTTGTAAAGCCCAAACAGGAAGTCATTGATGCGGCTGTCAAGAATTATGGGTATTTCGCGCTGCTCAGCAATGAGATCAAAGATCCGATCGAAGCGCTCGTCGTGTACCGAAACAAGGATTTGGTTGAAAAAGCATTCGGAAATCTGAAGGAGCGTCTGAACTTTCGTCGGATGGAGGTTTCCTCTGAACGCAGTCTGGACGGAAAGCTGTTTGTTGAATTCGTGGCACTGATCTATCTGTCGTACATCAAAAAGGTCATGCGCGAGAAAAAGCTCTTCCAGCGCTACACAATGCAAGGGTTGCTCGATGAACTGGACGTGATTGAGTGCTACGAACGGCCCGGGCGGGATTTGAAATTCGGAGAGATCACCAGACGCCAGATTGAACTTTATGAAGCACTGGAAATCTCAGCGCCTGCCTCGTTATAATTTGACCGGGGATTTAGGATTGACGGTAAAATGGCCGGCGGTGCCGGGCGTCGCTTTTGCCCGTAAGCCGGGCAACGATCTCGTATTTGCCCGTAAGCCGGGCAACGATCTCGTATTCCGCGGCGGCCGTTGGGTGCTGTGGTGCGAAAATAACGGCAGGCGCATGCATACGCTGCATGGGTTAGCTGACGCGCCCGAGGAGGCATGGCTGCCGGAGGAAGAGCGGGTGCAGACGCTTCGGGCTGTGCTGCAATCGGTTTTGAAGAAGCCGGGCGTCCGCAAAGTGGTCATCGAGACGTGGAACGGGGAGCCGGTGCTGGATACGCCTGCGGCGGGGACGCTGCGGCAGCTCGGAGCGGAGGCCGATCGCGCTTCGCTCGTCCTGTGGCCGAGCTCGTTGCGATAAATTTTACTTTTGGGAGTGGAAGAACCGGATGAAAAGCATAGAAGAACGGTTGAACGAATATAAAGAAAGGGCGGGCTCCGTTAGCCGGGAATCCGGCAGGGCGGCTCAAGACCTCGCGATGGAGCTGATCGGAGAAATCGAGAGGCTGGCGGGCGAAAACAAGCGGCTGCGCAAAGCGCTCGCGCAGTCGGCGGACCGACGGTACGAATCGACGAAATTAAGAGACGCCTTAAGAGAATAGCCGGTTTATGCCGCACTGTCGGATGGTCCGCGAAAAAATAAATAAAGCCATAAAATACTAAATACTATTGACAGTCACAGAAAATGGGAATACAATACCTAGTAAATGGGTTGGGATTATTAGATATACTCCCGAGGAGGCGTAGGTTTGTGAATTCCCTGTATATTGCCAGCTGGGCTGTGGCTGTCGTAGTCCTGCTGTTGCTATTTTTCGCGGCCAAGAAAAAGGTGGGTTTCGGGACACGCGTATTAATCGCCATGGTGCTCGGCGTGGTCGTCGGGGCAGTGTTCGGTAAAGAGGCAACCGATCTCGGAACGATCGGTTCCATATACGTCAACCTGATCAAAATGATCGTTATGCCGCTCGTCGTGGCAACGATCATTTCCAGCATTACGTCCATATCCGATCCCAATATGCTTCGAAAGATCGGAACGAAAACGATCGCCTTATTCCTGATCACGACCGGCATCGCGGCGGTCATCGGTGTCGTCGTTGCGGTGATCATCGATCCGGGCGCGGGCATTCCTTACGTGCAGGATGCGAAATTCGCCGCCAGAGAAATACCGTCGTTCCTGAAAGTGTTCATGGACCTCGTACCGGCGAACCCGGTGAACGAGATGGCCACCGGCAAGGTCGTGCCGGTCATTATTTTTGCCATGTTCGTCGCGGTCGCCATTACGATCGAAGGCAACCGCAAACCGGAATCGGTCCGGCCGATCAAGGATGTGATTCAATCGTTCGCCGTCGTGATGTTCCGCGTGACGAAGCTGATCATCCGCCTGACGCCTTACGGCGTGTTCGGATTGATGGCGGCGATGGCTGCGAAATACGGCCTCGCTTCGCTGCTGCCGATGGGCAAAGTGGTGATCGCCGTTTACATCGCTTGCTTGCTGCACTTCGTTCTGACCTACGGCTTCCTGGTCACGTTCGTGGCGCGGGTCAATCCGATCCGCTTCCTGAAAAAGATTTATCCCGTGCTGGCCGTCGCTTTCACGACGCGGAGCAGCTATGCGACGCTGCCGGTCAACCTGGAGGTGATTACGAAGCGGCTTAAAGTATCCGACCGGATCGCCAGCTTCGTCGCCCCGCTGGGCGCAACCATCAACATGAACGGCTGCGGCGGCTTGTATCCGGCGATTGTGGCGATCTTCGTCGCCAAAGTGTTCGGCATTGATCTGACGATCACGCATTATCTGCTCATCGTCGGCTCGGCAATGATCGCTTCCATCGGCGTGGCCGGGGTGCCCGGACCGGCTTCGATCTCGACGACGGTCGTGCTGGCCAGCGTCGGTCTTCCGATCGAAGGGATGGCGATGGTGCTCGGCATCGACGCGATTCTCGATATGGCCCGGACGGCCATCAACGCAACGGGTACAACGGTCAGCTCTCTTGTCGTCGCCGTAACGGAGAAAGAATTCGACCGCGAGGCGTTCAACAATGGAGCGGACGAAGAGCTTGATAGCTATGACGTATCTTCGCGCAGCGGCGGGTCCAAAACCGTCGTCAGCGGTTGACAAATGCCAAACACCGCTCTTTTGCAGGGCGGTGTTTGTTCGTTTCCGACGTTTGTTTGGATCGGGATATGGTAAAATAGGGCGAACTCAGCCTCAGTTTCTGCAAAGGGGGAACGCGAATGGGGACCAACGCGGTTCAAGCGGACTTGCTGCTGCGCGTGCCGGAGGTGACGGCGGCGCTGCGCTTTTACGAGCAGGCGCTCGGCTGGGAGCGCCTGGAGCTGAACGCGGCAGAGGGCTGCGCGCTGCTGCGTCAGCCGGGCGGCGAGATCGCGCTGCTCGCCGCGGAAGGCATGGCGGCGGAGGCGCTCCGCCGCCTGCAAGCTCCGGCATGCCGGGAGCTGTCGCCCGGCGGCCGGTTTTATGTGACAGCGCCGCCCGGCGAGGCGCTGGAGCGGCTCCAGCAGCGCGCCGAGGAGGTCGGCGGGCGCTGTAGGGACGAGACGGAGCCGGGCTGTTGGCGGACGGTCACGATCACGACGCCGGAGGGCTACCGCGCGGCGTATTGGAAAGAGCTGTTTCCGAGCGACGAGGAAACGCTCGCTTTGTTCGCAGCGGGGCCGGACCGGCTGGAGGCCGCGCTGGAAGGGCTTGGCGAGGCCGGGCTCGATCTGGCCCGGGCGCCCGGCACATGGAGCATCCGCGAGCAGGTGCTCCATGTGGTGGATTTGGAGCTTGCGGCGCTGCACAAGCTCAAGTTCACTTTGGCCGGGCCGGAGCGCGGACGCGCCTACAACGGCAACGGCTTCTCGCAGGACGCGTGGGCCGCGGGCATGCGTTACGCCTCGCGGCCGGTCCGCGCCGAGGTCGCGCTGTTTCGGCTGCTGCGCGAGCACGTGCTCAGCGTATGCGAGCATACGCCGGGAGCGCTGGCGCGCAGCGTCATCGCCTCCGGCAGGGAAGAGACGGCCGGCCGTCTGATGAAAATGATGGCCGGCCACGCGAACGTCCACATTCGCCGGATCGGCGAAATCCGGAAGCAGCACGCCATCGATTAGCCGAGACTTTCCGCCAGCTCCATCAAATGCGTGCAGATCCGCTCGGGACGCACGCCCGTTCGTGCGATCTGCTCGTCCACATTCGAGGCGTTGGCCAGTCCGGTCAGCACGAGCGCCGTCCGGCATCCTGCGTCCGCCCCGCCGCGAATGTCGGTGTTCAAGTTGTCCCCGACCGTCCAAATCTCCGCAGGGGCTAACCCCAGCTTGGCGACAGCGTAGCGCATAATGATCGGCGAAGGCTTCCCGATCACAACGGGCGGCGTTTCGCTTGCCCATTCGATCGAAGCCGCGATGGAGCCCGCTCCCGGCGTCAGCTCGCCGTTCCACGGCAGCAAGTGATCGGGATTCGTCAGGATGTACGGGGCTCCGCCGCGGATGTGACGGACGGCTGCAAGCAGCTTGCCGTAGTGGAACGCCCGGTCGATGCCTTGTACGACCGCAGTGACCGTTCCTTCCGGCGCGTCCGCTGTGACGGGTTCGAAGCCGCCGTCCTTCAGGGCCGTTCTCAGTCCTTCCTCGCCGATACACAGCACGCGTCCGTTCCGGGCGCCGGTCTCCTGCAAATACATCACAGCGGCTTTCGAGGACGTGAGTACTTCCTCCGGCCTGGCTTCAATCCCGGTCTTGATGAGGTGGGCCGCAACTTGCTCCGGCGTCCGAGACGAATTGTTGGTCACATAGAGGAACGGGTAACCTTTCTCCCGCAGCCAGCGGATAAATTCCGCCGCATACGGGATCGGACGGTCCCCATGGTACAGCGTTCCGTCCAAATCCAGCAAAAATCCATGACTCATGATCCGATTCTCCATTCTTGAGGGGCGTGCCGCACGGGCCCGCCTCGTTGCTGCGTTGTCCGATCCATTATACCGCGCACAGCTTTCCAAGGCGAACGTGTCGCTTGATTCGCCTGCGCCTGAATAACCCAAAAAGCCGGCATCCTAAGATGCCAGCTTCAGCTTCACGTAAAAATGGATTTCGCCGTTCTCCGACTCGGCCCAAATGGTGCCTTCGTGCGATTCGACGATGCTTCTTGCGATCGCAAGACCCAGTCCCGAGCCTCCGGTATCCGATGTCCGGGCTTTATCGACCCGGTAGAACCGATCGAACAATTGCTCCAACTCGTCGCGGGTCAAAGCGTCCGCTTTGTTGGAGATCCGGATGATCGCGTGCTCGCGTTCGCGGATCATGCCGAAGGTGATGACGCTGGGCTTAGGGCTATATTTGATCGCGTTGCCGAGCAGGTTTTCGAACACGCGGATCATTTTGTCCACGTCGATGCGCACCAGCAGCCGCTCCTGCGGCAGGCTGCGAATGAGCGTGAGCTGCTGCTCCTCGCTGAGGGTCACATATTCCTCCAGCAGCTGCTCCAGCACTTCGTTGATCACGACGCCCTTTTTGTGCAGCGGAACGTCATGATTGGAGAGCTTTGTAAATTCGAACAGATCGTCGATCAGCCCTTTCAGCTTCTCCGATTTGCTGTAAGCGATACTGGCATAACCGGCGGCTTGCTCGGACGTTTCGAAATTTTTGTCGTGCAGCAGTCTTAAGTACCCCATGATCAGCGTCAATGGCGTGCGCAAATCGTGCGAAATGTTCGTAATCAGCTCGTTCTTGAGCTGTTCGGCGCGCCGTTCCTCTTCGATTCTGCGCTGCAGATCCGTCACCATAAAGTTCATGTCCCGCGCCAATGATCCGAGCTCGTCTTGGGAGCGCTCGATGACCCGATGATCCAGATTGCCTGTAGCGATAATCCGAAGACCGCTCGCAAGCTCCTCGATATATTTCATTTTCCGCTGTGTTAAAAAGTAGAACAGAAAGATAAAGACGGCGAGCGAAGCCAAGATGGAAAGCGGGTTCTCGCCCTTATGGTAGCTGATGTTCGGTTGAGGGATGCCGCTGACGATTAAGTATGCCTTCTGATTGTTATACGTCACCGGGTAAAAGCTGGAAAACTCCGAACGGGAATCGGATTCCCGGTTGCGCGTTTCCATTGCGTTGCGGATAACGTTGTGCACGTCGACGTACGTTTCCGGCGCATTTTCGCTGCGGAAGACGACTTTGCCTTCCAGATCCGTAATGACAACTTTGAGCTTGTCGTTGGTAACGAGCCGTTTGACCGTAGTCTCAAAATCTTTGTGGCGGTCGGCTTCCTCCTTCGCTTGCGAATTGGCCGCCGGGGCCCCGGGCACGCTGCCGGGCTCTTCTTGACCGTTCGCATGAGGGACAGGAACGGCTGTGCCGGGTTTGGGCGTCTGCGTCGCCCCGCTGGGAGATTCGTTGCTTGTCCCGTTTTCGTTGCTGCTGCTGCGCCTCGGAGGCGTAAGGAACCGGTCCGCGAGCGAGCGGGCTTCACGATCGATGCTTTCCATCCCTTGACTGTAATCGATGACCGTGTTCTGGTTGACGGCGCCGAACAGCGCCGAACTGATGCCGTAGAATGCCAGCGACACGCCGAAACAGAAGGCAAAGGTCAGCATCAGCTGCAGCCGGATGCTGCACTGCACGTGATTGCGCGCCATTCTGTAGAGGTCTTGGAGGAACAGGATCATGCCCCGCAGCAGATTAAAGGGGAACCAGGTGAACGGGAAGCGGTCAAGCATGGGCTTGCGCGGCGGTTTGATCTTTTCTTGTTTACTCAACTTTATATCCCACTCCCCAAACCGTTTTAATAAACTTCGGTTTCCGCGGATTGTCCTCGATTTTCTCGCGAATTTTCCGAATATGAACCATCACGGTATTGTCCGAATCGAAATACGCTTCCTTCCATACGGTCTCGTAAATTTTCTCGATGCTCCAAACCGTACCGCGATGGCGGGCCAGCAGCTCCAGGATGGCAAATTCGCGCGGGGTCAGCTTAATGTCCCGGCCGTCCAGCTTGACCTCATGCGTCGCGGTATTGATCGTGAGCTCGTCGATCTCCAGCTCGTGTTCCTTATTCGGGCGCTGAACATTGAGCCGGGTATAGCGGCGTAGCTGCGACTTGATCCGGGCAATCAGCTCAAGCGGATTGAACGGCTTGGCGACGTAATCGTCCGCGCCGGTGCTCAAGCCGAGAATTTTGTCCATGTCCTGGCTTTTGGCGGATAGCATGATGATCGGCATATGCTTCTGTTCGCGTATTTTCAGACAGGCTTCGATGCCGTCCATTTTCGGCATCATGATGTCGAGCACAATCAGATCGACATCTTCCTTTTGCAGCACGCTTAACGCTTCGATGCCGTTGCTTGCGCGCAGCAGGCGATAGCCTTCGTTTTTTAAATAAATTTCCAGCAAATCGATAATTTCTTTCTCGTCGTCGACGAGCAATATTGTAGGCTGCGCCACAGGGGCCGACCTCCTTTTCATCCCAAAAAATCTCGGTTGTTGCGGAGTGGAGTCGGCGTGCATTCCGGGCGGCGCCGACGACAAAAAAAGCATATCACGCCGGGATAACCTTGACAAACGGCATGCGGGCCACTCTCCTTTCCGAACGTTGACTGTCACCTAGTATAGCCGGCAAATCTTAACGACGAACGATTCAAAATCTTAAAACATTCTTAAGGGAGAGCTGGAAGCCGCCGCCGTTTTTTACGAAAAGTTCACTTTTGGTTGAAAGAGGAATATATTAGATTATAAAATGAACTTATTAAAGCGGTAAAAAAATGTTATGAACGGAGGAACCCCATGAGTCGAATCGAAACGATCGAACGGATTTTGAACGCGCTGCTGCCCTTGCGCAGAACCTCGCCCAAGCAGCTTCAGGCGATCATGAGAGGCATGGATTTGTCACTTGAAGCTTTATCGCCCTACATTGCGGAGCCTGCGGACTTGCCTTACGGAAGAACATGCCTGTACCGGAACGATGCCGCCGAAGCGGTGCTGATCCATCTCCCTCCGGGTACCGAAACGTACATTCACGATCACGGGGCTTCCGTCGGTTGCTCGAGGCTGCTCGAAGGCACGCTGACGAACCGGATGTTCCGGCTGGACGGTTACGGGTACCCTTGTTTGTCCGGGGAGGTTGAAATCGAGGAAGGAAGCTATTATTACGCGCCGAAAAAACAAATTCACCAGCTTCGCAATTCCGGCCCTCAGCGCGCGGTGGCCTTCCATCTGTATGCTCCTGCGCCCACTGGGAAGTCGTATTTTCCATATGAGCAGGTGCTCGATTATGTGATCTAAGTTCTTGCGATTTTCAGCGCGGGTGCAACCTTCGGAGCGGCAGCAGCATCCATTTCCATATCATGACAGAGGAGGATGGAGAGATGCCGAAATCCGGAGTCATCATGAAAAAAACAATGCCATTGCTGCTGGCTGAACAATTTCATCTTGTCATTCCTTACAACGCATGGTAGTATATAACAATTAACGTGGAAGGGCTTCTAGGGAACCGACGGCCGAACGGCCGGGCGAACCAAGCGAAGCCGGCGCGCTGCTCCTGGAGCCGCGCTACACCGTAGGGATAAAAGACCTCGTGCAAGTTCCGCCGACAAGGCGAAACGGCATGGGGTCTTTTCTGCTTTAGCAGAGGAAAGGAGAAGGAGGAATATGAATGCGATACGGGCCGAAGGGCTGACCAAACGGTTCGCCGTGAAACGGAAGGAGGAAGGCTTCAAGGCCGGGGTACGTTCGCTGCTGCACCCGCAGTACAGCGAGAAGACGGCGGTACAAGGCATGGGGCTTTATTTTCATCGGTTTCCGGTCGTGAACGGCTGGGAGCTGCAAGACGTGATGATGATGTGGGCGGTGAGCGCCGGCGGCTTCGGCTTGTCCGCCGTGCTGTTCGGCAATGCGTACCGGCTGGCCTCGCTGATTGCTGGCGGCCAGCTTGATCTGTACCTGACGCAGCCGAAGCCGGTGCTGCTTCATATCCTGGTCAGCCGGATGTCCGTCTCTGCGATCGGGGACGTGCTGTTCGCCCTGCTGCTGTATGGGCTGTTCGGGGACCGCTCGCCGCTCGGCCTGCTGAAATTCGCGTTGGCGCTGCTGATCGCGCTGCTGATTTTTCTATTCTTCGTGGTGACGACGCAGTCGCTCGCCTTCTACATCGGGCAGGCCGAGGGCATCAGCCAACAGCTGTTCAATGCGATTATGACCTTCTCCACTTATCCGACGGGCATTTTCAGCGGCTGGGGCCGGCTGATTTTGTTCACGGTCATCCCCGCCGGATTCATCAGCTATTTGCCGATCGGACTGCTGCGGGAAGCGGACCTCGCGTTCACGCTGCAGGCGCTTGGCATGGCGGGGCTCGTGACCGCGGCCGGTCTATGGTTCTTTCAGCGCGGCTTGCGCCGGTACAGTTCCGGCAACGCGATGGGGCTGCGGATGTGAAATCCGTCCGTAGAGATGTATAATGGTTCTGGAACGAACGGACAAGCTTGATTTTAACGGCCCTATGATAAACGACGACACAGCGGAGGACAACTTATATGAGTGCGACCGAAAAAGAGTGGTTCCGGATACACAGCGCCGTGTATCTGCTCCTTGTGCGGGACAACAAGCTGCTGCTGCTTCGCCGGACCAATACCGGTTACGAGGATGGCAAGCTGAGTCTGGTAGCAGGCAAAGTGGACGGGAACGAAGAAGTGAAGCGGGCGGCTGCGCGCGAGGCGTGGGAGGAAAGCGGCGTCCGGGTGGACCCGGCCGATCTGGAAGTGGCGAGCGTCATGCACCGGAATTCGGATACGGGCGAATGGATCGATTTTTTTCTGACCGTGAAGCGATGGGAGGGGGAGCCGTACAACCGGGAACCGGAGAAATGCTCCGAAATGGCATGGTATCCGCTGGACGGTCTTCCGGAAGATATGATTCCCCATGTGCGCCAAGCGGTTGAGAACGCGCTGGCGGGCGTATTTTACGACAGCTATGGATGGCAGGAATAAGGCAGGCGGCGGAGAGACCCGTTCGGGTAGCTTGGCCGCCTTTTGTCATCTTAGACGAAAATTCGACGCTTGTGTCGATTTATCGTAGTAAGCTGATCGGTATTTTGCTAGAATAAAGGTAGCGAGGGGAGGACGGATGTTCGGTTCATCGTCGGTGCCGAGGCCGAAGCGCCGCATGCTGCAGTCGGTTCGATGCGGAAGGGCGCTGGCTGGACGGACAGTTCGTTGCCGAGAACCACGCCATCAGATGTACGAGCCCTGCTTGCAGGAGAGAGCCGGCCCCGGCGAAGTCCCCGGGAGTCACTTGTTGTGTGTTTAAAGAATCCAGACCGTTTCTTCGAAGGCTGCTTCAATCCTATGATTTTTGTTATATTTCACACGAAACACGACAAAAGTTCTATACTTGCATCATGAATTTAGGTATAATGAAATAACAAAAAAGTCCTATGGAACTGAGGCATATTGTCGAAAAAAGGAGACCGGTCATCTTATGAAGGCAGAGCTTATCAACCCGTTTTTAGAGTCGGCCAGAATCGTCATCGAACAAGTCGCCAATGTACGACCGACCACCGGACAGCTCGGCATCAAGGACGTGAAGTTTGCTGAAAAATACATTTGGATTCAAATCGGCATGACCGGACAAATGGAAGGGGACATCGTCTTCGGATTGCACGAGGAAGTCGCGCTCAAGGTCGTGTCCGCCATGATGGGCGGATTCTCGATCACCGAAATGAACGACATCGGCAGAAGCGCCATCTCCGAGCTCAGCAATATGATCAGCGGCAATGCCAGCACGATGCTGTTCAACCAAGGGGTCCGCGTCGATATTACGCCGCCCAAGCTGCTTCATTCCGCGCATGCGGCCGGCATCAACGCGCAAAAGGCGCTGACGATCCCGCTGATTATGGAAGGCATCGGGGAACTGGATATACAAGTGCTGATGGCTTAACCAAGCGGCATGTTCTATAGTTGAAATGACAAGTCCATAACGTGTAAGCTGTAAGCGAACGCTTCTCCGGTTCCAATAATGCCGGGAGCGCTTCGCTTTTTTGTTCGATAGAAGACAGGGGGAACCGGAGGATGGATTTTCAGGGCAAAATCGCGGTAATCACGGGAGCGTCCAGCGGGATCGGCGCGCTGATGGCGCAGATGCTGGCGCAGCGCGGAGCCGTTCCTATATTGATGGCGCGATCAGAGAAAAAGCTGACGGAGGCGTCCGCTAACATACAGGGCAAGCACGGTGTCTATCGGCTCGACGTCACCTCGGCGGAGCAGGTAACGGCAACGATGGAGCGGGTGATCGCCGAATACGGCCGGATCGACATTCTAATCAACAATGCGGGCTACGGCGTGTTCGATTCGTTCGTGAATGCGCCCTTAAGCGAATTCGAGGGCATGATGGACGTCAATTACATGGGGACGATCCGCTGTACGAAAGCGGTGCTGCCTTCCATGCTGAAGCAGGGGAGCGGCCATATCGTCAATATCGCCTCCATGGCCGGGAAGATCGGATCGGCCAAGTCGAGCGGCTACTCCGCCACCAAGCATGCCGTACTCGGCTTGACCAACTGTCTGCGGCAAGAGCTTGTCGGCACCGGCGTTCGTCTGACCGCCGTCAACCCCGGGCCGATCGATACGCCGTTTTTTGACCGGGCCGACCCTTCGGGCAACTACGTAAAAAATATCCAATGGTTTATGCTGAAGCCGGAGCGCGTCGCTCAGTCGGTGCTGGAAGCCATCGTGCGGGGAACGCCCGAGGTGAATCTGCCGTTCATGGCGGCTGCGGGGGTGAAGCTGTATCAGATGTTTCCGCGGCTATTCGACCGCGTAGCCTATAAATTGCTCAACAAGAAATAGCCGCACGTCCGACCTGTAAAACGAAGGAATGCGGCGCCGCCTATTCGTTGTTTGTCCTGCAAGTCGATATTCCGCCTTCCTCTGTCAGCGAAAAATGAAGAAAAGAAGACCGAGGTCGATTGCTTTTCGGTCTTCGTGCAGGGTATGGTAAAGGTAGCATGGGTTCTCAGTGATCAGGCTTCTTGCTCCGGCTCCGCCTTCACTTCCGCCTGTTGATTGGCGGCCTTCAGCTTCTGATTCAGATCGCGGACCTCTTCGAACAGCTTGCGGACATCGGCTTTACCCTCGGGATGCTGCTGATTCCAATGGCTGGCGAGAGCCGGCATCGTTTTATGGATATGGTTGTAGATTGCCCAAGCTTTAATTTTTTCCACGGTTTCAGCGGAAGCGTCGCCGGTCAGCAGCTCAGTATATTTCTCGACCAGCCCTTCGAATTCGGCGGCAAAACGGGAATTCATTTGAAAATCCTCCTTTCCGGTCATAATACATCTTAGTGTAACGCCGGAACGATTTTGTGTCAAAAAATGGAGTGAACCGAGACATGCCTATACCTACCGATACAAACCTTCCGCCAAGTGGGTTATCCGGCGGCACGCTGGTCCGGAGGGAAAGTCTCCGCAGCCTGGCGAAGGGTATATCGCTTTACCGGCTGACATATATTAGCCAAGGACTTCAGGTTAAAGGTTATCTTGCCGTGCCTGATGCTACCATGCCCGTTCCGGGCTTAATTTACTGCCGGGGAGGCATCCGCAAGGTCGGAATGGTGCGCAAACGCCGCATTTTCTCGATGGCGCGGCGCGGGTATGCGGTATTTGCGCCGTTTTATCGAGGCAACGAAGGCGGCGAGGGACGGGAGGACTTCGGAGGGGAAGACCGTTTTGACGTGCATCACGCCATTACCCTTATGCAATCGCTGCCGGAGGTGCAGTCCGGACCGATTCCGCTGATCGGCTTCTCGCGCGGCGCATTGATGGCGCTGCTGGCGGCCAAAGAGTGCGAAGGCGCCGGTCCGGTCGTCGTCTGGGGCGGCGTAAGCGATCTGCTCGATACGTATGAAGAGCGGGTCGATCTGAGGCGGATGCTGAAGCGGGTCGTCGGCCATCCGCGCAAGCAGGCCGAAAGCTACGAGCGGCGGTCGCCCGTCTGCTGGGTCGATGCGATCCGCGTACCCGTTATGATCGTGCATGGTACGGCGGATGCGCAGGTCAGCGTGGAGCAGGCGCGCAAGTTGGGAGCGGCGCTGGAGCGGGCTGGGAAGGAGTACACGATGGAGCTGTACGACGGGCTTGGGCACCGCTTTCCGAAGGAGGACGATGAGTGTGCGCTTGATGCGGTATTCGGATGGATTGCAAGCAAGCGGGAGCGAGCGGAAGGTTAGGACCGGTAAGCCGGCCATCTCCCGCCGGGTAGGGGCAATCGCCCGCATATTCTGGTATACTAAGGAAACGCAAGGGAAGAAAGGATGATCGAATGAATACGGGGTTTGCAGCTTTACATATCGCTCCGCAGTATGTCAAGCGGCTGCAGGAGCTCGGTATCACGGAGCCGTCGGACATACAGTCCGAAGCGATACCGATCGCGCTTGAGGGAAAGGATGTTGTCGCGCAATCGCAGACCGGTACGGGGAAAACGCTGGCCTATGCGCTGCCGCTGCTGCAAAAAATAGACACGGGCACGAGAGAGGTACAAGCTCTTGTGCTGGTGCCGACACGGGAGCTCGGCATGCAGATCGTACAGACGCTGGAGCAACTTGTGAAAGATAGCGACATCCGCGTGCAGCAGTTGATCGGCGGCGCATCCATCGAGCGCCAGATCGACCGGTTGAAGCTCAAGCCGCAGATCGTGGTCGGGACGCCCGGCCGCGTGCAGGAACTGGTCAAGCTTCGCAAATTGAAGCTGCATGGAATCCGCACGGTCGTCGTCGACGAGGTCGATCAAGTGTTCGAGCTGGGGTCCATGCAGGATGTGGAGGCGCTGTTCAAAGGCATGCTGCGCGACCGGCAGCTGCTGTTTTTTTCCGCGACGTTCCCGCCGCCGCTGCAGGACGTCATCGACCGCTGGATGCGCGATCCGGCCTACGTCCGGGTAAATCCGGCGCAGCGCACCTCGGAAACGCTGGAGCACTTGTATTTCGTATGTCAGGAACGGGAGAAAATCGATACGCTGCGCCGGATTGTCCGGCTGTATAACCCGAAGGCCGCGATCGTGTTCGTCAATGAGACCGACGATATCGGGGAAGCGGTGGCGAAGCTGCAATACGTCGGCCTGTCGGTCGAAGGCTTGTACGGGGATTCCTTCAAGCAAGAGCGGGCCAAGGCGATGCAGGCGTTCCGCGCGGGCAAGTTCCAACTGCTGCTGGCGACCGATGTAGCTGCCAGAGGATTGGACCTGCCGCAAGTCACGCATGTGATCAACCTCGACCCGCCGATCGATGCGGACCATTACGTGCACCGCGTAGGGCGGACGGGGCGGATGGGCCGCAAAGGCACGGCCGTCTCGATCATTACTCCGCGGGAACAGTTCATTATCGATAAGTTCGCCAAAACGCTCGGTATCGAGATCAAGCGGCGGACGATGTTTCATGGCAAAATCGTCGATCCCGAGCAGGAGCGGACTATTCACCGGGAAGCGAAGAAGCTCGTGGAACGCCGGGTGCCGGACGAAGCGCCGTCGGGAAGGGAAAAGCCTGAAGCGCGTATTGCCCAGGCGGGAGCTCCGAAGCTTCCTCGTACGGAAGGCAAGAGCGTAAAGCCGGCACAGACCGGCACGGGCCGCATCCCGGCTCCGGCTGCCCCGGATAAACGCAAGGCGGACCGGGAGCGGGACCGCAAAAACAAAGGAGCGCCCCGCTGGCTCAAGGAAAAGCGCGATCCGTCGGGTAAACCGAAAAGGTAAAGAAGGAGCCGCCGATTCCGCCTATCAAACTCCGGGAGAGGACATTGGGCTCAGGTTAGGACCGGCTCCTTCTAAGGGGGAAGTCAGATGAAATCGCTCTTCAAAGGAATCGTCACGATCGTGATTCTGGTGGCGCTGCTGGCCGCCGGGGCATTATGGTACGCGCAGCCGCAAGCGGCGCTGGACTTGTCGTACAACGATCTTCCGGTGCGCGAAAAGCTCGCCGCTATGGTGACCAACCTCAAGCCGGAAGCGGTGTTGACGGAGCAGGAGGTAGGCGATTTGCTGAAAAAAGCGCTTGCCCGCAAGCCTGAGCTTCGTCCCGGCGTTAAGCTGACGGGAGCGAAATTTTTCCTGAAGGGAGAAC
Source organism: Paenibacillus sp. MZ04-78.2 (assembly GCF_024213375.1). Lineage (GTDB taxonomy): Bacteria > Bacillota > Bacilli > Paenibacillales > NBRC-103111 > Paenibacillus_G. The sequence goes on along the minus strand of NZ_JANAVJ010000009.1, from coordinate 109,133 downwards.
GGCTCGCGGCTGACGTGACGCTGCTGCTTCAAGACCGCTGGAAGGTGGGCGCGCGGCTCAATTTCGACCTTGCCTGGAACGAGCCGTATTTGACGGCCGTCCATACCGGCACCGTCGTCCGGGATGTTACCGTACCGGGCGAATGGCTGAGTCTTGAGCCGATTCAGGTTGATCTGAACGGTTATATGCCGAAGCATGTGGCGATTCGGAACGTAGCATTTGAAGGGTCCACGGCACGCGTGACCTTCGGGCTGCGCTTATGATGGAAGCAAAAGGGACGGTTTCCTTCCTGGTCGAAGGTAACCGTCCGTTCTCTAGTCTCTATCTACAACCGTTCTATACTCGACCGCTTTGCGGAGCAGCCGGGTCAATTCAGCGGTTTCGCCCGGCTCCAGCCCTCGCCAGAACCACTCCACCAATTCCGCCGCTTTCTCGTCCAACTCGCCCAAAGCGCCCAGACCTTTCTGCGTGATTGTCACCATGACGACCCTTCGGTCCGTTTCGTTATACGCCCGTTCCGCATACCCGCCGGTCACCAGCTTATTGGCAAGGTTCGTCACGGCCGGCAGCGTGATTTGCAGCGTGTCTGCCAGCTCCGAACACCGCATCGTCCCGTTCGCCCGAAGGCTCTCCAGCAAATAGTACTGCTGAATCGGCAGCCCGTGCTTCAGCCGGCCTGTTATTTCGGAGATCCATCGGCGCATTGCCAGCCGGGTCCATTTTTCAATCTCTGTGGACGCATGAAGCCCCTGCTCCTGCATAACGGCTCCCCCTTTGAATTTTAGCTCTTAATAATTTTATTTATGAATAATTCGAAGTTTGAATTAAATTATTGTACTCCGTTTTACCCGATGTGTCAAAAGGCAAGGAATCATAAAACAAAGCCCTCCCGCAACCGGACGCATGATCCGGTGCAGGAGGGCTTGCTTGTTATTTCTTGCGCGTTTTCATATAAGATGGATATACGATCTCGCCGGTATCCAGCTTGGCGATTTCGTCGGCCGACCAGCCGGACAGCTTGTTGTTGCCGGTGACGCCGGTCAGCTTGATGCTATACTCCGAAGCCAGATACTGCTGAAGCTGCGGCATGTCGGCTTCTTTCAGCTCGCGAAGCTTCTTCTTGCCTTGAATTTGCCCCAGAATGACGCCGATCGATTCGGCTGCCAAGCTCGTATTCGGCTGAATACGCGCGCTGCCGTAAGCGATGGCGGAGGAACCGACGTTTTTGCCGGCCATAATGACGTTGTCGTAATTTTTGAGCAGGAAGCTGCGGAGCGGCATCCCGTATTTGTCCGGGCGGCCCATCTCGATGCCCCACATGTTGGCGCTGGTGCCCTGCAGATCAAGCGGGTAGCCGCCGATGCTCACGTTGTCCCAGAACATTTTCGCCCCGAGCATGTCCGAAGGCTTCAGTACGTAATCTGTCTCGTAGTGGTTGTATTCGCGGATGTACAGGTAGTTCGGGAACCCGTTCAGCTCTGCTTTCTCCCAGCCGGGCAAGCTTTTGCGGAAATGGTTCAGGATCAGCGGAATTTCCTTCTTCCCGAGCTCTAACGCATCGGCCACCGATTTGTCATCCGACGGATCGACCGTATAGATCAGGAAAGCATTGATAATCACTTCGCCATCCCGCTGGCTCACCGCATTCAGCCCGCGCAGAAACACGCGGTCGTTCGTCGGCTTGTACTTGCTCGTCATGCCCGAGAGGCTGATGGCGAAGCTGTTATCCACCGAGCCCCAGCCGAATTTGGCGCTGCGCTCTTCCTTCGGCATATTGTTGAAGCTCTGCTGGAATTTCGCCCAATCGACGTTTTTGAACTTCATCATCATGCCGGAGCTCATATACTCGATGTTATTTTGCCCGTAGAACTTCTCCAGTCCCGGCATCCGGGTCGCCTGAAGCTTGCTGACCATCGCGGCGTAATCGGTGTTCTCCACCCAGTAGGAGGCGTCGATCCGTTTCTTCTTGCCGTCCTTCGTCGTGTAGACGATGCCGTTTAACGCCTGCCCGCCGAATTGGCCGGGGTTTTGCTCGATGCTCTCGATCTTAATCCCTTGCTCGACGGGAATGTCCTTTTTCAGCTTGTCAAAATATTGCTCGAATTCTTTCAGCTTGCGGATTTTGCCGTTGCGGAAGCCGTCAAACAGCTCCTTTGCCCGGCCTTGGACCAGCAGCCGGCGTTGTTCGTCGCGGGTTTCGTCCAGGAACAGCATCTCTCCCTGCAGCACTTGGCCGCCGAACGCACTGCGCGGGTCCAATATTTTGACCTTCAATCCTTCGTCCGCCGCAGCGCGGGCCAGATAGAGCCCTTCCAGTTCGCTGCCGATGACGACGATATCCGTTTGCTCCGTCGGGAGGTCGGGGTCCGTCTTGGAGGCGGGTGTGTTTTTGCCGCCGTTCGAATCGTCTTTTCCTGCGGTTGCCGTTGGGGTCGGAGACGGCTTGGCCGTCGCGTCCCGCTGCAGGAACGCATAGACCCCAGCGAGGGCGACCAAGGCCACCAGAGCCAGAACAACCGTCAGCTTTTTGCCACTAAGTTTCATCTCTCTCTCCTTATCTTTCGTTTATGGTAGATTCCGGGACAGGGTCCGAAAACGAACAATCCCAGGTATCCAGTTAAGTTTAACATTTTTGGCAGGCGATCTAAAGTGACCCCCCTAAACAAATTCAGGGGGGCGAACGATGTAAGGGAAGTCAGGAACTCTTCGCGAAGGTTCTGAACCATCCTCTTTTCATACTTCATCACATATCGCACCCGGTTTGGTTGATCGACGGGCGACGGACTTCCTCCGCTATTTGAGCGCGGCGGGTCCTGTACTGTCCGTGCGTTCGTCGGGATGGGGACCGCGATACAACCCACTTGGCAAAGGAGAATGAATGATGAGCAAAGCATTCAAGAAGACCGTGATTTCCGGATTAACCCTGGCGATGGTGCTGGGCGGTTCGACCGCGGCTTTCGCCGACAGCAAAGGAAAAGGTCACGACAAGGATAAGGACCGTGACAACCGCGACACGATCGTAAAAAAAGTGGATTACGGCAAAGATGTTAATATTAACATTAAGCTGACGTTTGACGATCTGAAGGGCAAGGATGTGGAATGGGCGCAGCGGTACATCGCTTCTCTCGCTTCCAAGCGTGTATTCGAAGGCTACGAGGACGGCACGTTCCAGCCGCGCAAAACGATCTCCCGCATCGAGGCGATTACCGCTGCGGTCCGCTTGATGGGGCTGCGTGATCAAGCCGAGTCGGCCGATGCGAAAGCGGCTAACCTGAACTTCAAGGATGCGGACAAATTAAAGCAAAAATATCCGTGGGCGACCGGCTACGTTTCCGTCGCGCTGCAAAACGACTTGTTCGCCGAGACGGACGACATGATCCAGCCGGAGAAAGAAGCGGACCGCCTGTGGGCGACGACGCTGTTGGTCAAAGCGATGAAGCTGCAGAACGAAGCCAAAGCGAAAATGAACGCCAAGCTCCCGTTCCGCGATGCCGACAAAATTTCCGCCGGCTCCGTAGGCTACGTTGCCGTGGCGATCGAGAAAAACTTGATCGACGGGTACGAGGACAACACGTTCCGTCCGAACAAGCCGGTTTCCCGCGCCGAGCTTGCCGCGCTGCTGGATCGTACGGGCAGCCAGCTGCCGGACCGCGCATCGGTGAAAGGCACGGTAACTGGCGCGCTGAACAACAACCTGCTGCCGGTTAAATTGCAAAACAACGAAGCTCTGAACGTCGAGATGGATTCGAACGTATTCGTATTCCGCAACGGCTCCCGCGTAGCTCCCGGCGACCTGCGTACGGGCGATCAGGTGCTGATCCGCACGTACGGCGGCAAAGCGATCTACGTCGAAGTGTTGAACACGACGGGTGATCCGCAGCAGCAAACGGACTTCACGGTAACGGGAACGCTGAACAGCTACACGCTGAACTCCAAAGGCGGACTCGCGAACATTACGATTAACCAAAACGTGAACAACGGCGGTGTGCAAACGGCTGTTTACGGAGTCGCTCCTGAAGTGTACATTTCCGGCGATGTCAGCCAGCTGACCGCAGGACGCGCTTTGGAGCTGAGAGGCAAAAACCAACTCGTACACACCATCATCATTCGATAAAAGAAAGAAAGCTATTAAAAAAGGTTAGAGTTGCAACGGGAAACGGACCTTCTTCCAGGCACATGGGATGCCGGGGGAAGGTCCGTTTTTTTACATGAGCATTTTGCATAATTCCGTGATCAAGAACTAGACAGCAGAATCTAAGGGTCAATCAATGGTGCATTGTAGCATAAGGCGACTTTACTTGACTGACGTGCCATCGCTAGTGCAGCAGCAACACGATCGCATTCAGATATTGGCGAGTGGTCACCTTCCGGATTCCCCAGACGTGCATGGCGTCCGCTTCAAACTTCGCACCCAAAAGAGATCATTTGGCTTTTTTGACTTTCCTCCCGATTCCATGGACGTTCAGGGACAGACAGACTACAATAAAGGGAAGCTGAATCGGATAACAAGGGGGAACATACTGCTTGTGCAAAAAGACCTGGATAGTATCTTGGACCTGTTCTACGACGGGGTGATCATCACAGACCGAGACGGAACGATTGTGAAAGTAAACAAAGCATATCAGCGATTTGTAGGAAAAACAGCAAAAGAATTGATCGGGACCGATATTCGAAGCACGGCCGGGATCAAAACTTATTCTAATGAATCAAGCACCTTCAAGGTATTGAAGGAAAAACGGCCGGTAACGATCATGCAACGCGCTGTTAATGAAAACGGGTACAAGGAATTTATGACAACTGGCATGCCTATGTTTAATGACCAGAATGAAGTTGAGTTCGTGGTCAATTGTGTACGCGATATGACAGAATTAAACGAGTTAAAGCGGCATTTAAGTAAGATGGAACAAATAAATCAGAATTATCTGGAGGAAATCAAATCACTCAAGCAACAGCAGGCTAACGAAGGTGGGTTGGTTGTGCGCAGCAAAGTGATGCTGGATGTCAAGGATGCGGCCGCCAAGGTGGCTTCCGTTGATTCGCCAGTAATGCTTCGGGGCGAATCGGGGGTCGGCAAGGAGGTGATCGCCAAGTACATCCATCGAAATAGCAAGCGGGCAAAAGGCGCGTTTATCAAGGTAAACTGCGGTGCAATCCCTGCTTCCCTGATGGAAAGCGAGTTTTTTGGCTATGAGAGGGGGGCGTTCACCGGGGCAGGCAAGGAAGGAAAGCCGGGCTTTTTTGAACTGGCCGACAAAGGCACCCTGTTTTTGGACGAGATCGGCGATATGCCGCTTGAATTACAGGTGAAATTGCTGCGTGTGTTGGAGGAGCAGGAGTTTCGCAGGGTCGGGGGAGTGAAGATCATCCGCTCCGATGTTCGTATTATCGCTGCTACCAATCAGGAGCTAGAGGAAATGGTGAGTCAAAAAGTTTTCCGCAAAGATCTGTATTATCGGCTTCAGGTTTATCCCATCCTGATTCCGCCTTTGCGGGAGCGTAAAGAAGAGATACCGTTCTTTATTGAACATTTTTTGCAACGCTACCAGGAGAAGAATGCGATCCAGATTCAAATCACCCAGGAAGCCATTCAGATGCTTTGCCAGTATGATTGGCCCGGAAATATCAGGGAATTAATCAATGTGCTGGAACGGATGGCTATCTCTTGTCCAAACGGGGAGATTTTACCCGAGCATTTGCCGAGAGAGATATTTGGGATTCTGGGCAAAATCATTCCCAAATCATTTCAGGAAGAAGTGGAATTGTTTGAATTTCAGGGGATGAAACGTGCACTGGTCTTGCACAAGTCAACGCGAAAGGCAGCTCGAGCCTTGCAGATGAGCCAGCCTACCTTTGTGCGAAAATTGAAGCAGTATGATAAAAAATATAAAAGTGATCCAAATACGGATCATTGAAAGTAAAATTGAATTATTTATGGATCGTTTTTTACGTGAGCCAATGGTCCGACCGCATTACTTGTGGGATTTTCGCTATTGGCATTCTTTTTGCTTTATGAGATTTGCAAGAAAGGAGAAAAAACATCAAACAAAAAATGAGGAGGCAACTCATGAAACCGATTCATGCATTGGGACTGATACCTTTTATCGGTATGCTGGGCGGACTCCCTTTTGCCAACAAGGCCACTCCTTTGGTGTTAGGAATGCCGTTCTTACTCTTTTGGATCGTGCTTTGGGTCATTCTGACCTCGGCCGTGATGGCCATCGTCAATTTTATTGATCCTGCTGATCGGAAGGAGGACGTCTGATGAACAGCGCTTTGCTAATTATGTTTGCCTTTTTGATGGCGGCTATTTTTCTAGCCATTCGCTCGGGCTGGGGCAAAAAAATGAACCTGGAGCAATGGGCCGTTGGAGGGCGCGGTTTTGGAATCGTTTTCATTTTCCTTTTGCTTGCCGGAGAATTCTTTACGACATTCACATTCCTTGGCGGCAGCGGGATGATCTATCAGGTTGGCTCACCTGCTTATTACGTCCTTGCGTACATGACATTGGCCTATGTCTTTTCTTACTATTTGCTGCCTCCGATTTGGCGGTACGCCAAAGAACACAAGCTCATTTCGATCTCCGATTTTTTTCGCAGCAAATATGAGAGTGCGCCGCTGGGCATGCTGGTCTCCGTCGTCGGAATGGTCGCTTCCGTTCCGGTGGTAGTCTTGCAATTGAAAGGGCTTGGCATTATCGTATCGGAAACTTCTTACGGGATGATTTCACCTACGCTCGCCATGTGGATTGGGACCATCGCCGTTACTATCTATGTCATGATTTCCGGGATTCACGGCGCTGCTTGGACGGCGATTATCAAGGATATCACCATCGTAATGATCGTGGTATTTCTGGGATTATATTTACCCTATCACTACTATGGCGGAATTAAGCCGATGTTCGAAGCGGTTCAGGCGGCAAAACCGGCTCATTTGACACTGCCCGACAAGGGACAGAGCCTCAGTTGGGTCATTTCCACCGTTTTGTTGACAGCAGTCGGTTTTTACATGCAGCCTGGGCTTTTTGCCGCAGCGTTATCAGCCAAGAGCGAAAAAGTATTTCGCCGCAATACGATTATTATGCCGCTCTACACCTTGCTGCTTGTATTCGTCTTTTTGGTAGGCTATACGGCCATCCTGCAAGTTCCTGGATTAAAAGGGGCGGAAGGGGACTTGGCCTTGTTACGGCTTTCCATTCAAACATTTGACCCTTGGTTTATCGGGGTGATTGGCGGGGTCGGACTGTTAACCGCACTGGTGCCTACCTCCATCATCTTGCTAACGATTGGGACATTATTTGCGAAAAACGTCTACCAGCCTTTGGCCAAGTCAAGCAGCGAGGCGCACGTAGCCAAGGTGGCGAAACTAACCGTTCCGGTCGTTGGTCTCATTTCTCTTTACTTTGTCCTTAATGGAGGCAATGCCCTGTACGCATTATTGCTGATGTCGTTTAGTTTGATCACTCAGTTATTTCCGGCCCTCCTGTGGAGCTTGCTGCCGAACAACCCGGTCAACAAATATGGAGCTTCATGGGGAATATTATTCGGTGTGGCGACCGTTGCCTATTTGACGATTTCCAAGACGACGATTGGGACGCTATTTCCCGGTTTGCCGCAGGTAGTTAAGGATTTGAACACCGGGTTTATCGCGCTTTTCGTGAATCTACTGATCACTTTGCTAATCAGTGTGCTTACCCGCAAAAGCGTTGTCAAAGAAGAAACCGTATCATCCGCAAATTACTAGAACATTTATATGCCGTTGGAGGTTTAGCAACATGACATCGTTTCCGCATTACCGTGTGAGAGGGTCCGCATTTGAGCGAGGGAAACAACTCGGACAGCTGGCCAAACAGCAGATCATTCATAATATCGAAACGTACAAAGCTCTGTTTTTAGAGATGGCCCAAGTCCAATGGCAAGCGGCCCGTGCGTATGCCATCCAGTACATTCCCTGGATCGAACGCTATGACGCCGAGATTCTGGATGAAATCAAAGGGATCAGCGAGGGGGCGGAAGTAGATCTGATCGATCTGATCGTGCTCAATACCCGCAGTGAGATCATCACGAATCTGGCAGGAAGCAATGTGCCGTCGGACGGATGCACAAGTATGGCGGTCTTACCTGAGGCGACGAAAAATCAGGAGATGCTGCTCGGCCAAAACTGGGATTGGAACAACCGGGTCAAACCGGGGATGATCGTTCTCGAAATCAATCAAGCACCACGCCCGGCCATCCTGATGGTAACGGAAGCGGGAATCGTGGGGAAGATCGGCATGAACAGCGCAGGAATCGGCGTTTGCCTGAATTTCCTCGGAACATCGGAGAGAGAAATGGGTGTACCGATTCATATTGTACTCCGCGGGATTTTAAATAGTAAAACGCTTCCCCAAGCGGTGGGACAGGTTGCACGCCTAACGCGGGGCACCTCGGCCAATTACCTGATCGCGCACAAGGAAGGGGAAGCGCTGAATGTAGAAGCGGCGCCGACCAATTATGATGTTCTTTACCCCACTGAAGGCTATCTGGTTCATGCCAACCATTTTATCGGCCCGCGGATGGTAACAATTCACGATACGGCAAGAATCATATCGCCTGATACGCATCTGCGTCAGGGACGCGCCAACAAGCAATTGGCTAGTTATGGAAAGGAAATTGATACGGACGCTTTAAAACGAATTTTTCGTGATCATGGCGGGTATCCGGACGGCATTTGCAGGCATGGGGAAGTGCTGGCTCCCGACCTCGGCCGCCCGATGATCTCCAGTACCGTGTTTTCCATTATTATGAACATGTCTCAAGGTACATTTGAATTGGCTATAGGGCAACCCTGTGAGAATCCGTATGAGGTGTACGGGTTCGCTTCGAGGGAGTAACGGAAACATTCAGTTGCAGATCCCCCCGTTTTCCATCCGGCCTAATACGGTGTTAAACCGGGGGGATATTTCTGCAAGATCACCATGTCTGATGGTGAACTACTGATTCTTGGCGTGTTGATGAGACTTATATTAAGGTAAGAGGTCAATGGAAGTATCTATATTGAGCAGTGGATTCGAAAGGAGCTACGATCGATTTTGTCTTACGATCGCGTTCAGATATTGGCGAGTGGTCACCTTCCGTATTCCCCAGACGTGGATGGCGTCCGCTTCAAACTTCGCACCCCAGTTGGCATTTCCGGTCAACTCGCTTTTGCGTTTCGGTTGTTTTTTCGCTTAACGTCGCTACTGAAGGGGCTTCCCGTCTACAGTGTCCATCGGCTCCTCGGGGTGAGTTGCTTCTTAATTCCCTGGCATAAGGTCTTAAGTCAAGGGCGCTAAAGAAGATAGGCCATGAGAAAGGGGATGGACAGATGCGCCGAACGGTGTATAATTAGGAGAAATTGCGAGCAAGCCCGTACTACCGGGCGCGAGACTTATGTACACCGGGTTGGAGGAAAAGCGATTATGACCGCACAGCATATCAAACTAGAGGATATTCTCGTCGCCAGCCATCTGCTGAAGGACGTCGTACATCAGACCCCCTTGCAAAAAAATTTCATTTTATCCGAAAAATACGGCTGCAACGTGTTCTTGAAGCGGGAGGACTTGCAGGTGGTCCGCTCGTTCAAAATTCGCGGCGCCTATAATATGATCCGCAGTCTGCCGGAGGACAAGTTGCACAAAGGCGTTGTCTGCGCCAGCGCTGGCAACCATGCCCAAGGCGTGGCTTATTCCTGCAAAGCGCTGCAAATTCCGGGAAAAATTTTCATGCCGACGACAACGCCACGGCAAAAAATATCGCAAGTCAAGCTATTTGGAGGCCCGTTCGTCGATGTCGTGCTGACCGGGGACACCTTCGATGATTCGCTGCGGGAAGCGCTGGATTACGGGGAACGCGAAGGATTGTCGTTCGTTCACCCATTCGATCATCCGAAGGTCATTGCCGGGCAGGGTACCGTCGGTCTGGAGCTGATGAACGACATGCAGGGGCCGGTTGACTACGTATTCGCCGGGATCGGCGGCGGCGGACTCATTGCCGGCATGAGCACATATATCAAGGGCGTCAGCCCGACTACCCGGATCGTCGGCGTGGAAACGACCGGAGCGCCTTCGATGCGGCAATCGGTCGATTCGGGCGAGATCGTCACGCTCGGCGAGATCGACAAATTCGTCGACGGCACGGCGGTCAAGCGGGTCGGCGAGCTGACGTACGACATCTGCCGCGAGTTCCTCGACGATATCATCGTCGTGCCGGAAGGCAAAGTGTGCACGACGATTCTTGAGCTGTACAACGAGAACGCCATCGTGGCGGAGCCGGCGGGAGCGCTGTCGGTGGCGGCGCTGGAGTTTTACCGCGAGGAGATCGCCGGCAAAAATGTCGTGTGCGTCGTCAGCGGCGGCAACAACGACATCGACCGGATGCAGGAAATCAAGGAGCGGTCGCTCATCTACGAGGGCCTGAAGCATTACTTCATCGTCAATTTTCCGCAGCGCGCAGGCGCTTTGCGGGAGTTTCTCGAATACGTGCTCGGACCGACCGACGACATTACCCGGTTCGAATATACGAAGAAAACAAGCAAAGAAAACGGTCCTGCGCTTGTCGGCATCGAGCTCAAGCACAAGGACGATTACGGTCCGCTGATCGAACGGATGGAGCAGCGCGGGCTGCGGTTCAGCGAGATTAATAAGGACCCGAACTTGTTTAATTTGTTGATCTAAGCCAACATGAACAAGCCTGACGAAAAGGGAGCGATCCCTTCCGTCAGGCTTGTTTGCGTTGTCAGGCCGGATGGTTTTCCTGCGCCTTGGAGCGGTCCGGCGGCGCTGCCGTTTTGTCAAATTTAAACCAACGATTCAGCAAGCCGTACACGAGCTTCGATTCCTTCGTCAGCAGCGGTCCGAGAATCGCCAAAATCAACACGTACAGCGCGGCGAACGGCTGCAGGACGGTCATCAATCCGCCAGCTTTGCCGAGATTGGCCATAATGATGGAGAATTCTCCCCGAGAGACGATCGTCAACCCGATGTTGGACGACGCTTTCGGGGATAGCCCGGCGCTTCGCCCGGCCAGCATCCCTGCCACGTAATTGCCGATGAGGGTCAGCAGAACCGCTCCCAAGGAGAGCCAGACGGCGCCGCCGAGCGCGAGCGGATCGATAGTCAGGCCGAAGCTGAAGAAGAACAGCGCCCCGAAGAAATCCCGGAACGGAAGAATCAGCTTCTCGATCCGGTGCCTGTGCTCGGTCTCGGCCAATACCAACCCGACGAGCAGCGCGCCGATCGCTTCCGCGACATGAATCGTTTCGGAGAAGCCCGCAACGACCGTCAAAAATCCGAAGACGAACAGCAGAAACACTTCGTTGGACCGGATATTCAGGAAGCGGTTCAGCCAAGGCACCGCTTTGCGCCCGACGATCAGGAAGACGAGCATGAAGGCGAGCGAGATCAGCGCGGACAAGATAATGCCTCCTACCGATGTGGCTCCGCTTAACAGCAGTCCGGACAGAATGGAAATATAGACGGCCAGGAACACGTCTTCGAACATGATGATGCCCAGAATCATTTCCGTCTCGGCATTGGCCGTCCGCTTCAGATCGACGAGCACTTTGGCGACGATCGCGCTGGAGGAAATCGTCGTAATGCCGGCAATGACCAGCGTCTCGTACAGCGGAAATCCGGAGAGCCAGCCAAACAGCAGCCCGAGCGTGAAGTTGATCGCGATATAGATCGTGCCTCCGACCGCGATGGAGCGCCCGGACTTGATCAGCCGGCTGACCGAAAATTCAAGTCCGAGATAAAAGAGCAGGAACAGCACCCCGAGACGGCCCATAAATTCGATCAGCGGAGCGCTGTCGATGAAGCGGAAATCGAATGCCCCGAACTTCGGCGCATGGGGGCCGACCGCCATCCCGATCAAAATGTAAAACGGAACGACGGAAAATCGCAGCTTCGTGGAAAGCCAGCCCGCAGAGGCAATGAGACAAATCGCCAGCCCAATCTCTAGAACGATGTGCTTCATAGGCTACAGGCTCCCTTGCTGAAGGAGTTCCTTCAGCGCCTTCAATTGCTTGCGTTCTCCCGCGACGACGAGCGTCGATTCCGCATGAAGCACGTACTCTGGGCCCGGATTGATGCAGTGCGTATGGTTTTTCTCGGCGACGGCGATAATCGTCGCTCCCGTTTGCTGGCGGACGTTCAGCCCGCCGATCGTCTGCCCGACGCTGCCTGCGCCGGCGTCGATCTTGAACCATTCCACGACCAAGGCGTCCAGCGCCACTTCCATCGTTTCGAGCGATTTGGGCCGATAGCTCATCCCGCCGATAATCCCGGCCATCATTCTCGCTTCGTCGTCATCCAGCGTTACCGTGGAGATGGTCTCATCCGGATCGTCCGGATCAAAATGGTACAGTTCTCTTCTTCCGTCGTCGTGGATGACCACGACCAATTTATCGCCTCCGCGTGTGTGCAGTTGAAATTTTCGTCCGATTCCCGGAAGATCGGACTCTCGGATGTCTGTCATGGAATCTCCTCCCAAGTTTTGGATTGCGGGTCCGGCTGCCGGAGCCCGTAAACGATCAAACTTGGGGAGCGAGGTACGTATTCACCGTAAATTTTAAGGGCATCAAGAGCTGCTGCTTGAGCAGGAGGAAGATGGAACGGTCTGAGCGCCGCTCCAAGATGAAGGCAGGTATGGGAAAGCGGATTGCTTTCGAACAGAGATACGGCATGCCTGAAACAGGCGTGTGCATGTCGTTGTCCGTCTGCTGACGGGATCTGGTGGAGACAGCGCGGGAGGCGCCCGATCGGCCCATCGTCATCGAGCGCGTGAGCGGCGGATTTTCCGCTTCGGCAATCGGGATGAACCAGGAGAATGTGAGGAACAGACCGGTAAGCAGTACAAAAAGAACATGAAGAGGGTGCTTATGTCGGCGTGCTGTCATCCACATTCCTCCTTTCGGATAAAGCCTCACTTAACCGAGGTGTTAACGTAGGTTTATTGTAGCATTCATTTTCGGTCGATTGCAAATGCAAAAAAAGCCGAAGGCTCTTGCGAACCTCGGCTTTTACGGATTTCGTTTATTTCGCGGCGACATTTTGGAGATCCAGAACGCCTTGGTAGATCGTTTCGAACAGCTCGTCGATATTCGCTTCCTCGATGCAGGAGAAGGCGACGCGGAGATCGGTTTCGCCGAGGGCGATCGTCCCGACGCCGTATTTATCGAGCAGGTGCAAGCGCAGCGTTTCGGCGTCGACCGTCTTCAGCTTCAGGCACATAAAGTAGCCGGAGTTGAACGGGTAGTAGTCCCATACCTGATCGAATTTCCCGGTATCGAGTAGCGCTTTGACGCGGTTGGCGCGGGCTTTCATAATGTCGAACTTCTCCTGCTTCTGGGCTTTGAAGTCCGGCGATTGCAGCGCATGCAGCACGAACGTCTGCGACGGATGCGGGCCGCTGGAAATCGTCGCGCGGATAATGCCCATCGTTTTTTGCTCCAGAGCCGCCAGCGTCGCATCGCTTTGTCCGACGTACGTAATAAAGCCGACGCGGAAGCCCCACACGTATTCTTCCTTCGTCGCGCCGTCGATCTTGACCGACAGCACGCGCGGATGAAGCTCCGCCAATTGGCCGGCAAGCGACTCATGCAGCGATTCTTCGAAGAACAGGCCGAAGTAAGCGTCGTCCGTGACGGCCACGACGTTGATGCCGGCTTCCGCCGCTTCCTTAATTGCCGCTACGATGGCGAGTCCTTCTTCGGGACCCGGCGTGTAGCCAGTCGGGTTGTTAGGGAAGTTCAGCACGACGATGGCTTTGCCTTTGCCCTTTTGCGCAAGCAGGGCGTCGCGGAGCGCTGCCGCGTTGAACTGACGGTCTTCCGTGTAAAGCGGGTAGTATACGATCTCCGCGCCGCGGCGAATGCCGAAGGTCAGCTCGTAGTTTTCCCAGTTTTTATCCGGAATGATGACGGCGTCTCCGGGACCGGCGAACAAATCCGCCACGATGCTCAGTCCGTGGGTAAGCGCGTTCGTCACGATCGGATTGCCGAGGTTTTTGCCTTGTAGGGACGGATTTTCCTCGATCATCTTGCTGCTCCATGCGGTGCGAAGCTCCGGCTTGCCCGCCGGCGGGGCATATTCGTAAATGTCCTTCGGATTGTAAGCGGACAATGTATCTTGGATGACTTTCAGATGCATCGGCTGACCGTTCTCCAGCGCCGTGCCGATGGTGGCGTTGAACTTCTTGGCCTTTGCCTTCGCTTCGGCGGATTGGCTCAGGATGCCGACCTTCGGAAAATAAATTTGTTTGCCGAGCTCGGACAGCATCTCGTAAACGTGCGGGCTTTCCTTTTGAATAGCTTCATTTAAACTTTGGGCAAGAGGGTTCATGACGGTCCATCCTTCCATGTTCTTCATTGCTTACATCAGACCATATTATAACACTTTTCGTACGGCAGCGTCACGGAGTTTCGGATTTGACGGCAGAGACCGCCTGCAAAGGGAGGGGAATGGGCATACGGGTGAATTTGCCGGGGATGCTTGGTTTTCCCGAGGAAGCTGTGATACCATAGGGGCAGCAAAAATAGGGGTGCGGATTGGCGTGAGGAGCAACGATCCGCAGAGCGGGGGACAAGGATGACGGCCATCATACGATACGAGAAAATTATGGAGCTGCTTATGGCGCACCGCGAGGTGTCCGTTGCGGATTTGGCGGGCAAGCTCGGGGTGACGGGCAAGACGATCCGGCAGGATCTCGAGAAGCTGGAAAACAAAGGACTGCTGCACCGGACTCACGGCGGCGCCGTGCTGGCCAACGAAGGCTACTCCGGCCTGTTGGCCGGGCTCGCGCCGAATCCGAAGCATCCGGACGAGAAGCGGGAGGCGGCGGAGTGGGCGCTGCGGTTCGTCGAGCCGAACGACATTATCGCGCTCGACAGCGGCAGCACGACGCTGGAGATGGCCAAGCTGCTCGACAATGCGCCGCTGACGGTCATCACGAACGATCTGCATATCATCAGCGAGCTGATCAAGAAGGACCGCGTAAGGCTGGTCGTCCCCGGCGGCTTCCGCAGCCGGAATATGCTGGTCAGCGAAGAAGCCGCGAAATTTCTCGGCAGGCTGAACGTGCAGAAGGCGTTCTTGTCCACGACCGGGATTCATCCGGAGTATGGATTTACGATCTTTACCCATTCCCACGTCGGTCAAAAACGGGCGATGATCGATTCCGCGAAGCAGGTGTTTTGCGTGGCGGACCACAGCAAGTTCGACAAGTGCGCCCTGATCACCTTCGCGAAGCTATCCGAAATCGGCGTGATCGTGACCGATCCGTATTTGCCGGAGGAGACGGCACGCAGCTACGAAGCGGCAGGCACGCGAATCGAGCGGAACCGGCGGAGCTGAGCCGGAAGGTAGCGTTGGAGCGGAATGCTCTCAGATGCGGCCTGACTATCCGTCGAGCCGCAGCGAGCGCCGCATGGGGACGCTTGCGATCCGGAAGCCTGCGCATCCGGCTGGCAAATACGCTGAAAAGGGCGGAGGCGGCGAACGATCATGCTCGTTACTCGCGGTTGCGCTTTTATATGTCCTTTTAGGTTCATATTGGTTCGAAAATAATTAATTTGAACTTAAACGAACGTATGGTTTATAATAGCAGTGACTATGTAAATACGGGAGGAATTATACGATGGCTATGGAAATTCGTTATGCGACCAATCCGACGGAAACGAAAACGTACGATACGGAACGTTTGCGCCAACAATATTTGATCGAAGGCTTGTTCGTGCCGGGCAAGCTGAATCTGGTGTACAGCCACGTGGACCGCTTCATTACGGGTGGCGCCGTACCGACGACGGAGCCGGTTCTGCTCGAAGCGGATAAGCACGACATGGGGGCGGACTATTTCCTTGATCGCCGCGAAATCGGGATTATTAACGTAGGCGCCCAAGGCATCGTCACGGTCGACGGCACCGATTACGTGCTGGAGAACAAAGACGGCCTGTACGTCGGCCTCGGCAACAAGCAAGTCGCGTTCAAGAGCGCGGACGCCGCGAATCCGGCGCGCTTCTACCTGAGCTCGACCCCGGCGCACAAAAATTACCCGACGCAAAAGGTGGCGATCAGCGAGGCGGAGCCGCAGCATCTTGGTTCGATCACCAACTCCAACGAGCGCACGATCTACAAATATATTCACTTGAACGGCATTCAAAGCTGCCAGCTCGTGATGGGTATGACACTGTTGAAACCGGGCAACATGTGGAACACGATGCCTTGCCATACGCATAACCGCCGCTCGGAAGTGTACTTCTACTTCGATATGCCGGAAGACGGCGTCGTTTTCCATCTGATGGGCGAGCCGACGGAAACCCGTCACGTGGTTGTCCGCAACGAGCAGGCGATCATCAGCCCGAGTTGGTCGATCCACAGCGGCGTAGGCACGAGCAATTATACGTTCATTTGGGCGATGGCCGGTGAAAACCAAGAGTTCTCTGACATGGACGCGGTCGCCATGAAAGATTTGAAATAAGGCACTGGGAAGTGAAAAGCACAGCTTCATTGACGCGCGATCCTTACGGGGACGGCTCAAGAGGCTGTGCTTTTTCGTTTGTACAAATTCTATTTATAAAGCGGTCCAAAATTGGAGCATGCGCGATAGTCAGCGCCTTCGGTTTGCGCTGTTCCGAACAGTCCCCACGCACGCGGGAGGAAAATGCGCTCTTCAGCAACATTATGCATGTTTACAGGAATGCGCAGCATGGATGCTGCGTAATTAAGTCTGCGCCAATATGTCCATAGCTAATCGCTCCGTGATTCGCTCCCCAATTATCCATAACATCGTAAACGGAACGGAACGCTCCTTCGCCGGTTACAATCGGCGCAAACCAAGTTGTCGGCCAAGTAGGGTCCGTACGATGATCAAGCGCTTCATGCACTTCTTCCGGCAGGTCAACCGAATAGCCTTCGGCAATCTGGAGAACAGGGCCGATACCCTTCACAAGATTGAGGCGCGACATCGTCATCGGCATGCCGCCTTTGGTCAAATAATCGGAGGAATAGCCGCCGCCGCGGAAATAACCCATGTTAGCCGGACGCCATGATGTCGCAGCCAGGCAGCGATTTGCTTCTTCTTCGGAAATTTAATTTGGTTGGGGATGTTGCTTTTCAGCAAATAGAGCACGGGAAGGCGTTATTTGATTTTTTTTCGATGCCGGGACTGCAATTCGACATGGATAAAGCACGGGAAGTTTCTTTAATTTGAGGAGAAAGAGAACATACGTTTGATAGAAATGGCCTGTTGAGGGTTTCTCAATAGGCTGAAGGTATAGATTCTATGTTCTATACCTTTTTTAAAAATCTCCTTTTTTTCTACGATAGCAAGACTGATAGCGGTATTCTCCTAGAATTGTGGATTTAGTAAGCAATGGTTGTCTTTCAGATGAGCCCTCGCTCGCGGCGACAGCGTCTCCGGATGATGGCACGCGCAATTAGGTTTTCTTCTCGAATACGGAAAGGTGCCGGACGCTCCACAGGTCATTGCTTCCTTGTATGTATTTCTTGATCTAACTCCAGTCCTCGGGACTGACGGCTACCTTCAAACTTCCAGTTTCGTTCTTTGAAAATTAAATTTGGGACTGTCCGCTCCAGCTAAAACATGCTCCAGTCGAACGCTTCCGACATCGTCTGCAGCAGGTGGACGCCTGCGATGCTGTTGCCCTTATCGTTCAGCGCCGGGCCGACGACGCCGATGCCGTACCGTCCCGGCACGAGGGCGAGAATGCCGCCAGAGACGCCGCTTTTGGCCGGAAGCCCGACGCGGATGGCGAACTCGCCGGAGGCGTTGTACATGCCGCAGCTGACCATGAACGTCTTGGCGATCTGCACATAGCGCCGCGGCACCAGCTCCCGTCCCGTCAAGGGATCGGTTCCGTTCATCGCCAGAACGAGCGCCATGCGCGCCACATGGCGGCAGGTCACTTCCACCGAGCAGTGCTTGAAATAAACATCCAGCACCGGCTCTACCTCTTCGTCCAGCACTTCGTTATCTTTGAGGAAGTAGGCAAGAGACCGGTTCCGGTGTGCGGTAGCGGCTTCGGAGCGGTACACGGCTTCACTGAAGGTCAGCGTTGGGTCGCCCGCGAGCTCGCGGAAGAAGGAGAGGATTCGCTCCGTTTTTTCCACGGGGGTAGCGCCCCGGATCAATGACGAGATGGCGATGGCTCCCGCGTTGATCAGCGGGTTGAACGGGATGCCGGGCTCAACCAGCTCCAGCTTCAGCATGGAGTTGAAGTCGTCGCCGGTCGGCTCCATGCCGACCTTGCGGAAAACGCCTTCTTCGCCTTGATCCATCAAGGCAAGCAGCAGCGTGAACACTTTGGAGATGCTTTGCAGGGTGAAGGACAATCGGCTGTCGCCTGCCGTTACTTCGCGACCTGCGGCGTCGAGCAGCGCGATTCCCAAGGCGTCGCCCGGAGCATGCGCCAATTCGGGGATGTAGGAGGCGGGCTGGCCGTGCCGGGATTCCTTGCGGCTCGTTTCGAGCCAGGCGGGAAGCCGCTCGGCCAGCCGGTTCAGTTCGGTTTCGGATGTCATCGTTTGCGGGAGCCTCCTCGGGGTCCAAAAGTGCGATTTACCTTTAGCATACCGCTTTTGCGTCGGGATGAAAAGACGGGTATTTTTCAGGTAATCGTCAGGTACGGGATGCCCCCGCAAGCTTGCCATCCTTATTAACTCTATAATCCAGCAGTTTTCGTGTCACCTACTCTTTTTTATGCATGGGACAGTACTTTTTCATAAATTCAATAGCTGCTTCGTCTTCAGCTCTTCCTCTTTCATTAAGCCCCTCAATAACTTTATCGCGACGTTCCCCCTTTAGGTTTTGCCCAAATTTAAATTTCGCAGTTATTTCTTCAACAGAGATTCTTACTACTGAAACCGCCTTTAATTCTCCTTGATATTTTGGATCTTCCGGAGTAATAGGAGCATAGCCCCCTTCAGGTTGAAGTTTTTCCATTAGGCCGCTTAGTGCAACGGATTTTTCATGTAAATCCTTAACAGGCTCAGCGATTCCTCGAATATGAACGGATTTATAAAAAGCTGATGCGGGACAAGCTTGCCGAGCGTCTGTGAAATAAGATGGGATAATAGCAAACTCTTTAGCAACCGCGAAACTTACTTTTTGTGAAGCCAATATCTCATCCATTTTTGCACCTTTCTTTGAACCATGGATGTAAATGCTCCCATTCTGATACGTGTAATTTAGAGGAGTAATATGTGGCCACCCGTCCTTGTCTAAGGTTCCCAGATAACCGAAGGACATCTCATTTAAAAAATGATCAATTTCCTGTTGCTCTTGAATAGAAAATTCAGCTCTTCTCATTTATAAGCCCCTCCCCAAATTTTTTTAATCATTGTTCATTCCTGCAAACAGCGGCGCCAGCGCCTTGATATCGCCGTGCTCGGCTTGACGAACGGTCAAGGAATGCGAAGGGTTCATCGTATCGTGCTCTCCTTTCGGATAGTTGCCGCCGCAGGTGCAAGCGGCTCCTAAATATTCGACATCGTACCTCGATTATTGACAATGGAAAAGAGCCAATTGAGTGGTTTTTTATAAGACCATTTTAAATTGTTCTCCGATTCTTAAACATTTTTCTTTTCGTGAGCCCTTTTGATATGGCTTGTTGATGATTGATATTATAAAATAGTCAATATAAACTTATTTTATTGGACCACTTGTAGAAAACGAGCCTTTTCGGCTTGAAAGGATGATATCGGAAATGCACTTTCACATCGCTTACCACGCTTATCTTGAACGTCACCCGACGAAGCTTTTGGCGCTCTATCATGCGCTGCACGACGGAGTAACCGGAGGCGTTCTCGCCTACGGGCTGCGGCTTCCGTCGACCCGGGAGCTGGCCGGACTGTACGGGCTTTCGCGCGGGACGGTCAATCAGGTGTATGAGATGCTGGCCTCCGAAGGCTATCTGCAATGCCGGACCGGAAGCGGAACCTACGTCGCTTTCCGCAAGGAGGAGCAGGGCGGTCCGGACGCGGCCCGTCCGGAAGCGTCGTACCGCTTGTCGGCTTGGGGGGAGCGGCTCGAATCGGCCTCGCCCCGCGGCCGCATGGTGCCGCAGGCGGCTATCGATTTCGACTGCTTCGCACCGGAGCTTGATGCTTTTCCCCGCGAGGCGTGGAACCGCTGCCTGCACGCCGCGGTGCGCGAAATGACCGCCTCCGGCGCGGGCCGGAGGGAGTGCCCGCCGCAAGGCTACGGGCCGCTGCGCGAAGGCATCGCCCGCTATCTGCGCCGTGCCCGCGGCATCGCCGTAGAGGCCGGGCATATCGCCGTCACGGGCGGCTCGATGCAGGCGCTTGCGCTGCTCGCGCAGCTGCTGGTCGAACCGGGCGAGCCGGCTGTCGCCGAGATGCCGGGCTACGCGGGCATCCGCCGGGCCATCCGGGCCGCCGGGGGACAGTGCATCGACGCGGAGGTCGATGCGCAAGGCATCGTGCCCGCGGACTGGGAGGCGCGGGCGCTGTTCGTGACGCCGACGCGGCAGTTTCCGACGGGGGCGGTGCTGAGCCTGGAGCGGCGGCAGGCGCTGCTGCGGTGGGCGTACGAGTGCGAAGCCGTCATCGTCGAAGACGATTACGACAGCGAGTTCCGCCACCGCGGCAAAAGTCTGGAGCCGCTCAAGGCACTCGACCGCGAAGAGCGCGTCGTCTACGTCGGCAGCTTCACCAAGACGCTGCTTCCTGAGGTCCGCATCGGCTATGCGGTGCTGCCGCCTTCGCTCGTACAGCCGTTCGCCCGCGCCCAGGCGCTGTACGAGCCGCACCCGGCCAACCTGCTGGAGCAAAAGGCGCTGGCCGCTTTTATGGCTTCCGGGGAGTACGAGCGGCATCTGCGGCGGATGAAGCGGATCTACAGCCGCAAGTTTGCCTTGTTCATGCAAATGCTCACAAGCGAATTGTCGGACCGGTTCCGGTTTGTCGAGAGCGACGCGGGACTTCATATTTTCGGCTGGTGGCTGGGGACAGAAGGGGAGTACTTGGACTACCGCGCCACTTGCGAGGAACGCGGTGTCCGCTGGTCGGAAGCGCGGGTCGAGACGGAAGAGGGAGCAAAATACGGGGCGTACTTTAATTTTCCTCATTTGTCCGAAGAGCAGCTTAGGCAGGGCGTAGAACGGATGAAAGGGGAGTAGGCAAGCCTTTCGATATATAGCAAAAAGGCTGTTTCGGAATTTCGAATCCAAAACAGCCTTTTCGTATTGTGCGCGTTACTCCGCTTCTTGCGCCCATTGTTTCAGCGTACGGTCGCTCGGCAGGAAGAACGTCAGCAGGCCGATGAGCGGCAGGAAGCTGACCAGCTGCATGACGAGCGGCAGATGGAAGGTGTCGATCAAGCTGCCGAGACCTACCGCGCCGAGCGCCCCGAGTCCGAAGGCGAGGCCTGTGATCAGACCGGACACCGTGCCGACCTTGCCGGGCATCAGTTCCTGCGCGTAGACGACAGTGACGGAGAAGCTTGACAGGATGATGAAGCCGTTCACCAGCAGGATGACATAAGTCCAGAACGCATTGGCATAAGGCAGCGCCAGAGCCAGCGGGGCCGCGCCGAGCATCGCCATAAAAATAACGTTCCGGCGTCCGATCTTGTCGGACAGCGGACCGCCCATGAATGTGCCGAGCGCGCCCGCGGCGGCGAACAGGAAAATGTACATCTGCGCGCGCTCCAGACTGATGCCGAATTTGTCCATTAGGAAGAACGGATAATAAATCGTGATGCCCGCGTGGTACCAGGAACGGGCAAACACGAGAAAGATCAGCATGCCTACCGCAAACGCGATCTGCTTCTTGCGGGCCGGGCTCATGGCGCGGGAGCCGCTTTTTCGGGCCTGCGGCGGGTTGGCCGCTACGTATCCCTGATACCATCGGGAGATATACAGCTGGACGAGGACGCCCGCCCCGGCCACGGCCGTAAACCACAAGGCGCCGAGCTGCCCAAGCGGAACGAACACGAGCGCCGTCATGACCGAAGCGAGCGATTGCCCGGAGTTGCCCCCGACTTGAAAGATCGACTGGGCCAAGCCGCGGCGGGAGCCTCCGGCCATGTAAGCGACGCGCGAGCCTTCCGGGTGAAAGATGGCGGAGCCGACTCCGATCAGCAGAACGGACAGCAGAATGAGCGTGTAGTTCGGCGCAAGCGACAGCCCCAAGACGCCGAGAAAGGTAAAGCTCATGCCGATCGGCAGCATGTACGGCATCGGCTTGCGGTCCGAATAGAAGCCGACAACCGGCTGCATGACCGAAGCGGTCATATTCAGGGCGAATACGATGATGCCGGATTGCATATAGCTGAGACTCATCTTGTCTTTGAGAATCGGCAGGATCGCCGGAATCACCGCTTGTATCGTATCGTTAAACAGATGCACCAGACTGATGGCGAGCAGAATGCGAAAAACAGTCGGCTTGACGTCCGTCCGCACAGCCTGCTGAGCCGCAGGCGCCGGACCGCTTTGGACCTTCATGAGAAACGACTCCTTCCGTCTGTCGGTCGGTATGCGCTACTCCCGACGCTTAAACGTTCCGAGCGCTTCTCCGACGTTCACCTTGCTTCCGACTTCCAGTGCGGTCCGCGGTTCGAACGTGCCGTTCTCCATTAGAAGAACGATGGTCGAGCCGAATTCGAAGTAAGCCAGTTCGTCGCCGCGCTCCAGCCGGTCCGGCAGCGGGACGACGTATTGAATGCTGCTGACGTTCAGCGCGCCGACCTTAACGACGGCGATTTCTCCCGCGTCGTGCTGCATGTACGTAATTAACCGTTCGTTCCGGCTAAGTACGCGACGCATGTGACGGAGACCAAATTCGTTGACCGGATACACCTTGCCGGGGACATGCTCCTTCTCGAGAATGTCGCCTGTGACGGGCGAATGAATCCGGTGGTAGTCGGTCGGGCTCAAGTAGAGCACGCAATAGTAGCCGTTCGTATAATTGATCATCCGGGGGCTCTCGTTAAGCAGCTCCTGAATGGTATAGTCCTGTCCTTTGACATTGACGATCAGTCCCTCATGAATCGGCCCGATGCCGGTAATCATGGCATCCACCGGGCTAACCAGCGTGTTCGGCGTCGCATCGATCGGACGAAGTCCGCTTTTGAGCCGACGGGAAAAAAACTCGTTCAGCGATCCGTATTCGTGAACCGCTTTTTCCGCGTCCTGCACACGGATCCCGTACGTTTTTGCGAAGCGGGGAATCAGCCCGCGGCTGGCACGGGATTTGGCGAAAGCTCCTGTCAGCCTTGACACCGATTTACGGGAGGAGAGCTCGGTCAGCAGCCGAAAAAACGAAATCTTCATAGGGCTATGGTTCACCTGTTCCTTTTAATATGGAAATGCGGTACAACGCTTATCTTGACATAGAACAAAAGACAAAGCAACAGTCAAACGGGTCCGAAAAAGCAAGAAAAGCCCCCGAAGGAGCCTTCCGTTCAGACGGTCAGGTCATATAAAGCTTCATAAGCAAAAACTTTTGTAGAAGCGCGGTCACGATGGCTCGAAGCGCAGCTCGCATTTCTTGAAATCGCCGCACGTCAGACACGTCGCTAAATTAACCAGGATCGGGGTGCTTGACCCGGAATATTTAATGCAATAGATGGGAGTTCGGTGCAGCGGATCGGGCGAGATCATGACGCAATAAGAACAATGCTTCACCATTTCGGTCGTGATCAATTCCGTCTCAAGCTGCGATCGAAGCAGTTTGTCCATAGTAAGGCTCCTTCCTCCGTTGAAGACAGCGCTTCCATCACTTGCAACCCGCATACGTGGTCTACAGGCGCGCAAAGGTACCGGGTAGTACCAAGGTTCCTTTATTTTAGCAGAATCCGACAATGAAGGCCATAGTTCGCAACCATTTCCTAGTAAAGGATAGTAATTATTTTTCGATATAAGGTAAATTTCTCCTAGTTTTCTTCAAACTTCGACATGAATACGGTACAAAAGGGCTAACCCTGGAGTAGATCCCGTGGATTGCCTCCGTTTTTGTTAAGATTGAGCCTCCGACACGGTTAAAGCCGTGGGATTCTTAGCTAGTTAACGCACGCAGGCCATTTCTGTTTTGTGCAGACTGCTAAGTTAAGAGCTAGCTCATTAGCTCATCCTAGATCAGAGCGTATAGCTATCTAGGCTGATAGACTGTTACCATCTATCACAGGTTGGCGCAGGATGTTGATCGCTCCAACTCTGTCGCGGTGTGCGCGATAACCGCATGAACACTCAACTTTCTGCTCGCAAGAAAAGCTTCCTCTAAGACACGAATGTATCTTCCTCGATAATGCTTCGATAAGAAGCTTTTCTTATTGACAATTTGGTGAACCGTGGTAATATAGGTGTGTCACTAGGGGCGCCGCTTAGGCTGAGATTGGATCGATAGATCCTAGACCCTCTGAACCTGATCTGGTTGATACCAGCGTAGGGAAGTGGAGAGCGTCAGCACGCTTGCATCAAACTGTGCTTACAAGAGCCGCTTCCGTCTTATACGGGGGCGGCTTTTTTAGTTGATGCGGAGCCGTAAGCTTCATGTCATTTACGGCTTCGCGTTTATCTTGGCGTAATCCGCTTGGGCAGACCGACGTTGTTGTGTCCCGGATAAGACTTACAGTTCTTCGAAGGAGAGGAAACAGATGAAAAAAGGCTTGAAGCTGACCGACATTCTGGTCACCGTCGTCATCGCCGTCGTCTTCGGTATCGTCTACCGGATATGGGGGGACGTGTACAATCTGGCGGCGGTGCCGGGCATCCAATTGGAGCAATTCGTTTATGGCATGTGGTTTATGGCATCGAGCGTCGCTTTCTTAATCATCCGCAAGCCGGGCGTCGCCTTTTTGGCGGAAGTGGCTGCAGCTCTGACGGAAATGCTGCTTGGCTCGCAATACTCCGTCAGTTCGCTGACGTACGGAATCTCGCAGGGGTTGTGCGCGGAGCTTGTCTTCGCGGCGTTCGGCTATAAGCGGTATGGCGCGGCCGTTGCCGGTCTGGCCGGAATGGCGTCCGGCGCAGGGGCGCTCGTATTCGACTACTTCAAAAGCTACTTGACCGTATTGCAGCCATGGAATCTCTCATTGTATATCGTACTCCGATTCGTCGGTTCGTTCCTGATTACCGGACCGCTGGCTTACGCTTTGGTTAAAGCGCTGGAGAAGACCGGCGTCACGCAGCTTGTCCGCCCGGCAAGCCTTGACGATTACAAGGCGCTGGACCGGAAATGAGCGGCGTAGACCGGATCGCGCACGTATCGGGGCTGCGCTTGAAATTTCCCGGCAGTCCGTCGCTGCTCTTCAACGGCTTGAGCTTCGGCGCCGACGCGGGGCAAAAGGTGCTGCTGCTCGGGCCAAGCGGCTGCGGTAAATCGACGCTGCTGCAAGTATTGAGCGGCCTGATTCCGCAAGCGGTCGACGTGCCGGTCAAATACGACAGCATCGGCATTCCGCCATCCTGGGGCTACTTGTTCCAAGACCCCGACGCACAGTTCTGCATGCCGTATGCCGACGAAGAGATTGCGTTCGTGCTCGAAAATCTTCAGGTGCCGCGCGACCAAATGCAGCTGCGGATTCTAAGCTGCCTGGAGCAGGTCGGCCTGCGGCTTGAGGAACTGCACACCCCGATCGCCGCCCTGTCGGGCGGCATGAAGCAGCGGCTCGCCATCGCTTCGCTTCTGGCGCTGGAGCCGGACGTCTGGTTCCTCGACGAACCGACGGCGCTGCTCGATCCGGAAGGCACGACCGAGGTATGGGAAACCGTCAAGCAGGTGACCCGGGACAAGACGGTGCTCATTGTGGAGCATAAGATCGACGAGATCGTCGATTTTGTCGACCGGGTCGTGCTGTTCGATACGCAGGCGCGCATTCTGGCCGACGGAGAGCCGGGCGCGGTGTTTAGATCGCATAAGCGCGAGCTTCGGGAGTATGGCATCTGGTACCCCGGCGTATGGGAGGACTACGACCGGCGCAATGCCGCTGCGCAGCGGGAGCGGATAGAGCCGGCAGCGACGAAGGAGCCGCTGCTCCGGCTGGACCGCTTCGCCGGCTATTACGGCCCGGTGAAGAAGTTCGAAGCGGCGGCGGCCGAATTGACCGCCGGCGACTGGATCGCCGTCGTCGGCGAGAACGGCGCAGGCAAAAGCACGCTGCTGCAATCGCTGATGCAGCTGCTGCGGACGGAAGGAAGCTACGAACTGGGTGGCCGTACGGTCCGGGAATTCGACGACGTCGCCGACATGGCGGCATACGTCTTTCAAAATCCGGAAATGCAATTTGTCGCGAATACGGTATACGACGAAGTAGCATTTAATTTCCGCCGGGACGGCGAGCCGGAACCCGCGGTCCGTGCGAAGACGGAGGAGTTGCTGGCGTGGTTCGGCCTTGAGGGCCACCGCAGCCTGCATCCGTACCAGCTCTCGCTTGGACAGAAGCGCCGGCTGAGTGTAGCGGCCGCAACTGTCAAAGCGCAGCGGCTTCTGCTGCTGGACGAGCCGACGTTTGGCCAGGACGCGGCGAATACGTTTGCGCTTCTGGAGAAGCTCGAAGCATGGCGGCGGGAAGGAACGGCCATTGTCATGGTGACGCACGATCCCGACATTGTAACCCGCTTTGCTACCCGGGTGTGGGAGGTGCGGCAAGGCGTCCTCGCCACGGAGTTGAGCCCCGAAGCTTATGAGGCGCGGCTGCGCCCGGAGCGGCGGACGACATTCGAAGAGGTAGGGAGTTGACGAGACGTGCTGTTGGCCTGGTCGTATCGGGAAACGTGGCTGCACCGCGTCAATCCGAGCTTTAAGCTGCTCGTATCGGTAGGCCTGTTCCTGCTTGTTCTGTTCACGCATGACATCAACGTGCTTACCAATATCACGTGGATGTATCTGGTGCTGCTCTTTGCCGCCACCGGACACCCGTGGCGCAGACTGCTGCTGCTGTCCCTGCCGTTTGCGCTGATGTTCGTTTCTTCCTCCACCTCGATGGTATTTTTCGGCAAGGGAGAGACGACGTGGGTGCGCTGGGGGCTCGTGCACATCACGGAGGAAAGCTTCTTCCGCGGGCTGCAAATCGGGCTGAAAACCGTAAACGCCGCGATGATCGGACTGCTGTTCGGCTTGACGACCAGTCCGGTAAACTTGTTTTACTCGCTCATGCAGCAGTGCCGGCTTCCGGCGAAATACGCCTACAGCTTCATGGCCGCTCTGCGGCTCGTGCCGATGGTGGCGGCCGAATACCGCACGCTGCAAATGGCGCTCAAAGTGCGCGGGGTCAAGATGAGAAAGGGCGTCATCGGCTGGGTCGATACGCTGAAGCGGCATTCGATTCCGCTGCTGGCGCAGAGCATCCGCCGAGCGCAGCGGATCGCGGTGGCGATGGAAGCGAAGTGCTTCTCGTCCGTCACAAATCGTACGTATTATTACCGTATCGGGTGGTCGGGCAGCGACGGCCTGCTGCTGGCCGTCACATTGACGGTCTGGGCGGCCGCTTGGCTGCTCGGCTGGAAGTTTCCGTATTTTCCGGTCGGCGACGTACGATAGTTATGCGGCAATGGTTGGCTTACCCAATTTCAAGGAGGTAGATTGGTTATGAAATTTTCAGAGCAAGTACGACAAGCGGCGGACGCAAGCTGGCAAGCCAGCTTCGAGCACCCATTCGTCAAGGGCATCGGCGATGGAACGCTGCCGCTCGATTGCTTTCGGCATTATGTGCTGAACGACGCGTACTATTTGGCCCAATTCGCCCGCGTGCAGGCGCTCGGCGCGGCTAAAGCAAACGAGTTGGCAACAGTGAACAGCATGGCGCGTCATGCGCAGGGCACCTACGAGGCGGAGTTGTCCTTGCATGAGAAATTCAGCAAGCTGCTTGGCGTCACCGAGGAAGAAAAAGCGGCGTTCGAGCCTGCGCCCACTTCGTATGCCTACACTTCCCATATGATCCGCGCGGCATATACCGGTCAGCTCGGCGACATCATCGCCGCGATCCTGCCATGCTATTGGCTGTATTACGAAATCGGCGAGCGGCTGGCGGGCTGCACGCCGGAAGAGCCGATCTACCGCGATTGGATCGCAGCCTACGGCGGCGATTGGTTCCGGGTGCTCGTCGAAGAGCAGATCGCCCGGCTGGACGAGCTGGCGGAGCAGGCAACGGCTCAGGACCGGGAACGGATGCAGAATCATTTCATTCTCAGCAGCCGGTATGAATACATGTTCTGGGACATGGCTTACCGCAAGGAGACATGGCCGGTATTATAATCCTTATCGCAAACAGGCGCACCGCCGAAATACGACGGTGCGTCTGTTGTTGTGTCTGCCGGGCTCACGGAACCGACCGCCGGATTTCACCGAGCATATAGCTGGCGAAATCAGATAGCAGCCCCTTGTCCGGCTCCAAGAGGTCCGCTTTGCCGCCGTACCGCTCCAAGCATAGACGAACGGTCTCCACGTACGCCGAAGGCAGCGCTTTTAAGCCCCATTCGCCGCCCTCCCGTTTCGAAGCAACGACGCCTTCCTTGAGATAATATAACGTTCTGCACAAATTCAAGACATAATACTCTGGCGCCTTCAGGATGCCTTGGGGCGCGTCCTCTACATCGTGAAGAATGGATTCGATGTAAAACCGCTTGTCGATGGGCCGCATCACTTCGCGCAGCGGCTTTCCATATAAAGCAATTCCCCGATGAAAAGCGACAACAAAGTGCGCCACCAGGTCGGGGTCTTCCCGGCCTCCGCAAATATAATTCTCGTCCATCCGATACTTGTCCCTGTGCAAGGGGGAATAGTGAAATTCAAAAGGCGTAGGATAAACGAACTTGTCCAAACTGCTTTCGAGGACGACGCTCAGCTCGATTCCGCCTTTGTTCGGCAGCTCGCCGTCGATGGCAAGCAGCTTTTTGGCGATCCGCCTCGCCGTTTTCGCTGCCAAGCTGCGTTTGGCAACAATCAGCAGGTCGATATCGCTTTTATCCGGGTTAAAGCATCCCATCGCCAAAGAGCCGTGCAAATACATGCCCGCCAGGTTGTCGTTCAGCTCTTCTTTAAACAGGCTTGCGATGTTGTTCAATACCGATGGAACAGGCATATCGTCCCTCCTCGTACAAAATCGTTTGCCTCTCGGCGTCACTCTGCATTGATATAGATTGACAACGTCGAAATTCCCTTATCCTAGAGGGTACAGCACATCGAGCAGCAATTTCAAGCGTATATCATCAAAAACAAAGCCATGAAAGATGCCTCCCTTATCCTTACAATTTGAGAATAAATAAACAAAATCAAGCCGTCATCGAATTTCGTCACAACCGGAAGCAGGTTCGACGATTTTCGTCTTTTTCGTCCATAAAACGTTCAAGAATCCTCGACTTTTGAAGTGATTTAAATCATAGGGCCTTTTGGTCCCAGACCTCTACAATAAGGACATAAGATGTCCCGCACAAGGGGAGGGAATGAGATGGCTAAACCACACAACGCCGCGCCCCAAACGCATCAAGGGGAAACGCCGATTGTCAAACAAAAGAACGAAGAGGAAGGCTTAAGAGGCACGTTCGCTTCCGTCATGCTGCTCGGATTGTTTCTGCTGCTAAGCTGGATCGGGGTCTTCGTATTGTTCTTGGTCAGGGGATAAAACCGTAACGGGGAACGAAACAGAGATTGAAGGAGTTGAAGAAGCATGCATATTCATCGTTTGGAAAAAATTTGGCTCATTTTCGGGATTTCCATGTTAGTCTTGTTTTTAAGCGTCGTTGGAGTGGGAGCGTTTGCATTAGGGATGGAGCCGCCAGGCAATCACCGGCATACGGTAAACCCGGAAACGCTGAGTACGACGCCGCCGTTCGATAACCCGGGGCTTCGCCAAATTGGCGACAAAGAGTACGAAGCGATTTTGATCGCTTTCGCTTTCGGGTACAATCCCGATAAGTTGGAAATTCCGGCGGGGTCGAAGGTTCGCTTTCAAGTAACCAGCTCCGATGTCGTGCACGGGTTTCAAGTGAACGGAACGACGATCAACATGATGGCCGTACCGGGCGAGGTGAACCATCTTTCGTATACGTTCGATAAGCCGGGGGAGTACCTGGTACTGTGTAACGAATACTGCGGCGCGGCGCACGAAGTCATGATGATGAAAATCATCGTAAAATAGGCGCGCACGGTCGCTGAAAAAACCGCAACATCTTATATTGTGAAAACTATCACAATTTGTGAAGGCGGAAGCGAGCCGATTCCTTCGCCGGAATGTCTTGCCTGGTCCGCAATTAAAGGAGCGTATCCTATGATTCAAAATCTGAAAAGTTTCGATCGGCGCGATTCGGCCTTGGTGCTCGCCCATATTTTGTTCGCTTTCTTCGCGTTGTTACTCGGTGGCGTTGCCGGCGTTATGCAAGGGCTCGTCCGCGGGGGAATGCTTGCGCTGCCGATGGGCATCGGCTATTACCAGTTGCTGACGGCGCACGGCGTCTTGATGGCGCTCATCTTCACCACTTATTTTATCATCGGCTTTTTATATGCGGGGGTGGCCCGTACGCTTGGAGGCCACTTGCTGCCGATCGCCCGCAATCTCGGCTGGCTCGGCTTCGGCCTGATGACGCTCGGAACGGCGATAGCCACAGTTGAAATTTTGCTGAACCGGGCGACGGTGCTGTATACGTTCTATGCTCCGCTTAAAGCATCGCCCGCGTTTTATATCGCGCTGGTGTTCGTCGTCGTCGGGAGCTGGATGAGCGGCTTCGGCATCTTCATCAATTACCGCTATTGGAAAAGAACGCACCGCGGAGAAACGACCCCGCTCTTTACGTTTATGGCCGTCGTGACGATGCTGATGTGGGTTATTGCAACGCTGGGCGTCGCAATCGAGGTATTGTTCCAGCTTATCCCGTGGTCGCTCGGTTGGGTCGATACGGTCAACGTCGTATTGAGCCGGACGCTATTCTGGTATTTCGGCCATCCGCTTGTTTACTTCTGGCTATTGCCTGCTTATATGTGCTGGTATGTCGTCATTCCGAAGGTGATTGGCGGCAAATTGTTCAGCGATGCGCTTGCCCGCTTGTCGTTCATCATGTTTCTGCTCTTCTCGATTCCGGTCGGCTTCCACCATCAGCTCATGGAACCGGGAATCTCGAACGTCTGGAAATTCGTGCAGGTCGTTCTAACGTTCATGGTCGTTATTCCGTCGCTGATGACGGCGTTCTCGCTGTTCGCCTCCTTTGAGATGCACGGCCGCTCCGTCGGTGCGAAAGGACTGTTCGGCTGGCTGAAGAAGCTGCCTTGGAAGGACGTCCGCTTCTTCGCTCCGTTCATGGGGATGCTGATCTTCATCCCGGCCGGAGCCGGGGGACTGATTAACGCCAGCCATGAGCTGAACGCGATCATTCACAACACGCTGTGGGTAACCGGCCACTTCCATCTGACGGTGGCAACGAGCGTGGCGCTGACCTTCTTCGGCATCACCTATTGGCTGATCCCGGCGATGCTGGGGCGGGAAATGACGCCGCTCATGCACCGGATGGGGATTATCCAAACGATCGTGTGGCTGGTCGGCATGTTCTTCATGTCGGGCGCGATGCATACGGTCGGTCTGTTCGGGTCGCCCCGCCGGACAGCATTTACCACGTATCAGGATAGCCCGGACGCGTTAGGCTGGATGCCGTACCATGTGGCGATGGCCGTCGGCGGCACGATCTTGTTCATCGGCGTCGTCATGATGATCATTAACGTCGTCATGCTGCTCAGCGCCCCGAAAGGGGAAACCGAGTTCCCGATCGCGGAAGCGAGCGAAGCGGCGGAAAAAGCGCCGGCCATCTTCGAGCGCTGGGGCGTATGGGTCGGTGTGGTGGTTGTCCTTATTCTTGTAGCTTACTCCGTACCGGTCATGGATATTATTTCGAATGCCAGCGTTGGCTCGAAAGGATTCAAGACCTGGTAATATTCGATACTCTATTCCTCCATTTTCTCTCTTTTGCCTCCGACACGGCCATGGGCCGGCGGAGGCCCTTTTTTTTTGCGCTCAAAAAGCCCCGCGGTTATCCGCGAGGCTTAGCTTACGTTATCGTTTGGGGTAAAGCGGGTAATCGACGGTGGTAGGAACCTCGATCAGCATGATCCGCAGCGTTTCGCCGTCCGCAGCTTGAAGCGACACGTTCGTGTCGGCGGCCGCCCCGAGCAGCATGAAATCTTTGTGCCGAAACGGCGTGACCGCGTCTCCGGCCGAAGCATTCGTCCAGGCTCCATGCCCGCGGACGGCGAGCGCCGTTAACGTATGGTCTGCCGGAATGACATGCCGGTAGACGGCGCCGGGCTCCAGCGTCAGGTCCCATACTTTGGCGTCCGCGACAAGCTCGACCGGCGAGCCGTCGCCGATGACTGTTTTGCGTACGAACCCTTCTCCGGCTTCCTCCGGAAACGCTTCATGGTCGAACTGGCGATAAGTCGGCTTCCGTTTCAGCGCTTCATTCAGCTCCGGCTCGAACCAGATCTGGAAGCCTTCCATATCCGGGCCGATAAACCGCTCTTCGTGAGACACGCCCGACCCGGTCTGCATGACCTGCGCGCCGCCAGGTCCGACAACGCTTCGCGTGCCGAGCGAGTCGCCATGCTCCGCTTTGCCGGTAAGAACATACGTGATGATCTCGAACGCTTGATGGGGGTGAGACCCGATATAGCCTTCCTCTGCGGCGAAAGCCCACGCCCAATAAAACAGCGGCCCGACCCGCTTGACCACCGACCGTTCGCCGGGAAATCCGATCGGCTTCTGCTCCGTAATCCGGCCTCCGTCGAAGGCTCCGCTTCCTTGCATCGTGGGGGGATAGATCATGATTTGCATCAATATAACCTCCTGAATAAGCTTAGTTTGGGCTAGGGGAAATCTCAATATTAAGATATGCGCTGCGGGTTCGCCGGGGGCGACCCACTATTTGAAGCTTTCCTGCGCCGCGATCCCGAGCTTCTTAAGCAGGCCGATCGCTTGGTGCTTCTCCTCGGCAGATATGCCTGCGACTGCGGCTTCGATCGCTTTGCGATGCTGCGGGAACGCTTCGTCCAGAAATGCACGGCCTTTCTCCGTAATTTGCGCGAAACTGACCCGGCGGTCTTCCGGGCACGGCTTTCGGACGACAAGCCCCTTTTGTTCCAGCTTGTCTACGACATAGGTGATGTTGCCGCTGGTCATCAAAATTTTGCCGCCGATCTGCTGCAAAGGCTGGGAACCCTTATGATACAGCAGCTCCAGCACCGCATATTCGGTCGGATTCAAGCCGTACCGCCGGATGTCGCGGTGGGCGTGGGCCGTGATCCATTCGTTCGCCCGGGAAAGCACAATGAACAAATGCAGCGATTCGTCCCGGTTGTTCTCTGCGTTCAACGTTCGCAACTCCTTTCGCTGCCGCGCGATGAGTCTGCAATCAGTATTCCTCATTCCTGAGCGGCAATACATACCTGAGTTAGATTGTTTTAGAAGTTCGGAGTGAATGGTTGATAGCGACTGTTTTGTCTTAAATTTAAGATAATACCTTTTAAGATGATTGTCAAGGAAAAAAGCAAAACCGGTTAGGGCTTTGAGTTTGTTGAGAAAGTGGTGAACGAGCTAAGCAAAGGCTTCGCTTTTTCCTTGGATTCGGGCCGCTAGTTGGTCTCTGCTTGTCGGAGACGTTGCGGCCTGCGCTTCGGCGCATCAGCTCGTTGTAGTAGCTTTTGATCGAATGGCTTCCCAGCAGACCTTTGTTTTGGAAGCGGATCACGTAGCGGTACCGGACATGCCGGTATACGGTTTTGCCGAAGGAGAGGGGCAGCAGCGGCACGAGATCGTACCGGTTGGCAACGTGGGTGCTGTGGTGAATTCGGCGGTTAAACCGACGGACAAAATCAGGATTACCGACCTTCGGGGCTCCGAACGTGTAGACGACGGGCTGCTTGAAGGGAGTGTGAAAGACGAGGTCGAGCGCGCACAGCGTAACTAGCGAGCCGCCGATACTGTGGCCGGCCAAATACAGTCTTTTTTGAGGGGAAGCTTTGTTCAAAAAGCGCATAATCGGCTTGCGGAGCACAGATGCGTACAGCTCCGTAATACCGCGATGCGTCAGTCCGGCGTTGCGGACAAAAGGGAACGGAATTTGATCGAACTGCAAATCTTTCTTCAATTCGGATACAGCCGCCGTGCCGCGGAGTGCGATGACGATCGATTGCTTGGACTCAAGAATGAATCCGAGGTAAGGAAACTTCTTTTTGCCCAAGACGGCGGCCAGCTTATACCCGGGGGGCAGCTCGAACGATCCGTTATTGTTGTACTGCCGGATGGCCTGATACACGATAGCGGCCAGCAGGATGGCCCGGTTGGAAGCTATGGTCATTCGACATGCTCCTAACATTGGAATCGGTCGTATAGTGTATTCCGGCGCCTCCGGCAGTGAAACGGGGGAGCAAGGAGAGGGCAGCGGGCTAGTCCTCGTTCAGCTACGCCAAGTCTAGAACGGTGACAAACGGTGTCGCAACAATGTGGTATAGTTAGGGAAAAAAGGAGAGGGGAAGTGTCCTATGACATGCCGCTGTGGCTGGTGTAACGAAGACCCTTTATATATCGACTATCACGATAAGGAATGGGGAGTTCCCGTTCATGACGACCGGAAGCTGTTTGAGATGCTGATCCTGGAAGGGGCGCAGGCGGGACTGAGCTGGTATACGGTGCTCAAAAAAAGAGACCGGTACCGGGAGGCGTTCGACGGCTTCGATCCCAAGGCGGTAGCCGCTTACGACGATGCCAAATTGGACGAGCTGCTCGGTGATCCGGGCCTGATCCGCAACCGGCTCAAAATGCGCGCCGCCGTGACGAATGCGAAGGCTTTTCTCGCGGTGCAGGAGGCGTTCGGCAGCTTCGACCGCTACATTTGGCAGTTCGTCGGCGGCGATACGATCCGCAACCGCTGGCAGAGCCTGAAGGACGTCCCGGCCAGCACGCCGGAATCGGATGCGATGAGCAAGGCGCTGAAGAAGCGCGGCTTCACCTTTGTCGGCTCGACGATCTGCTATGCGTTTATGCAGGCGACCGGCATGGTGATGGACCATACGGTCGATTGCTTCCGGTTTGCGGAGCTTTCCGGAGCCGGGGCGGATTAATCTGGATATTCGCTAGTTCGTTCTTTATGATGAGGCCCTGCGCGGCAAAATTCAAACGGCCCAAACTACGGCCCGGACAACTCCAGCCTATCCACATCCACAGCGCCAAGAATATACTGCTAAAAAGATCGCGGGGGGGCTGCTCCATGAAAGAGCGAGATGTCGTCTTCGTGACGCCGGGTTCATTCGTCATTCCTTCAGGCAACAGCAGCTCCGTTGAACTGGTCGTGGAACAAGTCGTCCGCCGCCTGCAGAAGCACGTCCGGCTGGCGGTGATCGGGCGGCGGGGCCGGAAGCTCCGACGGACCGAAATTCGCGAAGGCGTCCTCTACAAGCGCGTGCGCGCCGCTTCGCCCCGCCGCTATGTGGAGGGCGTCAGCCGCAAGCTGAAAAAGCTGCGGCCGAAGGTCATTCAGGTGGAGAACCGCCCGCGCTTCGCCCGGTTTCTCAAGCGAAGGCACCCGGACGCGGAGGTATGGCTGTCGCTGCATTCCGTTACGTTCGTCTCCAGGCCCCATATCCGGCGGCCCGAACTGCGGCGTTGTTTCGCCGCGGCGGACCGGATCGTGGTGAACAGCCATTACCTGAAGGACGAAATGGTGCGCAGGGACCCGCGTGTCAAAGCCAAAATTATCGTGAATCATCTCGGGGTCGATCCGGACCGTTTTATTTCCCGGTGGTCTCCCGAAGGGGCGGCCAAGCGGGAGGCGCTGCTGCACAGGCTCGGTCTGCAGGACCGCAAAATCATTCTGTATGTCGGCCGTCTTATTCCGATTAAAGGCGTGCATCGTTTGCTGGCGGCGATGCCCGAGATTGTAGGTAGAGTGCCGGAAGCGATGCTGCTCGTGGTGGGCGGGGCCTTTTACGGCTCGAAGAGGCTTACCCCCTATGTGAGACGGCTTCGGAGGGCGAGCGTGCCGCTGAGTAAGCATGTGCGCTTCGTTCCGTATGTTCCGCACGGCGAAGTGGACGACTGGTTTCGTTTGGCCGATGTCCTCGTCGTTCCGTCCGCCCGCCGCGAGGCGTTCGGTCTTGTCAATGTGGAAGCGATGGCAGCGGGCGTCCCGGTCGTCGCCACCCGTGCCGGAGGAATGCCGGAAATTGTCGAGGAGGGCGTTACGGGAATAACCGTGGAACCGGACGCATTGGAGAGCGGCCTTGCGCCGGCGGTAATCTCCCTGCTGCAAAACGAGGACGAAGCCCGCTGTATGGGGGAACAAAGCGTAGAGCGGGTACAGCGGCTATTTACATGGGAGCGGATGGCGGAGCGGTGGCTTACGCTTTACAACGGGTGGTGAACGATGCCGCCTGTTTTTTTTGCGTTCTTCGCAGATCGGCGGTTCATGGCTTCAATGCTTAAACGAGCAAAAAACGCCTCGGCTTTCTTGAGCGCATGCCCATTTTTCGCCGGGCGAATGACTTCCTTCTGGGTGCATGCATATGTTACAAGTATCCACTAGCGTTGATTGCCAGTATGGCCGACCAGGCATTACACCATATGGGAGGATCTGATATGAAACGAGAAAACCGCCGGATTAACGGCCCACGCAGACCGGTGCGCAGCAAGCGCATGGACTCGTATATCGATGAGCTCAAGTGGCTTGATGACAAGCCGCGAAACGTGAGGCAGCGAGCTGACATTGAAGATGAAATCGGCGACATCGGTCACTTTGTCGTTGAGGAAAGAAAAAATCAAAAGGTTGCCGAATCGCATGCGGTTACGGACGCTCCCCGGGCAGTCGAAGGGGAAACCAGACCGCGGTTGGCACCAGGGTCCGCCGTGTACACGGACGATTTGGCCGATGAGTCGGTAACGACGGAGAAAATCGCGCGTTACGCCGTCGACGGTACCCGGATCAAGCGAAATAGCGTCGGTCGGGACAATCTGACCGACTATGCGGTCGACAGCACCAAACTGGCAGACCGGAGCGTCACGATGCAAAAGCTTGCTTATCAGTCGGTGACATCGGATCACCTTGCTTCGGCCTCCATCACCACGGAAAAAATTCAAGACCGTGCAATCAGCGGGGAGAAGCTTCAGGACAACAGCATTACTTCGGAGAAGCTGGCGGATAAGACGATCGATGGGATGAAAATTGCCGAAAAATCGATTTATACGAAGCATTTTGCCGACGAAGCGATTACCGGGGAGCTGATTCAACAGCAGTCGATCACGTCGGACAAAATCAGAAGCGGCTCGATTAACACGATTCATTTGGCCAACGGAGCGATCAATTCGTCAAAACTGCTGGAAGGCGCGGTTACGACGGAAAAGCTGCGCGATTTTTCAATTACAGCCGCCAAGCTGGTTGATGGAGAAATTAGTGCCGAGAAGCTGGCCCATCAGTCGGTCACGGAGGATAAGCTGGCGCCTTGGAGTGTGGCTTCCGAGCATTTGAAATTGAATTCGGTGCTGCACGATCATTTGACGGCGGGGTTGATCCGGGGAGTCAATATTTCGTCGAAGCAGATCGACGCAAGTCACCTGACGGAAGATGCAGTGCAGAACGTTCATCTGAAGGACGGAGCCGTGACTTCCGCCAAATTGTCCAAGGAAGCGGTGCAGGGGCCGCATGTGCAGGAAAGGGCGATTGAAAGCCGACATCTGCAGCACGGGGCGGTGGAAGGCCGTCACTTGTCCGTCCATGCGGTGACAACGGATAAACTGGCGCTTTACAGCGTCGGCACGCCGCAGTTGTCGGATTCGTCCGTCACCTCCGAGAAATTGGGCGAGCAAACCGTTACCTCGCGAAAGCTGGCGAAAAAATCGGTATTCGGCGAGCATTTGGCAGAAGACGCCGTCAATTCGCTGCATTTGACCGACAAGGCCGTGCAAGCCGCGCACATTGCAGCTTTGGC
Organism: Paenibacillus sp. MZ04-78.2; assembly: GCF_024213375.1. Classification (GTDB taxonomy): domain Bacteria; phylum Bacillota; class Bacilli; order Paenibacillales; family NBRC-103111; genus Paenibacillus_G. The sequence goes on along the minus strand of NZ_JANAVJ010000009.1, from coordinate 71,185 downwards.
CGTCGGTCCGGACCATCTGCAAGACCGCTCAATCACGGCGGAGAAGCTGCAGGACCGGGCCGTCACATCCGAGAAGCTGGCCGGTGCTGCGGTGCTGACCCATCACTTGCAGGAGGGTGCGGTACAAACTACGCATCTGGCGAAACACAGTGTCACCACCTCCAAGCTGTCCGGTGAGTCGGTATCGACCGACAAGCTGACCAATCTGGCTGTGACGACGGCGAAGCTGGCTTCCGCAAGCGTAACATCGGAGAAGCTGGGCAAGGAATCGGTGCAGGCGGAGCATGTGGCCTTCGGTGCGATTCAAAATGCGCATCTCGGCAAAGCGTCCGTGAAGACGCACCAGCTTGTTACCGGCGCCGTCACCCGCGATAAGCTGGAAGACGGCGCGGTAACGGCGGAGAAGCTGGCGGAAAACGCGGTGACGGCGCTGCATCTTACGGAGGGAGCGGTGCGAGGCTCGCATTTGGTGGAGGGAGCGGTGGACGGCAGCCGCTTGGCAGCGGGCGTGGTGACGGCGAAGCATCTGATGCCCGGCGCGGTAATGGCGCCGCACCTGACGGAGGGAGCGGTACGAGGTCCGCATCTGGCGGAAGGCGCGGTGGACGGCAGCCGTCTGGCAGAAGGGTCCGTGACGGCGGCGCATCTAACGCCAGGCGCGGTTGGCGCGGAGCATCTGGGGCACGGATCGGTGGGCGCTGCACAGCTGCAATCGCAGACTGTGACGACGGCGAAGCTGGCGGAAGGCGCAGTGACGGCGCTGCACCTTGCGGAGGGAGCAGTGCACGGGCTGCATTTGGCGGAAAGCGCGGTGGACGGCAGCCGCTTGGCGGAGGGGGCCGTAACGGCTGCGCATTTGACGCCGAACGCGGTCGGAGCGGAGCATCTGACGGCGGAGGCCGTGGGCGAAGCGCAGCTGCAGGCGAGGTCAGTAACGTCGGCGAAGCTGGCGGAAGGCGCAGTCATGACGCAGCACCTGACGGAGGGCGCGGTCCGTGGTCCGCATTTGGCGGAAGGTGCGGTGAGCGGCAACCACTTGACGGCGGGCGCGGTGACGTCGGAGAAGCTGGCGGAAGGTGAGGTGACGGCGCAGCACCTTGCGGACGGGGCGGTCCGCGGCCGCCATCTGGCGGAAAGCGCGGTGGACGGCAGCCACTTGGCGGAGGAGTCCGTGACGTCGCTGCATCTGGCGCCGGGCGCAGTAGGCGCGGAGCAACTGGCGGCGGAAGCCGTGGGGGAAACGCAGCTGCAGGCGCAGGCGGTGACGTCGGGAAAGTTGGCGCTGCGTTCGGTGATGTCGCTTCATCTGAAGCCGGGCACTGTAGGCGAGGAGCATCTGGCGGAGGAAGCCGTAGGCGAAACGCAGCTGCAGGCGCAGGCGGTGACGTCAGAGAAGCTGGCGGAAGGCGCAGTGACGGCGCAGCATCTCGCAGAAGGCGCGGTGGACGGCAGCCGCTTGGCAGAGGAGTCCGTAACGGCGCTGCACCTGGCGCCGGGCGCAGTAGGCGCGGAGCAGTTGGCGGCGGAAGCCGTAGGCGAAACGCAGCTGCAGGCGGAAGCCGTAACGTCGGGGAAGCTGGCGGAAGGCGCGGTGAAGACGAGGCACCTCGCAGAGGGAGCGGTGGACGGCAGCCGCTTGGCGGAGGGCTCCGTGACGACGGCACATCTAACGTCAGGCGCGGTAGGCGCGGAGCAGCTGGCGGCGGAGGCCGTAGGCGAAGCGCAATTGCAGGCGCAAGCGGTGACGTCGGAGAAGCTGGCGGAAGGCACGGTGACGGTGCGGCACCTCGCAGAGGGAGCGGTCGACGCAAGCCGCTTGGCGGCGGAGGCCGTAACGACGGTACATCTAGCGCCAAGCGCGGTGGGCGAGGAGCAGTTGGCGGCGGTGGCGGTAACGTCGGAAAAGCTGGCTGAAGGCGCAGTGACGACACTGCACCTCGCGGAAGAGTCGGTTCGCGGCCGGCATCTGACGGCAGGCGCAGTCACGGCGCTGCACCTTGAAGAAAAGGCTGTGCGCGGCCGGCATCTGGGGGAAGGCGCGGTCACAACGCAGCACCTCGCAGAGGGAGCGGTGGATGGCAGCCGCTTGGCAGAAGGCGCGGTGACGCCCCTGCACCTTGCGGAAGAGTCCGTGCGAAGCCGGCATCTTGCAGGAGGCTCGATATTGGCCCTGCACCTAGCGGAAAGGGCAGTACGCGGCCAGCATTTGTCCGAAGGCGCGGTGGGTACGGAACAGCTTGCGGCGGAAGCCGTAGGCGAAGCGCAATTGCAGGCGGAGGCCGTGACGTCGAAGAAGCTGGCGGAAGGCGCGGTATTGGCCCTGCACCTGGCGGAAGGTGCTGTACACGGTCAGCATCTGGCCGAAGGTGCGGTAGGTACGGAACAACTGGCGGCGGAAGCCGTCGGTGAAGCGCAATTGCGGGCGAAGGTCGTGACGTCGGAAAAGCTGGCAGAAGGCGCAGTATTGGCTCTGCACCTAGCGGAAGGTGCGGTTCAAGGCCGGCATTTGGCCGAAGGTGCGGTAGGCGCGGAACAGCTTACGGCGGAAGCCGTAGGTGAAGCGCAATTGCAGGCGGAGGCCGTGACGTCGGAGAAGCTGGCGGCAGGCGCGGTATTAGCCCTGCACCTAGCGGAAGGTGCGGTTCAAGGCCGGCATCTGGCCGAAGGCGCGGTGGGCGCAGAACAGCTTACGGCGGAAGCCGTAGGTGAAGCGCAGCTGCGGGCGCAAGCGGTGACGTCGGAGAAACTGGCGGAAGGTGCGGTCACGGCGCTGCACCTAGCCGAAGGCGTGGTTCAAATCCGGCATCTGGCCGAAGGCGCGGTGGGCGCAGAACAGCTTGCGGCGGAAGCCGTAGGTGAAGCGCAGCTGCGGGCGCAGGCAGTAACCGCGGAGAAGCTTGCCGAAGGCGCAGTAGGCACGGAACAGCTGGCGGCAGAAGCCGTAGGTGAAGCGCAATTGCAGGCGGAGGCCGTGACGTCGGAGAAGCTGGCGGCAGGCGCGGTTACGGAGCTGCACCTTGCGGAAGGCGCAGTTCAAGGCCGGCATCTGGCCGAAGGCGCGGTGGGCGCAGAACAGCTTGCAGCGGAAGCCGTAGGTGAAGCGCAGCTGCGGGCGCAGGCAGTAACAGCGGAGAAGCTGGCGGCAGGCGCAGTAGGCACGGAACAGCTTGCGACGGAAGCCGTAGGCGAAGCGCAGTTGCGGGCGCAAGCGGTGACGTCGGAGAAGCTTGCGGAAGGAGCGGTGATGGCCCTGCACCTTGCGGAAGGTGCTGTACACGCTCAGCATCTGGCCGAAGGCGCGGTGGGCGCAGAACAGCTTGCGGCGAAAGCCGTAGGTGGAGCTCAGCTGCAGGCGCAAGCGGTGACGTCGGAGAAGCTGGCGGAAGGAGCGGTGACGGCCCTGCACCTTGCGGAAGAGTCGGTGCGAAGCCGACATCTGACAGGAGGCTCGGTGATGGCCCTGCACCTTGCGGAAGGTGCTGTACGCGGCCAGCATCTGGCCGAAGGATCGGTGGGCGCAGAGCAGCTTGCGGCGAGAGCCGTAGGTGAAGCGAAGCTGCAGGCGCAAGCAGTAACGTCGGAGAAACTGGCCCTGCGTTCGGTGACGTCGGATCATCTGTGCGTCGAGTCGGTCGACGGGCTGCACATCAAACAGAAGACGATCTCAGGCTATCATCTGCTGCCGGGCACGATTTCCTTCATTCATTTGGAACCGTCGTTGCAGGCGCTGCTGAACAGGCGGCCCGCTGAGGAAGCGTGGGAAGATGTCGCCCACATGGTCAGCGATCCGGATCGATTCGATCCTAGCGGCGAAACGGAAGATATTTGCATCCAGAGCGAAACCGAAACACCGGAAGCGGATGAAGCAGCAATTGTTCTGGATTTGGAGGAAGTCGTAGTACCTGAGCTTGAGTCGGAGTCAGCGGAGATCCGTGTTAGCGCGCTGCGTCTCCCATTGGACGAAGTGTCTGCGCGACATTCGGAAGCCGACGTCCCGGAGGCCAGCCAACTGCAGCCGGGAAGCATCGGGTCGGAGCATTTGGCGGCCGGAGCGGTCACGCCGGAGCATTTGTCCTTCCAGCCGGTGCAGACGGTTGGCGTCCGGACGACGGTGCAGCAGTTCGGGATGAGTCCGTTCCTGCTAAGTCTCGAAGACGAACTGACGGAAGTCGTGCTAATCTTTGACCGGCCTTTTGCGGACAACAGCTATGTACTGGTAGCTTCGACAAATCAGACGAACACCTACGCCGTCATTCAACAAAAGGAGCCCGACGGTGCTATTTTGGAAGTGGTCCGTTCCAAGGATTCGTCAGAGCTGCAAGGAGTGGTCAACTGGATTGCGATCGGAGCGGCGAACGAGTAATTGAAACGGCCATGTTTTCCTCAAGGAAGGCTGTACACCCCCGTAGAGCAGCGGCTTTGAAGCCGGAGCTTTGCGGGGGATATTTTTTGACTTGCCCCCCGGTCTGCGAAACTATTTTTTGGCCCCATTCGTATAAAAGTTACACACAAGTACAAGGATAGCTAATAAAGAAGAAGGACGGGCCTGGAACATGGACGATTTTGCTTTATATACGATGCTTTCCTTAATTGTTCCAATCATCGTTTTACTTACAATTATTATCTGCAAGATGATTGCCGGCAAGGCGATCCCGAACAGCGATTATACTCCTATCGATCACATTACAGGAAATACGCCGATCGAATTTCACGAAGAAAAGCAGGAGAAGGAAGAAAAAGACGGGCAAGGCGACGATAAGGACAAAAATATAAGAAAAGCTCCGTATTAAAAGCCTTTTCGGGGAACAACCATTCATGTGATGGCGGAAGCTTTATGATCGAAAAACGTTAAGCGGCGGGCGAAGGAATCATGATCCTTCCCCGTCGTTTTATCGTTAAGGCTGAGAAGACTCCCTCTTCGATAAGGGGGAGATGAATCAGCATCTCTTGTGCACGAGTGCGAACATATGTGCTATAATTGTCGTTAAATCACCAAAGGAGATAAGTCTCGCATGTTGCATCATAAAGCTTTTCGCTTTCGCAGCTACCCTACGGAGGAGCAAACGACGTTGATCCATCAGATGTATGGATGCGCTCGCTTTGTCTTAACCACTTCCTGGCGAGATGGAACGACACCTTCCAAGAAACAGGCAGAGGCTTGTCAGGCTGCCAGCATGAACATCTTGCAAGAAGGACTGCGTTTGTTGGCGAAGATGGGCTGAACTGCGGGAACCGCAGGGATCGCTTGCTCAAGAAGAGAAGGATGCTTCTCTGTTCGCAAGAATCCCCCACCTCAGCGCCGCTAGCGCAGGTGGTGGGAGTGTTCAATATGGGCTCAAACGTGTCGTACAAATTATTGTAATCTGCGGATTTTGGTTTATAATTAATAATATCACTTAATTTAACTTAATATAACTTATAGTAACTTAACAATAGCAGAGTATTTGGAAGGGGATTGCGCATGTTTCAAGAAGAAAGACTGATTGCGATTTTGCAGAAGCTGAACGAAAAACAGCGCATCACCGTCACGGAAATTTGCGAGTGGCTGCAAATCTCGTGGGATACCGCCCGGCGCGATCTGATTAAGCTGGAGGAGCAGGGGAGCATCATCCGTACCCGCGGAGGCGCGATGCTGCCGTCGATCACCAAGGAGGTGCCGAACTACGAGCAGCGGCTGCAACTGGGCGCCCCGTCCAAGGAGGCGATCGGCAGGCTGGTTGGGACGCTGATTCACGACGGCGATTATTTGTATGCGGATTCCTCCACTACGGTTCGCTGCGCTATGGAATCTATGCGGACCCGGCGCAATGTGGTCGTCACCAATTCGATCGATCTGGCGGGCATGCTGACGCAAAAGGACGAAATCCGCATCCATCTTCTCGGAGGCCTGCTCGATAACGAGCAGCGGCTCGTATACGGAGCGCGGACGCTGGAAATGCTGTCCGAATATCAGGTGGACAAAGCGCTGCTGGGTACGTGCGGCATCTCGTCGCATGGTTTGACGACCATGTTCGAGGAGGAAAGCTATTTGATCCGTCAGATCATGCGCAAGTCGGACCAAGTGATTGTGCTGGCCGATCATACGAAATTCGGCAAAAAGCTGTTTCACCGCGTCGCCGGGCTGGAGGGAATCGACATTATCGTAACGGACCGGGAGCCGAGCGACGAAATGAAAGAAGAGCTTCATAAGCATCAGGTGGAGCTTCTGATCACAGGCGAAGGCGAGCATCATGATTAACCGGCTGATTTAGATGGGATGTTTGTGTTATGCACGGAGGTCGGGGTGTCGCCAAAATCTAAATTTGGTAGTTCACGTAAGCAAAGAAGACGGCACCCGCCATGCGGCGAGGGCCGTCTTCTTGCGTCCGCAATCGCGTGAGGCGATCCGGAGGTTAAACCGTCTTAGTGTGCGGAAACCCGCTCGCTTCCGCCTCCCGAAGGCTTGGCCCGTTTCAGGAAGAACGAAACAATCCAAGCGGCGACGACCAGGCCGAAGGCCAGCAGAAACGCGCTCTTCATCCCGGCCATCATCGCCAGAATAGGCAGCGGAGCGTCTGTTTTGGCGCCTGCGGCGCTTTCCAGAAAATGCTTGGACCCGTTGGTCATCACCGCGACCAGCAGCGCCGTTCCGACCGCGCCCGACACCTGCTGAAGCGTGCTGATAATGGCCGTGCCGTGCGGATATAACCGCGGCGGGAGCTCGTTCAACGCATTGGTCATGACCGGCATCATCAGCATGGAAATGCCCAGCATTAACAGCGAATTCAAAATCATGATCATCGCGTACGGAGTCGACAGGGTGATCGAGGAAAATTGCCACAGCGTATTGGCGATAAGCGCCAGTCCGACGACTGCCAGCCACTTGGCGCCGAATTTATCGAACAGCCGGCCCGTAATCGGCGACATAATGCCCATCAGAACCCCGCCCGGCAGCATGACCAGACCGGCTTGCAGAGGGGTGTAGCCGAGCGCGCCCTGGAGGAACATCGGCAGCAGCATCATCGCGGAAAACATGGCCATCATGACGATCATCATAATCAGCGTCGACAATCTGAACACGTTGAATTTAAAGGTTCTCAGATCCAGCAGCGGTTCCGCCAGCGTCAATTGTCTCCAAACGAACAAGCCTAAAGCAACGGCTCCGATGATAACCGGAATCAGGACTGCGCCGCTCGACCAGCCGCCATGCCCTTCGCCGGCGCTGCTGAAGCCGTACACGATTCCTCCGAATCCACAGGTGGAGAGCAGGAGCGACAAGACATCGATTTTCGGATTCCTCGTCTCGGTTACGTTCTTAAGCTTCAGATAGGCGATGGCGATGACGAACAGCGCGATCGGAATGACGGCGTAAAAGAGCACCCGCCAGCTGAAATGCTCGACGATGATCCCGGACAGCGTCGGTCCGATCGCCGGGGCAAAGGTAATGACGATACCGATCGTTCCCATGGCCGAGCCTCTTTTTTCCAAAGGAACCGTAGACAGCACGACATTGGTCAGCAGCGGAAACAGCAGACCGGTTCCCGACGCTTGCAGCACCCTGCCGAGCAGAAGCATGCCAAATCCCGGCGCGACAGCCGCCGCCAGCGTACCCAGCGTAAACAAGCACATGGCCGTAAGGAACAAGGCTCTTGTCGTAAACTTCTGAATTAAAAAAGCGGTGACCGGAATAAGCACCCCGATAACCAGCAAGTATCCGGTTGATAACCATTGCGCGGTACTTGGTAAAATCCCGATGTCCGTCATAATTTTGGACAAAGCGACATTAAGGAGTGTCTCATTCAAGATGGCTACAAATACCCCAAGAATCATAACCATAACGACCAGAAAGTTGGTTCTGCTCCCAAATGTCCCTCCGCTATCGTTTGGTTTCGTATGGTTCTCCACGTTGTTACTCCTCTCTAGCAAGTATTTTAACTCTGAATTATTCAGCAGCTTCTATTGTAACATGAATCACAGGCTGTTATTTCTTTTCGATTGTGATTTTTTTGTTTAGAACTAAAAAATACTTTTCACGCGTCGACATGATATCGCGTTTTGCGTAGGCAGGAATTTCCTTGGTTCTGTAGAATTATGTCGAAAGCACTAATCCATCCATCGTCTGCACATATTTTAACGAATAGGGGAATCGACTCGCATGTTTAGCAAAAATCGTATGTATACCATCACGCTTCTATCCGCATGGGTCATGGCGGCGCCGCTCGTCATGCCGCTTCCGACGGAGCGCGTATGGAGCGCGGCGGCCGCCCTGGTGCCCGACGCCAATCTGGAAAAGGTGATCCGCGGCCAGTTGAAAAAGCCAGACGGCGACCTGACGCCGGAGGACCTGCAAAGCCTTTCCCGTCTCATGGCTTCGGACGGCAATGCAGTACGCCGACCGGATGACGTGGCTCGATGTGAGCGGCAACCAGATCAGTGACGTCTATCCGATTAGCGGGCTGAAGCAGCTTACTTATTTGGACCTGTCGGATAACCGGATCGCCGATGTGCGTCCGCTTGATTTGCCGAAGCTGCGGCACTTGTTCCTGAGCGGCAATCCGCTGCAGGACCCGGAGCCGCTTTGGAAGCTGACGCAGCTGGAAAGCCTGGCGGCAAGCAGCGCGGGTATCGGAGCCGTGGACGGCATCGGCTCGCTGGCGGGATTGCTCTATCTGGATTTGTCCGGCAATCCGCTCGGCAAGCTGGGAGAGATTGCCGAGCTTGCGGGAATGCAGCAATTGAAGCTTCGGAATACGCAGCTTGCCGACCTCTCGGGGATTGCCGCTCTGAAAGAGCTGCGGACGCTTGACCTGCGAGATAACAAGATCACAGACATCCGCGCGCTGGCGGACTTGAGCAAGCTGAGCGAGGTGCGGCTCAGCGGCAACCCGCTGGAGGCGGCCTCTGTGGAAACGGTGCGGGCGCTGCAGGATCGAGGAGTTCATGTCGAGTTTGACTCGTCTTTGTTCCCAAGCTATGAGCGCAGCATCAACGTGTTTGTCGACGACGAGCGGGTCGCCTTCGAGGAGCCGCCACTCAACCGGAACGGCTCCGTGCTTGTGCCGTTTCGCGGCGTATTCGGGAAGCTTGGGCTGCAGGTGGCGTGGAACGAAGAGCTGCGCCGGGTAACCGGGACGAAGCCGGGGCTGGAGCTTGTGCTGACGATCGGGCAGGAAGAAGCGTTTGTGAACGGGCAGACCGTCAAGCTGCCGGCTGCGCCGGAGCTTCGCAACGGGACGACGCTGGTGCCGCTGCGTCTGGTAGGCGAGGCCGCAAACAAGCTGGTCGTCTGGAATCAGGACAGGCAAACCGTTTATATCGTGAGCAACGTCACGGACGGCGTCGGCAAGCGGTACAACGAGAAGGGGCGGCTGATCTACAGCGGCGAGCTGAAGGACGGCAAGTATAACGGAAAAGGAATTCGATACGCAAGCAGCGGCGAAATCGAATATGAAGGCGAATGGAAGGACGGCCGCAAGCACGGCCAAGGCAAGCAATACGATCAGGCGGGCCGTTTACTTATGGAAGGGGAGTTCCGGGACGATCTGCCGAACGGTCAGGGCAAGAAGTACGAGCCAAACGGTAACCGCTTGGAAGGCCACTTTATCCAAGGCAAGCTGAACGGCCACGGCAAGCTGTTCGTGGCGGGCCGTCTGTTCTATGAAGGCGACATCAAGGATAACGTCCTCCATGGCAAAGGCACCGTTTATTTTGCGACGGGGGAAAAATACACCGGCGAATTCGAGCGCAATGTTAAAAAAGGCCATGGCACCGTCTATTTTGCAAACGGCGAACGGTTCGAAGGCAAAGTCGACAACCAGACGATGGTCGAGGGCAAATATTTCGTTTTGGACAAGCTGCTGTTCGAAGGAACGTTTAAGGACAACCGTTTTCATGAAGGGACGATGTATTTTTCGAGCGGAGCGGTTTATAAAGGGACGTTCGCGGACGGAGAGTTCGGCAAGGGGACGTTCCTCAATGCGCAAGGAAAGACGATTGACCCGGTAAAGGACGGCAAGGGCCTTCGGTTCTACACCAACGGCGATTGGTACGAAGGGGAGACGGCGTCCGGAGAGCTGAGCGGACAAGGGGTGTATCATTTTCTGACGGCCGGACGGGTCGAAGGATCGTTCCTCGGCGGCATGATGAACGGCGAGATGAAGGTATACAGTGAGGAAGGCAAGCTGGAGTTCGAAGGACGTTATGCGGACGGGGAGCGCAGCGGACAAGGTAAGGAATATAATATGGAAGGCAAGCTGCGCTACGAGGGCGGCTACATGGCCGGAGAATATAGCGGTCAGGGCAAGGAATACGATTGGCAGGGCCGCCTGATCTACTCCGGCGAATTCGAGGATGGAACGATCAACGGTCAAGGCACGGAGTACCGGAAGGACAAAGCGGTCTACGAAGGCGGGTTTCGCGATCGGCTCTATCACGGCCAGGGCAAGCTAACGTACTATAACGGAGATACGTACACCGGAGAATTCAAAGAAGGAGAATACGGCGAACGCGGCTCCTTCGCCGATTCGTTCGGGAAGCCGGTCGCGAACGGAGCGGATCAAGGCACGGGCGTATACCGCTTCGCTGACGGCACGGTATACAAAGGCGAATTTCAAGGCGGCGTCCGGCAGGGCCGGGGCGAAACGTACAACGAGGACGGTACGCTGAACTACCGGGGCGAATACCGGGCCGGCGAACGAAGCGGCATCGGTCAAAGCTTCGGTCTGGACGGGCATGTATGGCACGAAGGCGCGTATGTGGACGGCTATGCCAAAGGGCAGGGCAAATCGTTCTACGAAAACGGCAAGCTGCAGTACGAAGGAGCATTCGATTACGGCACATGGTCGGGCAGCGGGAAGGTCTATACGAAAGAAGGCCGCCTGCTCTACGAAGGGAAATTCGAGGATGGCGAATTCCAAGGCCAAGGCAAGCTGTACTATGCCGACGGCACCGTCTACATGGGGGCCTTCGAATACGCCGAATTCGGCGAGGGCGGCAGCTTCGCGGATGCCAAAGGGAAGCCTCTGTCCGGCATCAACACGGCGCGCAACGGTACCGGCAAATTGTACTATGCCGATGGCGCGATGTACGAAGGCGAGCTTGCGGAAGGGAAGGCGCACGGACGAGGCAAGCTGTTCAATGCGGATGGCAAGCCGGAGTACGAGGGCGAGTTCAAGGAAGGATACCGCAAGAACTGGTATGACGAATAAAGCGGGTTATTGTTATACAGCGGGCCTGTCTCTATTAACGGAGGCAGGCTTTTTGCCGTTCCCCTATTATTCGGTACAAGAGCCAATTTTTCGGCCCGTATGGTATTCGTCCACCAGTCCTGCCCGAGGGGTGCATATCATAGGAGCATGGCAATCATCCGTACCAGCCGTACACACTCATCTCATACGAGAGAAAGGAGAAGCGCGATGAAAGGCATAATTCTCGCAGGCGGCATTGGTACCCGGCTGCGTTCGATGACGAGAGGGGGTGGCGTATGAAAATGCTCATTACCGGCGCCGGGGGGCAGCTGGGCCGGGATCTCGTCCGGGTGCTCGGGCGGCGGCACGACTGCGCGGCCTTCACCCGGCAGCAGTTGGACATCGCCGACGAAAAGGCGGTACGGCGGCTCATTGCGGAAGCAAAGCCCGAGGCGATTGTGCATGCGGCAGCCTATACGAAGGTGGATCAAGCCGAGGCGGAGCCGGAAGAGACGTACCGGATTAACGCGATCGGCGCCAGCCACGTCGCTATCTCCGCGGAAGCGGTTGGCGCCAAGATGGTGTATGTCAGCACCGATTACGTGTTCGACGGTACGAAGGGGGAGCCGTACGACGAACAGGACCGTACGAATCCGCTCAGCGTATACGGCAAATCCAAGCTGCTCGGCGAGCAGCTCGTGCAGGCCGTATGTCCGCGGCATTTTATCGTGCGGACGTCATGGCTGTACGGCAAGGATGGAAATAACTTTGTGACGAAGGTGCTGGCGCTTGCGGAACGGCAGCAGGAGCTGACCGTCGTCGACGATCAGTTCGGTTCGCCGACTTACACGTACGATTTGGCCGAATGCATCGGCGGACTGCTGGAAACGGACCGTTACGGCATCTATCATGTGGCGAACCGGGGGTACTGCTCCCGATGGGCGCTGGCCAAGACGATTCTGGAGCTGGCCGGGCACACCGGTATTACGGTTCGGCCCGCCCGCTCGGACGATTACGCGCTGCCTGCGCCCCGGCCGGCGCATTCGGCTTTCGCGGACCGGGGGCTGCGGCTCGCCGGATTGCCGAGAATGAGAGATTGGAAAACGGCGCTGGAGGCATTTTTGCGCAACGATTGGGGGAAGAGTGATGAAAACGGCGATCGAAGGAGTCCAATCGAAGCCGCTGGTTAGGCACAGCGACGACCGCGGCTTTTTTATGGAAATTTTGCGGGAGGACGACGCTTTGTTCGGACGGTTCGGTCAAGCGTCGCTGTCGATGTCGTTTCCCGGCGTCATCAAGGCGTTTCATTATCATAAGCGGCAGGACGACATTTGGTTCTTTCCGAGCGGGCACGCGCAGGTCGTGCTGCATGACATGAGGGCCGACTCCCCGACGCATGGGCAAACGTCCGTGCATTATATGGGCGAAGACCACCCGTATCTGCTGTTTATTCCGCGAGGCGTTGCTCACGGATACCGGGTGCTCGGCGTCAAGCCGGCGACGATCGTTTATTTTACCAATCTGGCTTACGATCCGGGGCAGCCTGACGAATACCGCATTGCGTATGACGATCCTGCAATCGACTTCGACTGGACGACCCGGTTCCGGTAATCGATAGGGGGTGACCGCCATGAGCCGGGTTCAACAACTCGCAAGCCGGAAAGCGGCCGTGCGGCAGCAGGGAAGCCGTGCGGGAGGGCTTCTCGGCTACGAACAAGGGTATCGGTACGGACGGTGCGAGGCTTTCCGGAAGCAAACCCCGCCGGTTGCGCCAGCTTGGTATGACCTGAAAGTGCTGTATATCCCGCAAGGTTTTCCGGCCATCGATAACGGCGTCATTGCCGCTTTGCGGCGGACGGTCCGGGAAACCGTCGTCGGAACGTCGGACGCCATGCTCGCGCTGGCGGAGCAGCACCGGCCCGATCTGCTGCTGGTGCTGAACGGGCTTCACGTCTTTCCCGCCGACCATCTGCGGCAGGTGGGCCGGATTCGGGAGCTCGGCATTCGTACGGTGATCTGGTTCGCCGACGATCCGTATTTTACGGACGATACCGCAGCGATCGCTCCGCATTACGACGCCGTGGCGACGCACGAGCAGAGCTGTGTGCCGTTCTATTTGTCGCTCGGCTGTTCTCAAGTTCTGTACGTGCCGCTGGCCGTCGATACTGACGTGTTCCGGCCCGTTCCCGTCGGTTCCGGCTACCATGCCGACATTTGCTTCATCGGGATGGCGTTCTGGAACCGCGTCCGGTTCTTCGATCAAATTGCCGGGTATTTGTCGGGCAAAAAAGTGATCGTCGGCGGCGGGTTGTGGGAACGAATGCGGTTGTACCGGCTGCTGAAGCGGAGCGTACGCGACGGCTGGATTCCGATCGAAGAAACGGTTCGCTATTACAACGGGGCCAAAATCGTCATTAACCTGCACCGGGGCTGCCACCGTCACGGAAGAGATCACCGCAACCTCCGGGGTCTTCCCGGCCAATCGATCAACCCGCGCACCTATGAAATCGCCGCGTGCGGAACGATGCAGCTCACCGACGTCCGCGACGATCTGACCCGTTATTATACGCCGGGTGTAGAGCTCGATATTTACCGGTCGGCCGGCGAACTGATCGATAAGCTGGACTATTATTTAAAGCACGACGCCGAGCGGCAGAAGATCGCTCTGAACGGCTTGCGGCGGACCATGCAGGAGCATTCGTTCGTCACGCGGATCGGCCAATTGCTAGGCTTACTCGGCTACTGACGGGGCAAGCGTCAAGCAACTAACCCAAAGAAGGGAGGCAGGAGCATGTCCGGAAAAACAGCACGCTCCAACGTAAAGCGAGTGTCGCGAGCCCGCCGCCGCGCCGCTTGGCAAAGCGGTTGGGAACGCGGGTTGCGGCTCGGCTTGAGCGGCGGCTATCATTTCGGCCGGTGCGATGCTGTCATGCGGCTGCTGCCGAACGATCCGGTCGGCCGGTGGGACGTCCGGGTCATGTACGTGACCTCAGGCAAAGGCCCCCCGTATTCGCCGCTCGACGCCTCCATTATCGGGGCGCTGCGGCCGCTGGTGCGCGAGCTGATTGTTCGGAAGCCGACCCAGGATTTGAAGTCCGCGGCCGTGAAGACGCGGCCCGACATCGTACTCGTGCTGGAAGGATTGCGGATATCCGGCGAGCGGATCGACGAGCTGCGGGCGGAAGGAATCCGTACGGCGATCTGGCTTACGGACGATCCGTATTACACCGACCTGACGCTGCCCCTCGTCACGCATTACGACGTCGTATTTACGCTTGAGCTTGCCTGTGTGGAGTTTTACCGCCGGTTCGGCTGCAAGCAGGTCCACTACTTGCCTTTAGGCACGAACTCGTCGATCTTTCGGCCGAAGCGGATTCCGGCCAAATATCGGCACGATATCAGCTTTATCGGCTCCGCTTTTTGGAATCGGGTTGCCTTTTTCAATCAGATGACGCCTTTTCTGGCGGCGAGAAATACGTACATCGCGGGCATCTGGTGGCAGAGGCTGCGCCAATTTCGGATGCTGCGCCGAAAGATCGCCCTGAACAAGTGGATGGGAGCGGAGGAAACGGCCGCGCATTACAACGGGACGAAAATCGTGATCAATCTGCACCGGGCAACGGACGACCCGACCTATAACTTCAACAGCCAACGCATCGGAGCCGTATCGCCGAATCCGCGGACGTTCGAGATCGCGGGCTGCGGGACGCTGCTGCTCACCGATATCCGGAGCGATATGGCCCGTTTTTATACGCCGGGACAGGAGATCGTCACCTATGCGTCGCCCGACGAGTTGATGCAAAAAATCGATTATTACTTGCATCATGAAGAAGAGCGGCGGTTTATCGCGCTCAATGCGCTGCGGCGCACCATGCAGGAGCATACGTATGCCCATAGGATCGCGCAAATGATGCGCATTTTGTTCGAGGGCGCTCCCGGCTGATGCGTTAAGCTTGCCTGCTGCTGCGAAATAGGCGACTGACTTCGTCCGTTTCCGCGTCCATCCGCATAAGGTGTATAGATGCATGCGGAGGAAAGGAGAGACGGAGAATGGCTAAACGCATGGCGAGCAAGCGGGGGGGCAGGAGCCGGGTCCGAAAGGGGAAGCGAAGCCTCCGGCCGATCCGCAACCGACGGACGGCCCGACGCCGTGCGCCGAAGAAGGGTCGACGGCGTCGGGCCGGAAGGCCAAGGCCGCGCATGTTCCGGCGAGTCTACAACAAAGCATTCAACAAGGCATACAAGGAAGGCTTTGCGTCGGGCTTCGCCAAAGGGCTTCAAGACGGCGGAGCGCCGGAAGGCTGAACGGAGCGTCGGTATATGCCGGATATTTCTCGAGGAGGCATGTCCGGCCCTTCGATCCCGCGAGCCGGACAAGCCCTCTTGATAGGCGGACAGGCATGGAACCGGGTCTTTAGGCGGCCGAATGGGTAAGTGTCGTGCCGGCCCGGTTCATTTCCTAATATAGTATAGGACTTGGATTGCAATCGGGGAGGCGTCAATTGGTGGTGAGTCACTGCGATGAGGAAAGGCGGCCGTACGGGAGGCATGAGCCGAAGAGAGTGCTCGTGATCGGCGGCGATGGGATGGCAGGACACGTGCTGCTGCGGTATTTGGCCGCGCACACTTCGTATGAAGTGTTTTATACGACGGAGTACGGAAAATCAGACTGCGAATACCCGCTCCCGGGAGCGGCTCTGCGTCTCGACGCGTCGGATAGCGTGATGGTCGACAAGCTGGTGGAGGCCGTTCGTCCCGAGCTGATTGTCAACGCTCACGGTATTATGTACGATGCGGCCAGGCAAAGGGAGCTTGAGGCCGTCCGGATCAATGGTCTGTTCCCGCACCAGCTTGCGGAGTTGGCCGACCGGCTTCAAGCCCGCCTCGTTCAGATCAGCACCGACAGCGTATTCCTGGGGGACCGCGGCCGCTACGAAGAACGTCACGTGCCCGACGGGACGACGGCGTATGCCAGAACGAAAGCGCTCGGCGAAGTCGTTCGTGCGCCGCATCTGACGATTCGCACGTCGCTGATCGGGCCGGAGCTGCGGGAGGAAGGCAGCGGGCTGCTTCCATGGTTCCTGCGGCAGCGGGGGGAAATCCGCGGGTTTGTCCGCGTGCCGTGGAACGGGGTAACAACGCTGGAGCTGGCGAGATTTATTCATTATACGGCGGAGCGGGGAGACCGGTTAAGCGGCATCGTTCATTTGACCGCGGCTGAGACCATCAGCAAATACGAGCTGCTGGAGCGAATGAGGCGGATATTCGACAAGCAGGATGTCCGCATCCGGCCCGACGATGCCGTCGCGCTGGACCGTACGCTCCGATCGACCCGCCCCGAGCTTGACTTTGCCGTGCCCGGCCACGACCGCATGCTCGAAGAACTGCGCGAATGGATGCAGCCGGTCCGGTAACGGGAAGCGGCGTTTTTTTCCAAAGCCGCAGAGTCGTTTGATGGAGAGGGGGAAGCTCAGGTGAGACATAGTCGCAAGTCTCGGAAGCGGGGAGGAACCATACTGGAGGCGGCTGCGGTACGGACGGCGAACGTCTCGGTTATTATCCCGGTGATCAACGAGAAAGAAAAGCTGCCTTCCGTGCTCCGGGAAGTGGCGAAGATTGGGGCGGAGAAGCTGGAAATCATCGTCGTGGCCAACGGCTCGACCGACGGCTCGGAGCAAATCGCCGAATCGATGGGCGCGAGGGTCATCAGCTTCCCGGAGCCGCTCGGCCACGACGTCGGACGCAGCATCGGAGCCAGCCGCGCGAACGGGGAAATCCTGCTGTTCGTCGACGCCGATATGGTCATTCCCGCGCGCGATCTGAGACCGTTCGTTCATGCGGTGCACAGCGGGGTGGATGTGGCTTTGAACCGCTATCTGGGACCGATCCATAAACGAAGGCCCCATCCGGTCGTGCTGGCGAAGCACGCGCTGAATGCGGCGCTCGGCAGGCCCGATCTGAAGGGAACCTCGATGACGACGGTTCCTCATGCGATCAGCCGCAAGGCGCTTGAAGCGATCGGAGCGGGAGCGCTGGCGGTGCCTCCCAAGGCGCACGCGATAGCCGTGCAAAAGGGGCTTGTCGTAAGGCCGGCTCATCTGGTGCCGGTCGGCCGCTTGAATCCGCTGCGCAAGCGGCAATGGACGTCGCTTGGCACCGATACGGTCGGTCAATTGATCGTAGGGGACCATCTGGAGGCGGTTCACTGGCTGCTCACGACGACGGGCGAACGAGGGCCCCATAACGATTTGATGCGAAACCGCAACAGCGTGAGGTGATTTCATCGATGAGGCAGCAACAGGCGATGTTGGTTGACAATCCGGCGGTTCGAGGCCGGCAGATTCGCATGCAGCCGCCGGAAGAGAGCGGCAAAGCGACCGTATCGGCCGCGCCTGCGCGCAAGAAGCCTGCGCGGAAGAAGCGGGCTTATGGCAGTGCCGCTTACCGGCTCGGGTTTCGGCTCGGCCGCAAGGATGCGCCGCCCAATCCTCCGGACGGCGCGAGAGGGCTGCGCCGGCTGCTGAACCGGGGCTGGTCAGCGCGGGTGAAGGAGCGCGGCTTGACCGGTTACCCGGGGGGCCGCTATCACGAAGCTGCCGCCGGGTACGTCCGGGGCTTCTTCGCGGGCATGAACCGGCCCGCGCCCAACTGGGTGCCGCTCCCGACGGAGCGCACGGTAGCCGTTATCGTATCGGCCAAGAACGAAGGACGCACGATAGCCGCCGTGCTGAAGGAAGCAAGCCGGCTCACGGACGAGATTTATGTGATCGTCAACGGCTCAATCGACAATACGTTCCGCAAAGCCAGAGCGGCTTCCCGGGCTATTGTGTTGTCTTATCCGCAGGCGCTTGGTCACGATGTAGGAAGGTCGGTCGGAGCCAAGCTGGCTCAGGCCGACATCCTGCTCTTCACCGACGGGGACATACCGATTCCGGCGAAGAAGCTCGTGCCCTTCGTTCACGGAATCGAAAAAGGACTGGACGTAGCGCTCAACAATGTCCAGCCGTACCTGAGACGTTTTGGCCGTCAAGATTCCGTCACGATCATGAAGCAATTTTTAAACTCGGCGCTTGGCAGGCCGGATCTGAAGGCCAGCTCGCTCACGGCGATACCGCACGCCTTGTCGCGCCGGGCGGTAGAGACGCTGGGCCTTGAGCTGCTGTCGGTGCCGCCCAAAGCGCACGCGCTGGCCGTACTCCAGAAGCTGCGGGTCGGCAAGGCGGGCCAGGTGAACGTCATCCGGGGCAACAAGCGGCGGAAGCTAAACAGGGGCCGCCGCAGTCCGGTCGCCTCCATGATCGTCGGCGACCACCTGGAAGCGTTGAAGCTGGCTGGCGACCAGTTGGGCGAGCGGCTCGTTTATCCGGACGTGATGCGCAAACGACACTATATCGGAGGCGATTCCTAATGGAAACCGTTAGTATCATTATTCCGAATTATAACGGGGCCAAGTGGCTGTCTCCATGTCTGGAGTCAATTCGGCAGCACGTAACCATGCCTCACGAAGTGATCGTGGTAGATAACGGCTCCTCCGACCCGTCGCTCCGGCTGTGCCTTCAGCATAAAGTCAAGCTCGTTTCGCTGCCCGGCAACCGCGGGTTTCCCGCTGCCTGCAACTTCGGGCTGCGGGTCTCTACAGGCGATGCGCTGATGCTGCTCAACAACGATACGCAGATGACGGCAGGCGCACTGGAGAATATGATGCGCTGCCTCTACAGCAGCGACGATGTCGGCATTGTCGGGCCGATGACGAACTATGCCAGCGGCAAGCAGCAGATCAAGGAGCCTTTCACCTCGATTGCCGATATGGCGGCGCGTATGAATCGGCCGGACAGCCTCCAATGGCGTGAGACGGAGCGGATCGTCGGACTGTGCTTCCTGTTCAAACGGGAGCTGATGGGTCGGATCGGGGAGCTTGACGAGCGGTTTTCGCCCGGGCATTTTGAAGACGACGATTATTGTTACCGTGCCCGGCAAGCCGGATACCGTCTGTTTATCGCGGGGGATGCGTTCATCTACCACCGCGGCAGCGCCAGCTTCAAATTGGAAAGCCGGGATAAAATCAAGGCCTTGCTGAAAACGAACCGCCAAAAGTTTATCGATAAATGGGGCGTCGATCCGCATGCTTTTATATGAACCGACTGGGCCAATACCGTGGTCCAAGGCGCTTCGGGCGCATAGGATATTAGAAAGGCGGAGTGCATTCTTTGCACGTCTCGAAAAGCGCCAAATCGCCGTGAAAATGACCGGGGTCCGCATACGCCGCTTGCGGCGCGGAATCCCGGGCAGGCCTTGGCTTGGCAAAGAAGTGAGCAAGGTTGTCTTAAGGAAGAGAGTCCGTACTTAGCCTCAAGGAGGAAGGACGGACTCTTTTTCACGTGTCTATGCTTTGGGAGATAGCGCCTTCCAGCTTAGCAGCAGGCCGCCGTAAACGAGCCCGCCGCCGAAGCCGAACAGCAGGACGGTATCGCCGTCCTTCAGCTTCTCTTCCCGGGCCGCTTCCTCCAGCGCAAGCGGAATCGTAGCCGCAGACGTATTGCCGTACTTCTCGATCGTATGCAGCGTCCGTTCCGAAGGAATCCCCATCTTCTCGCATACGGAATCGATGATGCGGAGGTTGGCGCTGTGCGGGACGAACCAGTCGATGGCATCCGTAGATAAGCCGGTTTGGCTCAGCAGGTCGTTCACGCCTTTCGGAATGGTCTGAACGGCGAATTTGTACACCTCGCGGCCGTTCTGGACAAGCTTGCCGCTCGTATTGACCGGGCTGCCGTTCATGTGATCGGCAAGCAGGGAGCGATAAATGTGAGGCCCGCCGCTGCCGTCGGTACCGCCCGTATAAGCGAGAAACTGCGGGCCGGAATCGTCCGAATCGTCCCGCTCAAGCAGGACCGCTCCGGCGCCGTCGCCGAATAGAATGCACGTCGTACGGTCCGTATAATCGGTGATCTTGGACAGGGCATCGGCTCCGATGACGAGCGCCTTGCGGTGCAGGCCGGAAGCGATCATCCCGTCAGCCAGATGCAGGCCGTAGACGAACCCGGCGCACGCGGCGCTCAAATCGAAGGAGGTCGTTCCCTTCATGCCGAAATGAGCTTGAACCTGACAAGCGGTTGCAGGGAAAGCGAAATCCGGCGTGCTGGTGCCGACGATAAGCAGATCGACATCGTCCAACACGGCGCCGTAGCGGTCGGCAAGCTGCTGCACCGCCCGGATGCACAAGTGGCTCGTATACTCCTCCGGCGCGCTGATGCGCCGCTCACGGATGCCGGTCCGCTGCACGATCCACTCGTCGTTGGTTTCCACCATGCGCTCCAGATCGGCGTTCGTCAGACGGCGTTCGGGGACGTAGCTGCCGATGGCGGTAATACGGGAGCGGTAAAGCATAGCGGGAGAGGAAGAGAAATGGGATTTCATAAAGGTCACCTCATTCATGAAATGGTTATGAAATTTAGTGCTATGTGCAGGTATTAGTACTAAGTACTAAAGATGATACTCCCTTTCCTCTCTTCTGTCAATCGATGGAATAGCGGCCGCCAGGTTCGTATCCCCGTCATAGTCCGAGTACGGTGCTGCATATAATCTTAGCAAATTGCAGCGGATGAATGGGGTGATGGACATACGTAAAAGAAAGCTCGTGAGGAGAAATCCAGATTGGTTTTTCCGTACAACGTGGAAGTATCTTATGGCGAGGTATTCCCGGTCAAAGCTGCGCGTCCGAAAACATTATAAAAGGTATTATCGCGGTCAGATCCTTCATTTTTCGGAAGCGAAACGACTCGTTCCCGAACTATACGAGGACTTTCGGGCCCGTACGGTAAAGTCGCCCGCCGCCTTTGTCGCCGTGCTAAAATATGGCCGTGTATGCGGCAAAAAAGCTTACATCCTCTCAGCAAGATATAAGCTTCTGCAAGATGTTTCCTTTGAATTTGAATTTAACGCCGAGCATCTTCAACCCATAAAAAAACGGAAAGCCTATCGGACCTGGAAATCACGCCCTTTTCAATATATTCCGGGTACTGTCGCTGTCCTCGCCTTTTGTTCCTCTTTTAACTATTTCCATTGGATGTTCGACGTATTGCCGCGATTGGAATTGCTGCGCCAAAGCGGTTTTCGGATCGATAAATTTGTCTTGAATCGTCAATGGTTTCCTTCCTTTCAAGACGAAACGCTTGCCGTTCTTGGAATTCCCAACGAAAAAATAATCGATAGCCGGGTTGACCTGCAAGCCCGCAAGCTCGTCGTTCCTTCCATAATAAACAGCTATAGTTTAAACACTAACACGTTTATCAAACCGCGTGTCATTCCCAAATGGCCTTGTGATTTTCTTAGAGCTACATTCCTGCATCCAAGCCATAACGATTGTTCGATGCAGCACGAATACATCTACATTAGCCGGGAGTATGCCAGGCACCGCAGAGTCATCAATGAGGAAGAAATCGTCGATCAATTGGCTGCGCTCGGATTTAAAAAAGTGACGCTGGATTCTATGAAGGTTGCCGAGCAAGTCCAATTATTTTCTTGCGCTAAATTTATCATTGCTCCGCATGGCGCCGGCCTTGCCAATCTGGTATTTTGCAAGCCGGGGACGAAGGTCATCGAGCTGTTTTCGACCCAATATATGCCCGCCTACTTCTGGATGGTCAGCAATCATGTTCAGTTGGATTATTATTACTTGATTACTCACGTCGAAAAAAATCATGAAAAGTTGGACTATACGGTAAATGTGGACCAATTGCTACAGCTAATCACACTTGCCGGCCTATGAGCTTGAAGGGGAGCTTATGGAGGGCGGTCGCCGAAAATTACACTGGATCGGGGAATTGAAAAGCTGTTCCGGAACGAACAAACCACTTGACTGCTTGAAGCAAGTCAAATGGTTTGTTTTCGTTAACTTTTTTGGAATAGGGTCACACCATTCCAAAAGGTAGGATGCCCGTTATAAGCGGTAGATGAATCAAAGAGTATTTTATAATCATTTACACTATTGGCCATAAAATCAAGCGTAGCTTGTCGAGGTTGTTCCCAGTTTGTATCGTCTACCATAACAATGCAGTTATCGGCGAAGAAAGGTTCGGCTAACTGTAGTCCTGTTAATTGATTATAGTAATCATGGGCACCGTCATAAATGTAAAAGCCAATCGGATCGTTGTGCGTATGAATGAAGTAGTCAACGTAATCCATGTCATGGAAGGCATGAGAATCGCTTTTGTAATATGAAAATCGTGATGCAAAGTCCTCTCGCGGTCCTCCAAATTCCGAGAAGTTATCGACACCGATACATTTTTTATTCGGATTATTGATCATTCCGGCAAGAAATGTGAACCCATGCCAAACCCCTATGTTCACAAAAGCATGGCGATCGTTCATTTGCGATACGCCTTTATTAATGATGGCTCCCAAGGCGAGGGTTGACATTCTTGGTATTTTGCACAGCTCGTAAAAGCTTTCTTTTGTTTGTTGATCCGCTTCCGGTAATTTCGTATTCGCTAACTCAAAATCAAGCATGTTGTCGATAGGAGAACTAGGAGACATGTTCGGCTGCAGCCATGAGAATGAAATTCCGTTTATATATTTCGTAAACCTCATTACTCGGTTCCTCCTCCAAGTTGGTTGGACAATGTACTAGTACTTTATGATGCTTCCAATCTTTTGGTGAACCTATTTTCGTCCCAAAGCGGATGCCGTTATGCCATAGCCGTGTCCTTCAAAGGCTGTGTTCATAAAATGTAGGAAAACGTTGTTGACCGCCAAAGGAGCTGCTAGAAACTATGACCGGTTCAAGCGAATTGATGCCTCCTGCAGGTTTTTACGAATCCACATTAGATTGGATCAAACAGTCACAGAATGAAAGGTTGTTATACTCTATTTATCCGGAAATTCCGATTCCCACCGTTAGAAAACAAGAAGAATTGCAATTGCTCGTCGATAAATCCAGATTCAGCAACAAGGCATTTGTTGCCATTGTGCCCTACGGACGGGTCTTGGGCGAGCGGGCGGTTATCTCACCCGACCATAAACTATTATGGGATGTCTCGGTTGAATGGGCGAAAATGCCGCCGGAGCATTCCGTATTTCAGGAGCATAAGCTGCCGCCACTGATCCGAACCGATAAAACCGTAGCTTTGCTTACCCATCCGGCCGCTAAAAATTACTATCATTGGTTATTGGAAGCGATCGCCCGCGTTCATTTGCTGCAAATGACCCATATCCCAATAGACAAATATATCGTCAACCACAACTGGCTGCCATTTCAGCTTCACACGCTTGCCGCATGCGGCATACCTGCCGAAAAAATCATTCAGCCGTATGAGCTTTTTCATCTGCAAGCGCGAAAGCTCATCGTTCCCTCCTATGTGAATTTGCCAAATTCGTGGTCTTGCACGTATGTTCGAAATGTACTTTTACCCCATATGGCCATTCGGGATGAACCTGGATACGAGCGGATTTACATCAGACGGAATTCCTATCGAAGAATTATGAATGAACATGCCCTATTCGGTCTGCTGGAAAAGTACGGTTTTCAAAGCGTCGAGCTGGAGTCCCTACCGTTGGATCGGCAAATCCGATTGTTTCATTCCGCCAAAATGGTCGTTGCACCGCATGGAGCCGGGCTCGCCAATCTCGTTTTTTGCAAGCCGGACACCAAGGTCATCGAATTATTCAGCCCAAGCTTTATGGAGCCGCATTACTGGTTGCTCAGCAGAGTAATGCAGTTGGATTACAACATGATCATTGGACATCAAGAAAATCCGCATCATTATTGGAGTGGTTTCGATGATATGTCCATCGATCCCCATCGATTAGAGGAGGTGTTGTCATGTCTGTTGTCGTAATCACAGGCTCTGCCGGGCTGATCGGGTCCGAAGCGACCGAATATTATGCGAGCCTGGGCTATCGTGTCATTGGCATAGATAACGATATGCGTCAAGACTTCTTTGGCCCGGAGGGGACAACGAGATGGAACCGAAGTCGGCTTGAGAAAAACCTGGGAGCGAATTATGTACATTATGACGTGGATATACGGGATCATGACGCGCTCAGCGAAATCTTTCTAAAGTACAAGCAGGATATAGCGCTCATTATTCACACCGCCGCGCAGCCGTCTCACGATTGGGCTGCCAGAGAGCCGCTCACGGAT
Source organism: Paenibacillus sp. MZ04-78.2 (assembly GCF_024213375.1). Lineage (GTDB taxonomy): Bacteria > Bacillota > Bacilli > Paenibacillales > NBRC-103111 > Paenibacillus_G. The sequence goes on along the minus strand of NZ_JANAVJ010000009.1, from coordinate 46,879 downwards.
TTCCATATTAATGCCAGCGGGACACTGAATCTGCTTGAAATGATGCGTCTGCATTGTCCGGAAGCCGTGTTTATTTTTACCTCGACGAATAAAGTGTATGGCGACCGTCCGAATGAGCTCCCGTATTTGGAGCTGGAAAGTCGCTGGGAGCTTGATTCGGGCCATCCCTGCTATGATGGAATACCGGAAACGCTCAGCGTAGACCAATGTTTGCATTCCTTGTTTGGGGCGTCAAAGCTTGCGGCAGATGTTATTGTCCAGGAATACGGCCGCTATTTTCAGTTGAAAACGGTCTGTTTTCGCGGAGGCGTATTAAGCGGCTCCAGACAATCCGGGGTACAGCTGCACGGATTCATCAATTACCTGTTAAAGTGTGCCATGACGAATAGTCCATACACCATATTCGGATATAAGGGAAAGCAAGTCCGGGATATCATCCATGCGAGCGATGTTATCGCTGCCTTTCATGCGTTCTTTCAACATCCAAGGCGGGGGGGCGAAGTTTATAATCTTGGCGGTGGGCGTGATTCGAACATCTCCATTCTTGAAACGATCGAATGGGCCCAGCACATTACCGGCAAAAAGCTAAACTATTCCTACTGCGACCAACCTAGAACAGGCGATCACATCTGGTATATTTCGGATACGTCAAAGTTCCGGAAGCATTATCCGAATTGGAGCATTCAAATTCCCGCACCTCAAATGATGGAACTGATTTATGACGAAAATAAAGATCGTTGGAAGGTCTGAACTCAAAAAAATCCCGGACCACTTGAGGGGTGGTTCGGGAAAATATCATGATTTTTAATATTTATAATTCCATATTTTAAATACTTTTCTTCTCCAGCGCGGGCCTCTACGCAAGAGACGATGCGTTAATCCGTTCGATAACCGGTTGTTTAATACCACGGCCGCATGAAACGTTCTTCTTTTTTTCTGTAAACGTATTTTTCTGGAGTCTCTGATCGTTCTTACATAGACATAATTTAATTTTTTGAACCTATTGCCTACCCGTTTCTTGAAGAACAAGCATCCTTTTCTTGAACCTACAATGGTTAGGACAGGTTGTTTCCTCTGCTCCCGAATAAGCTTGTTGTAGAGATGGAGAGACGATATCGTCATTAATTCGGTGATCGTCTGCTTCGTATTTTGTTTGCCTAAGGAGTCTTCGCGAAGCCTGTAGTGATATAAGACTTTGGGGATTTTCTCAATGGGCGCAATTTCGAACATGCGTAGCCATAGATCATAATCGTAAGAAATCTTATACATTGGATTATATCGCCCGGCATCGTAGAAAGCTTTTTTCGAGAACGTAACCGAGCCGTGGCACAAATAGCACATAAATAACCGATGTTTATAGATTTGTTCTCTTTCCAGCATTTGATTGTAATACTCGACTTCGGCATTGTTGCTTACGACCTTATTTCCTATGCGGCCTGTGATCAAAGAGCCTACGCCAATACTTTCAGGGTGTGACAGCAAATAGCTGGCCTGTTCCTCCAACCGGGTGGGTTCGCTGAGATCATCCGCGTCATGTATGGCAATCCAATCCCCTGAAGCATGCTCGATACCCAAATTAAGCGAAGCTGCCGCCCCTTGATTCGTTTCAGCATGAATCATTTTGACTCGATCATCGGCAATGGCGTCCAGAATCTCCCGCGTTCGATCCGAAGAACCGTCGTTAACGATAACAAGTTCAAATTGCGAATACGTTTGATTCAATATACTTTGGATCGCTTCCTCAATATACTTCTCGCCGTTATATACGGCCATCACAACGGAGATGTACATCATGAATCCTCCTCGCTTATTTGCGGATCAACGACTCCAAAAGCGCCACCAATTTGGGATATTCCCTTGAAGATTTCAGTTGATTCAATTCCGCAAAAAAAGCATGCTTCCACTGCTCATCCCGCATGGTCCCGGATGCATTCATGAGGTTGGTTACGGGCAAATTGCGAATCCGTAAGGTGAAAATTTGATCAAACAAAATAGGAAATGCCTGAATCAGATGGGAGTATTGCTGCGGATGCTGATGAACCATCGCTTTATATTCAATAACCAGTTCGTTGACTTCAAGCAAGTTTTTGCCGATCCAGCATAAGGATTGTACGCCCACTTCAAATTCAGGATGCCGAGTAAAAAAATATTGATAATTGATCAAAGCGTCTTTCGTTTGGTTGCCGAGACTACGGGGATGTTCCTGGTGGTACACCTTCACCTTGGGGTTGTCAATAATTTTGACGCCATTTCGATACAGGCGGTAGCCAAACTCCCAGTCCTCGCATCCCCAGCCTTTAAATCCTTCGTCAAACGGTCCAGCTTTGTCGAAGGTGCTTCTCCTGACGGATATATTATGGGTAACGACAAAAATATACGGCAAATGATATCCTTCATAATGCGCGCCATGGCGGTCAATGATCTCTCGAAAGAAGGGAGCTGGGTACGCATATTTCTTGTATTTTCGCTGAAAAATGCTCTGCTTCTTAAATAGCCTCATTTTCGAGTATTTCTTGAAAATACGCAGAATTCTCAATCTCCTGTAGCGGGAGTTTTTTTTACGGTTCAACCGCCTGAACAGCTTTAATTGTTCACGATTAAATTTTTTATCCAATACCGTGTAGGTATTGTAATGTTTGGCACAGCCCGTTACCACCAGATTGGGGTCGGCTTGATGGAGGCGAACATGCTGTTTCACGTAAGCAGGGTCCAGAATCATTTCGGCATCGATGATGATCAGGACCTCCCCGGTAGCTGCTTCAATCCCGATATTTTTCGCTTTCGATCTCCCCACATTTTGCTCGCAGCGAATATATCGAAAATGAAATGGCGGACGATAGTTTTGCAGTCTTGGCGTTTTATCCGTCGAGGCATCGTCTACCAGAATGACTTCCATTTGTTTGGGGTCAAAGGTTTGGTTTTCCAATGCATATAGGGAATATAGATTTTGAGGATATTTATTATGGGTAATCATAACGACGCTTACTTGAATACTCATCGGCGGTCACATCCCTTCTTGGAGTCAGGCTATTTCAAGATATATGCTTAGCCAATCGGATGTGACACGGCAAGTTCATCAATTTCATCTAAACCAACGTTATGCGTACATTAGCTGATAGCGTAGTAGGGCTATTCTTCATAGGATGTTATGAGCCGAGCATCGTGAAAGGAGGGAGTTCGAATAAAAACGATTCGCAAAGCCGTCATTCCTGCGGCCGGCCTTGGTACCCGATTTCTTCCCGTGACGAAATCGATACCGAAAGAGATGCTGCCGATCGTCGATAAGCCGACGATTCAATATATCGTCGAAGAGGCCGTTCAATCCGGAATTCACGACATTTACATTGTGATCGGAGACAACAAACGATCGATTCAGCATCATTTCGATAAGAACCTTGAGTTCGAATTCATCTTGAAAGAGCGCAATAAGCTGGAATTGTTAAGACTCGTCGAGGACATCAGCTCACTGGCTACGATTCATTATGTCGTGCAGGAGCAGGCACTCGGACTCGGTCATGCGATTGGGTGCGCTCGTCCGTTTATTGGCCATGAGCCTTTTGCGGTTCTATTAGGAGATATGGTTGTCGATAGTCAAGTGCCTTGCTTGCAACAGCTACTCCATGTCTACCATGAAAAACAGTCATCGGTTATCGCAGTCCAACGGGTAGATTGGTCGGAGACAAGCAAGTACGGCATTGTACAGGGGAAGCAAATAAGCGAACAGTTGACCCTGGTTACGGACTTGATTGAAAAACCTCCAGAGGCTCCCCCTTCAAATATCGCGATCATTGGAAGGTATATTTTAGATCCGAAGATTTTTGAATTTTTAGAGGAAATGCGGGTCGGAGCTGGAGGGGAGATTCAGTTAACGGATGCCCTTCAACAACTCATACAGGAACAACGCCTATGGGCGTATGAGTATGAAGGAAAATTATATGATGTCGGAGATAAGTTAGGTTTTCTTCAGGCCAACGTTGAATTGGCTGTCAAAAACGACGATGTAAGCGAGAAATTTAAGCTTTTTTTGCATAAATTTATGGGAAGCGCCGAAGAATGATCGACTGAGGTGGATTCATTGAAAAAAGTCATTGTGACGGGGGCCGCCGGATTTCTCGGTTCGTGCCTGACCCGAAAGCTGCTGGCCGACGGAAACCAGGTGATCGGAATAGATAATTTGCTGACGGGCAGAGTTAGCAATCTGGCAGAGATACGAGACCATGCCAACTTCACGTTTATCCAAATGGATGTCGTATCGGAAAGTATGGTGGAGATGAAACCGTTGGCAGGGGTTGATGAAATTTATCATTTGGCCTCCCCGGCATCGCCTAAGTTTTATCAATCGGCCGCTCTGGATACGATCGCGGTCAACACCATCGGAACGAAGCATATGCTGGAGCTGGCGAAATCCAACGGAGCGAGAATGGTGTACACCAGTACAAGCGAAGCCTATGGAGATCCGGAGGTTCACCCGCAGCAAGAGATGTATCGGGGGAACGTCAATACATGGGGACCCCGGGCTTGTTACGATGAAGCCAAGCGGCTCGGTGAAGTATACTGCTATGAGTATTATCGTCAATTTCAAGTACAGGTCAAAGTTGCGCGTATTTTTAACACGTATTCGGCCAACCTGCGCAACGACGATGGACGAGTGATCTCCAATTTTGTAAACCAGGCTATACGGGGAGAAGACATCACCGTCTACGGAGACGGAAGTCAGACAAGGTCTTTTTGCTATGTAGACGATACGATCCAAGGACTTATGCGGATGATGGAGAAGAATGCGGCTACCGGGGAAATCATTAACCTTGGAAATCCGCAAGAGTACGCGGTATTGCATGTTGCGGAGCTTGTCAAGAAGCTGGCGCATTCGAACAGCCGCATCACGTTTCACGACCTTCCGAAGGATGACCCGAAGCTGCGTTGTCCGGTCATTGATAAAGCGAAAAAACTTCTCGATTGGGAACCTCAAATTACATTGGAGGAAGGACTTGTACGAACGATTGAGATTTACCGTGCGCAGTTGAGCGAAGCAGCCGGAGGGGATCGAGCGTGAAGGTGGTATGCGTTGGTTCGGGCTATGTCGGAAGTGTCACGGCTGCCGCCTTAGCGATGGCGGGGCATGCTACAACCGTAATTGATGTTGACCGGCACAAGGTCGATTGTATCAACGCAGGGCGAAGTCCGGTCTTCGAGCCCGGTCTGGATTCTCTTATACAGCATCAAGTCGGTACGTCATTGAAGGCTTCCGTTACTGCTGATGACGTGCATGAGGCGGATGTTGTGTTTATTTGCGTGGGTACGCCGTCGCTTGCCGACGGTACGGCAGACTTGCGCTTTGTGAAGGCTGCGGCCCGTTCCATTGGAGAGCATTTGAACACGGAGCGGTTCACAGTCATCGTCAACAAGTCTACAGTTCCGGTCGGCACGACCGAGCTGGTCGCGACGATCATCGAAGAGGCATCGGGACTAAAAGCCGAGGAGCAATTCGCTGTCATTAGCAACCCTGAATTTTTGAGGGAAGGGTATGCGTTAGAAGACGTTTTTTTCCCTGACCGCATTGTCATTGGCACGCTAAATCTTAAAGCAAGAACGACCATGAGGGAGCTGTATAAACCATTCGTTGAACAGCTCTATGATGAAGATGTTACGAGGCTTTTACCACTAGAAGCCTGCAAGAACCGGCAGAAAGCCGTCTATTTCGAAACCGATGCGAAAAGCGCGGAATTGATCAAGTATGCTTCCAATGCGTTTTTGGCGGTTAAAATTAGCTATATTAATGAAGTTGCACGATTATCCGAAGCGCTCGGCTCGAATGTTGCGGATATTGCAAGAGGGATAGGACTCGATTCGCGAATCGGGGAGAAGTTTTTGCAGGTATCCAGCGGATGGAGCGGGAGCTGTTTTCCCAAAGATACGGGGGAGTTATTGGCGACCAGCCAAAAATACGGGAAGGAGCTCGCTATCGTTAAAGCGGCAATCGAATCCAACCAGCAGATGTACCAATTTTGTGTGAGCAAGATTCAACACAAGTTGAAAAGCTTGAACGGTAAGACTATCGGGATTCTGGGGCTGACCTTTAAGCCGGATACGGATGACGCGCGTCAAACGCAAGCGATACCGATCATTCACAAGCTGCTGCAATTTGGAGCGAAGATAAGAGTCCACGATCCGAAGGGGATGACCATGTTTCGGGCTTTGCATGGCGAGCTGCCGATGACCTTCTGCGATCAGGCCGAAGAGACGGCCGACCGTGCAAATGCGCTCGTCCTGTTAACGCATTGGAAGGACTATCAGCAGTTGGATTGGAAACGAATCTACGATGCCATGAAAACTCCGTATATTTTGGATACACGCAATTTCCTACCGGCGATCGAACTGCGTAGTATTGGTTTTGATTATGAAGGTATTGGTATCGTATAGTGACGAAGGAGAATAAATCCCCTTTAAGCTGACCATGTCACGCACTTATGGTCTGCTTAAAGGGGAATTTCTTTTTCTCCAGCTTTTACGACGGCAACCAATCTATCCAGTTTAGCGTTGCTGCATTAATTTTTGTTCGCGCTGCTGTCACTTGCTATTACGTTTTTCGGCGTCGGGGTAACTGAATTTATCAGCAAAGGTACAGAAATAGCGGAGCGTTTCGGAATATAATAACTCATCTTCTAATTCCCATCCCTCAGGTGCAAGGTTGATTTCACCATATTTTTCAAGAATGTTCCTTTGCAGAAAGTTCCAAAGTGAAGTGTCTTGATCTGTAGAGAGCTCTCTGCCATTAACAAATTCAGTAAGATCCAATTCGAATTGCTTTACATTTAAAATAGCATGAAATGGATTTTCCTTTGGAGTAATGTGATTTGACTTGATATAAAAATCTCGTACTACCGGGTGAATTTTTTCCTTAGTAAAAAGAACGGTTTGAAATTCCTTTTTGGATTCTTGTTTTAAACCTTCGAGTATCACTTCTTCTACTTTATCATCGATATAAATAACTTTAATCGTATCAAAATGGATGCCGACAGTTTTCATAAGCAACAAGTAGTCGTCTTTGTACTGAATCGGAAGTTGAATGACATGATCTTGACTCGTATTGAGTAGAAAGGGGACGATTATCCATTGACTCAGTAAGCTTAGATCATAAGTATAGATCGAGGGGATTGGTGTTTCTTTTTTTATCTTAAAATTGGTTGAATCCTCTCGTGGTACTATATTCCCCTGTATCGGTTCTGATTGTTCTTTTCTTTCATCCATCTCATAATAAAATCCTTTCTATGTGTGAATTGAATATCTTAGGAGGTTGCGTCAAAGTTATTTTTTGAGTCCTGAGTCAACAGAAAAATAAGTCTCCATCCCCACGTTATCGGTGGTTTTGGAGGCTTATTTATTTTGCATAGAGTTCAAAGTTTGCTATAGTTATTTTATTGTTACTTCTGCTGATTTAACGGAAGCAATAGCATAGACAGCTTCCCTACCAGCAACAACGCCCTTTTTGGTAGCGGTAAATTCACCACTGCCCCACAATTTATGCTCAATCTGATCGCGATATGTTTTTTGATTTCCACCTTTCGGGGCTTTATAAACTTCGTCACCGGGAATACTGCGTCAGGGAAAGTTAATTAATGAATATAGAAGTTATCAGATTGTTATCCGTATTAACCAAGATCGTCATTGAACTGCATACACTGGAAAATGCCTGAACGGTAATCCGATCCTTGAATGATTCATCAAAATTCCAATTATTTGGCATTAAAACTAATTGGCCATTAATTTGAACGAAAGAGTGCTTAAAGAAATTCCAAATAGACACAATATCATGACCCAAAGTTCGTGTAACTGCCTCGAGATTTACCTTATATTCTTTTATTGTATGAGAACCGGTTTCCAAGCTCGCGCTCCCATTGGCATACAAATCTAGAGCTATAGCATTAATGTTCCCGGTGTTAAATACAGACAAAAAATTTTCTTTGGAAGTTTCCTTTACATTTTCTAGCATGACTTGAACTTGCTCACCAGAAGTAACTTTTCTAATTCTTTCGAAATGGGGGGCAACTTCCTCAATAAGTTTTTCATAGATAAACTCTTTTCCAATAGGAATATGCAATACCCCATTTGGATTTATATAAATAAAAGGTGCTATAAAAAACTGGGCAATTGAAGATAACTGTTGATCAGCAAGGTTTATGTTAGTTACCTCCTCGAATATTGGCCTATGTTGTTCTGAAATAAAGTTTATGGAACAAATTTCTTCTTTATCTTTTTGGAAAATTTCATCAAATAAGTTCAATGATGCTAACCTTCTTTCTGAAAAAATCAAGAGAGAAAATCAAATGGAGTTTAGACCATCGATTTTCTCCCGGATGATTATGATTTGTTATTTAACGGTAAATTTTATTGTTCCTGGAGCAACAGTATAAGCATTTCCTTTTGTTGTGCTTACAGAACCAGAAATTGTTGCAAAATAAGTCCCTTCACTCTCAAAGGTATTTTCGGCTTGGTTTGCTACGAATGTAGGAACACCAAAAGTTGGGTACTTGAATTTAACAGTTCGACCAATCAAACCTATTCCCCATTTAACATTAATGTCTACACCAACTATAAACGCTTTTGGAGTCGTAATGGTGACCTTCCAATTAGCATACACTTTTTTTCCTTCAACCTCTGACCAAAAATCAACATAACCGTCAACACGCGATTTCGCTGCTGAAACTGTATTCCCATCTGCGATAGGTATTAATGTAATCGGTATTCTCGTATGTTGAGTATACGCCTCTTCTTTTACTGAAAGTTGTTTCGCTTCTGCAAAAGCACCAGTTGGCAATGAAAAAATTAAAACTACCAGAAGAAAAATTTGTGCAATTTTTTTCAGCTTCATTGAATTGTTCCTCCTTCAGCATATTAAGATAATAAGTAAACTATCTCAAGAAAAAGAATACATTAATATAAATAGATGGTAAACCATATTTAAACATTTATTACAAAGATAGTATTTTCGTCCTATAACAAAGATGTCAGCAGAACATAAAGTGCTAGACTGGACCCAAAGAATATAAGCAAAATTTGCAGTTAATCGTTGAAATTTGGAAAATAAATATTAGACCGAAGAAAAAATCCGGCATGCTCATTGTGCCGTACCCACCTACTTTTGTTGCAAAACTCCCATCTTCGTTTAATGCACGCAATTCAAATTCTTGCTTATAATGCCTTAACTTTTGGTATTCAGGAGATTTTTTAACCTCTTCACTCACACTAGCAAATGCTGGAACCGTTGTAAATATCAATAGAACTAAAAGCAGAATTGAAGATATGATTTTTTTCAACTCGATACCTCCTAAAATTTTTGAGGTTTAAGGATCGGCAATGTGTTAGCCTATTTTTTCTTCATGTATAGCACCTTCCCTCAATAAATTTTTGAACAATTCGTCGCGACCTCATCGTTAAAACATAATTTATCATAATCTTACAAAATATAGGATAGTAATTCGTATCTATTTTTATTTCGTTATTTACTTCAAAATGTACAAGTAATTGCAGTGATTACCAAATAACGGTTATACTTTGTAGAAATTTAGCGAATCGTTGTATCTCAGATGAAATTAGATGAAATATCATGAAAAAATCAATTAATTGTAAAATAGAACATTATTCGCTATAATTAGACATAACATAATATTGAATAAAAGGAAGGTATTATTATGGTGAATATTAAGCATCAGAATAAAACCATCTCAGATATCATCTTCCAACTTAGAAAAGAGAAAAACTTGACATATGCGAATCTTGAAGAAGTTACAGGAGTGAGTATTCCAGCACTCCATAAAATTGAAACAGGAATTACAAAGCGTCCTGAATTTAAAACAGTGAACGCAATCGCTACTGCTTTTCCAGGCTCTTATAAAGAGATCATAGAATGCTATATAATGATAGAAAATCGAATAGAAACCTTATTTGAAGTTCTGTATGATGTATTATCCAATGAGAATTATGCATTACTTGTTCCTAAAGTGGCTTTTCGTTTGCTTGAAATACCCAATTGCGAAACAGAAGAATCTTTAAAACGCCTTTTTGATTATACTCAAGAAATTAGTGACTCCACACTAAGAATAATGATATATAAAGTAATTGTTAAATACTCAAGAGAGCATGGAATTACGAGCTTCATTGCGAAAGGATTATTGCAGCAATATTTGATTGAAAGATTAGATCTGAAGCGTGTTGAACAAACGTTCCAAGAAGGACTAGAAATTTTACATTACATTGATTTTTTAACTAACGAAGAAAAGATTATATATTTTTTCAGAATGGGCTTGCATGCTTTTAATACACAAAAATATAGGGAGTGTATTGAGTTTTGTGAAAATGGGATGGTTTTGGAAAAAAACTGCTCAGAATTAAAGGCAAGAGCGCATCTATCTATGATTAATTCTCATTTAAAATTGAAAAACTTTGATAAAGTTGAAGAATTATTAGATGTATTTGAAAATTACGAGTATGATTTTGTCTACGAAGCGGCTAAGTTTATACGTGCATTAATAAAAGCAAGAAAAGGTGAATACGATATTGCTGTCCCCCAACTAGAATATTACCTTGAGGTACTTAGTCAGCGGTATCGATTACATATAGTCGACGAGCTTTTTGAGATTTATTTAAAGATAGATGATATGGATGCATGTTCTAAACTCTTAGAAAGAGAGTATAAAATGTTGGGGACGTTCCCTGAGACACCTCATACTTACAAATCGCTTGGAAAGTATTATCGACATAAAGGATACTATCAGGTAACTATTGGTTTAATAGATGAAGGAGTAAAAAGCTTCGCCACTAGTGTACAATATTTAACAAGGATTAGCGCCGTTGAAGAAAAGGATATTTATGTTTTTTTACTGTTTATCCAAAATTCAATAATACTTAATCAGGGACTTTATGGATATAATTTCAGGAAGGCATAACTTACCCCGCAGAAAAGCAAGCTCAATTGACTTAGTTTTAAAGCCGGGACATTGATTTCCTTGGAGTAGATATACATTAATCTTAAAGTGAACAGGCGCATTGCCTGTTTTTTTGTTTTGTCTACAGATTTTTATCATGTTTTGGAATTTTACGGAAAACTAGAAAAATTAATTACAATGATGCTATAAATCCTTAGGGGGAGGAAAAGGTGACTATCTTATATGTGGTTGATGCAAGATGGCAGAAGAACGGGAATTGTCAGGGTTGTAGACAATTTTGGGAGAATAGTAATCCCCACAGAGCTTAGGCGTGTTTTGAATCTTGAACCCAATGTCAGGACAGAGTATTTCTGCGATGACGAGAGAAAGGCGATTATGGTTTATAAATATCCAGCAGAAGAATGTTTGTTTTGTTTGGACAAGCAACAACTCATTTACTTCAAACGATTTTATATTTGTACGCCATGTATTCATAGCCTTCCATCGCTTCAAGTTTTCCTTGAGCGGGTGGAACGCGAACGAGCTAGCGAGGAAAAAAGAACACTTTCAAAAGAGAAAGACATCACTCCAAGAAGGAAAAAAGCATTGGATCTTCTGCGCCAAGCAATGAAGGAAAACCCTAAAGCTTCACAAAAGGAACTAGCCGAAATTTTAGGATTTTCACAAGCATGGGTCAGTAAGTTGATTAGGAAGCTAGTAGATTCATAAAGTGCTAACTCTTGAATTAAGCAAAAGATAATTTTTCCCCTTTAAGCTGACCCTGTGTTTGAGGATAACGCTATGGTCGAACTTAAAGGGGAATAAATCGGTCCTCTATCCCAAGTTCTCGTAAGTTTCAGGTGACAAGGAGTCTTAACATGGCGGACAACGCCCCGATATCAACCGTAAGGTCGGAGGATACATGCCCGACCAAGCCGATATTCTCGTTTTCGGTGAGCCGTCTGCCATGACCGATTAAATACGAATAGCGAAGGCCGTAATAGCTGCTTATGTGCCAAAAACAAGGATACATATACTCGGGAGGATAAATATCAACAACCTGCGTCCCGGTCCGGCAAAACATAATATTTGTGAGACTGGCGCCATGTGGGGCGACGACGATTTTAGCCGAATAAAAAAGACGCACCTGGTCGGCTACCGACATCCCATCCAGCGTCACATCCCGGAAACCGTGCGCTGCTGTAACGTGGAGCACTTCGCTTTCGTTCAGCACTCTTCGATGCTTCGCTTCCCTTCTGCTAATATAAATGCGCTCATAACCGCTCATAGGGCTCGGTCTGACGATTTTCAACAATTCGCTGCGTACGAAATTGGTCGCCCACATGGGCACTTGATTGGATACAAACGGCTGCAAGTAGTACGGCTGTAGCGAAGGAACGACCAGCCACGCGGCTTTCACGTGAAGCCCCTTGTAGGAACGAATTATTTTTTGTTTCGGGATGCCGAGTAGCGCGAGCGTCTCTTCCTGAAAGTGCGCGGGACCGTCGCTGGAAATAATATATTTGTCTATGGGCAGGCCGGTTTTTCGGATCAAATCGATTCGACCCAACGCGTCGACCATCCAATGGAAATAATTGCGGCTCCATATAAACGTAAGTACAGCTACCGTTTTCGGCGTGTGGGTCGCCGCAGGCAGCGAACTCTGTTTAAAAACAGGATGAACCGAGCCTGGTACGTCAACATTCACCGAAACGTCCCATACCAGTTTATTGTCTGGAGTAATGACGGCTCCCGAATGTTCCTCGCCTCCATAGAACCGTCCTTCCGGCAACACTGCCACATACCCTTCCGGGACGGTTACGTACCGCTGCCTAAACACGGGATGGTGCTGGGGATCGACGGTACCCGGTTCCGTCAGGTGCACCGCCTGTGCCGGATGGACGAATTTATGCAATGAATTGCGTGCCGGCGATGTTGAAGCGGATGCCGCGATCCAATCCCGAAGCGTCATATACATGCCGCTAGGAATCGCTTCGTTCATCCCAATCCCCCCGTTTCCCTATGATGAAGCTCCGTGTCGGTTACACCACTTTTTGTATAACCATGAGCCCGTTCCAGTACGTAGGATGACCGTTGCTTGCCGTCGTAACGTCGAGGAGGGTGCGATATTGCCCCGGGTACATCGCCATAAAATCGAGCGTCGCCTGGCGAGGTTCGGGCCAGTTCGTATCGTCGACCAAGATGATACACCCATTCGCGAAGTACGGCGACGCGTGTTGCAATCCCTGCAACTGATTCGTATAATCGTGCGGTCCGTCGAAGAAATAGAGTCCGATGGGGCTGCGATGAATGTTCTTGAAATACTCTATATAGTCCATGTCGTAGAACTGATGTCCGGGACCTTGATGCAAGTTGAAACGGTACATGAATTCCGCTCGCGGACCGCCGAATTGCGAGAAGTTATCGATGCCTATGCATGATTTGCCGGGGTTATGAATCAAGCCTGCCAAGTAGGAAAATCCATTCCAAACCCCTACGTTTACAAAACCTTGATCGGACGGAAGTTGGGAAACAACCCGATTAATGATCGATCCGATCGCGAAGGAAGACATTTTTGGCATTTGCCAGATGATGTTCATCGCGTTTCTCATTTTTTCCTCATCCGCAGGAAGCACGGTGTTGGAAAATTCGAACGCGGCGTCGGTCCCGTACATTCTTTCATTCGGCACGGGCGTTTCAGGTAATACGTACCGAAATGAAATTCCTTTAATAAACTGTTCGTTATTCATAAACGAAGCATTTCCCCTCTCCGCATAGTTCGGCCTGTAGTAACCATTTTATTTAATGTCACAAAACCCGGAAGAGCAACTGATATACGTACTATGAAAAATGCCTATTTTTCCTCACGGGTTAAGAATTGGAAACAGCAATAAAGCTGCGCAGGAGTGAAGATAGTACGCCTCTTGCGCAGCTTTGCTTGTAGGGTTCATCCATGTCGATTCAGCAAAATATGCAGGGTTGTGCCTTGACCCATCTGACTGCGAACCGATAACGTCCCGTCATGCGCTTCGATCATTTTCCGGGCGATGACCAAACCTAATCCATGCTCTGATCCCGCCAAACGTTCGGTGAGGACATTGGGCTGCAAATCATGTAGTTGAGAAAATACCTCCTCCGGAATACCTGCCCCATTATCTCGAATCGTGATACGTACATGTTTTTCACTTTTAGCCGCAATCGCGACGTGAATTTCAGTATGCTGTGCATTATGCTGCACGGCATTCATCAGAAGGTTGGCAAAGGCGCGGTATAGCAGCTTGCGATCTCCATTCAGCAGCGCATTTTTGGCGTTCAAGTCCGCAGACAGCTCGAAGTTATAGGTAAACGCACGGGGATTGTTGGCGATATCGGCCGTCACTTGCTGAACAAACTCGTAGACGGGGAACACTTCGGGGTCCATAGGCATCTCCTGTTCCACATTTTCGAGGTGAAACGATCGGTTTAAATCCCCAATGAGTTCCCCCATATATTCACTTTTCGCGACAAGTTCCTGGACAAACTGATGTTTTTCCTCCTCTGACCAAGCATAATCCGGTTGCGCGAGTAAGGCTGAATAGCCAGTTACATAAGACAACGGTGTTTTTAGATCGTGCGAGACGCCGCGAATCCATTCCTCTTTTGCTTGTTCGAGTTGCCTTTGCTTCTCTTCCGCTTTTTGCAATACGCCAGCAAGCGCGATCAAATCGGTTAGAACCTCCTGGTAGAGCCAGTAGGATTTTTTTATTTTTCCCTTCTTAGTAAAAATTCTTTGGTAATCGGCTGCACGTTATATTGGCGGTGACGCAATTGCTTAATCAGCTTTTGCACGAGCCAAATCGGACGAGCGAAATAGAAGGCGAATAGGGAGGCGCAGCTTAATAAGGTCACACTAAGTTCAGTAAATACGATGCCGAAAGGGGGGGATTCAGGAACAAATTTGTAGCCGATCCCACGCAAATTCAAAATGATCGTTGGTTTTTTGGCATCGTCGCCTAATTTTTTACGTATTTTTGAAATATGCATCGTGACGGTTTTTTCCTCACCAAAGCCAGGACTCCCCCATACCGCTTCATAAAGCTGTGCAGAGGTCAAAATCCGATGAGGATGCTTACAAAAGTAATGTAGTAATTCAAACTCCTTTGCTGTACATGCAACAGGCATGTTGTCGATGACTAGGCGCGCGCGACCGGGGTCCAACGTAAAAGAGTGATATTCAAAGATCGCTTGTGTCTGCTCGATAGGTCCATGTGTAAGATGAGTATAGCGTTGACGGCGAAGATTCGCCTGGATGCGAGCAACCACTTCAAGCGGCTTGAACGGTTTAGTCATATAATCATCGCCGCCGATGGCCAATCCCCGCAGCTTATCAAAGTCACTATCGCATTTGGTTAGGTATACTGCTTCATAAGGTGGATATCGTTCATAATCGAAAAACACTGAAATCGATCACTTATCCAAGGAGGCAACTTCATGAAGAACAAACTAGCTTGGGTGCTATCCTCTACATTAGCGCTAACGATGATCCCGACAGTGGCAATGGCTGCTCCTAACAGTACGATTGCGGCGGCAGCTAACCAAGGATTGGAGAAGATTGCGGCGGAGAAGGCGGCGTTACTAACGAAGTCTTATGAGATGAATAGCGTGCAGTATGCGTTGATAGATAATGGGAAAATGATTTTGTCGGGCCAGACAGGCAAAAATGATCAAGAAGGGAAACAGCCGCTGACCAAACATACGCTATACGGGATTGGTTCAGTCAGTAAAGTGTATGCAGCAGCGGCTGTGATGAAATTGGTCGACGAAGGAAAAGTCGATTTGGATGCTCCCGTCTTTCGATATGTCACCGATTTTAAGATGAAGGACGAACGGTACAAGCGCATTACTCCGCGTATGCTGTTGAACCACTCCTCCGGCTTGCAAGGTGCCACGTTAGGTAGTGCTTTTTTATTTAAAGATAATGATACCTATGCCCATGATACCTTGTTGCAGCAATTGTCCAACCAGAGCTTGAAGGCGGAACCTGGCGCGTTCTCGGTATACTGCAACGACGGCTTTACGCTGGCCGAGATTTTGGTGGAAAGAGTCAGCGGTATGAGCTTTACCGAATTTCTACATCAACGGTTTACAGAACCGTTAAAGCTGAATCATACGAAAACGCCGCAGGACAAATGGGAAGACGATAAGCGGGCTGGACTTTATTCTCCGTCGTACCAAGGGCAGCTTCCCATTGAATCGGTGAATGCGATTGGTTCGGGAGGGATCTCTTCCACGGCAGAAAATGTGGTGCGATTCTCACAATTATTTATGGGACAGGGAAAAGGGGTCCTCTCTGATAAGGCAGTCAAGGCGATGGAGCAAGAGGAATATAAAAAAGGAATGTGGCCGGGGGATGGAGATAATAATACCAACTATGGTCTTGGCTGGGATAGTGTGAAACTATATCCATTCAGTGAATATGGGATAAAGGCCTTGGCTAAGGGCGGCGACACAGCACTTCAACATGCTATACTGGTCGTGCTTCCGGAACAGAAGATGGCAGCGGCTGTGTTGTCATCCGGCGGCGACAGCACGACAAATCAACTGCTGGCAACGGAATTGCTGCTCGCCGCGCTCAAAGAGAAGGGCGCAATTAAGGACATCAAGCCGAACAAATCCTTTGGCAAGCCGGTCAAGGCCGAGATGCCTCAAGACGTGGCGAAGAAAGCGGGCTTTTACGGCGATAGCAGGAGTCATTTCAAAGTAGAAATTACGAAGAATGGAGAACTGTTCTTACCCTCTAAGCCAGAAGAGAAATATGTATATACTGCGGATGGAAGCTTTATTCATGAGAAGGGTACCACCAAGCTCAACTTCGTCACTGAGAAGAATGGACGAACTTATTTGAAGGAGAGCACCTATAAATCGACGCCAGGCTTGGGGCAAGATGCGATGACTCACTATTTAGCCGAGAAGCTAGAAGACAACGTGCTATCGAAGGAAACCGCTGCCGCATGGGCGAAGCGGGAAGGCGTCAAGTTCTATATCGTGGACGAGAAATTTAGTGCTATGGAATATCAACAACAGATACTTACCACAGAAATTACTCGCGAGAAAGACATGGCGGGCTATTGGGACGGCAGAAAAATTACAGGCCCGAACACGGCGGAGCATCAGATCCAAATCCCCGTGTCGGCAGGCCGTGATACGACGGAAGCTCGTTTCTATACAGAGGGCGGCAATGAATATATGGAGATGGCCGGATCGTTATACGTAAGTGGAGCCAACGTAAAACCGCTTGATGCAGGCCAATCATCCAAAGTTGCGCTGCAAGCAAATGGGCATGCGAAATGGTTTACGATCCCCCAAGTGGCAGCAGGGAAAACGATGACCGTGGCGTTGCCAGCGAAGAGTGCGTTCGCGGTGTATGATGAGGAGGGAGTATGCGTCAATTTTACCGTTGTGAGCGGCAATAACAAAGTAAAACTGCCGAAGAACGGAACAGTTGTATTTGCTGGCGCGCCGAATGCGGAATTTGGAATCACGTTGAACTAGCTACAATTTAAGATGGGCTTCAACAAAACCAGTACGACACAGAAAAGGTGTTTTGCTGGTTTTGTTTGATGGCATATTTATGAATCTACATATTCCTAAGCAACTTACTAACCCATGCCTCTGAAAATCCTAAGATTTTGGCTAACTCTTTTTGTGAGGCTTCAGGGTTTTCCTTGATCGCTTGATGCAGACGATCCAATGCTTTTTTCCTTCTTATAGAAATTTTTTTCTCTTCTGTCTCATTAGCTTGTTCACGTTCTAGTCCTTCGATGAAGACCTGAAGCGCCGGAAGGCTCTGAATACATGGCGAACAAACATAAAACCGTTTGAAGTAAATGAGTTGTTGCTTGCTTGAACAAAACAAACATTCTTCTGCTGGATATTTATAAACCATAATCGCCTTTCTCTCATCATCACAGAAATACTCTGTCATGACATTGTGATCAAGATTCAAAACACGCCTAAGCTCCGTAGGAATTACTATTCTCCCAAAATTGTCTACAACCCTGACAATTCCTGTTCTTCTGTTATCTTGCATCAACCACACCTCAAACAATAATGATTTCTAGTCTACACACCGCATTCTCCTAATTTGGGCAATTAAAACGTAGGTATCTAATTGTTGGCTTAATTGAACCATATATTCACTCGTCAAGCTCTCGCCTTGCTGTACGGCCTCTTCCATTTGGTTCTGAATGTTTTTTATTACGTTCTGTAATGCTTCATCGCTGCAATCTGCTACTAGAGTATTCATCGTTCCTCCTCCAAAGCATTTATCATAATATAAATCTAAATCAACTTTCTTATTTTCCATTTAATCCAAGAAACAAGAAACATTTTACTCTTAAAAACAAAAAAACAGGCAAATATGCCTGTTCATTTGTTCTATCTATTTATCGAATCATTAATCACTTTCCTCCCTCATTTAACAATAAAGAGATTTTTTTGTACCATGTTATTATATGCCTCGTTGAAATTATATCCATAAAGTCCCATATTAAGTATTATTGAGTTTTGGATAAAAAGTAAAAATACATATATATCCTTTTCTTCAAAGGCATTAATCCTTTTTAAATATTGTACACTAGCAACGAAGTTTTTAACTCCTTCATCTATTAAACCAATAGATACCTGATAATATCCTTTGTGTCGAAAATACTTCCCTAGCGCTCTGTAAACATTAGGGTCTTTAGGACTCGTGTTCATTATTTCATGCTCTCTTTCTAAAAGTTTCGAACATGCATCCATATCATCTATCTTTAAATAAATCTCAAAAAGTTCGTCTACTATATTTAACCGAAACTGCTTACTACATTCTTCAAGGTGATTTTCAAGTAGAGGGATTGCAATATCATACTCCCCTTTTCTTGCTTTGGTTATTGCCCGTGTAATTTTAGCCGCTTCATAAACAAAATCATACTCGTATTTTTCAAAAACGTCTAATAACTCTTCAACTTTATCATAGTTTTTCCAAGCCGAATAAGAATGAATCAGAGATAAATGTACTCTCGCCTTTAATTCCGATTGTATTTCTTCTAATACCAGTCCATTTTCAGCAAACTCAATGCATTCCCTATATTTTTTTGTAGCATAAGCATGTAAAGCCATCCTATAGTGATAGATTACGTTTTCATCGTTAGTTAAGAAATCAGTATAATGCACTATCTCCAGTCCTTGTTGGAATGTTTGGTCAATGTGTTTGAAATCTCCCCTTTCGATCAAATATTTTTGTAGTAAGCCTTTGGCAATATAGTTCATAACGCCATGTTTTCTCGAATATTTCACAATGACGTTATACAGTTCTAATCTTAAGCTGGAATCACCAACCTCCTGCGTAAAGTAATAAAGTCGCTGCAAAGAGTCTTCCGTTTCGTTGATAGGGTTTTCAAGCAAACGCAATGCGACTTTAGAAGCTAGTGATGGCTTCTCACTTGACAATACA
Source organism: Paenibacillus sp. MZ04-78.2 (assembly GCF_024213375.1). Taxonomy (GTDB): domain Bacteria; phylum Bacillota; class Bacilli; order Paenibacillales; family NBRC-103111; genus Paenibacillus_G. The sequence continues at coordinate 27,484 of NZ_JANAVJ010000009.1, read as the reverse complement.
TCTTGCAGAACTTCATATAAAACTTCCGTTCGACTTTCTATTCTGATGTAGCATTCTATGAGTTCTTGGTAAGCTTCGGGGAAAGCACCCGTGATCGCTTTTACTGTTTTAAATTCAGGACGCTTGGTTGATCCTTTTTCTAGTTTTTGAAGTACAGGTTTACTTACACCCGTAATCCCCTCAAGATTCGCGTACGTCAAATTTTTTTCTTTTCTAAACTGGAAGATGATATCTGAGATGGTTTTATGCTGATGCTTAATATCCACCATAATACATAACCTTCCTTTTGTTCAATATTATATATTGGTTGATTATAGCAAAATACATTCCATTTTACAATTAATTGATATTTCATCTAATTTCGTCCGAGATACAACGTTTCGCTAAATTTCTACAAATTTTTAATGATATTTGGTAATCTATGTAACCACTTTGGAAATTCGAAGAAATTAACGAAATAAAAATAGATATCAATTCATATCCCATAATTTATGAGGTTGTGATAAATTATGTTTTAACGATGAGGTCGCGACGAATTGTTCAAAAAATCTAGGGAGGTAAAAGAATGAAGAGAGTTAAGAATATCATGCTATTTTTCTTCTTATTCAGTTTAATCGTTTCTAGTTTTGTAACCCCAGATGCTTTAGCACAAACTGCTGATTCGTCAGTCAATGTAAAGGCAGTTAACGACGTTGCAATGGAGATTCAAAGCGATCCGTCGCTTTACAACCCGAACAATCCAAATGAAGTTAAAGCACAACTTGAAAAAGTCTACTTTGATGATACTCCAAGCAACTCAGGCGATATTAAATTTATGGAGCAAGGCGGTGTTGTTTTTAGCATTATTCTAGTTCCTATTGAAGGATCAGGAAATGTGCGTCTAGCTTCAAAAATAGTAAGCTTTATTGGTGGTAAACCACACAGAATTGATTTTGACTTACATTTATATCGCGGTGCCACTCGTGGAACAGGAACGTATGTAAAAACATGCTCTAGCTCATTATCTGGAATCTTAGGAGTACAAGTTGGCAAAGAAATTACGTGTGATCTTACCATTGATTCTACTGGATATTATTTCTTGGAATCAAAACATACAATAAAGAATATGCTCGGAATGACTCTTGGAGCTTCTTCTGGTCAAACAAGTCAATATCTTTTAAATACAAAAGCGTCGCTCTACCCCAATGTTTCCGATCCATATTCTGGTAAGGCAATGACTGAACCAAGAGCTGATTGGGCCTACACTGGTTCGATTCCTTGGACTAAAACTGACAGAGGAAACTTTATCGCAGAATATAGCAGACGACATCCTAATAATGGATGGAATTGGAGTGGTGAATTTACAGAAATACACCACATCAGACCTCGGCAGTATGGTGGATCTAATGACTATGATAACCTCATACCACTTGAAAAATGGTTTCATCAAGGCCCAGTGGAAGGTTGGTGGCGATATTATAGATAATAGAACATTAAACAGTTGAAGAAAGGGTTTAATGGTTTTACAATAAAAGGGGTAACTCCTAAATGTTACCCCTTTTAAAACTAGATTAGGAGTTGTATACAAAGATGAACAATAGCATTAAAGCCTTAAAGAAAATCTTAAGTGTCAATGAGCAAATATTGCTTACAAGTCCAGATGGAGAAACCGTTCCACACGTATGTAGTTTTAAACCACCTGCAACAGATGAGGAAATTAATCTATTAGAAACAACAACAGGTTTCAAACTGCCTGAAGACTATCGAAACTTCCTAAAAACCTGTAATGGATGCAGCTTGTTCGATCATCATCTGTATGGTGGTGAAGCTCAACTTCACGGCATTCAAGAAATCATTGAGCGGTACCATAAAGTTGATATAAAAAATGTAATTCAGGTCGCTTGGATTTATCAGGACATCATCGTAATTGACATTGACAAAGTAAAAGCTGGAGAAAAAGAGTACTTATTCTTAAAAGAAAGCACAATATTTTATCAACCCGGAAGAAACCTATTTTGCGACTTTGAAACTTGGTTAGAAAGATTCATCTCAACGAATGGGTCTAAATACTGGGACTGGAAAACAGAACCAAAAAGAATGTATTATTCTTAGCGTTTAATTGCTAATGGCGATTTAAATTTTCTTAAGGGAAAACTTAATGGTACATTTTACGCTTAATTTAGTTGTTTATTTCTGTTTTGTTGTATTAATCAATTACATACTTGAGTCTTGCGAAACTCCGATGCATTTTGCCTAAAGGGCAGACCTGTAGCGTGATCGGTGAATTAGCAGTTAGGCCGGGAGCTTGAGATGACGCAAAATGTCGATAAGGGGCTTCTTCTCCAAGGCTTGTTGGTAAACATAAACAACGATTTGCCCGAAGCACTCTTCTCTGATGCGGCGTACGACATCGCCAAGCGTCAAATCTGCACCATCACTCATCCAATCCTGCCGCTGAAACTCAAGGAAGTTCTGCGTTAAGAATTGAATGGCCCAAAATCGCTGAATCCCCGTAAACGAAAGCAATTGGTATTGGTCAAAGCCTAACAGCTCCTTGAAATAGCGATACCCCGTCTCGATGTTCCAGCGTACGTGATAATATCGTTGAATCGTAACGAGATCCAGCGACGAATCCGTGCACAGGAGACAAACCTGTGGTTTGCTCGATGCGGTGTAATCGTATTTTTAAAGCTGGCTTAACTATGAATAGGACAACAGGAGAACAGACATATACTACTACAGAGGGAGCAAAGCACGTTAATAATGCCCAAGTAGATATATGGGGGATTTACCGAGGGGCTTCCCTTCATTTGGTAACAAACTATACAGTTAACAGCACTTCTATAAAGATTGATGATACAAATACCTCCGGCACGAAAGACCTGTTTCCCGTTAAGGTAGATGTTAAAAAGAACGCTACACTGAGTAACAGCGATAGAAATGTCGCTTCGTATGCAGAGTACTTGGTAACATTCATTCATGAAAAGCTAGGAGCTTCAAATACTTGGAGACTTGAAACACATCTCAAAGTACTATATGCTGGAAATGGTAGTATTACATTTACTGCAGAAACAAAATGGTTTTATTAAAAAGGATGATGTCAGCTTATGGTTTTTTCTCTTAAGCTAGCAATTATTCAACTCTTGATCATTGTAGTTGTAGGTTACATTTTTTATTTGCTCTTCTTTAAAAAGAAACGTCGAAAAAATGATAACAGCCACTAATCGAGCAGGAGGAGGTGGCTTATCCAGTCCCTTTTATAACACGTACAAAAGGATCGCATACGGTGGTTTTAAAAAGTTATTAAAATTCGGGAGCGGACGCAATAATGAATATTAGCCCCGTCCCGATTATGGGAACTGCCTATGCCGGGTAAACCACACGAAAATTGAAATAAGCTTCCCTGTAACGGGAAGCTTATTTCAATTTCTTGAACAACTGGCTGACCCAACCCTGTGTTACCCAGATTCCGCACCCTCCGAGCGAGAGGAGCTTCGAGATACGAAGCTCTTCTTTCAGGATTCACTGCTCTCCCCTTCGTCCTCCTTATTCAAAGGCAAGACATTACCTTTGGTGCACGAATTGGGATTGCGGCACCGACATTGCTCCGTTGGTATTGCTGAAATCGTCCCAGCATATAATCATAATTGACATTGACAAAGTAAAAGCTGGAAAAAAAACCTGTATGCCATTGCGAAGTATGACCAAACTATTATTTTTATTGATTCGTCGCGGGTCAAAGAGGGGCTTGCTTGATTTCATAATTGGAGTGATGACTTTGCAAAAAATTTCGATCTTCTGGAAGATAATATTCATCATTCTTCTATGTATTCTTGTAGTAGGTTCGATTGGGTTATTTGTTGGCGTGAATTTCTTGCTAATCATGGCTTTATCAAAAGTATCTTTGTTGGGTATTCAAATTAAAACAAATTTTGCTGGATTTCTTTTTTCAATTGCCATAATATTTTTTAGTCCAATTAATTTGGTAATTGGCTTCATTCTTGAAGTAATTAAAGAGAGTTTATTTAGAAGAGAAATTTTTAAAAGTTTGTTTGATATGGTAACAACATATTTCATAACTTACTTATTCATTTATGGTTTGGATTTTTATTTCGAAGATATTGCATTTTCCCAATTTGGAATTGCAGTCCTAGCCCTCTGTTATGCAATAATCTTTGAGTTAATCGAAAATTATGAGCCTTTAATGAACAAATGGAAGAATAAAAATCAAGAATAGTATACCAGTGATCCAAAAGAAGCAGACATCAAATTCAGTCACCTAATTAGTGAGGGAACAGCCCTATACACGATAAAAAAAGCACCTTGACAATAGGGTGGGGGGCTATACTATAATGAAATGGAATTCGGGGAAATATGGCATTCCGGCCCCTCGTTTTAGACGGCCGTCACGAGGTGATCGACCGGGAGACGTTCTTCGGAAAATTCTGTTCAGGTGGAGGATTAAATATGTCTACGCAATCACAGGCTCTTTCGCAACCCGATCCTAAGCGTTGGAAGGCATTGGCGTTGCTTTGCTTTGCAAATTTTATGGTCATTATGGATACCTCGATTATTGGGGTAGCCTTGCCGGCCATTAAAGAAGCACTTGGATATTCGCAGGAAAACTTGCAGTGGGTATTTAACGCTTATGTCATTTTCTTTGGCGGCTTGCTGCTGCTGGGCGGCCGATTATCCGATCTATTCGGTCAACGAAGCATCTTCATGTGGGGTTTCTCCATCCTTACCCTAGCCTCTTTATTTGCAGGACTGGCATGGAATGATGAGGCGCTTAATGTTGGCCGCGCCTTGCAAGGGTTCGGTTCCGCACTAATTGCTCCGTCGGCGTTGACGATTGTCATGATGTTGTTCAGCGGTAACCCGAAGGAACTGGGCAAGGCTCTTGGCTTCTGGGGCGCTTCGGCAGCGGCAGGAGGATCTGCCGGTGTGTTTCTTGGGGGAGTGATTACCGAATGGCTGAGTTGGACGTGGACGTTTCTAATCAATGTTCCAGTCGGTATTCTGGCCTTATTGCTAGCTCCGTCCCTATTGTCGAAAGGGCAGCGCAGAAAAGGGAGCATTGATGTCGCGGGCTCCATCTTCGTCACAGCCGCTCTCGTGTTGATTGTATACGGTATTGTAACGGCAGAACATAATGGATGGGGATCGCCGTCCACGCTATGGACCCTCATTTCGGGAGCCGTTCTGTTTATTCTCTTTCTCATCCTTCAGGCTGTTAAAAAAGAACCTCTCGTGCCGCTCCGAATATTTAGAGCGCCAAACCTGGCTGCCGGAAATCTCGCGCTCATTATGCTCTCCGGCGGATGGATTCCGCTTTGGTATTTCCTCAACCTATATATGCAGCAGGTTTTGAAATTTTCCGCCTTTGCCGGTGGAGTCGCTTTGCTTCCGATGACGATACTTCTTGCCATTATTATGATGTTCATTACAGGCAAATTAATCGGGAAGTTTGGTATGAAAGCCAATATCGTGATCGGCTTGATCGCTCTCGGAGCGTCAATGATGTGGTTCTCGGGAAATACGCCTGTAGACGGTACTTTCGTTGCGAACGTTCTCCCGGCATCGTTATTGGGGGCGCTCGGCATGTCTCTTGCCTATATCCCGGCAACGATGGCAGCCATGTCAGGGGCGAAGCCGGAAGAGGCGGGCTTAGCATCCGGTCTGGCCAATACCAGTTATCAGATCGGCTCGGCATTAAGTTTGGCCTTTATGGTTGCGATCGCCGCTTCCACAACAGCTTCCCAAGGAGGAGTTGATTCCGTAGCGGCCTTGAATGACGGATTTCATCAAGCCTTTTTTTGGTCCGGTATAGTGGCCTTTGCAGGAGCTGCTCTGGCTTTGCTCTTTATCCGTTCGCCCAAACCAGGGGAGTCAAGCGGTCCGGCAGTCATGTGATTAATCACGACAGGTCTCCGGCCAAACGAAGGGTTTGGCTGGAGACTTAAGTGCAGCGAGTGATATGCATACGGTGTTGATGAGCTGAAGCAGTTACTGGTGAATCTATAGGAGACTACTGTTTTGCATAATGTCGTAGGGGGCCGTTTTAAGGAAAATAGTCGTCCATTCGAACATGAGGATGGGAGCGTATGAAAGCTATGCGGTTTGAGTAGAAGGAGGGTAGCGTTTTGATCAGTGAAGAACTATTAAATCATTATCGACAGCAGGGAATGAAGCTGCGGGTAGTTCGTGATGATTATCCCGCAAATGACGTAAAAGGGATTGTTGTGGCTTGGGATGACACGACTGTTCTGATCCGCAAACAGAATCGAAGGGTTTTGAAGCTGGATAGAAGATATCATTATCAGCCATTTATCGAGGAACGTTTCTCGGAATGGGATTTGAATAAGGAGCGTCCAAATGATGAGTGGTCCGGTCAACCGCATTTTAGATAAAGCCATCTCCGGAAGGCTAAGCGGCTTCAAGGCGTTCATTTCATGGACGTTCCAGCCGGAAAATACAAATTTAAGAGCTGAGAAGCTGGGACCAGAGGATTATTTGAAGAACGTGGCGATCAGTCGGCTATTCCTCGACAATATTAATAACTTCCAAGCCTCGTGGGTGACGATGGGGCCGGAGGTTGGCAAGCAGTCTCTGCATTTCGGTTGCAATGACTTCGGTTCAACGATGATCGAGGAAAATGTCGTTTCCGCAGCGGGCGCCACCCATAAGGTCAACTGGCTGAATCCCGTGTTGATGATTTATTGTACAGAGTTTCGATGACGATTGCGAAAGCCGTATCGGATTCAATCAAGGTTCCGAGCAACAATCCGCTTCCGACCAAAAAAAGCTGCGGGAGCGATACGTGCTCCGGCAGTGGAACATGCAGCAGTTGCAGTTGAAGCATGGGCTTGCGTTTTGCAGAATACGAAATTGGACAAGATAGCGTTGACTTTGTCGCAGCTCCAACTCCATAATTGTAATATCTAATAGGGTATTGGGGTATGGTATAATCAAGGTGAAGGAGGCGAATCATATGAACAACATGGATACAGAAATGCTTGAGCATGAAAGCGAAAGTTGCTGCTCGACTGCCGAACCTGGACGAAAAAGTCATCATTCAGATAAAGTAAAAAACAGCTTGTTAAACCGATTGAATCGGATCGAGGGGCAAGTTCGCGGCCTTAAAGGACTTATTGAGAGGGATACGTACTGTGATGATGTGTTGAACCAAATCTCCTCCGTACAATCTGCTTTGAATGGGGTAGGAAAGCTTTTATTGGAGTATCATCTGAAAAGCTGTGTTATCGAACGGATTCAGGAAGGGGACTCCGAAGTGTTAACAGAGCTTATGATTACCATGAATAAGTTAATCAAGTAAGCTGCTGGGGCAGCGTCTGCTGCTTTTTCTTCGAATTAAATATAGGTAGAGGGGGGCGGTAAAAAAATATTGACGATATATAGGATAGAGGGGTATACTAATTTTGAGGTGATGGAAATGAATTCGGACAAATCGATGGCATCATTTCCTGAAATTCAAGCATCAAGCTACATGACTCCGAAGGGTCGGATCTCCATCCAGATCAGATTGAATCGAATTGAAGGGCAGGTTCGCGGGGTGCAGAGGCAAGTGGAGCGAGATGAATATTGTGATAATATCTTCAACCAGCTTGAGGCTGTCCATTCTGCATTAAATGCAGTCGGAGTTGTGCTCATGTCGAATCACCTGAAAGCATACGCGGCGAGCACCCGTCTAAAGGATAACGATACGGTCGCGGATGAAATGCTAAGAACATTAACCATTCTAATGAAGCGAGAGGATGAGGAAAAATGAAAAACATCACACTGCAAGTTGAAGGTATGAGCTGCCAGCACTGTGTCAATTCCATTGAGGGCGCGCTTAAAGAAATCGGGGCAAAAGGAAAGGTCGATCTGAAGAACAACTCGGTGGACGTGTCGTTCGATGAAAATCAAATTTCGATCGAGCTGATCAAGGAAACCATTGAAGAGCAAGGATACGAAGTCGTGTAAGTCATCTAAAGACAAGGGAGTGAAGCATCGTGGAAGCTGCACAGACAAAGCAATCAACGTTGCAAATTACGGGCATGACCTGCGCCGCTTGCGCAAACCGCATTGAGAAGGGCCTCAATAAAATGGAAGGGGTCTCCTCTGCCAACGTCAACTTTGCCTTGGAAAAAGCAAACGTCACATACGATCCGGCAAAGTTGGATAGAAAAAATCTGGAAGAAACCATTAAAAAGCTGGGATACGGTACGGTTACGGAAGTTGCGCAATTTAATCTCGAGGGCATGACCTGCGCCGCATGCGCCAACAAAATCGAAAAGGGGCTCAGCAAGATGCCGGGCGTGACAAGCGCCACGGTAAACTTCGCGATGGAAACCGCTCGCGTAGAGTATTCATCGGGCGAAGTCTCGATCGAGGATATGCAAAGCAAGGTCAAAAAGCTTGGCTACAAAGCCACGATCAAGCAGGAAAATCAAGATGCAGGCGACCATCGTTTGAACGAAATTCGTCAGCAGAAACGGAAATTGTTGATTTCGGCGATTCTTTCCTTCCCGCTGTTATGGACGATGGTCGGTCACTTTTCGTTTACTTCGTGGATCTACATGCCGGATTTTCTGATGAACCCGTGGTTCCAGCTTATTTTGGCCACGCCGGTGCAATTTTATATTGGCAAACAGTTTTATGTAGGCGCGTATAAGGCGCTGCGCAATCGCAGTGCAAACATGGACGTTCTGGTTTCGCTTGGCACTTCGGCTGCTTATTTTTACAGCCTGTATTTGACCCTCGATTGGTTCGCGATGGGCGACAGCATGCATCATGGACCTTCCTTGTACTACGAGACAAGCGCGGTACTGATTACGCTCGTCATATTGGGGAAACTGTTCGAAGCGAACGCGAAGGGCCGGACCTCCGAAGCGATTAAATCGTTAATGGGGCTGCAAGCGAAAATGGCTTTGGTCATCCGCGATGGCCAGGAGCTGACGATTCCCGTTGATGAAGTGATCGCAGGAGATGTCGTTCTGGTTCGTCCGGGAGATAAAGTACCGGTGGATGGAGAAGTGCTGGAGGGCGTGTCGTCGGTAGACGAATCGATGCTTACGGGCGAAAGTCTCCCGGTGGAAAAGAGAGCCGGCGATGCGGTTATCGGAGCTACGATCAACAAAAACGGCATGCTTCGGATTAAAGCGACGAAGGTCGGCAAGGAAACGGCGCTTGCGCAAATTATTAAGGTCGTGGAGGAAGCGCAAGGCTCCAAAGCGCCGATTCAACGGGTAGCGGATATCATCTCCGGCATCTTTGTTCCGATTGTCGTGGGTGTAGCCATTGTGGCTTTCCTGGTCTGGTATTTCTTCGTCACCCCCGGCGATTTTGCAGGCGCATTGGAAAAAGCGATCGCCATTCTCGTCATTGCCTGCCCCTGCGCACTTGGATTGGCAACCCCGACGTCGATCATGGCGGGGTCGGGACGCGCAGCGGAGCTCGGTATTTTGTTCAAGGGCGGCGAGCATCTGGAGCAGACGCACAAGATCGATGCGATCATTCTCGACAAAACCGGCACGGTAACAAAAGGCAAGCCGGAATTGACAGATGTTTTGGCTGAAGGCAACGAGGCGGAATTCCTCAGACTGGTCGGCGCGGCGGAGAAAAACTCGGAACATCCGCTGGCGGAAGCGATCGTTGCGGGCATCCAGGCAAGAAATATTGAGCTGCCGGGAACAGAGTCGTTCGAAGCTATTCCGGGATTCGGCATCAAGGCGGTCGTAGAAGGCCGTGAGCTGCTTGTCGGTACACGCCGGTTGATGGAAAAGTACGAAGTCGATGCGAAGGCGGCATATGAACCGATGTCCCGTTTGGAGGAGGCAGGCAAGACGGCCATGCTGGTTGCGATAAATAACCGGTATGCAGGTATGGTTGCGGTTGCGGATACGATTAAGGAAACGTCCAAGGCAGCCGTAAGTCGTCTGAAGGAAATGGGCATTCAGGTCATTATGATCACAGGCGACAATGAACGGACGGCGAAGGCGATCGCGGCCCAGGTCGGCATCGACCATGTACGCGCTGAAGTGCTGCCTGAAGGAAAAGCGGAAGAAGTGAAAAAACTGCAGGCGCAAGGCAAAAAAGTGGCGATGGTCGGGGACGGCATCAACGACGCGCCAGCCCTCGCAACGGCAAACATCGGCATGGCAATCGGCACAGGGACAGACGTAGCGATGGAAGCGGCGGATGTCACCTTGATGCGCGGCGACTTGTCGAGCATTCCCGATGCGATTTTCATGAGTCGCAAAACGATGACCAATATTAAGCAGAACCTGTTTTGGGCGCTTGGTTATAACATGTTAGGGATTCCGATCGCTGCAATCGGCTTACTGGCGCCGTGGGTTGCCGGCGCAGCGATGGCACTAAGCTCGGTTTCCGTTGTCCTTAATGCGCTTCGTCTGCAACGGGTGAAAGTGCGACACTAACAAAGGATTAGGAGAGTCAATTCATACGAAGAGAAAACGGGTGCTGCTTTTAACAGGTGTGTTGGCTTTCGGGGTACTGACTGCTTGCGGAACGCCCAAGGAAGACACATATTCAAGTCATGGCGGCAGCAATCAGAATCAAGAAAATACAGCAGCTCCAAGTACAGGACATGGAGAGCATGGTGGGCACGATGCTAGTTTGATGGAAACGGAAAGTTTTCGATCGATACCTCGTTTCCCGGAGGCGGGGACTACAAGCTCTATGCCGATTTTGTTCCGAAGGGCGGATCGAGCACTACGCTCAGTGAATGGGTGAAGGTAGAGGGAAAAGAAAAAGAGCATGAAGCTGTCAAAGCGGACGAAAAGCTTGTGAAAGTTGTAGATGGCAAACAAGTCGAGCTTACGTTAAGCAGCACGAAGGCGCAAGACGAAGTCACACTTACGTTTCATATTGCAGATGTGCAAACGAAGAAAGGGATCAGCAACCTGGAGCAATATCTGGGTGCTGTCGGACATGTCGTTATTTTATCGGATGATGCGGAGAAATATCTCCATGTCCATCCCGTGGACGAAAAGGCGACCGGACCGAAGGCTGAGTTTATGACTTCCTTCCCGAATAGCGGTATGTATAAAATCTGGGGACAATTTCAGCATCAAGGAAAAGTGTTCACCGTACCTTTCGTAGTCGATATCAAGTGATTCGTTAAGTTTGCACAGAGGAGTAGATCATGGTGGGTGAAAAAGTAAAAATTGCCATAAGTCCGGCGATACAGCTTGGTGGCAGCTTATTCACGCCAAACCAGCTTGTCCAAATCGGCACGATCGTAGGGACCGATGCGAAAGTGGAAATGACCGCCTTCAAACAGCTCTATGCAGAAGTGCCGATCGAACGACGGGAAGCTATCAAGGAAGAGCTTGAGCGTAATGGTCTTGAAGTGAATCCTGCCGGGTTTGTAACCAAGAGCTTGATCGCCTGCAATTTCTGTAAAGGCGCCGAGGAAGCGGGGCTTGAAACGGCCAAAGCCTTGAATCAAGCCATAGCTGGCATTGAAACGCCTACACCGCTTAAGATCGGCTATGCCGGATGCGCGTTAGGTACAAGTGAACCGCTCATTAAGGATATCGGTGTTATCAAAATGCGTGACAAGTTTAATATTTATGTTGGCGGTGAGTCGAAGGGGCTTAAAACCTCCTTCGCCAAGCTGCTTCGCGAGGGAGTCGCGGAAGATCGACTCATTCCCGCCATTATGGCTATCATTGATTATTATATAGAACATGCCAAAGGCAAGGAAAAGTTCAGCAAGTTTGTGGATCGGATTTCGCTAGAGCAGCTGCAACAGGTCGCAGGATAAAGAATCCAGCCATTGAAAGGAGGTGAAAACCAATGAAAGAAGCAACCGTCCAAGTACAGGGCATGACTTGCCGTTCTTGTGTTCCGAGAATTGAAGGTGCGATTAGTGCAATCGGCGCTGAAGGTCGCGTTAATTTTGAGCAGGGCACGGTAGATGTTCGGTTTGACGAAGCCAAGGTTCAGATTGCCGAGATTCAGGAAGCCATTCAGAAAAAAGGATATAACGCCGTACTGGTGTAATATATCATACGATCTTATCGGCTTTGTGGAAATATAACTGCAATTAGCTCTTTAAAGAGAAAACCCGGTCGAGCTTCGGCCGGGTTTGTTAAATCATACTGGAGAAAAACGCGAAGGAGCGTATAAGATGGCCCAATATACATGCGTAGACAAGGACACCTGCATTGCATGCGGAGCATGTGGAGCGGCGGCGCCCGATATTTTCGACTACGACGATGAAGGCTTGGCCCACGTCATCTTCAAGGGAGACGATAATCGCGGAAGCACTCCGATCGACGAAAGCTTGTGGGATGAATTGCAAGATGCGCTAGACGGCTGCCCCACCGATTCGATCAAGATTTCTGATAAGCCATTTTCCTAAATGGAAGAAAGAACTGCTTCGGGGGTACTAAAGAATGTACGACAAAATCATCACGAACTCGGACGTAGCCATTATTGGAGGCGGTCCTGCTGGCATGTTTGCCGCCTTCTACGGCGGCATGAGACAGATGTCGGTTACACTAATAGAAAGTATGCCGCAGCTCGGCGGCCAACTCGCCGCTTTGTATCCGGAGAAAATGATCTACGACGTAGCCGGCTTCCCTAAAGTGAAAGCCCAGGAGCTTGTCGATCATTTAAAGAATCAGATGGAGTTGTTCCGAACTGACGTCAGACTCGAGGAGAAGGTGCTGGCTGTGCGCAAGCTCGGTGAACGGTCGTTTGAGATCGTCACGGATCGCGCCGTTCACCAAGCGAAAGCCGTCATCATCACTGCTGGTGTCGGTGCCTTCGAGCCGCGCAGGTTGGAACTACCGGAAGCGATGCGTTTCGAGAATTCCAATCTTCATTACTTCGTCAGCGATCTGGAGCGATTCCGCGGCAAGAAGGTGCTCATTAGCGGCGGCGGTGATTCCGCTTTGGATTGGTCGCTGATGCTTGAGCCAATCGCAGAGCGGGTGACGCTCGTTCATCGCCGTGATAAATTCCGGGCTCACGAGCATAGCGTCGAGTTGCTTATGCAGTCCAAAGTCAATGTCGTCGTGCCGACCGAGATTACGGCGCTTCACGGAGAGGAAAGCATCGAGCGGGTTGTGCTGACCAACGTGAAGACCCAAACGAAGACGATGGTCGAAGTTGACGAAGTCCTCATCAATTTCGGTTTCGTTAGTTCACTGGGACCGATCCGAGAGTGGGGACTTGCCGTCGAGGGCGGTTCACTCGTTGTCGATACGAAGATGGAGACGAACATTCCCGGCATCTTCGCGGCCGGAGATATTACGACTTATCCAGGCAAGCTGAAGCTGATTGCCGTCGGATTCGGAGAAGCGCCGACCGCCATTAACAATGCCAAAGTTTACATCGATCCGGAAGCCAAGCTTTCACCCGGGCATAGCAGCAATATGAAAGTGTAAGCAAAAAGGGCATCTTGCCTTCGAATAGGCCGGTTCGAATCCGGCTCTGAAGGGAGGGTGTCCTTTTTTTGAGTGAGTGATAACGAGGTACTGACAGGGGGAATGAGTACTATGAAGAGGCAGTAAGGAGCTCAGTGAATGGGTGAAGGTGGAGGGGGAAGAAAAAGCGCATGAAGCTGTCAAAGCAGACGAGAAGCTTGTAAAAGTTATCGATGGCAAAGAAGTCGAGCTTACCTTCAGCGGCACAAGGGCGGAAGATGAAGTCACCCTTACGTTTACTATTGTTGACGCGCAAACGAAGGAAGAGATTGGCAACCTGGAGCAATATCTGGGTGCTGTCGGACATGTCGTTATTTTATCGGATGATGCGGAGCAATATCTCCATGTCCATCCGGTGGACGAAAAGGCGACCGGACCGAAGGCTGAGTTTATGACTTCCTTCCCGAAGAGCGGCACCTATAAAATCTGGGGTCAATTTCAACATCAAGGAAAAGTTTTCACTGTACCTTTCGTAGTCGATATCAAGTGATTCGCTAATATTATTCGTGGAAGGAGGTGAACCCAATAATAGAAGTTCAGATTTCCGAAATTGAGGATGCCATTCGGAAAAAGGGATATAACGTTGTGGCATAAAATAATTGATAAGTGAGGAGTGTATCGAACATGGAGGTACCAGTAAAAATCTATACAATCCCGACCTGCAGTGACTGTAATTTCGCCAAACGCTACTTCAAAGAGAATGAAATCTCTTATACAGATTTAAACTGCGAAGAAGATCCTAAGTATCCAGAAGAAGTCTGGAACCTGACCGGAAAACAAGTTGTGCCGACGATTGTTATTGGCGATAAGGTGTTCGTCGGCTTCGCGGAAAATCTCAATGAAATAAGCGGTTTGTTGAAGGAAGCATAAGTTGACTGTCCTGTGAATGCTGCCGGTAGAACAACTTTCCATAATGCCTTAATTATTTGCGATAAAAGGTACACCGTCTGGTTTTTCCCCTTTACATAGGGGGAGGGGGGATGTTAAATTTAATAAGAAGGAGCTGATCCAATGAGCCATACCAACCATGAGACTGTCTCATGCGACCATACATCCTCTACAGAGCGGAAGAGTCATCATTCCGAAAAAACCAAACACAATTTGATCCAAAGACTGAATCGTATCGAAGGGCAAGTGCGCGGGGTGAAGGGAATGATCGAACGAGATACGTATTGTGATGACGTGCTGCATCAGATCTCTTCGATCCAAGCCTCTCTTAATGGATTGGGAAAGCAACTGCTGGAACATCATTTAAAAAGCTGTGTGATTGAACGGATTGAAGAAGGCGATCGTGAGGTTTTGGACGAATTGATGACCACCGTAAATAAGCTAATTAAATAACGGAAAGGGGAGACAACTCGATTGTCTCTCCTTATTTTTTTCTAGCAGTCATTTTACGGCACAGTGTTTTGCTTGGTGCTTGATATATGACCTGATAATAGTCAGCTTTATCAAAGCTACGATATTCGCCCTATAGTACCCCCGTCTCTATATGTATTAGTGAAAAAGCAGTTGATTTAATATAGGGTAGTGGGGTACGCTAAAATAGTAGGATGAGTGAACCATAGTTGAATTATATAGCGAAGGAGGTATCTAATTTGTCGAGTCTGAAAGCATATCTTACATTTGTAAAGCCGTATTGGCGCCTTGTTTTAATTACGGTCTTAATCGGGATTGTCAAATTCGGCATCCCGCTTACTTTGCCTTTACTTTTGAAATATGTAGTGGATTCGTTGTTATTAGGTTCGTTCACGCAAAACGATAAAATTGTACAGCTCGGTTTTATCATCGGCGGAGCATTTGTATTATTTGTAATCATTCGGTATCCGATTGAATATTATCGGCAATACTTTGCTCAACTCATTACGAATCGGACCTTATTTGATATCCGCAACCGATTATACGACCACATTCACAAGCTTTCCTTGCGATATTATCAAAACCATAAAGTGGGAGAAATTATTTCCCGAATGATGAATGATGTAGAACAGACGAAAAGCTTGGTAGAAACGGGAATGATGAACATTTGGCTTGACATCGTTACCTTATCCATTGCACTGGGAATCATGAGCTACATGGATTCTTCGCTAACACTTATCGCTATTGCGATTCTCCCTCTCTATGTAGTTGCCGTTAAAGTATTGTACAGGAGACTAAGTGCCTTGACTAAAGCAAGGTCCCAGTCACTTGCGGAAATGCAAGGGTATTTACATGAACGAGTAAACGGTATACCGGTTATTAAGAGCTTTACATTGGAGCATTATGAAAAGGGGCAATTCGGACGCAAAAATGAGCAGCTCCTTGAGCGAGCATTGGCTCATACCCGTTGGAATGCACTGACATACGGAATCATCAATACGTTAACAGATATTTCACCGTTAGGGCATTTTTGTTGGTCCATCAGCTCACTTTAAAAAGATCGATAATGATAACTTTATCGAACTCAAAAACAATCGAAAAATCGAACGAAAATCTTTGAAAGCCAAAGGTATGTTTACAAGGGAAAGTATGCAAGAAGGATTGGCGAAAACGACCAACTTAGAAGGGCCAAACAATCTGGCAACTGTTTCCGCCAATGCTACTTCTTCATCGGGGAGATATATTTATAGCGTTCCTGATATTCCATGGTATAAGGGTTGCGTTCCAACAGCCGCTGCAAACATTGTGAGATATTGGTCTGAACAGCGAGGGTACAACAAACTAACACAAACTAGTCAAGGCAGCCCTATGTTTGATCATGAAATCATTCAAGATCTTGCCTATTATATGAATACCGATAGTAATGGTGCTACTACCTCTATAAATGCAGCTAATGGCGGCAAAGCTTATTGGAAAGAACACGGATATAGCTTAAATGTTGACGGTTGGTCAAACTTTTCCAACTACCAAAACGAAATTGATAACTATAGACCTGCAATTATTAGCGTATGGAAAGACCAAACTCCCGGATTAAATTATGGAGACCACGCTTTAACAGGAATCGGGTATCAAATACTTGATAATGGACAAAGAAATGCAATTGTACGCGATTCTTGGCATTCAAAACCAACGGATGTAATCTATCCGTACGGTAATTACGTTCAAACCGTCCAGTCTTTCGTGCCGGAATCCATCTAAAAACTTCTACAAACAAAAACTCCCCTTTAAGCTGACTATGTCTAAGAAAAATACTATAGTCTACTTAAAGGGGAGTTTCTGACTTCAATTACTTCTTAATGATAAAATATAATTATCTAACTCTTTCGTTAGTTGGGTTGATTCGTAGCTGACATCTTCTAATGAAAGGGTATTGAAATACTTTAATTCTTTGTCCCCAGCTATTATCGTAAGGTAATATAAATATCCAAAACCAGGGGATTGATCGTTCTTTTTACGAAGCTTTATTTCTTTCAGTTTGCTCGAAATTTCACCGATGGTACGGGCTTCGTTAATCGGTATGACTTTTCCGCCATCTCCAAATTTAACTTCAATTTTTGTAATGTTATCAAAGTCACTTTTTAATATAGTGGATAAGGGGATATATTGTGCGGGGGCATCATTCAGAAAGATTTCGTTGTCATGAGCGCTGTACCTTATCGATATTCCGGTATTTTCTGCAACAAAACGAATTGGGACGTAAGTATGATTTTCGTAATTTAATATCTTGTATTCGCCCAAGTCAATTTTGTTCCCATTAAAACTAAAATTAACCGGAAATAGTAAGGCTTGAATGGAATCTGAAGCGTATACTATAGTAGACATTGAAACAAATAAACCGCAAACAAATCCAATTACATACTTCCTCATTTTGTATTCACCTCCATAATATAGTTTTAATTGATTAGACGCGAAATCAGTAAAAAAGTTTCTTTGCCAAAAATCGTTGACCGCACTACTTGAATGATAATCTTCCTCTTTTACGGTCCTTGCCCGGCGTAAGCTGGCGTTAGTTCGATTTTTTGCGCTTTCAATCTCTCCGTCTCGACGGATTTCTCAACAAGAAATTGAGGAAAAACATTGTTTTTTGTATGCTTTTTATGTTAAAATTTAACTACCGAGGGAGGTAAAGGGAATGGGGCAACATCCTGATGTTAGCTGTTTAGGATCGGAGGTCGATCCTTCACATTATTTTTCTATGGCGGAGCATCTTTACAAGGCTGGAAGGAAGCAAGAGGCAGTTCCTTTGTTCCGTCATGTCATCGATGATGTGAAGGATACTCACCATCCGCAATACATTATGAGCCAGCTTCGGTTATTTCAGTCTCTCATTGGCATCGGATCGGAAGAAAACAAAGAAGCGTTGGCTAGATTTGAGTCACATTATTTTTATCTGCCGGAAGATGTGAAGCTGGATGCCTTGCTACAAATGGCGAATGTTTATTACACCTTATGGAATTGGAAAAAAGTCGAAAGATATGCGGATGAATTAAGAACCTTGGCTAGAACCATCTACGATAGACAGCTTGAAAACAGAAAAAATAACAAACCTCCCAAAATTCTACAATCTGAGCGACATTTAGTAGTATACTATGGACAAGGGTTTCTTCTAAAAGGAATCGCCCTAACCATGCAAGAGCGGTGTGAAGAAGCGAAACGCTACGTTTCGGAATATTCCGAACTTGGATGGTTCG
Organism: Paenibacillus sp. MZ04-78.2; assembly: GCF_024213375.1. Classification (GTDB taxonomy): domain Bacteria; phylum Bacillota; class Bacilli; order Paenibacillales; family NBRC-103111; genus Paenibacillus_G. Next base: position 9,432 of record NZ_JANAVJ010000009.1, on the reverse strand, counting down.
AATTTCTTGACGAAACCGGACACAAGGAGGTCGATAAATTTCGCATCTGGGGCAAGGCAAATATGTACAATCTTGAATTAAAATGCGGGAATGACAAAGTCCTTACGGAGCTATCGGACTTTTTGGACAGGCATCCCATCGAACTTCTTCCAAGTCTACTTACAGTTATTGAATCGGCGAACCTATACAATTTTAAGATCGATGAATTTTTAGACAAATTCTGTGCGAAGCTTCCCCCGATCAACACTTCCATTACATACATAAACGGCACGCAATTATTTCACTTCTGGCATGAGAAGGCAGTGTACAGCTTCAGAAATCGGCAAATAATAACCGGGTTGAATGAACTATTGTATGCGTTATACCTTTCACAGAAATTGAGGCATTACTCAGGCTTCGAAAGATGCGTTTCCTTATTTGCGAAGCATGCCGATTTTGCGACTGAGCAACAAAAAATGCGTTACAGAAATATACTGGAAGGAGGTGTCTGATCTATGAAAAAAGTATGGCTTTCCTTGGTTTTAGGATTGTTTTTATTCAGCGGTGTATTCGGTACAGCGCTGCAACAGCCACAGCCTGGTCTACCAAACACTATTCATAACGGGACAGGCGGTTAATCACGTACCGACCTAAAGATCGCCCTCAACTTGCCTTCTTGGCAGTAGAGGGCGATTTTTTACAGCACAACCACTTTCTCTTTACAGGATGCACAATACTTCGCGTACTGGATACAAGTCTCCAACGAATCGTCCGGCTCCATCGGCCACCAACGGATCGCCCCCGCAGGCGCTTGGGAAGCGAAAAACTCCACTTCCTTGGGGATACGGCCCGCCACGATCACCTCGGTGTTCTTAAAGCCGGATTCCATCCCCTTTTGGAGGGTCTTCCTTAATTGCGTATGCTCCGTTTCCGGATGAGAGTAAGGAATCGGGAACAAGATCGAAACTCGGGTAGTGTCTTCATGAATGACATGAGCCGTTTTGCGGGCGGGATTGTGTACGGAAGTCTCCCATATCCGGTTGTATGGCAGATGCTCCGGCAGCCCCAGCTCGGTCAGCCTCGAATGAATTCTATCGTGGTAAACCCGTTCCAGTTCTCTGACCAAAATCTGAATCTGCTTATTTCTTAGAAACGTGGTGTTGTTTCCTCTTTCATTCCGATATTGGATATAGAGTAGATCGGGAACGGCCGCAAACTTGGAACAAAGAAACGTCCGAATCAGCATGTCGTAATCGTCGGCCACCAGCAGCTCATCCCGGTGCCCCCCGACCAGATGATAACAATCCCGGGACCATGCGCGAGGATGATTCGGCAACCCGACCAAATGGCGGACGGTATTGCCGTTGATCGTCGTATGTCTGTGCGCATTTTGCCAGCGGTTCATTTCATGCAGCCAGACCCGATAAAATGTGCTGTATCCAAAACCGCAATCCCAGCCGTACCAATGCGCATGAAGGTTCTCCGCGTACACCTCGGTGCAATCCCCGTAAACCAAGCCGCATTCGGGATTTTGCTGAAATGCCCGAACGATCTTCTCCAGGCAATCGGGCGTCAACTCGTCGTCATGATCCACTTCAACTAAAATTTCCCCTGTACACAGGCCCGCGGCATACCTTTTGAGCGCCCCGATATAGCCATTGCGGGAATCCTGGCGATATCTGCGCACGCGAGGGTCCTTCAAAGGAAGCAAGTCATGCTTGTAAGTCTCCTCGTTATCTCCGGAATCGTCCACAATGACCCATTCCCAGTTCGGGTAAGTCTGATTTAACAGCGATCGATAGGGACGTTGAATTCTTTCTTTTGACCTGTAGCTGGCCGTGAACACGGAGATCAGAGGCGTATCGGAAGAGAAACGGGTAGGAGGAACGGTTTTGTTTTCAGGAAGAGGATCTGTCCCTCTGAGCCAGCAATAAAACAATTTATTCGATTCGAGTTCGTCCGGCGAATGGAAGTGCAGCCAACGTTTTTTTTCCTGAACATGCAGCGAGTTTAGAGTTGTAAAAGGCTTCCATTCATCTCCTATGGAAGCATAGACGCGCGGCTTCCGGGGGCCGGCATCGACTAATGGATCATCAGGCCCATACATTTTCACGGTGATGTGGTTTTCTGCCAGCCTCAAGATCGGTTCTTTCAATTTATTCTTCGAAATCTTGTCTGACACAAACAGATGAACCGTCAATAAAGGAATGAAGTCCGATGACAAGTTGATTCCCCTTTCCCAGATGTCGAACACAAGCTGAGCCCAAGTGCCGATCCATTCTCTTTTTTTCACATACGCAGTGTATTCCGCTGCTCGAACATTTGTCCGCCCAAAACCTTGCGCATGAACGCACATTTCGCTTGAGAACGCATACTCTGGGAGGTAGCCATCCTATCGTACAATGCGGGCTCATTTTAAAAGAAAGGTGGAGTTATCTTGAAACATCCGTTGGTTAGTGTCGTTATTCCCGCTTATAACCGGCCCCATACGCTAAAACTCGCTATCGACAGCGTACTCGAACAAACCTACCCGAATATCGAAATCGTCATTTGCGACGACAGCTCCAATAACGAAGTGCAGCAAATGCTGGAAGCGGCTTATCCCCAGATCAAATACCATAAAAACGAGAAAAATCTTTTTCTTGAAAACTGGCACAAATGCTTCGACCTGGCCTCGGGGGAATATATCAATTACTTGATGGATGACGACGTATTTCATAAAGAGAAGATCGCCAAAATGCTCTATTTTTTCAGTGAATTCGACAATATCACGCTGGTCACATCCTACCGGCAAACCATCAATGAATCGGGGAGCTTTCTTGCGCCCATCGCCGCCACGGTCAGACTGTACGAAGAGACGAGGGTGATGGATGGAACAACGCTGGGGAACATCGCATTAACCCGCTGCTTGAATGTGATCGGCGAGCCGACGACCGTTTTATTTAAAAAGGCGGACCTTACCGAACCGTTCGGAGTATACCGCGGGAAGCAGTATTCGCTGATCAACGATATGGCTGCCTGGTTATCTCTATTGTCCAAAGGAAAAGCGGTTTATATACCGGAAGCGCTCAGCTACTTTCGGTTACATGCCAGCCAAAACAACAGCACGCTTGGCTTCAAAGCGTTCAGCGAATGGCTCGATATCACGATCGCCTCCAGAGAAGACGGGTTTCTCGAAACGGAGGAGTTGTTCAAAACCGCTCTTCTTGCTTACCGCAAACGTGTGCAAGGATACCCGCAATTTGCAGCGGACATTCAGCGGATCGATTCGATCTTGAATACGATAGAATGAGGCGGAGCCGGGTATTCGCCGTTCCTCCCGTTCATGGGGTTCATACGATAAGGTGTACACACTTTGATTGGAAGCGGATTCCAGCGGGAAGAGGTTGCCTTATGTATGAAATTCCGTTCTTGCGACCGAACTTAGTCAAAAAGGAGCGGTTGCTTTCTTATTTTGAACAAATAGAAGCAAGCCGGATTTACTCCAATTACGGCCCCTTAAATCATCTGTTTGAAACGCGGGTGATTGCCCAAATGTTCGGCGGCATCGGCTCGGCCGTGACGGTGCATAACGCTACGCTCGGGCTGATGCTGGCGATATCGCAATGCAAGCGGCCCCGGGGCAAATATGCGGTGATGCCCAGCTTTACTTTTGCAGCGACCCCGCTTGCCGCCGAGTGGTGCGGGCTTGAGCCCTATTTTCTGGATATGGAACCGGACGATTGGCAAATGAACAAAGCGCAATTGGAGGAGACGGTCGAGCGGCTGGGCGAGCAGATTGCGGTCGTCGTTCCTTACGCCACTTTCGGTTCGGAGATCGATTTATCCATATACAACAAGCTGCAGCAGGAAGGAATTCCGGTCGTCATTGATGCGGCTGCCAGCTTTGGAACGACCGTTGCGGAGGATGACGTACAATTCGGCAAAGGCTTCGGTGGAGCCGTGGTGTTCAGCTTTCACGCGACCAAAACGTTTGGCGTCGGAGAAGGCGGGCTAGTGTATAGCGCGGACCAGGAGCTCATTCAGCGAATCCGCCGGGCTGGAAACTTCGGCTTCTCCAGCTCCAGAGAATCCGTGATGTCAGGCTTAAACAGCAAAATATCCGAATATACCGCCGCTATCGCCTTGGCCACTCTCGAAGGGTTCCAGGCAGTGCAGGAGAGAAGAAAAACGATCATTGGCCATTATCGCCGTGAATTGAAGCAGCAGGATTTATTGCAGCGGGGATGGTCTGCCCAAAAGATGCAAGGCCAGGTGCCCCTGCAATTTTTCTCTCTGCTGAGCCCGGACTCTCTCGGCAACCGGGAAGTCCTCCGGCGGTTAGCCTCCCGTTCGATTGAAGCCCGGACTTACTTCTCCCCGGCGTGCCATCAGCAGAAGCAGTTTCAAAGCTACCCCCATTCCGATCTTCAGGTGACGGAACGGATTGCAGACCGTATTGTTAGTCTGCCGCTCTGGGAGGAAATGAAGGAGGACACCGTTGGGCGAATTGTGAAGGTGCTTGGAAGCATTACCGAGGGGAATGCCACATGAAAAAGATCGTCATCTGGGGATCGGGCGGACACGCCCGCGAGGTCAACTGGCTTTGCGAAGAACTGGGAGTGCAGGTGCTGGGGTTTCTGGACGAACGGCCTGCAATGAAGGGCCAACAGGTGAATGGAGTTCCTGTATTGGGAACGCTTGACGATATCGAAGCGATGCGGCAGGAGGTCGAGATCGTATGCGCCGGGGTCGGGGACCCGGCATTGAAGAAGCGGTTCGCTTACGATACGATCCGGTCGGGATTCCGTATCGCAGACCCGCTGGTCCATCCGCGTGTCCGTTTGTCGAGGAGAAATACCGTAGGGCAAGGCAGCATGATTTGCGAAGGGGCCATCCTGACCGATAATATCCGGATCGGATGCCATGTGATTGTCAATCGAAGCGCCAACATCAGTCATGATACGGTCATTGACGATTATGTCACCATCGCCCCGGGTGTAAATCTGGCGGGCAACGTGACCGTAGACGAAGGAGCGTACATCGGCATCGGCTCCTCGGTTCGGGAGAAATGCCGCATCGGATGCTGGTCTATCATTGGCGGCGGAGCCTTCGTCAAAGGCGATATCCCCGACTTTACGATGGCTGCGGGGGTGCCGGCCGTCATCAAAAAACGGCTTGACAAGAGATAGGAAAGGAGAAAAATCATTTGGCTGACCATCTCAAACACCAAGGTCCTTACTATTGTCCTTATTGCAATAATACGATTGAACGTTTTCGCCCGTGGCCGGATATTTACGATTTTCCCAAGTGTCAATATGAAATGTGGAACAAGCGGACCGCCATATGTCCCGTGTGCTCCTCTTTCGACAGGGAAAGGTTGTATAAATTTTATATGGAACGGGAAACGAAGCTGCTCGCAAGGCCGCACAAACTACTGCACATTGCGCCCGAGAGAAATTTAAGGAAATGGTTAAAAGGGCATCCGAACATTTCGTATATATGCGGCGATTTGATGCCTCAGGATGCGGAAATGGAGCGGATAGACTTAACGGCCATGTCTTTCGCTGACGAAACGTTCGATGCCGTTATTTGCAGCCATGTGCTGGAACATATCCCCGAGGATCACAAAGCGATGGCGGAAATCTACCGCGTATTGAAGCCGGACGGCTGGAGCATTCTGCAAGTGCCGATCGCTGTAAACTTCGAGGAGATTCTGGAGGACCCGACGGTGACCTCTCCACAGGCAAGAAAAGAACACTTCGGCCAGGACGATCACGTACGCATTTATAATCGCAAAGGCTTCGTTGGCCGATTGGAAGCGGCCGGGTTTCATGTCGTTTTATTTAATTTGGCGGATAAATACGGTGTCGAGGAAGCAAACCTGTACGGTTTGTCCGAGAACGATACGCTGTATATCGGGACCAAGCAGACTGTTCCCGAACAATGAATGACAGTTCGCCGAACAAAGTTCCAAGTAACGAGAAAGCAAGCTCTTTAGCCCTTCTGCTTCCCAATAGGAAGTCGGAAGGGCGTTATTTGTATAATTTCAACTCTGTAAACGCCGAGTCTCTCTGCGTATCGTCACATACTATATTAAAGGCTTTACAATTATAAGATTTTAATAGTGAAGCTAACATTAATAACGGAGGTGATATCTAGTTGGCCGATTCTCATTTTAAGGCAGATGAAGTTGGACCTCAATTCGCTCAAGGACCTCAAGGGCCGCAAGGTGCAACAGGCGCTCAAGGACCTCAAGGCGTTCAAGGACCGCAAGGACCTCAGGGCGAACAGGGACCGCAAGGAGACCAAGGACCGCAAGGACCTCAGGGCGAACAGGGACCGCAAGGAGACCAAGGACCGCAAGGGCCTCAGGGCGAACAGGGACCGCAAGGAGACCAAGGACCGCAAGGACCTCAGGGGGAACAGGGACCGCAAGGAGACCAAGGACCGCAAGGACCTCAGGGTGACCAAGGACCTCAAGGAGCAACGGGCATTCAAGGAGCTCAAGGACCTCAAGGACCCCAAGGAGCAACGGGCACTCAAGGAGCTCAAGGACCCCAAGGAGCAACGGGCACTCAAGGAGCTCAAGGACCCCAAGGAGCTCAAGGACCCCAAGGAGCTCAAGGACCCCAAGGAGCACGGGGCACTCAAGGAGCAACGGGGCTTTTAACTGGATTTAATTGTACAAAGTACGCCGGTACACCATCTATAGTTTTGACCGCCGCAACGCCAACGTCCACTGTATTAACTGTAACCGCCAGTATTGCGGCAGCAACCAACGTAGTTTGGTTGACCGCCTATGTAACGTGGACACCAAATAATGCAAGCAACACCTTTACCTTAACGATCGTTCGTGATGATAGCACAGTAATTGCTACAGCAAACGATTCCCCGGCATCTCCAAGCAGCCCTATAACGACTGCTATTACCACTTGTGACGCTGCTCCACTGACTGGTACCCATACCTATACTCTACGAGCCATAGGGAATAGTTTATCGTCTAATCAAACTATTATTTTAAATTTTGCTGGACTTACAGGTAGTGTTCTAAGCACTTAGTTACATGAATAACGCAAAAAAGAGTCCCTAACCAGTTCAAACCGACTGGCGGGACTCTTTTCATTTTCTCAACTCAATAAGCTCCTTTATGTCAAATATCCCCAATGCCTCCGCGACCTTGACCAAATGTTGCATAGCTCAGTTGTCGGCTTTAAACCGGTTGCCTCGGCCAGTGTCATGTTCCGCTCTTTTAAAAGCTATTGTAAGCGCTTACCGATTCGAATCGATCTCCGGCCTGTTCTGCCCAAGGCTAGCATAGCTTGCCGTTGCGAATGCTGTCTCGGATTTACTCAGAGCTAGATCAGCGGTAGTCTGTGCTGCACTCGCTTTCTCTCATGATTCATTCGCAGTGTTCGCCGCAAAACTCGCCTGGGTATTAGCCGTGTCTGCTCCTGTCTGTGCTATATCCGCTTTCGCCTATGCTTCATTAGCTTTACTTAATGCGGTGTTGGCTGTTTGTTGTGCGGTATCCGCTGTTACCCGGAAAAGAAGCTTTTACGTCGATTTCAAAATATACGATTTCACCTCTACAAACGCCGAGGCTCGATGCGTTTCGTTACATACTATATTAAAGGCTTCACAATCTTAAGTTTTGGGAGTGAAGCTACATCAAGTATACGGAGGTGACATCTAGTTGGCTGAATCTGCATTTAGAGCTCGTGCAAGTACAGACCAAAATTTCACACCATCCGGACCGTTCTTCGTAGCCTTTCCAATCGTTGATTATGATTTGAACGGCGAGTACAACCCAGTGGCTTCTACTTTCGTCTCCAGCCAGGGCGGCGTGTATACGATTAGCGTCAGCCTTTTGCTCACGGCGGACCCTTCCGTGGAATTCATTGCACTCGCATTAGAAGGACCTAACAAATCCGGGGAGATATTCATCCGAAATACGGACCATCCGGATCTGCCTTTCTCAGTAAACCTCACCGCTCAGATGAATTTCGCTCCGGGTAACAGCACGAGGGTATTTATTCAACCCAATGCCGGAACAGTTACAGTGGTAGCCGATCCCGTCTTTACTCATTTTGAGGCTGCACGGACAGATGGAGCAGTTGGGCCGATAGGACCTCAAGGGCCTCAAGGACCTCAGGGAGGAGGACCGCAAGGACCTCAAGGCACTCAAGGACCTCGTGGCGTTCAAGGCGCTCAAGGACCTCAAGGGCCTCAGGGACAGCGCGGCATTCAAGGACCTCAAGGTAATCAAGGCGCTCAAGGACCTCTAGGACCTAAAGGCACTCAAGGACCTCAAGGGCCTCAAGGACAACGTGGCATTCAAGGACCTCAAGGGCCTCAAGGCACTCAAGGACCTCGTGGCGTTCAAGGCGCTCAAGGACCTCAAGGGCCTCAAGGACAGCGCGGAGTTCAAGGCTTCCAAGGACCTCAAGGCACTCAAGGGCCTCAAGGTGCTCAAGGCGCTCAAGGACCTCGCGGCGTTCAAGGTGTAACAGGCGCTCAAGGACCTCAGGGCGTTCAAGGTACTCAAGGACCTCGCGGAGTTCAAGGCGAACAAGGACCTCAAGGCGTTCAAGGACCTCAGGGAGTTCAAGGGCCGCAAGGTATAACTGGCGCTCAAGGACCTCAGGGCGACCAAGGGCCGCAAGGAGCAACAGGCGCTCAAGGATCTCAAGGCGTTCAAGGGCCGCAAGGAGCAACAGGCGCTCAAGGACCTCAAGGCGATCAAGGACCGCAAGGACCTCAGGGCGAACAGGGACCGCAAGGCGACCAAGGACCGCAAGGACCTCAGGGCGAACAAGGACCTCAAGGCGACCAAGGACCGCAAGGACCTCAGGGCGAACAGGGACCACAAGGCGACCAAGGACCGCAAGGACCTCAGGGCGATCAAGGACCGCAAGGCGACCAAGGACCTCAAGGACCTCAGGGCGACCAAGGACCGCAAGGCGACCAAGGACCGCAAGGACCTCAGGGCGAACAGGGACCGCAAGGCGACCAAGGACCGCAAGGACCTCAGGGCGAGCAAGGGCCTCAAGGACCTCAGGGTGACCAAGGACCGCAAGGTGACCAAGGGCCGCAAGGTGACCAAGGACCGCAAGGACCTCAGGGTGACCAAGGGCCGCAAGGAGCAACAGGCGCTCAAGGACCTCAGGGTGACCAAGGGCCGCAAGGTGTAACTGGCGCTCAAGGACCGCAAGGCGATCAAGGGCCGCAAGGTGCAACTGGTGATCAAGGACCACAAGGAGACCAAGGGCCGCAAGGAGCAACAGGCGCTCAAGGACCGCAAGGCGATCAAGGGCCGCAAGGAGCAACAGGCGACCAAGGACCTCAGGGCGACCAAGGGCCACAAGGAGCAACAGGCGACCAAGGACCTCAGGGCGACCAAGGGCCGCAAGGAGCAACAGGCGCTCAAGGACCGCAAGGCGATCAAGGGCCGCAAGGAGCAACAGGCGACCA
>NZ_JANAVJ010000099.1 GCF_024213375.1 Paenibacillus sp. MZ04-78.2 | reverse complement strand
GGAACAAGTTTACAAAAAAATCTCCGCCGCGTACAGCAGAGATTTTGGGCGTTTATAAGATACCTGAATAGTTACGAGTTCCATTGCCATTCTAACCGATAGGTATGGCTGATAGAACTCATTCAATCGTCCAGGAAATACAACCAATTTCTCTCGGTCTTTCGTTGGTTTGGTCTCATCAATAATTGCATTGATCTTCTCATGATCATATGGAAAGCCAGCCGCAATAACTTTAACTGAACTGTTAGGACCCGTTGACCTTTCTCCCCAGTCCAACATCGACGGATTTGTATACAGAATTGCCTTACAAGATGGATGTTGAAAAATCCATAATGTACTTGGATCAACGACATTGGTAAAAGGATTCCATACGTCATGCTCCATAATAATGAGATGCTTTGGTGTAGGCTTAGCCTGATGAATCGTTTCGAATAATGTATATCTTGTAATCAAAACAACATCATCAGGATTTTCGGGCAAATCCGGACTGAATCTAAAATCAACTTTCGCTTCTTGAAGTCCTTTTCTTAATCCAGATAAATAGTTAGGATACCACGCTGTTTTGTCGGTTGGATCAACTAGTATATGAATCAAGGTCCTATCTTCCCTTCGTAGTCTAGAATGCAAAGTCCCTTATTAACTCATATCTTAATTGTAATCCAAAGGAAGTGTCAAATATCGACTTACCAAAGTATGAAAGCCTTTTATTTGGGAAGCTTGCTTTAAAGTTCAAAGATAATAAAGTAAAAGACCGGGACTTGCAAATAATAAGACCGAAGATGGTATTGTAGTACTTAAAAACGATAGTAAAGTTATTGAAGTTAAAGGAACCCATAAAGGCGATGAGTTGTATGGAACATACGATAAAGCAACTCAAAAGATTACCCTAAAAGCAGTCGAGAAAGCGAATTCCCCAATAGGTTTAAGTTCTCTTCTCGCTTCTAACACTAACAAAGAGGTTGAATATGATGTAAATCTTCTTGAAGCCAATGAAGCTTCCTTTGAAGCTACTCTTACTGAAAAGAAAACAAAGAAAGAGCACAAGATCAAAGAAATGGCTTCAAGATTGAGTTGAATGATAAAGTTAAAGCTCAATTACCACTAATTGCACCGGTAGCGGGTATTCTTGGCAGGGCTGTAATCGAAAGATTGCTTGGACTTGCACTTGCAATCACAATTAGAGGAGTAACTTGGGTTGTTGCTAGTGAAATGGCGGATACCATTCGTAACAGGGAAGAGCACTATTACGCTGCCAAAATTATCAAAAATAAAGTTGTTATCTCCGGAGCAATTGATTATAATACGGCATATAATAGAATTAGAACCGGCGAAGATGTGTTTTGTAAAAAATTTCAACGCGAAATCCCAATACTTGGCGTATTGGGATTTCGACTTTAAAGTGGGAGTGAAATGACATGGTAAAAATATTGGAAGTAAAAAATCTTTATTTAGATAAACCATTGTGGCCTTTTCTTGAAAGCTTTGGAAAGTTTCATGTATTGTTTAAAAGTGTTTCTAATGAGCAAGAGTTTTATTATACTGAACTACTTTGTCTTGATACAGAACATCTGATAGAGACTTCGTATCAGTTTAACAAGGCAGTACATTTTATCGGCGAAGGCAATCCATCTAATGTTATGTTTCATGGATCTATTGAACAACATCTCGAAGGCAATATGTTTAATGTAAGCAGATTAAACTTAGAGCGTTTTGAAGATGAATTGGTTTTCAGTATCAAGTTCGAAGGAAATATTAAAAATATATGGAATCTTAGAATTAGAATTTCTCCAATTGATGAAAGATATTGTTTAGTTTTTTTATCAGAAGACGACCTTGTTTTTAATAAGGATTGTTACTCGCGGGTCATTTTAGTGGATTCTGTGGAAAAAAAAGGCTACTTTATTCAGCAACAAGACTTTCCGTACTTGAATGTGTTGCTTAATATTGCTGTATGTAAAGTAGGAAATCAGGCTAAAAATATCATTTTTAAATCAGGAAGAATACAACGCTTTGAAAAAAAATCCTATTGGGAAGAGTATTACAACTCGAATGGGAGTTACAAGGTAGAAACACTTGAGAATTTACTAATCCTGAATAAAAGCGAATTCATAGATTGTATAAAAAATAAAAAAAATCTATCGCCTATTATTTTTAATGACTACGACATCAGTCGATCTGTTGAAGTTATTGGCATGGTAGGAGATCGATTCTGGTTTTTTGAGGAAGATTATAAGGGTGATAAAACAGAGATTTATGCAATAGATTTAGAAACTGGAAGCAGCACCTTGAAATATAAAGCAAATGAGCATTACTACTCAATCAAGGTTTTTGGAGGATTGCTATATGGCGTTAGAGAAGAACTAAAGAATAAAATATATTATTCATTCGAAACCAATGCGATCCGTGAGTTTTCCTATAAAGAAATGGTGGTTTACTTAGATGAAGCAGTCCGTATAACCGCAAGGACGTACTTAGACGAATCAATCCCTAGAACCGCAAGTATGCACGGTGAAACGTATAATATCGAAGTTGTAAGAGACGGTTTAACTGAAAATGCTTATATAAATAAAAAATTCTTTTATTACTTTGAAGAAAATATCTTGTTAGTTTATTGAGTCTGTCTATAATGCTCCTCGTTGTCAAAAATTTTAAATTAAGAAACAAACACCATTGATTATATAAATTTGGAGTAAAATACATGATACAAATAATAGCCTAATGCTGTTGCCAATTCTTTTCTTATTTCAGGGCAAAGTTCAATTTGCCTGCCAGGATGTATACCATGGCGATGATGTTCTTGTCAGAGCGGTAACCACGCGCCTTACGTTTCGGTTTAAACCCTTAACTTTAGAGTCTTACTCCCTTATTCTCACGAATTCGTAGTTTTTCAAATTGCACTACGT
>NZ_JANAVJ010000098.1 GCF_024213375.1 Paenibacillus sp. MZ04-78.2 | reverse complement strand
GTACAGCGTCAAGCAAGGCGGCTGTGCAAACATTGTTCATCTCGCGGCAAATGCCACGTGTGTGCGCATAAATTGCATCCATCGCCTCGGTTGTAAAAATCGGATGGGTACTGCCCGCAACCTCAAGCTGGTGCGAGATATAGTCCCGGCTCTCCGCAAGCGACAAGCCTTCCAAATGAAATCTCACATTCATTCGCTGTGTAATCGGCTTAAATACCCGAAGCTGCAACGTGGCCTGCAACTCCGGCTGACCCATCAAGAGAAGAGCCAGCGGCGAAACGGAATCCATCTGGAAGTTCGTAAGAAACCGAATTTCCTGCAGCATGTCACCGGAAAGCAAGTGTGCTTCATCTACAACAATGACGGCTACCTTCCGCTGGTTCTCGTACAGATCCCACACGAGATGCTGGAACTGCCGTTTGGCCTCGCTGCGGAGAAATTTAGGCGGCAGCCCAAAATGGTGAAGCAGCTCGCGGTAAAAATCGCGCGGTTTCAAATTCGCATCGGACACATACATGAATCGGTATTTGTTCGCATCCAACTGGTCCTTTAAGGAACGAATGGCGGTCGACTTGCCCGTGCCAATCTCACCGGTCACGCAGCCAATCGACCGTGTCATGACCATGTACTGCAGGCGGGCCACGCACTCCTCAAACCGCTTCGAGCGGTGCAGATGCCGGGTTTCAATCTCTCTCGTAAACGGGGTTCGCTCCCAGCCGAAGAAACTCCGAATCATGGGTGCTTCACCTCTTTCATGGCCAGAGAGAGCTCTGCGGCTTGCCTCTGACGGAGCTGCCGGTTATGCTCCTCTGCAAGTAGTTCCACATAGTTGAGCCCTGTCTTAGGTGGCTGTTGCTCGTTTGCCGCGGCTTCCGCCGGTTTCCTCTTTTGCCTGGGATCACGTAGCACCAGCGGTTTGGCGTCAGCGAATCGAACGCCATCCTTCCAAACCTGAATCAAGCTCAAATCGTGAGGATCGAATCGCACTTGAACCTGCGAGCTAGCAAGCTTCGCCTCTACCTCGTAGGTTGTGCCGAGCAATGAAATGCAGCCCGTCTTGTCGGCCTTTCGCGACTCCTCGAGCAGGAAGACTTCCGCGAGCTCATGCGGGGGCATCGTGCGAATCGGGTGCTCGTCCTTCTGGTAGCGGTCAATCGGACGCTGTTTAAAGCTGTTATGGACCTTCTGGTGGTAGGCGACCTCAAGCCAAGCAGCGAAGAAGCGGTTCAAGTCGGTGAGCGTCTGGATCTTCCCTTGCTCGATGAGATCGTACGCCTCCGGCACAAAGCTCTGGTCAACGAACCGAAAAAACTTTTCCTGCTTCCCGCGTCCTTGCGGACGCCCAGGGCGAGTGTGCTTAAGCTCGGTTCCTAGCCGTCCGCAGATCCGCTTAAAGTGGTGTGAGGAATAGATGGCTCCGTTATCGACGTAGATCATTTCGGGTACGCCATGCTTCAGAATTGCTTTTTTAAGGCAGTCTTCGAGCCGGGCTATCCGTTCTTCAAAGTAAAACTGGCCGTGCACGCACAGGCGCGAATAATCGTCGATGAAGATCACCAAGTAAGCCATCGCTTTCTTTCCGGGTTTATCCGGGTGAGGCAGGTACAGCGTATGCTGGACATCGCCTTGCCACACACTGTTGCGGTGTACGGCCTCGAATCGGCGGAATTCACTCCAGCCCGTCGTCAGAAGCGCTTTGCGCGTCATGCCGCGACGGCGCAGCTGTTTACTCAGTGTACTCTCCTTGAGCACGCCGGAATCCACATATTGGGCAAGCTCAAGGATGGCAATAATCTGCCGGACGCTGCGTCCGGGCTGTTCTTGCTTTAAGGCGATCGCTTTGGCGAGTACATCATCCGAAATGTCACGCGCCTGTAGTTTGTCCGCTCGAGGTGAAGGCAGAAGGGCCTCCCAGCCGCCGCTTCGGTATGCCTGCACGTAGCGCTCTAGCGTCCGTAAGCTAATCTGTTTTTGCTCGCCCGTGGGTGTTTCATAGACGTGGCTCACAATGTCTCGCATCCGTGCCATCTGTTCGCCAGCTTCCAGTTTCCGGCTGACCAGTGGCGCGATGAGACCGTAGCGGAAGTTGGCCATCTGCTGTCGTTCTTGTTCATTCATTTGAATAGGACTCCTCTCCGTTCATCTTCCGGGAGTATCTCACAACGTCCTGCTGCTTGGGGAGGAGGCATATCTTGTGGGAATCGGGGTCAATCGACATGTTCAGAGGGGATGAGCCACCAATCGAGGCGGCGATTGGGGTTTGCCGACATCGGTAACGGGAGGAATGAGGACGCATTACAATTGCGCGGCTACCGGTAATCGCACGTTCAGAAACGTCCAATAGCCCCGTCGCCATGGCTTGACGGGGCAGGAAATACGTAACAGTTTTTGCAGCCAATTCAACGTGTCCGCAGGCCCTGGATTTATCTTCTCCGGATACATGCCAAGTAGATCCCCGTCATAGCCCGAGCGGGTTAATTGACCGGCAAGCCACATTGTTGCGGAAGATGCCCTTTGTTCATAGCGTTTCCGCCATCGTTTTAGTGTTCGTCGGCTACAGCGAACAGCTGGAGAAGCAGTGCTTGTTTGGACTTCACGCCAAGTAAATCCCTTCTGTCGACGAAGCATCGCCGCTTCTCGGACCCAAGTCGCACAGCGGGCCCAGGGGATTAGGAAATCCGGGAGCAGAGAAACGGTGGTTCCACAGTTCGGGCAATATTGGCGGTAGATCGGGATACGCAACATCTCTCGCTTGGTTGTCACCGACCGGTAGTAACGTCCGTGCTTATGCAGACGACAGCCGCAATTCTCACAATCTAGAAGCACATCTGGCGGACGGTCCATGTAGATTCGCAAATAAGCCTTGCAAGAATGGCCGAAATGAAGTATTTTGGACATGTTGTTGGTAATGCTCCCGGGGTTCCTCGCCAAAGGTTCGGGAGCATTCCTTTTTTTATTTTAAAATAGCCTAATCCCCCGTCATTGTACAGAAGGGATTAGGCTATTTTCGGTAGTATATGAATTGTTGCACCGCCTGTTGTATTGGCGAAAACCACTCTTTTCTCCGCCAAATAGTGAGGCGGCGAACA
>NZ_JANAVJ010000097.1 GCF_024213375.1 Paenibacillus sp. MZ04-78.2 | reverse complement strand
GCGTCGTAATCAGTTACGTATATGATCTCATGAATCCCGTCGTTTTTCTAGGTGTGGAGGATTTGACGCTTACATTTGAACCTACGGACTGCACCCAAAGGGTGACATAAAGGAAAGCGGATTGCGGGAAAACTGCACGATCCGTTTGATCGAGCGGACGGAGGAAGGCGAAAGCCGACCTCCTTCGACTCTACATCCACCGTTTGCGAAACAAGAAGCTGGCTGAGCTGCAACGCTTATTATCCAAGTGTAAGAAAGGCTCTCGTAACTGGAAACGGTACAACCGCGCCAAGCAGTTTGTGTTATCCAAGTCCGAAGCACAGATCAAGGACGGATTACACAAGATCACCAAAAACTTTGTGGTTGGTGCATCGAAAACACTTTAGCAATTGTTCAAGGTGTAACTTTATAAGTTTCAGAAAAATAAATACTTGTATTTTTATTATTCGAGAATGGCACCTGCCTCCTATATTCGAATAATACAAGAAAAATAGAGTGAGTAGAGTTATCAGTAATGTTCATTTTTGAGTTAATAGTAATCAAACCATCGGGTTCTGTATGATAGATTTTATTAGTATCTGCTAAATCAACTTGCTGATTATCTATAAATTCGAGAACTTTATAGTGTCTTCCTGAAATAGCATTAAAACCTATTTTTGAACTGTTTACTTGTCCTTTATTCGTATTTTTGGGTACTAATTTATCCGTTTGTTCTATAGTAAGAAAAATCGGGTCCGAAGGTTCTTTGGAATTGTAAGTAACCGGAACTCTAACTTCTTCGAAATTTACTTTATTTTGATTACCTACAACAATTACTGCTTGGGTGGATAGAAAGTAGTTTTCTTTAACATCATCTAAATCCGGATCTTCAGTGTCGGGTCGTGGTAATGCAAGAATTGTCAGATTGTGAGAGCCAACAGGAACATTCGGAATGCTAAAATTAATATTTTTGCTTGATTTTTCATTTAATGAAACCTTGGTTGTTTTCTCAAACCTATTTTTGACTTCAACGTTGACCTGCTGAAAGTCCAATAAAAAAATCAAAGTAAATTCACATTTATCTAGTGCATCATTTACTAATTTAAGGCCATTGTTAAAAGTCGAGCTTGTTTGTTTATAGATTAATTCTGTATTTGATTCTGAATCTATTAACCCAATACCATACACTCTTTCTGAATTTGAAAGTTTCCCATAAGGTGTCATAGCAGATATCTGGGATGAAAAATAATGATTAAAATAATTATATCCAGTAAGGATGGTTCCAATAATCAAAAATGCGATAGCAATTCTATTTTTCAACTCTTTTTCTCCTTGAATAAAGTAATAGAAAATGACGATAAAGGAGCATTAAAAAAACCCATTTATCGTCATTATTTTCAGACTTAGTTTTTCACATAGATTGTTATGGTGCACATTTGCCGGTATAAGTACCACCGGATAATTGACAATATGAGCTATATAAATAAGTGCCGGTGCTTGTTTTGGCCGTATGAGATGCATCAGATCTATATGTTGCAGATGAATCATAAATGAAGTCCGGACTATCAATTACTGCTTGATAGTCATTATAGTTAGTTTTTGTTCCATTGAATAATTCCGTGCTTCCTTTTTTGAATACATTTTTCACCCATACTTCATCAACCACTTTAGTTGTTGCGGTAGCCGCTAAAGAACTTATTTTGTTAGAAGTAAGATGAATATTTGTCCCAGAGCCATTTTCATCAATGACTGCCCCATTTGCTGTAATTGCTGCTGACAATAAAGCAAAACTAAAACTTGCAAATAAAAAAAGGTTTTTTCTCATTCAGTTCACTCCCTCTGATTTTTCAATACCTTATATTGTAATTTTATACTAATATATCAATTCTAAAAATAGGGAGTACGTCCTATTTTTAGAATGTAAAAAAACCTCGATAATTGAGGTTTCTGAATAAAAAACCTATTCTGCTAGACTTTTACATTTGTAATTTTTTTGGATTACTTCTTTATCGATAGATTCTACGTAGTAACCACTAGGCGGTTTGTCATTTGTTAGTGTTATTTTCACTAAATAATCTTTATCAATATCGAGCTTCCTTAATTGAATCTTAATCCTAAACGCATTAGAACCATCAGTAAGCTTAGTTCCATGTATTTCGATTGCTGTAGGTTTTATTTCAAGCATTTTTAAGCAATTAAATTGAACGATATCTTGGGAAAATTCTTTGCGGAGAGCATTTTGTATAACATCATGTAATTCTGTTAACAGTGCTCTTTCTAAATACTTATTCTCAAGCTTCCGGGGTTCAATGTTGTCTTTTGCAGCTACTGTACTAAAAGGTATTGACGTTAGAATTAGAATACATATAAGACTCTTGATCATTAATTACCCTCCCTTTCTAATGTTTGTAGGTGTTAGTGTAAGTAAATTTTTTTTTTTTATTCAGTTTATTGGAACTTGCCCTTACGTTAAGTAGTGGTATTTTTGTAAATACTGTAAGTAGATTGTGAAACAGGTCAATTTTCGTAATAATAGATCGCCTTCTCATACTGTTGATGATCTACAAGCTCATTCGCATAGTAGTACAGGTCACGTGGTGAAAACTCCTCTCCCCGGGCTAAACGCCTTTCATAAATTTTTAGATTTCGGTCGCTATCATGACGGAGGCTGAAATGGGTAATGGCAATATCGCTATGCAGAATGTTCCCGCAGACTTCAAGATATTCATGGACCGCGCCGATCCATTGAAAGTGTTTCGCTCTTTTCACAAGTCGATTTCGTTTTATGCTGAAGGTCACATTTCCAAATTCATCGAAACCTAGATGGTAATCCATGGTTACGGAATCAACGGTAGGGTCAAGCGTTTCCTTCAGGGAAGCCAGCTTCTGTCTCTCGCTCCCTGTTAAAAAATCATCGGCGTCAAGCCAAAGATGTAGTCCTTGTTTGCCAAGCTGAACGCATAGTTTCGCGCCGCAGCAAAATCCTCAATCCACTCAAAATCAAAAATTTGATTGGTATACAGACTGACAATCGATTTCGTACCATCCTCGACAATGATGATTTCGTCCACGATGCCTTGAACAGTAGATAGACACCGGCCGATGAGCAGTTTCAAATCCAGTAACGGCTTCGGTGCGCGCGGCTTGACCATGACGAAAGCGTTCAGCAAAACTGTGAGCGTCAAATACTCCCCACCTTTCAAGAACCTCAAGCTCATGAGAAAATGAAGGCATCTTGAACGGGAGGTTG
>NZ_JANAVJ010000096.1 GCF_024213375.1 Paenibacillus sp. MZ04-78.2 | reverse complement strand
AACTTCAGCAATGGATTGCCGCTTTGCCCAGTTATATCAAGGCTTGTTTGCCGATTTCATGCTGCGAAAGTTGAGTTAATAAGATTTCCATTCGAATCAAATATGTTTTTTGTCCAATGCAAGGTTCCATTTTTATGGTTCTCGGCTGCTTTTAATTTATTATCAGCATCATAACTGTAGCTTGATTCTTTATCTCTTAACTGTATGACGGAAACTTCTGAAAGTGGTGCACAGCTACTCGTCTCTGCTTGAATATGTAACGGAAAAGTAATTAAAGATATAACAAACACGATAAAGAATGCTGCTCTGACCAAACTTCTTCTAGATAAAGACATTCCTGCAACACCCCTTCTTAAATTTTGTGTTTGTGAGTAAAAATTCTCGCTACCGAATCAAAGCTCTTATGCGCAATGCCCATTGAATCCTTTAAGATTTCTCTAAATTAGGTCTTGAAAACTTTACCAACCCTTTTTCTTTGCCACTAAAGTTCCTAAACATATTTTCTTGAATACTAGAGGAAGACAATGGATAATTCCATATTCGAAGCTCGCCGATTCTACCATTAAACCTATAGTGAGGTGTGCCTATTGAGCCTGATACCATGGCCGACGATGCTACGGTTCGAGATGCCGTTGTGATTCCTTGTCCCGCGGTAAGGTTCTGCTTGATCCCATCAATGTACAGCTCATTATTTGTTGCATCAGGCACTCCGTTAAAGAACGTTGCTGCCACATGGGTCCATTTGTTTTTTAGATTCGCCGACGGTATGCCTAACACATTGCTTTCTCCCGTATTAAATCCAAAATATCCGCCGGAAAACCATAGATCATACATCCCATCCCATGAGAACGGCATTCCTCCCTCTGTTCCATCCCAATTCATCCAAAACTCTACTGTGTTTTTTGCTCCCGACGCTGTATTTACTGCTATGTTATTCAGGTTTACTTGCTTCGTACCCTCAAATGCAAGCGATGTATTCGGTAAAGGTCGATCACTGAGTTTCCAATATCCTGTTACACCTGGTTCCATTCCTGCAATCACTTTATACATGTTCGATTGCACTTCTGATTGCGATAATGGATAGTTCCATATCCGAAGCTCGCCGATTCTACCGTTAAACCTATAATGAGGTGTGCCTATTGAACCTGATATCATGGCCGACGATGCTACGTTTCGAGATGCCGTTGTGATCCCTTGTCCCGCGGTAAGATTCTGCTTGATCCCATCAATGTACAGCTCATTATTCGTTGCATCAGGCACTCCGTTAAAGAACGTTGCTGCCACATGGGTCCATTTGTTTTTTAGATTCGCCGACGGTATGCCTAACACATTGCTTTCTCCCGTATTGAATCCAAAATATCCGCCGGAAAACCATAGATTATACATTCCATCCCATGAGAACGGCATTCCTCCCTCCGTTCCATCCCAATACATCCAAAACTCTACTGTGTTTTTTGCTCCCGACGCTGTATTTACTGATATGTTATTCAGACTTACTTGCTTGGTACCCTCAAATGCAAGCGATGTATTCGGTAAAGGTCGATCACTGAGTTTCCAATATCCTGCTACACCTGGTTCCATTCCTGTAATCACTTTATACATGTTCGATTGCACTTCGGATTGCGATAATGGATAGTTCCATATCCGAAGCTCGCCGATTCTACCATTAAACCTATAATGAGGTGTGCCTATTGAGCCTGATACCATGGCCGACGATGCTACGTTTCGAGATGCTGTTGTAGTTCCTTGTCCCGCGGTAAGGTTCTGCTTGATCCCATCAATGTACAGCTCATTATTTGTTGCATCAGGCACTCCGTTAAAGAACGTCGCTGCCACATGGGTCCATTTGTTTTTTAGATTCGCCGACGGTATGCCTAACACATTACTTTCTCCCGTATTAAATCCAAAATATCCGCCGGAAAACCATAGATTATACATCCCATCCCATGAGAACGGCATTCCTCCCTCCGTTCCATCCCAATACATCCAAAACTCTACTGTATTTTTTGCCCCCGACGCTGTATTTGCCGCTATGTTATTCAGGCTTACTTGCTTCGTACCCTCAAATGCAAGCGATGTATTTTGAGAGGGTATTTCTCCTAACTTCCAATACCCCACTAAACCGGCTTCCATTTCCTTATACAACTTATACATATTTGCTTGAATCTCCGTTGCCGACAATGCATGATTCCATATCCTCATCGTACCTATTTTGCCGATAAATCGATACATATTGTTATTTGAAGCTCCTGATACAACTGCATTGGAAGTTACTGTTACCGACGACGTCGTCTTGCCCAAAACAGGAGCTAAATTTTGCTTTACTCCATTAATGTAAAGCTCATTATTTACTGCATCCGGTACACCGTTATAAAACGTTGCCGCAATATGTACCCACCGGTTCTTCAAATCTGCTGACGATATCCCCAATATGTTTGATTCTCCGGTATTAAAGCCAAAATAACCTCCGCTAAACCAAAGGTCATAGGGCCCGTCCCATGAGAACGGCATAACGCCTTCTGTACCAGTCCAATACATCCAAAACTCCACCGTGTTTTTTCCACCTGGCTTAGTATTCACTGCAATATTATTGAGGCTTATTTGTTTCGTACCATCAAAAGAAAGGGATGCAAAGTTTCGAGTTATATTTCCATTCGCATCGTAAATATATTCTCTCCCTTGTCCTGTAGGCAATTGAACATTTATTAGCCTTCCAGATGAATCATAATTATACGAGCTTTCAGAATACGATGCTGACAAATAAGCATTAGCCTTCTCAAGGGGCAAAATAAACATTATTAAAAAAGCATTGAAATACATTAAAATTTTTCCTAAATTACATAAGGTATACACGAACAGTTACCCTCCAAAAGATTAGATTCTTAAAACTTGTAAAACCAGAAATAGTTTCCTATCAAATAATATCTTTGTAAAAGGGTGTCTGTATATAAAGAAATTGTAGGTGGAGTCCGTTATCATTTTGATCCCTTAAAACGCATAAAAAAGGACTCCAGAAGAGGATATCCTAAAACTAAGGTCCGTTGGGTCGTTACCATGCTGTCCGCTGTACTCTATTGGAACTGAACCATTAACTCGGTTTCCATCGACATCAAAATAATTTACCGAATATACTTCCGGCCCCACCGTGTTGGTGGACCGACTTTGTCGTGAAATCGAGTTTGAGCAGACTTTGAATGAACTGCTTCCATGGGATGCGAGCCGCTGCAAGCCGTCGCCCGGTGCGCGAATCAAAGCCCTTGTCATCAATGTACTTAGCAGCAAAGATCCCCTCTAGACGTTGGGCTGTTGTTCGGTGACGATGTAACTGCCGATGATTTGAATGATGACGCGCTCGCTCGCGCACTCGACAAGCTACATGAGGCCACGCCAACCTATCATTTGCACAATTGATTTGACTTCTTCAGCACTCAGAATGGATTGAAGAACGGATGGGATCGTGATACAATTTTTCATGAGATCGTCTCTTTCTTGAATCGGTTTAGTGGTACAAGCTATTCTACAGAAATGGCGATCTTTTTTCTACCATTTTTTTGGATATTCAACAGGCCTGGTTGGTAAGCGTCAAATCCTCCACACCTAGAAAAACGACGGGATTCATGAGATCATATACGTAACTGATTACGACGCGCA
>NZ_JANAVJ010000095.1 GCF_024213375.1 Paenibacillus sp. MZ04-78.2 | reverse complement strand
TTTCGTTCCCTCCGCCTCAATATTATTGTATCGGAGTAAGGGGTGTACTGTCCAAGTTTAAATAGGGGCTAAATAGATCTGTTGTAGTTAACGCATTACGAGTAAGGTTCTTGGATACCGTACATTTCGTGGGTTCTGTCCCCAAAGAGATATGGCGTTTTAACTGGTCAACGTATTTGTCCCAAATGAAAATTTGCCGACATTCTTTATTTTGAGAGCTTGATAAAACATTGTCCAAAAACACAAATTTTTGAACAGATACAATATTCCCCTTGGAGTCGTGATAATTTGCTGTAAAACCTTCATTCAGAAGTTTGGATAGCTTTTCGTTCGTTTTGGCTGAGCGATCTCGACCAGTTTCAATCGTTATAATAGGAAGGACGTTCTTCTTGATTTTTATAGGAGTTCCGCTTATCGATTTCACGAGTGAGCCATCTTTATTTGTCTGATACTCGATGATGGGTTCATACTTACGCTTCATAATCTTCTCGTTTAAGATGTAGTACATGAGTGTTTCCGTTGCGAGGGTAGCTGATTCTAAGTTGTAGTCCAACGAAAATGTCGTTCCATCCGATTTAATATGATCAAGACTATATTGCCAAATGTAGTACTGCCGTTTCTTAATCAAATTGATCTGCCCTCCAAAGTTAAAAGTGAAAGATGATAAAACGCCGAAATAAATTGCTTGTTTAGGTTAGGAATGAATCTGTCCATTTTGATATTTGTTTACGAACATTCCTTATGGGGCAAGGGATTTAGGGCGATTTATGTCCCAAATTTTAAAAATAAAATACGGAAAATGTGATAAAACTATTGCGTAATTTACTAATGCGGTATATACTTTGGTTATCTTGAATAATGGAGTAGAGTACCACTTCCTTATTTGGGAATGAAAAGTTGAGCATGCCTAATGTAAAAAAATAGGCATACGCTCTTCTAGAGTAACATTTTGGAAGCCACTTGTACAAGAGTGGTTTATTTTAGTTTTTAATACATTTATTAATGACAGAAGGTAGACTAACCAAAGACGGCAATATGTCTTAGGTTCTATCTTCTTTTTTTCTACTTTTTTCGACTTCTGTCTTACGAGAAATGTGGTATAATTTTACTATAAATACAATTCGAAAACCAAGACTATAGAGGAAGCTTTATGACATTCCTAGAGAAATGGCTCTATATCATCCGCAACTGTTCGTTTGATAACAGTTATAAAGCAGCATGGGCCAAGGCAATCACCGAAATTGCTGTTGAATATGATTTTCACGAACCGATTGGAAGCACAATGAAAATTGGACTTGAAGACATTGCTAAGAAGGTGATTAGATACTACTTTGAGCAAACGATCTTTTTTGATTTAAAGCAAAGTCCCAATCCTAATAAACCGCCGAAGATCGTATCCTTAGTGAAGGAGTTAATTGCTGAGTACCAGAAAGCAACGCAAAGCGCTCAACCGGTTAAATGGTTTCGGTCTAACATTGAGCTAATTTGTGAAACACAGTATGAAAAAACGGTAAAACAAGTGAAAACCGCTTTGAAAGCTGACGTAAGTTACCGCTTTCTTACTGTTGAAGGAAAAGTGGTTGACGATGTTTACAGTTATGAACGGAACGCAGATTTCTTATATATAGCTATTGATAATATGAGGGAACTGAAAGAGAATAGTTTAATCGTATTTGACGCGATCAATTACAGATGGTCACAAATGCTTGAAAATTTCAATCATTCGCCGCGCATATGCAAGAAGGTAAAGATTATTGATGAAGATAAAGTCAGGCGTAAACCATTGACTAAATTTTTTCAACTTATTGCTGCGGAAAATCCAGACCATATTTGTTTTCATTGTGGGAATAAAATCATTGATGAGACTCCCGCTATTGACCATGTAATTCCATGGTCGTATTTATATAGCGATGATTTATGGAATCTGGTCTATTCTCACCAAACTTGCAACTCAAGCAAATCAAATGTCATTCCAAGCGAAACAACGATACAGAGATTGGAAGAAAGAAATTCGAAGTTACTCGTCATGCTTATGAATCAGGGACAAAGCAATAAACATGTTTCAGAGCTTGAAATGGCTATTATCAACGGGTTAGTCAGAAAGTTTTGGATCTCATGCCAAGGTTAGTCTTGGAAGGAGAATATAGGATGATTATCTACAACAAACTCGTAAGAGATAAGATACCGCAGATTATTGAATCATCAGGGAAACAAGCTGAAATTAGAGTTTTAGATGACGCGGAATACATAAAAATGTTGAGTATTAAGCTTCATGAGGAGCTTGATGAATTTATCGAGGCTGGGGAACTTGAGAAAATAACGGAATTGGCTGATTTGGTCGAGGTTGTTTATGCAATATTGGAGCATAAGGGAATCAGTATTGAGGAGTTTGAACGAATAAGGCAGGAGAAGAAAGAGAAGCGCGGTGGATTTGGGGAAAGGATACTGCTTGTTAAAGTTGAGTAACCTTCGAGGTCTTCATGGAAATATGATACACTTTTCCGTTAGTGGTGTTGGATTATCTTGGAGAATAAAAGTCTGAATTCATTAGAAAGAGGTGCTTATTATGAAGGTATTTGGAAAACTGATGAATGACAAGGTTAAATTAGTTAAAGCTGATGGAGAACAAATTGACAATATTAAAGCGCGTGTTCAACCAGATATGATTTTGATTGATGATGCTAGTTTACCTATCGAGGAAGGGGATAAGATTTTTCGGGATTTGTCTAATGGTTTGTCAGAAAGTTATTTGGTATTGGATAGGGGATTCAATGAGAGAACCCTTAACATTCCAGCGCACTATCAGATAAAAGTCCGAAAAGAATCCGCCATTGAAACCCAGAGAGCGACAACTATGCAATTTCACATTGCAAATGTATATGGTTCTAATATTGGTACACAAGGGAATGCTACCATTGAAAATACTTTTAATTTTGAAGTAGTTGATCGACTGATTGAAGAGAATGGAGGCGAAGATAAAGAAGATTTGAGGAAAATGATATCTGAGATCAAAGAATTATTTGAAGATAGTGAAAAAATTAAAAAAGGATCGCTTTCGAAATTTTCTGAGTTAATGCAAAAACATAGCTGGATAACGGGGGCTGTAAGCAAAATGGGACTGGATTTTTTAATAGGAAGCTTAAAATAGAAGTATGAAATTCATTATAGGGGAGAATTTGTCATGCAAGATATATCGCTATGGTGTCCTAAATGCGAAATGTATACAAAAAAATATAGTGCTGTTGGACAATGTATGCGTTGCGAGACAGAAGTAATTACTGGTGGGTATAGCAGAGTAGACATTGATTTTGAAGGCTATATAGAAGTTCTTAAAAATGGCTCATTAAAACTAATTGAGAGTAAATAAAACACGGATTTCAATTTCTTATAGAAGAAAGAGTGGGATTGAATGATACCGGAACAACAACGCCTAGAGATGTATGGCGATATGTCACAAGAAGAAATCGATATGATCTATTGGCATCAAGGGAAATATAAAGGTTGGGATTGCATAGAAACAGGGTTTGGTCTACTGGTAATGAGAAAAGGGTTTGAGGAGTTACGAGCATTTAGGGGATTGGAAGTAAAGAATTGGATACCTGAATGCTGGAAAGAATTAAAGCAGAAAATTGATGAGCTTGAAACGTAAGCGTCAAATCCTCCACACCTAGAAAAACGACGGGATTCATGAGATCATATACGTAACTGATTACGACGC
>NZ_JANAVJ010000094.1 GCF_024213375.1 Paenibacillus sp. MZ04-78.2 | reverse complement strand
AGTATATGAATTGTTGCACCGCCTGTTGTATTGGCGAAAACCACTCTTTTCTCCGCCAAATAGTGAGGCGGCGAACAAGTAGATTTTATTGAAAGATATGCAAAAGATTCCAAAGACATTGTGTCAATTCAATTTTTAGATGCTGTCAGACCTCAACCAAGTAAAACATTGATACCACAACCAGAAGAAGATAAAAAGAAAGGTGTATCTACTTCAAAAACTCAAAATCCAGCACAAAATCCAGCAGCTACCTTAAACTCAAGTTTCAACGCAGCTACGGCAGCCGAATGGGCATACAATAACTATAACAGATACAGCACTGATTTCCCGGCATTTACAAAATGGGGAAGCGATTGCACGAATTTTGTTTCACAAGCCCTATATGCAGGCGGTTTGTCCATGACAGGAAATTGGTATATTTACAAAAAAAACAGTACTTATTTAGTTCCTGAGAGTGCAGAACAATTGAACTATAGTTGGAACCTTTCCGATCCAAGTCCGTGGACAAGCGTTAAAGAATTCTTTTCGTTCTGAAGAGGGAAATACGTTTTGGGTACTTCTCGTGAAAATTATGAAGAAAAACACAAAGATATTTTTGATAGAGGTATCTACAGAGGTGACGTAGTAATATTTTCCAAAGGTCTTTCCGGTTGGATAACTATAGCGACACATGTAATGATCATAACTGAGTACGATTCAACGAATAAAGATTTTAAACTTGCAGGTCACTCTAACGAAAGACAAGCGTATCCCCTTTTAGATGCAATCAAGTCTTATTCTAACATAGATTTCTACAGTTTCAGATAAATCTAAAAGGAAATGACCACTAGACAGCAAAGTAAAATTCTCCTACCCTTGATTTTAGGTCTTGAGCGGCGATTTTGATTTTGTGGAACAATGCAAAAAAACGGCTCTTGTTCGCATCTTTGCGGCAAGGGCCGTTTTTTTAACTGCCCTCTGCAAATTGGCGGAGGTTTTTTTATTTTGTTTGGATCCCCCAGCTCGTTCAGTCGGGCCGACCAAGCGAACGACCGGCGCTAAGGCGGGCAAGAACGGCCCACCTAAGCGCCGGTACGTTCCATTGGCCGTCTGATCCTCCTTTGCGTTCCGAAGCTTTTTTGAAGGGATTATGAAAGCAAGGGCAGGGGTAGAAGGAACGTTCCCGGCTGCGCCAGGAACTCGGCCCATTTTTGGCTCTCTTGCCGCTTTCAATACGATACCATAGCCCTTCGGCACGACAAGGGGTACGCTCCGCCGCTGCGGCATATGCTCCCTCCCTTCGGTCAGTCCGCTATTCCTCGCGCCCCTTGTCATGCCGAGGCGTCCACTCCACTTGTCTCCGCTTTGCTACGCCAAATGGAGCCTCCGGGACGCCGATCGGGCGAAGCCTATTCGGGGAAGCTGTTATGGTATGCGTGAGCCAAGCGGCAATTGATACGGTTGGTAGAGAAAAAGGGTTCTTTTTCCGACAAGGTGGTGCATCTCAGCCAGCGTTTAGATCGGTACATTCTGATGGCTCAAAAGTCTTCTTTTAAGTCGAAGCTGAAGGTGTGTGGATGATGCAGTATGGAAAGTTATTGGTCGGGGGAAGTGAAGAGCGGATTGTCTACCTTGCCTGGATCGGCTTGATCTTTGAACGGCTATACGGCATTAAGGATTTGCACGACGCAGTCAGGCATCGACAGGTGCCGGGTTTGCCGCCCGAAGGTTGGCCGAGTTTGGCTACAGCGACAAGGAAGTTGAGAATCTTTTACGGAGTGATTGTTTTTTATCGAGCGAACAAAATCGGACACTAGAAATATAACCGCCGGTGGGTACTCTAGTTGGCTCAGTCATTATAGCGAATTTACACGTTAAGCTTCCTTTTTCCTAATTGATATTGAAAAAATGCAATTAGAACTTCGGTTATAGCCAGTACAATCAATATTTTTCCAATCGAGAAAATGGCTATGAATCCAGAATAAAAGAAGCGCGGCGGCCTCCAACACCATGATTCTCTTATATATGTTGTTAGAATGATTATTTTTTGTAATATATTTATTTTTTTACAAATTTATCATTAACTTTGCTTGAGATAGATCGTTATATATGTAGTAGAACGCGTGTCTTAGTAGGGCTAGATCAATTCCCAACAACAGGCTCGATTCTGAACTATTCAAGCACTTATGTAGGAGCAAATAAGTATCAATACACCTACACAAAGTCGGATGCGAGCATCAAATCGGATAGTTCCCACGGACTTAGTAGTTGCAACAGCAGTATGGCCATTAGAACCTACACTAATTTTGACAATTCTTCCGTTAGCCTAACGGAAAACTCCAGTTACTGGGTCCCCTCTGGGACAACTATCGTTGGAAAAAATAGTGGAAGCAACTGGAGTACTAACTTGACTACAAGTTTTAGTGTAAACGTTGACAATGAAGGTTACGTGCAGCCTGCCGGGAACAAATGTTTTGGCGGTGGGTCTGTAAAAGATTCGTTCACTATTTCGCATTAAAAAATCCTTAGAAAGTAGGGAATAGGTATGAAAATAAACAAGTTAACCGTAGTGATGAGCGGCGCTTGCTTATCTTTATTACTAATCGGCTCTGCATTCGCTTCTACTGCTTCTAACGCTTCTAGTGTATCCACGTCCAAGACAGGGATCATTAGTTCAAGCTTTGACGATCTGAAAGCAAAGCTTGAACAAGAAAAAAGCAACAAAAACGTAGCTTCTGCTGCTCCGTTAGCGCAGGGTGAAGATTTTCAGATTTCCAGACTTTGTTTTTTACAAAAGCAATATCGATATGATTAACAAGCTCCAAAACAATAAGAATGCCCTATCCTCTATTTCGGATGATGCACTGATTGATGAAATGGTGAAGAAGGAATTAACCGTAAGTCATGCGAAAAAATTAGGAATTCAAGTTAGTGCTCAAGAAGTTGACGCAGTGACCCAACAGGAAAGGTCTTTGCTTAACAATCCTTCCATTACGGGAGAAGATAACGAAACGGTGCGCGAAATTATGAAGCATCGCATTCGAATCACTGGTTTATCAGATGAAGAATTTTGGAAAAGTAACGAAACCAGAAAAGAATACGAAAAAGCACTGTTGATGGGCAAATTGTTCGACAAACTGGTTGCAGAAGGAAAAATTGAAAAAGACGGTGCGAGCTTTGGCGTCTTCCAAAATAGTCTCCTTGTTAGTTCTAAGGGGAAAGTAACCGTCAACAAAAATGCACTGAATAATTAAATAATTTCTCCCCCTTACAGCTCTCTCAACTGTAAGGGGATTTTTGTTTTCTAAAGAAACTGCAAAATATACATGACAATAAAAATGATGGAACATATTGCCGCAATCGCAAAAACAAAGTAACCGAAAAGTCGAAGAACACGCGGCATCTTTTTCATATCAACTTTATTGGTTGGCACTCCCATAATGCTCCTGTAATGTTCCGTCACCGAATTAAAGGAAGGTATCTCGTGATTTTCATTTTTCACTTCTTTTTCGTTGTTTTGTTTCATAGGACATTACTCCTTTTTTTGTAACATGAACCTTGAACGAAATCGTGCAAGGGAAATCAGAAGGAACACGGCCTTCACTTCTATAACTGAATTGAACTTTAATAACTGACGTGGTAATTTTTTACTCCCCCCATCTCGAAAAGCATACCTATAGGGACAACTAGCATTGAAACGTCCCAAAAGTAAATATACATGGAATTTTAAGCGAGCGGAAATATATTGCCTGGGAGATCAGCACGGACGTGATAGTCCAGAACTAAGCATTGCGTTTAGTGTTATAAACGTAAGCGTCAAATCCTCCACACCTAGAAAAACGACGGGATTCATGAGATCATATACGTAACTGATTACGACG
>NZ_JANAVJ010000093.1 GCF_024213375.1 Paenibacillus sp. MZ04-78.2 | reverse complement strand
GTGCGCGTCGTAATCAGTTACGTATATGATCTCATGAATCCCGTCGTTTTTCTACGTGTGGAGGATTTGACGCTTACCTTAGAACCGGAGGAGGATCTAAGCGAACGTCTCGGACACGTAGATCAACTAATTCCTGCACTCTGGCCCCCGTATCATACAAGACAGACAGCAGCGTAGCATCTCGGCGCCCACTTGCCGTGGACAGATCTGGTTGCCCCAGTATGAGTTGCAGTGAATCAGGAGTAAGGTGCTTCACTGTCGGCTTCGGTGCCTTTTTCATGGGAATGGCAAGGATTTTTTGGTAAGTGAGTAAACCGACAGGATGTTCCGCTTGTACGTAACGAAAAAATGCATGAATGCAAGCCAGACGCTGGTTCCGCGTAGAGATCCCGTTGTTTCTTTCCTCTTCGAGCCACTTTAGAAAGGCGAGTATGAGTGACTCATCTACTTGTGCAAAAGAAAGCCTTTCAATCGAGAGTCTGCTCTGTTTGCAGTAGGTGAGGAACAGCTTAAACGTGTCGCGGTAGGAAGAGATTGTATTAGGACTCATATTCCGCTGTCCCGGAAGATAAGCAGTTAAATATTGGGATAAGGCCTTGGCAAAATCAGTCGGCTTCAAGACCATCGCCTCCCATAACGGGGATCACGTGGCCGAAAGCATGTTCCACCTTTGCCGTAATATCTGGGTAGAGCTCCGCGGTAAGTCTCAAGTATTGGGATGTGTCGCTAAACGAATGGTGTCCCAAGTATGTTTTAAGGACCGGCAGATAAGCGGTGAGATCTTTTCCTTCCAGAACCCAGCGGCGCAGGCAGTGGACGGCAAACGTATGGCGGATGTCGTGGATGCGAGGTCCCTTTCCCCAACCACCGTGCGAGATTCGAGCCTTCCATAGGAATTTTCGAAAGTTCTTGTACACATTGTTGTGAGTGACAGCTTGTCCGTTCGGATTCGGGAAAAAGTATGCGTCGGCACCCGAAAACATATGAACCTGCTTCACATAGGCAAGGCATCGCTGAAGAAGTTCTTGGGATAGGGGCACGAGTCTGTCCTTATTGAACTTCCCATCTAGAATGGTTAGCACACCGTTTTCCAGGTCCACATCCCGTATTTTAAGATGAAGGGCCTCTGAAATCCGAAGACCAGAGCTGTAGAGCATACGAAACAACAACGGCATAATCCACTGTCTGTTTGGAACCTCGGGACGGTAATGACAAGAATCGGCTTGTCTAAAAAGCGCCGTGAGTTCCTCATTGCTAAATATATGCGGGATATATCGAGGTTCCTTTGGCAAGGTGTTCTTGGGAAGTACGTAAGCTTGAATGCCAAGCCGACTCATAAACAACGCTAACTGCCTTACTACTACGACTCTGTTCCGAAGGGTTGCCTGGGCTTCATGGGGCCTCTTCTGGTTCCAAGCCTGAACGAGTTCCTTAGAAAGTACAGACTCGGTGCAACCATACTCCAAACAGAATTGATCAAATCTGTACAGTGATCGGGCACTACTGTCATATTTGTAGCCGAGCGACTGTTTTTGGCGGATCACTTCCCGGATGTAGGTTTGGAATGGACTTCTGTAGACGTATTCAGGCATGTGGGAGCACCCCCTCGGGGTTCAAAGCACACTCACGAAGCATCTCGACGTCAACCTTCAGATAAACAGCTGTCGAGTCCGAACTCACATGCCCCAGTATGTCTGAGATGACTGACAAGGGAGTATTCTCTTGAAGAAGCCGGCTGGCCAGCGTATGTCGTAAAGAATGCATGCCTCTTTTCTTCTGGGGGCTTATTGGGATCTTGGCTAGCTTCATGTATTTTTCGATGATCCGGTGCAGGTGGTGTTCGTCTGAGAAAGGCTCGAGCGGCGCAAGGTGCCGCAGGAATACAAAGGGAGAATCCACTTTCGGACGCCCGTGTTTGAGGTAGTCAATAATAGCCCAACCGACGTCCGGCAAGAGCGGTAAATAAAGCTCCCTCGAAGTCTTCGACTGCATAAGCGTGATGCGATTCTCTTGCCATTTCAGGTTCTCCAGCTTCAACCGTTTAAGGTCTATGCTTCTAAGACCCAGACGAGCAACTGAGAGGATCATGGCATAATCCCGCTTTCCCGCTGGGTTGCCTCTGTCGATCGCCTCAAGCAGCTTTGTTACATGCTCCGGTGACCATACAGAAGGAATCCGGTTCTGCTTTCTCGCATTTATGGATGGAAGGGTTTCGGTCAGATCCTGCGTATGGATCTGGTTGCTGTAAAGGAAGCGAAGGAAGGAGCGAAGCGCACAAAGTTGTTGCTCGACCATCTTGCAACTGTATCCAAGTAGGGTGTTGATGTAGTCGTTCAAGATTACGGCAGAGATAACAGCACACTCTGGAATGCCCTTAGATTCAAGAAAACTCAAAAATTTTTCAGTAGCCTTCCTGTAATGATTCTGTGTTGCCCTTGAATAGTCTTTCATTTCACAATGTACAGAGTATTTTTTGAGTATTGCCTCGAAAGCGGTACTTTGTAGTAATTTCTTCTGTTTGAAATATCTACGAAGAATACAGCCATGCAATTGGTAATCTCCAAGCATTCTAACCACCCGGGAGACGTTGATGATGGACTGTGTAAGGTTTCCGGCCTTTTCGAGTTCAAAATAATTGTACTTCCGTTCAAGAAAACGAATTCCAGCTTCCTCGGTAAAGCAATTGGTGCCTTCCGATTCCAAGAAGCCAGCAATTCGTCGCCACATCAATCTGTAGTACTTGATCGATTGCTCGTTGTAATGTAGACGGTACAGCTCTTTCTCGAGTTCGATCATTAACTCTCGAAAAGGTAAGATTTCCATGATGATACCCCCGAAATGTATAGTGAGAAGTTCTTCTCCTACTAAACATTTCGGAATATTATGCAAAGTAATCTAAGTTAAATTCCTTTGCTAGCCTGGGCTTGTGGGTTTTACTTTGCATAACGTGTTACTTCTCATAAGGCGGCGTCATTTCGCCGCTACTATCCAATATTATGTTACACGAATTTGATCAATGGATGGAAGCGAAATTTCTGAGTAAGAAGGTACGAAAAGATCGCTGGGCATGGAACTTCGGCATACAGAGTGAGCGTCCTATCGCGATACATGAAAATCGGCAATGGAAACCTGCAATTTCTTACTGTCGTTATGCAGACGACTTTATTATCATCGTCAAAGGAACCAAGGCACATGCAGAAGAAGTGCGGGAGGTATGTCGGGAATTTCTCGAAGATACGCTGAAACTCACGTTAAATATGGAAAAGACACATATTACGCACGTGAACGACGGCTTTATTTTTCTCGGTCACCGCATTATTCGCAAACGAGGATCCCGAGGACGAATGCGCCCTGTCTCATCCATTCCATGGGAGAAATACCGCCGTTTCACTGAAAAGCTAGTCAAGCAACTGTCAGGAAATTACAGC
This sequence comes from Paenibacillus sp. MZ04-78.2, assembly GCF_024213375.1. Taxonomy (GTDB): domain Bacteria; phylum Bacillota; class Bacilli; order Paenibacillales; family NBRC-103111; genus Paenibacillus_G. Next base: position 942 of record NZ_JANAVJ010000093.1, on the reverse strand, counting down.
ATGAACAGAATGGACTTGGTTGAAAGCCTTAACCGACAACTTGCAGGATGGGCAAATTTCTACCAATATACCGACCACACTGCGACGATATTCAGCAAAGTAGATCGTACGGTATTTTGGAAACTCGGATACTGGCTTGCACGGAAGTATAAGCGTAGTTTCCGGTCGTTAATGCGGGAATATGTTCGATCACCAGAAAAGGGTAAGGCTAAAACCTGGGTACTGCAAGGGCAAAACAGTCGGGGATTCTATGGAGAAATGGCACTGAGAAGGCTGATAACCGGCCGCAAGAGTTGGTTCACATGGCGAAACCCAAACGAAAATCCATACATTCTACGTGCTGAGAAGCGTCGAACAATTGAATCATACTATGACCAAGTCGCCTTTGCTCTGAGCAACACTTAAATGGAGAGCCGGATGCGCTGAGAGGTGCAAGTCCGGTTCGGGAAAGAGAGACAGGGAGATAGCTCGACTACGCCTTGTCTCTTATTTCACGGTACGTGGCAGGCGAACGTCGACATTTTTACCTAGCAAGCATCATAGATGTGTTTGACCGAAGCATTGTCACGTATCATCGAGGTAAAGCTTGTAGTACAAATGACATTCTACGAACTGTCCAAAAGGCACTCCTGAAACGCAAAGCATGCGAGCAAGACAACCATTTAGTGATTCGAACAGATAACGGTCCACAGTTCATTAGTAAAGCCTTCTACGCTTTCTGTGAACAGGCTAGCATCGAGCATGAGCGTATTCCACCCCATACGCCAAACAAGAATGCCTTTATCGAGTCCTTTCATAGTATCTTGGAAAGAGAATGTTACCAACGCAATTGTTTCGAAACCTATGAAGAAGCTTTTAAAGAAGTGTAAGCGTCAAATCCTCCACACCTAGAAAAACGACGGGATTCATGAGATCATATACGTAACTGATTACGACGCACAC
>NZ_JANAVJ010000092.1 GCF_024213375.1 Paenibacillus sp. MZ04-78.2 | reverse complement strand
AGTATATGAATTGTTGCACCGCCTGTTGTATTGGCGAAAACCACTCTTTTCTCCGCCAAATAGTGAGGCGGCGAACATAATTCCTTCTCTTTATAAAAAATGGCCTTTTCATATTTCTTCAATTCTTTTGCTCGATGATATAATGTCCGCACGTCAGGTTCGGCTTGCTTTTCAAGGATATCAAAAAGCTTCTCAGCCTCTTCGAGGTCATCAAAATCTATTGCCTTTATTAATAGACTTTCAGTTTTCTCTTTTTCCATGCTATCGGGAAACCGTAAAGTCATTCTATGAAAGTAATCTCCTATATCTTGCTCTGAAAAAAGTGAATTCAATTGGTCTTTATGTTCGAACAAATATGTATTGGATTCGGTAAGTTCAAACCCCTCAAGGTACTTGCAAGTCAGTTCAACTCCGGCAGAAAAAATACATTCATTAAAATAAGCACAATACGTATCAAAATTTGCGCATTTGGCTTTCTCAAAAAGCCATACATTTTCCGGCCTGCGGAACTTGGCTAACAAATAAGAAATAAGAGTTAAAGAGTCCCCGCAACCTCCGTAAGGATCATGAATCCTGCTCTCAACCTCATTCTCCATTAACAACTTGATTAAATCGTAATCCTCAGGCTTCCAATCATATTGAATAGCAACTGCCGCTGCATATCGTTTGAAATAGTTTACGTCTGGGTCTTGATATTCAAACTCTTTCCATAAGTCTCTGGAGCTTCTGATCTTATCGATATTTTGTCTGACATCTTTAGCCTCCATAACTCTACCCCCTGGGCAAAAATGTGAATGTTGTACTTCGTTTGTCCTCGCCATCACCACATTAAATCAATGAATATGAATAGATGGAGGATGCCATTTTCCCTTGATGCGGTAGATTTCCATGTCGTGCTCGTCATGGAATGTACCATCTCTTATAGTGGTCTTATACGTGCTTTATAGAACCGACCCAAACGTCCCCAACCTTCACACTATACACCTTATCAGTGTCCCCATCGGATAAATTGATTGAATCGACTTTGTAAGCTTTACTCTTTATGGCTTTAACCTCATTTTCACTCATCCATCCTCGTTGGATATTGTCAATTAAGTCACTCTCTGTGAAGACATCACTATCAATATGTAGACGCCAGTTGAATTTTTCCAATTGGTCTTTCAAAGAAGTGTATTTGTCAAAAGGGAATTTCTTTTCTTGTTCTTGTCTTGCGAGATCGAATGTTTGATCGTAAAAGAAAAGACATTCTTTATAAGCAGCCACGATTTGGGAATTAATAAAGTGCGGGTCGTATAACCATATTTTTAGGTAAAACTCCTCATCCATTTCCTTGAACTTTTGAAGCCAATTCTCATAAACCTCCAACATCGCTTCAAGGATCAAGCGATTGAACCAGACAGGGGGATTCCTACGATGGATGCCATAGAATGGAGGAATCCAAAGCTTAGCATAATCCCTGTGATATTTGTTTAGTTGCTCCATATCTACGTTAATGACTCTTCGTTTCCACTCATCAATTTCTCTTAAACGCCTTTTCCAACCTCTGATTTTTTTCTTTGTACCTGACAACAAATTCCTTCCTCCCACCAAATATATCAATTATTACTGCAACCTCATTGCTGCATTATCAGTTTAGCTTAACGCCGTTTCAGTCTAAATACTATATTTCATCGAACATAAACATTTTCCAAGTAACACCTATACTAAAAGTAAATATCCATTAACGCAAAAATCCCCATCTCGAAAAACGATGAGGATGAAGAGTCCAATGGTAACACCGCTAATAATGACTTATTTTCATTTTTATGAATTTAATAAATTCATCATGATCCGCTGCCTTTAATTTATCAAAAAGCATAAGTAAGTCAGCTTCTTTTTCATTAATACAATACCTTGCATCTCAACTCGATTTAATACGGCTGTCTATTGTCTCCATATGTATCACCTTTTTATAAAGAAAGTCCCGATGATTTTTAAGATCACCGGGACTGATTGAGCGGTTCACGACTTTTTTATCACCAGACAAAAAACTGTTATTTGGTATTAAAGTTGTGTCCTGAAAGTGTTGATTTTACTGATATATTTTAAGTCCGTTCTATTTTATATCATAATGTTGTGTACTAAGGATAAAACATTTCAATCTCCTGATATTAGAATCAAAGAACGAGGAACTCGCCATCATTTCGCTTATCGGAGTTGACCGTTTAGGCTCTTTCGCAACTTTCATATCGCTAATCCATCACCAATGAACTCCTTTTTTAGTGATTTCAATTATTTTTTTTAGACCCGCTCAACTTTATCGGCATTGAATGCGATCAACGGTTATTGAACTTCATCATCCTTCATAAAATCATCTATTTTGTTACCCAGCAGGTATATTAATAACAATAATACTCCTATACTTAGTGCCTCAATGGCTTTTATCCAAATATGATTCATTAAAAAACCTACTCCAAATCCTAACAACATAACTATAATAACTTTAATGATTAAATTTTCAAACTCGTCCAGCCGCCACCTCATAATGAAACTCCTCCGATCAATCTGACTTCTGATTCAATATCGGGCAATTTTTAAGCCTCATTAATACCATCCTTCCCCATGAAATGCGTAATAAAACTCGAACAAGCTGTTTGCATTGCACTAATTTTCTCTGCCTTTGTGGCGCAGTGGAGATATTATTTTGAACCATTGGAATAGAGAATACAGAGCCCCCAGTTTATACCTCTCCCCTTATTTTGTCAGCTTTACTTCTCCATGCTCAATGATTGCCGGTGCAGACTCCGGTTACAAACGCCTATCATTGTCTCTTATCCCCACCACTCTTTGGCAAGAAAAAACCGCTCTCTCCACGACACAGGAATTGAGCGGAAACACTAATGATTTTGATCAATCACAATTCATTTACCTGTTTCCTCTTTCTCTTGCCTCCGATATTTCTTTAAAACTGTTCGTTACTCTCTAACCACGATTGAAACGGATTTTGAAGCCATTTGGGTAAGCATTCACTTTTATATTTAATACTACCCTCTTTTATCTCCACAATTGTTTCGTATGTAGGGCCTGAGTTATCAATAATAGCAACTTTGTCTGAACAAGCGATTGCATTAGGAAGGTTTAATAAAGATGTGTGATATCTTCTATTTATGTCTTCATTAGAAATCCAATGGCCCCCTTCTGCAACACGAGTTTTGACACGAGCTTTATGGAGCCTAACGTCTTGTAAACCAATATAATATAAAATTACTGAGTAACCTGCCTCTTTAGCCAACTTCATTTGATTAAGCATATAATGTCCTGTAAGTGTTGTTTCGACTTGAAAACTCTGCTTACAACTGATTAATCTTTTTAATTTCTCAATGGCATGTCTGCCCGCTTGAAAGTCTACACTTCTTGGGTTTAGCGGATTCAACTGCGCCGCGAATAAATCAGGATTTATTACGGAATCTTTATTATCTAAAAAACTTTCAATAAGTGTCGATTTACCTGCCCCGTTACAACCTGCAAAAATAGTCATTTCAGGCTTTCTCATTGAACTGGACAGAAAATTGTGGACACCATTTTTTAAATAAATGTTCTTTTGCAAATAAAGTTTGCAGCTTTCCCAACCCTCTTCCTTCAAAACACCATTCTGGATATAGTAAATTGATGTTTTTGCAATTACTGCCTTTTGTCTTATAAGATAAGTGGCTTGCCTGTATACCAATGAAAGATTTATGTCGCCTTTTCTAAACATGGCTATCCCCTCAACCTCTAACGTAATGTTAGGTGGAATTATAAAATAATCCTAACCCCCATCTTTGTTTGACTTACTTTCTAGCCTTTTGTCCCTTCAGATATCCCTATTACCCCCTATTACCCGTCCACCTTTAAAGGAATTGACTATTTAAATTTTGCTGTAATTTAACCCTTTAATCTAACTTCAGTCTTCTGTTAGATCCAATTTTCTATTACAGATATCACAATAAACATAGATGACAGTGCCAAGACTTGTTGGAATAAATGTATAGGAAAACTTGGCTCCTGCTACATCTACCGATTTACATGAATCCCATTCCCTGATTTTCTTTTCCATTTCTTCAGTAATTTCAAATAACATTGTTTTCTCCTGAATTTATATTCTGAACCCAGTTATGGATAATTGTTCGCAGTTCTTCAAGTGTTAAGGATGCCTGACTTGAGTTTGACAATCTGTCTTGTGGCACCACAGCATTTGATTGGAGAGCCGAATGTTGTGAATTCTCTGCAAAGAATGTGCTACTGCTACTTGCAGCAATAACTGGTTGTACATATTTTATCTTTCTTTCTAAGTTAATCGCATTACTTGGAGGTAAAAATGAAAGCGCAATGCTAAATTTTTGAACTACATCGCTCATATCTGGTATTTTCAAACCACCTTGAATCTCAATACGATCAGGAAATGGCTCATCATTATTCGAAATCAAAATCATGTTCTCCAGCATTACATTAATCGCTTCTTTTATATCATCATTAATTGATACATGAAATGCTTTAACTTTTCTAGTACACCATCAATCCTTAAATTGTGGGTAAAGACGTTTTAGTTTGATTCTTGCTTCGTCGGTGGTAAACTGCCA
>NZ_JANAVJ010000091.1 GCF_024213375.1 Paenibacillus sp. MZ04-78.2 | reverse complement strand
TAGTGGTCAGCCGCGGCTTCGATGTATGGAAATGCGTCGTTCACAACTCACAGATTAAGCGTTGAAGGCGTACTAGTTTCTTTATCAACTGCAAGATATAATGTGGGTCTGCCAAGAATAACGTTTCGATCATGATTTGATACAATATAGTGATCAAGAATACATTGATCCACAAAAATCCCCTTATCATTCCCTAAAACAATCTTCATCCTTCATTCTCCTCACTTTGCTTAGTGGTATCATTTTTGCTCTACTTCAGAAACCTATGAGTTCCTTTATAATTGTACGTTACAGTGACTGCAGATACTCTTTGATACGAACTATTACTTGCTGGGAACAGTTCTCATATATCCTGTTTTTTAGAACCATAGGCAACGTTGCATTCGCGTAATGCTTTCTATATAGCGCAACGATATGTGGAATCTGCCTTAGCTGATAATTTTCATTTGGTTCCAAGTATCGTTCTATTATCTCAACAGTCTTCGGTAGCTTGTCGCTGTGATTTAACAGTCGAGCTTTATCCCTAATCGATAATTTGTTAAGAATCGTATATCTTTTAATTTGTTTATTTGGGGGACTTTCATATAATTCCTGACAAGTCCTATTGACTACAAGCGCTAACTGCTTATCTTCGTCCTCCCATTTTAGGCTTTTAAATGGAGGATCTGCTCGGGGCAATATACTTTTTGACCACTCACTATCTTCCTTCGTAAGTCGAGAAAAAACTTTACTCCCTATAGCTTTCCGAATATCCGACCTACTCAAGTCAGGGTTATCTTCCAGTAGTTTAATCAACCTCGTTTTTGGTTCTAACTCAACCTCTGTTACCGCGGCAGCTTCATTCCTTGCCGGAATTATTTCTCGCTCGTAAAGTTCTTTATTCTTAATGTATTTGGACACTACTCTTTTACTTGTATGGAGTAGAATGCTAGTATCATAAATGCTCCCCAGTTGGTCGTAAGTTTGGTATAGCTTGTTAACCCAATCTACACTTCCTTTGACAATTTCAACCGAGTGTTCTGCATTGGATTCAATATAAAGAAGGATGTATTTCTTGACTGTACTTCGATTAGCTCCCACTATTCTAGCAATTTCCTTAATACTCTTCTTCATGTGGTACTCTTTAATAAGTCTATCGTGCCATAGTGATCCAAACTCGATCACTTTTACAGTATCGATATCAAATCCAGAATCCCCATCTGGGCAGCTCGCTTGATATTTCATTTGACAATGAGCACAAGTAAATTTGCCTATAACTCTTTTGGATTTACTGCAATAATGTTGTTCGTAAGAATAGATAACTTTCTGCGCATACATTTTACAAATCTTATTGAAACATGGCCAGGGCCCCTCGCCAAAAAATTGGGAAGCTGGTTGAATAGTTTCTACATAGTCATTAATATTCTGACAGCCTCCCAGCAACCACTGAATGACTAACAGATGAATAACAGGATTTCTTGTCGCATTCTTTTCACTGAAAATTTGTAATGCAATTCGTTTTTCCAGCAATTTAGGAATAATTCCTAGCTGATTTAACGTTGAATGTGAATAATGTTTAAAAAAGTCTTCGAGGAATTTTTGGTTTATGTACCTTCCATCTCTATGTTGATATCCTTTTTCCTTTGCTAACAAGCTGTAGGATTCAAAAATATTGGTTTCTCTTATCCCGCCATTCAAAAGCAGGTGAATGTCTTTTGAAATTCGCAATTTAAGCACATTCATCTCAGCAGTATCAGTATCTTCTATAACTGGTAAAAGCTCATGCCCATTAGGACATACTGCGGAACCTATAAATTTCTTTCCATATAACTGACCCAGAGATACCTCACACTGAGGACACATACTAATTAATGGATTACCGTGTTTATGACACACATCTATATGTCCGACCTGATGGGAGCGATGAATGTAAATTTCACCAAAATGATTTTCATCTTCATGCATACATTGAACACAATATCGCACATTTTTCGAGATAATCGGTGGTACTGTGAGGGATGCATATTTATCAGTCAGCCTGTGGTTTGTCATTCGTGCTAATAATTCTTTACGATTTTCATCAGAAAGGAAAGTAGCGAACAACGGAAAAAAAGTATGTTTAGCAATCAAAGAATCCTTACCAAACAAAGAAGCCGGCAGCTTACTTTGCATAACAGCCAAATTATGAGGCAGAAAAGGAATCCTACGCGAATTGATCTCCAACAAATCTTGAATCCCATCTGAGAATGAGCACCCTTTACGAAGAACGTATCGGTAAATAAGGCTTCTCAACTCCTCGTCAGGATATGGAGTGGGAAAATTCAATAGAGTCACCTGCCATAAGAAAGTTAAATAAACGCGCTCGTGATTAAAGGTAGTTCTCGATGACTTTATCGATCTCATTGTTAAGTTGATATGCAATCTCTTTGCGTAAACCTGCCTTCCGAATGACTTTCCATCTCACAACGCTCAGTCCCTCTTCAAATAATTTTCGTGCAGCTATATTAACCCGTCTTAATTGAAACTGTTGTAACGTTTCGACTTCACTTTTGATCAATGCTTTACAACGAGGCAAAGCAACCAACTTTTTTTCAAGTAATGAGAGCTTGCTAATTCGTCTTCCAATTTCGGGTAAAGTTATACGAATCGGCTTGTCCGTAGCTGATTTAATATCACTTACTGCTTGTAAAATCGCTGGTAATAGCTTCCGGTCTCTCTCTTCCCAATTTACTCTGGATCGAATTGCGTTCCTACTAGGCACTTTAAACCTCGTTTTACTTATTGTTCTGCAAGCCGCCCTTTCTTTTGAGACGATATCACTGTTTGAAAAACCTGAAGCTACTTTGGGGTTCGATTTTATCTTTGCATAGACGGTCGAGTAATGAACTCCCAATAGTTCCGCTTTTTTCCGAATTGTAAGATCGGTTCTAAGTTGCAGTTCATCAAAACGTTTTTCCCAAACTTCACCAAACTGTTTAATTCTCCCAATATGAAATCGATCACTTACATTTGTATCAGGGCCTCTTCTTGAGTAAATAAATCCGCAATCACAGATAAATGCACCTACTGGACGTTTCGTATCGGAACACCTTGTAACTTTGCATTGAGTAACGATCTCCTTCTTGTAGTGATCGGCAGCTTTATTTAAACATGGCCAAGGTCCTGTTCCAAACGGATGATATATGTCTACCTTCTTTTGAAAAACGATATCCGTCGTTTCATTTAAAAAGAGTATCAGGAGCAGATGTCGTAATGTATGGGTATGCTCTCCGCCACGCACTAATTTATGAAGCCATGTATCATGTGAGTGTTTACTTATCTCTGAATCGCAAAGACTTAGTAATTCTTGACCCAAGGACTCAATCATCTTTGAACGAAGACTTTGAAAGCGGATATTTCCAGATAGGGTGATAAACCCTTTCTCAAATAATTTCGCATTGTAAAATTCTTCGATGAGTCGGTAGTTTACAGAATTGCATGGAGTATTCAGCAATGTATGTGATTGTACAGCCAAAGAAGTTAAGTGAACCTTTAAACCCTCGTTCATTGACAGTCCAATCACTTCATTACATGCAAGTTTCCGATTCAGACATACGTATTCCTGTTTATTACGTCTCAGGAAAGTAGAAATTTCCGAATTCTTTAACCCGCAACCATGTTTATAACAAATGAACACTCCGGGTAATTGATGAGATCTATGCCAATATGGCAGCCCATAAGTCATCTCATCCTCAAACAAACATTGCATACAAAATCTAAGATATTGAGGCATTTTAATCGAAGAAGCAATCAGTCCTAATCGTGCATTTATTGCCCTTCCTAAGTCTCCCGTCATTGCCGACGCCACGAGCTGAGATCGTTCTTCGGATAGAAAAGTTGAGAAATAAGGAAACAATGTATGAGATTGCATGAGCTCAAGAGGGGTCATGTTCTCTCTCATAAGATGACTTATCTGACCTAAGTGTGCTGGTAATAAAGTAACAGCACTGAAAACTGATCCATTATAAAGGTCAGCCATTGTAGCTTTCCTGCTATGGTTTCCGACGTACAGATGATATCTAGCTAATGTACTGTAAAGCAATTCGTCCGGAAATAGGGGAGGGAAGAAACTACTCAGTATACCCACATCCTAACATGGTTTATACTTTTAGTTTTCCCTCATTAATAGAGTTTAAAACCCCAGCTTATTGGGGCTATGAAACACTTCCTTCAGGAAACAATACATCATTTGACCCAGTGTAGCCGGCTTGAGATAACGCTTTATATAAGGCTTCTGGTGATGCTTTGCCGTTGTTCGGAATATAATTGCGGACATCATTCGGATCGGGTTCACTAAATCCCTTCATGATCAGCCTGGCTACTTCCATCCGCAAGGAAGTGATGTCGACGTGAGGTTCATTATTCTTGATAATATGTAAGGCAATTTCTTCAGCTTTCTCAGCAGTCGACCCTAAACTCACGGCCAATTTAACCATTTCCAAGATCTTCGTTCGGTCGTGATCGACATTAGCTTCGTGCATCGTTTGTTCTCGTAGTTTCCCATGAACACTTACTTTTTCTTCTGATTTGGAGAGATAGGCACTAAAGTCATTCCACTTCGGATACAAATCATCAATATCATAAATTGCCGATTTGTTATGAGTTTTCAGTGCCTTAATCATAGGTTGAACCAACTGGAGATGCTCAGAAGCAACCTTTTTAAGTCTTTTTACAGTAATGCGTTCATTTCCACCTTCGGACTCTCCGAGAGCAATGGCATCCCATTGAGCGAGCATATACAATTTAACCGCGATATCAACGATTCCTTGTGATAGCTCATAAATTGTTTTCTTGTAAGCGTCAAATCCTCCACACCTAGAAAAACGACGGGATTCATGAGATCATATACGTAACTGATTACGACGCGCA
>NZ_JANAVJ010000090.1 GCF_024213375.1 Paenibacillus sp. MZ04-78.2 | reverse complement strand
AGTACGTACGGTTCGGAGGGGAGTTCTTCGAAACCTGTCACAGGAATGTGGTAAGGCGCGGGGTTCTTACCCTACTACCGATTTCGTTTGGCGGAGCCGGGTTTGTTTCAGGAGAAGTACAAAAGCTACCGTACGGACGGCGGCGGGCCGGGGCGGCGCATCGATCTGGCGCGCAATTTCCGCAGCCGCCGTCAAGTGGTGGACGGCACGAATTTTATTTTCCGCCAGCTGATGCACGGAGATGTCGGCGAGATCGATTACGACGAGCGGGCGGAGCTTGTCTATGGCGCGGGCTATCCTGAGCTGCCGAACGCAAGCGGCCCATTTGCGGCCGAGCTTGTGCTGATCGACCGGACACCGCAGGATACCGATGCGCCGGGAGAGAACGCGGGAGATTCCCCAGAGGGCTTTGCCGCCGGAACGGAGGAGCCCGCGGACGATGCGGCAGCCGAGGTGCGCGAGTTGGAGACGGTGCAGCTCGAAGCGCGGTATATCGCGCGGCAAATCCGCGAGATGATGGGGATGGACGGCGGCAGGCGGCGGCAGGTATACGACAAATCCGCCAAAGGCATGCGCGACGCCCAGTTCCGGGACATTGTCGTTTTGCTGCGGGCGACGCAGCAGTGGGCGCCTGTCATGATCGAGGAGCTGCGGCAGCAGGGCATTCCCGCTTACGCGGAGCTGAGCACCGGATATTTTACAGCCGTCGAAGTGCAAACGGTGTTGTCGCTGCTCAAAGTGATCGACAATCCATATCAGGACATTCCATTGGCCGCCGTGCTGCGTTCTCCGATCGTGGGACTCGATGCCGAGGAATTGGCGCATATCCGCATATGCCGGCCGCATGGGGCGTACTTCGACGCCGTGAGGGCTTACGCGCCGAGAGAGGCTGCGGGTTCCGAAGCGGATCGTGGAGACGGGAAAACCGTAACGTTCACAGTATACGAAGCCGACGAGGCGGAGCCGGCCTGCGAGAGCGATGGAGCAGGGGACGGATTTCAGGGGAACCCGGAAACGCGGCGCAAGCTGCGGACATTTCTCGATTGGCTCGGGCAGTGGCGCTTGGAATCACAGCAAAGCTCGCTGGCCGATTTAATTTGGGATATTTACCGGAAAACCGGCTATTTCGATTTTGTCGGGGCCATGCCCGGCGGCCCGCAGAGGCAGGCCAATTTGCGGGCGCTTTACGACCGGGCGCGGCAGTACGAAGAGACGTCGTTTCGCGGGCTGTTCCGGTTTTTGCGTTTTGTCGAGCGGATGCAGGACAGCGGCGGCGATCTGGGAACGGCGAGGGCGCTTGGCGAGCAGGAGGATGTCGTCCGCATCATGACGATCCATAAAAGTAAAGGTTTGGAGTTCCCTGTCGTCTTCGTCGCCGGGATGGCCAAGGCGTTTAACCGGCGCGATTTGACGGACAGCTTTTTGCTGCACAAGGAGCTTGGCTTCGGACCAAAGCTGATGGAGACGGACACGCGGGTCAGTTATCCGACCTTGCCGTGGCTGGCGATCCGGCGCAAAATCGAAATGGAAATGCTGGCCGAAGAAATGCGCGTACTGTATGTGGCGCTGACCCGGGCGCGGGAGAAGCTTATCCTGATTGCGTCGGTCAAAAATTTGCAGAAGCAGTTGGACGCGTGGGGACGGTTTGTCCTGCACGATCGGCTGACGCTGCCGGACGACGCGCTGGCGGGCGCACGCTGTTATTTGGATTGGATCGGTCCGGCGCTGATCCGGCACCCTGACGCGGAACCGCTCCGGGAAGCGGCAGGTCTGGACTATCGGCTTTGGTCGTTCATGGACGGCGAGCCTTCCGAATGGCAAGTGCGCCTGCTGAGGCCGGAGCTGTTCGCCGGGATGTCCCAGGCTGCGTCGGCGGTGAGCTTTGCCGATACCCGCTGGCAGTCGGTGGTCCGGCTGGAGCCGGTCGACGAAACGGAGCGGTGGGAGCACGAAGTATGGCGGCGCTTGTCTTGGAGCTATCCCGGGGAGGATGCGACACAGGTGCTATCCAAAACATCCGTTACGGAGCTGAAGCGGCATTCGGAGCACCGGAGGCTGCTTGAGCTGCTGTCGGACGAGCCGTCTGCGGCATTGTGGCCGGGAGTCGGGACGGAATCGGGAGAACCGGTAACGGAAGAAAGGTCCGGGCGGGGAGCCGATGGTGCGGCTTTTCACAAAGTGATTGTCCGAAGACCGAGGTTTATGGAGCGAAGCGGGCCGAATGCGGCTGAACGCGGAACGGTGTTTCATACTGTGATGCAGCATATGCCGATGGATCGCCTTCCTTCGGAATCCGACGTCCGCGAGCTGCTGGCCTCTCTGGTGCAGCGCGAGCTGCTGACGGAGGAGCAGTGCGGTCTGGTCGATCCTGCGGTCATCGTGACGTTTTTTGAAAGCGAGCTGGGACGGCGTTTGCTTCACGCCAAGCGGGTGCACCGGGAAACGCCGTTCAGCTTCGGGCTGCCTGCGCGCGACGTGTACGGTCCTGAACGGGGCGGGTTGTCGGATGAGACGGTGATGCTGCAGGGCGTGATCGATTGTCTGATCGACGAAGGCGACGGCCTCATGCTGGTGGACTTCAAGACGGACCGGTTAAAAGGCGCTTCTCCGCTCCAGCTGGCGGAAAAATACCGTCTGCAGCTTGACTTGTACGCCAGAGCCGTCGAGACGATCTGGAAGCGGCCGGTCACCGGAAAATATATCTTTTTATTCGACGGCGCTCATGTGGTGCAGCTGTGAATGAAGTACGATTGGAAGCAGACGCCCAGGATGAGCGGGCGTCGACCATAGAAGCGGAGCAGGACATATAGCTTGGCTTAAGCCAAGTGCCGCCTCATTGCGCCGCGATTAGGGAAGGAAGGAAAAGCTATGCGGATATTGCATACGGCGGATTGGCATTTCGGCCGTACGCTGGAAGGAAGAAGCCGGCTCGCCGAGCAGGAAGCGTTCGTCGACGAGCTGGCCCTTCTCGTGAAGGAGCAGCAAATCGATCTGGTGCTGCTGGCAGGAGACGTTTACGATTCGGTGAATCCTCCGGCCGCCGCCGAGCAGTTGTTTTACGATGCACTGGCGCGTCTGTCGGATCAAGGTCAGCGTCCGGTGTACGTCATTGCGGGCAACCACGATCACCCCGACCGATTGGCCGCTGCCGACCCGCTGGCGCACAAGCTTGGCGTCACGCTGGTCGGTTTGCCGGAAGCGCGAGTGCATACGGTGGACATCCGGCGCACGGGCGAAACGGCGGTGCTGTTCGCGCTGCCGTATCCGTCCGAGTCGCGGCTGCGCGAGCTGCTGTCGGAGGGGGCCGACGAGATGCTGCTGCGGGCCGTCTATTCCGAGCGGGTGCGGCATATCGTCGCGGAGCAGGCGAAGCATTACCGCGCCGATACGGTCAATTTGCTCATGAGCCATCTGTATGTGCTCGGCGGGCAGGAAACGGAATCGGAGCGGCCGATTCAAGTCGGAGGCGCTTATACGGTCGACACGTCGGCGCTTGAAGCCGGGGCGCAGTACGTTGCTCTCGGCCACTTGCACCGGCCGCAATTTTTGAAGTCGAAGACGACGACGATCCGCTACAGCGGCTCGCCGCTCGCCTACAGCTTCTCGGAGGCCGGGCAGGCCAAATCGGTCACGGTGCTCGATCTGAAGCCGGGCGAGGCTCCCCAATTAGAGGAAATCTTCCTCTCCAGCGGGCGTCCGCTGGTGGAATGGAAAGCCAAGGGCGGGCTGGCAGAGGTGCACCGTTGGCTGGACGAAGGCAAGGACGCCAGCGCTTGGATCGATTTGGAGGTTCACTTGCAGGAGACGATGTCGATGGAACAGCTGCACCGGCTGCGGCTGGCCCGGGACGGGTTTATTCACATCCGGCCGGTGTACCCGGATTTGGAGGCGTCGCTGCAGGAAGCCGTCTCGGCGACGAAGCTGCCGATGGACGAGCTGTTCCGCCGCTTCTACGAGCGGCAGACCGGCGGGGCGCAGCCCGAGCCGGAGCTGATCCGGCTGTTTCTGGAGCTGTTACATACGGAGGAAGACGATCCGGCGGTGTAGCCGGATAGTTATAAAGCAGATTGGAAAGGGGGCTTGCTCATGCGGCCGATTCATTTGCATATCGCGGGGCTGCAAAGCTACCGGGAGGCGCAGGATATCGATTTCAGCGCGCTGACGGGCGCGGGGGTCTTCGGCATCTTCGGGCCGACGGGTAGCGGCAAGTCGACGCTGCTCGATGCGATGACGTTGGCCTTGTTCGGGAAGGTGGAGCGGGCGCCAGGTGGCACGCAGGCGATTATGAACCAGGCGGAGCAGACGCTGTCCGTCTCGTTTACCTTCGAGCTAGGGCATGCGCTCGGCGTCAAGCGCTACCGCGTCGACCGCCAGTTCAAGCGGGGCGGCGACGTCTCGGTGCTCGGCAGCCTGTGCCGGCTGATTCAATACCGGGACGACGAAGCGGTCGTACTGGCCGACAAGGCGGGCGAGGTCAATCAGCGGATTCAGGATATTTTGGGCTTGTCGATGGCGGATTTTACCCGGGCGGTCGTGCTGCCGCAAGGGAAGTTCGCGGAGTTTCTGACGCTGACGGGCAAAGACCGGCGGGCGATGCTTCAGCGTTTGTTCCATCTGGAGCCGTACGGCGACCGGCTGAGCGCGAAAACCGCTGCCCGTTTCAAGGAAACGGACGTGGCGATCCGGGCGCTCCAAGCGGAGCAGCAGGGCCTCGGCGACGCCTCGCAAGCGGCGCTGGCGCAGGTCGAGCAGCGGCTCGCGGAAGCGCGCGAAGCCGCCCGCGGGCTGCGCGAGCGGCTCGCCTCCTGCGAGCGCCGCGCCGCGGAGCTGCGCGCCGTGCGCGAGCTGCAGCGCGAGCGCGCTTCGCTGGCCGCGCGCCAGGCGGCGCTGGCCGCGCAGGCGCCGCGCGTGGCACAGCTCGCGGCGCGCCTCGCCCGCGCGGCGCAGGCCGAGC
>NZ_JANAVJ010000008.1 GCF_024213375.1 Paenibacillus sp. MZ04-78.2 | reverse complement strand
TTAACTAACGATGAAAACGTAATCTATCACTATAGGATGGCTTTACATGCTTATGCTACAAAAAAATATAGGGAATGTATTGAGTTTGCTGAAAATGGGCTGGTGTTAGAAAGAATACAATCGGAATTAAAGGCGAGAGTACACCTATCTATGATTAATTCCCATTTAGTATTGAAGAACTATAATAAAGTTGAAGAGTTATTAGACGTTTTTGAAAAATACGAGTACGATTTTGTTTACGAGGCGGCTAAAATTACACGGGGAATAACCAAAGCAAGAAAAGGGGAATATGATATTGCAATCCCTCAACTTGAAAATCTCCTTGAAGAATGTAGTCAGCAGTTTCGTTTACATATAGTAGACGAGCTTTTGGAGATTTATTTAAAGATGAATAATTTGGATGCGTGCTCGAAACTTTTAGAAAAAGAGAATGAAATAATGAATACGGGCCCTGAAGACCCTAATTTTTTCAGAGCGAAAGGGAAGTATTATCGACACAAAGGACATTATCAGTTAATTACTGGCGTAATTGATGAGGGAGTAAAGAGTTTCGCCAGTAGTCTACAATATTTGAATAAGATTAATGCTTTTGAAGAAAAGGATGCTTGCATGCGTGAGTTTTTTTATTGTTTAACCAAAAATTCAATAATACTTAATAAGGAGTTTATGGATTTAATTTATATTATGGCATATAATGTAACTGAATAAGCATCAAGGAGGGAAAAGATTATGAAGAAAGCAATTCTTTTTTCCATTGTTCTCTTTTTATCTTTGAGTGGCAGCTTTTACAATTCCCCAACATACCCCATAGAAAAGCAAACTCAAATTATGATGTATAGTGAAGTAAATCCGGGATTTTAATTTCTTTATGTTGTTTCTGCTGATTCGATAAATAGATAGAACAAATGAACAGGCATATTTGCCTGTTTTTTTGTTTTTAAGAGTAAAATGTTTCTTGTTTCTTGGATTAAATGGAAAATAAGAAGGATGATTTAGACTTATATTTATGAAATTTATGAATTTGTATATTGCTTAGCTCTCACTTATTTACATTGAAGCGGGAGTACAACTGTATCGGTCAGAGCGATTGACTTTAACGATCCGCAAATTGCTGATAGTTGGAAGCTCGGAGTTTACCGCGAAATCGCGGAAAATGTAATTGTGAAAAATTATTTGTGTCCTTTGCGGTCACACCTTTAAATTATAATGGGGGTATAACTTATCCCATCATAAATGAGAAAGTCTAAAAAGTTTCCTGTACGTTGGGAAGTTCAGTTGTCGTGACAACAATACGACAGGACAAGGAAAGTACAGAGTTTACCACAAATCTGTGGAAAAGTAAGTTGCAAATGATGATTCGTGTCATCTTAATATCATCTCAAAGCGTGGTTACAGTTTTTTCCAGGGAAATTAATTCCCTCACAAGTTTTTCACAAATTTGTTGAAAACCTAATACATGAATTATTAGCAAGCTGCTGAAATAGTGGTTGTTGCGAAGGACTATGTAGTTACTTCTAGTTCTCCCATGGTAACTACAACTTTTCGACAATTCTGATTCAGAAGGTTAGAATCACTCACCTGATTTTATAGGACAGTAGAACATAACATGCTGGTTTGGAATTAAGATTAAGGATAAAGCTTCAGAACCGATCCTATTTTAGGTCGGAAAATTGAACAATTGTCGGTAAATCGTCTGCTTATCAAAATGGAAAGCAGACCAAAATAAAGCTTATACTATATACTATTTTATACTCTGGTCTGGAAATCTGGTAATGAAATATACTAATCGTAGTAATAAACAAATAATACATATATTAAGTCAAGAGTATGGGATATGCATATTTATAAAAAAGAACGATGCTCGATTTCCAGATTTCCAGACCACTCTTTTAAATCAAGCATTTTTAGCAGATTTTTTAGTTTTGTTTTTCAGACCAGCATGTGATTTTCCGACCTACGGAAATTTTCCGGTTGTTTAAAAGTTAAGTCCCAACCTCCACAAAATTGTTGAGCTTGAGTTGCCATCAGATCGATGGTAGTTGAAAAACTCGGTCGGTGCCAACGACTCACTTTTTTCGCCCTTTGCGTCAATGTAATCAACGGGCTTTAAATTTAGCCCGTTCAATCAGAAATAAAATATACAAAATTATAATGGAGGAATTATTAATTAATGAGTGAAATTATCAGTTTATTAGAAAACTATCCTGCAATGCTTGATGTTAATGATGTCCGAGATATTCTTAGAGTTGGCAGAGATTCCGCGTATAAAGAGCTAAATTCAGGTAAGTTTCCTGTCGTTCGAATTGGTAAGCAAATTAGGGTTGCAAAACCAGTGTTTGCAAAATATCTTGAACAATGCAATAATAGCGAAAAAGGAGCATGATATTTATCACAACGTCAGCTTCCATACACTTGAAATAAGGCGGTCACAGTGGTCACGGATTGGTCACGAACGCATTAGGACAAGGCAGTTTTACAAAAAATCAATCAGAAAAATGATTCGTCGTCACCCAAATGGCCCTTGACTATTTAGGATTTTCTAGTACCATAAAGGACACAACCGAATAAACTTTCTTATCAAGAGCAGGTGGAGGGACTAGCCCGATGATACCCGGCAACCGACAGACCTTTGCATAAACAACACGTTGATGTTTTTCAGCATGGCAAAGGAATGCACGGTGCTAATTCTTGCGGAAGCCAGGCGGCTTCTGACAGATGAGAGAGGACGATGTAACTATACAAAGGCCTTTCTCATGCGATAGAGAAAGGCTTTTTCTTTTGCCTTTTTTCAGTCGCAGGAGTGCGGGGAACGACGAATCCAATAACCCGAAGGAGTGAGCCTGATGCCCATCAAAGTACCAGATTATCTGCCGGCCAAGGAAGTGCTTGTCAACGAGAATATTTTCGTCATGGACGAGAGCGTGGCATTTCGTCAAGATATTCGCCCGTTGCGGATCGTAATCTTAAACCTGATGCCGACGAAAGAAACGACGGAGACCCAATTGCTGCGGCTGATCGGCAACACTCCGCTACAGGTTGAATTCATTCTGCTGCACCCGAAAACGCACACATCCAAGAACACGTCACTGGAGCACCTGGAGCAGTTCTACAAAACGTTCGACGACATCAAGCACGAACGCTTCGACGGCATGATTATTACAGGCGCGCCGGTCGAGCAGTTTGAATTCGAAGAGGTAAATTATTGGGAAGAATTGACGCAGATTATGGAGTGGAGCAAAACCCACGTCACATCGACGATGCATATTTGCTGGGCGGCTCAGGCCGGTCTCTACTACCATTTCGGCGTGCCGAAGTACCCGCTCGACGAAAAAATATTCGGCGTATTCCCGCACACGATCACCACGCCGAACGTGAAGCTGCTGCGCGGGTTCGACGAGCTGTTTCTCGTTCCCCAGTCCCGTCATACCGACGTTCGCCGGGAGGATGTCGCCCGGGTCGGGCAGCTTGACATTTTGTCGGAATCGGAGGAAGCGGGCGTCTACATCGCCGCAACGAAGGACGGAAAGCAAATTTTTATTACCGGCCATTCGGAATACGACGCGTGTACGCTCAAATACGAGTACGACCGTGACGTGAACAAAGGGATGGAGATCGCAATTCCGAAAAATTACTACCCGAACGACGATCCGACCCGGCCGCCGCTCAACACTTGGCGGGCCCATGCGAACCTGCTGTTTTCCAACTGGCTCAACTACTATGTGTACCAAGAGACGCCGTACGATTTGTATAAGGGGGATTACATGATATGAGCAACTGTTCCAAGCCAGAGTTGAAAATCGAGAGCCGTCTCGCGCAGATCGGCTCCCAGGAGGAGCCGGTGACGGGGGCGGTCAGCTTCCCGGTATATCAAGCGACGGCGTTCCGTCATCCGAAGCTCGGGCAGAGCACGGGATTCGATTACGCGCGCACGAAAAGCCCGACGCGCAAAGTATTGGAGGATGCGATTGCCGAGCTGGAATCCGGGGATGCGGGCTTTGCCTGCGGCTCCGGCATGGCGGCGCTCCAGACGATCTTTGCGCTGTTCAGCCAAGGCGACCATTTGCTTGTCTCCCTCGACTTGTACGGCGGGACGTACCGGATGCTGGAGCGCATCATGTCCCGCTTCGGCGTCACCGCAACGTATGTGGACACGAACGATCTCGATGCATTGGAAGCGAACCTGCAGTCGGGCACGAAAGCGGTTCTGATCGAAACGCCGACCAATCCGCTCATGATGATCACGGACTTGGCGCTGGTGTGCGGCTGGGCGAAGAAAAAAGGCATTCTTTCCATCGTCGACAACACGCTGCTTACCCCGTTCTTCCAGCGTCCGATCGAGCTTGGGGCCGATATTGTGATCCACAGCGCGTCGAAGTACCTCGGGGGGCATAACGATGTGCTTGCCGGGCTGATCGTAACGAAAGGCAAGGAGCTTTCCGAGGAGATGGCGTTTTTGCACAATTCGATCGGCGCGGTTTTAGGTCCGCAGGACAGCTGGCTGCTCATGCGCGGCATGAAAACATTGGCGATCCGCATGGAACGCCACGAGTCTAATGCCAACCGCATCGCTACGTTCCTGCAATCCCACCCGCAAGTGGAAGCCGTCTATTATCCGGCGCTCGAAAGCCACCCGGGCCATGACATCCAGAAGAAGCAGTCGTCCGGCAATACAGGTATTTTTTCCTTTAAAATGAAGGATGCGCGCTATATCGAACCAATCTTGCGCCACGTGAAGCTGATTGCGTTCGCGGAAAGCTTGGGCGGCGTCGAGTCGCTAATGACGTATCCGGCGGTTCAAACCCATGCCGATATCCCGGAAGACATCCGCAGAAGAGTCGGCGTGGACGATAAACTGCTGCGCTATTCCGTCGGCATCGAGCACGTGGACGACCTGATTGCGGATTTGTCCCGCGCTATCGATTTGGCTCAGCAGGAGATTGAAGGAGGGGAACCGGTTCATGGCTGATAAGACAACGCAAGGGATTCATCCGAACGACCATCATAAAGACCGCGCTTTTGCCACGAAGCTGATTCATTTCGGAAGCGAAATCGACCGCACGACCGGCGCTTCCAGCGTTCCGATCTATCAGGCTTCGACGTTCCACCAATTTTCGCTCGACGAGCCGCAGGAATACGATTACTCCCGTTCCGGCAACCCGACCCGGCAGGCGCTTGAGGATTACATTGCGCTGCTTGAAGGGGGCAAGCGGGGCTTCGCGTTCGCTTCGGGCATGGCGGCTATCTCCGGCGCGTTCATGCTGCTGTCGGCAGGGGATCATGTCATCTGCACGGAGGATGTGTACGGGGGCACGTACCGGCTGCTGACATCCATCCTGCCCCGGCTGAACATCGAGACGACATTCGTCGACATGACCGATCTGGACCGGGTGAAAGCGGCGCTTAAGCCGAATACGAAAGCGGTGTACCTTGAGACGCCGTCGAACCCGACGCTGAAGATTACCGATATTGCCGAAGTCGCAGGCTGGGCGAAGGAACATGGCCTGCTGACCCTGCTGGACAATACGTTCATGACGCCTTACCACCAGCGTCCGATCGAATACGGCATCGATATCGTGCTGCATAGCGCAACGAAATTCCTTGGCGGCCACAGCGATGTAACCGCAGGGCTGGCCGTTGCCGCTAACGAAAGTCTGGGCCGCCAGCTGAAGCAGATTCAGAACGGGCTAGGCACCATTCTCGGCATACAGGACTCGTGGCTCCTCATGCGCGGGATGAAGACCTTGAAGGCCCGGATGGAAGCGCACGAGCAAAGCGCCCGGCAGCTGGCGGCCTGGCTGGCGGCCCATCCGTCGATCGAAGCCGTCTACTACCCGGGACTCCCGAATCATCCCCGGCGCGACATTCACGAGAAGCAATCGCTCGGCTATGGCGCTGTCGTCTCATTCGACACAGGCTCCGGCGAGCGAACCAAGCGTCTGCTGTCCAAGGTGCGCATTCCGCTCGTCGCCGTCAGCTTAGGGGCGGTCGAGAGCATTCTTTCCTACCCGGCGATGATGTCGCATGCGGCGATGCCGCGCGAGGTCCGGCTGGAGCGTGGAATTACCGACGGGCTCGTCCGGTATTCCGTCGGTCTGGAGGATATCGCCGATCTTATCGATGATCTGGAGCAAGCATTAGCGGATACGGACCGATAAACGAAGAAGGAAAAGCCGATGATTCAGGGGATCATCGGCTTTTTTGTGAAAAATAGGAATATCTCCCTATTCACTATAACGAACTCATGATATGATAGTAGAGACAAGTTGTTGCTGCCGGTGAGGGGGGAATTTATGACGTTTTCATTTGCTTCAAGTGAGTGGAAAGAACGAATCCGGATGCTACTCCGGCTGCCTTATCCGAGCAGAGCGCTCCGCTTTTTTCCCCCGGAGTTTACGTTTCGTGATCCGGTGCTCTCGCTGGTCAAACGGTACCGGAGCCAAGGAAAATCGTGCGGGCTTATTTTGCTGTACTTGGAAGATTTTCATCATATGTTTTCCACTTATTCCGAATCAAGGCTTTACGCCTTGCAGGGTCGTATCCGGCAGACGATTCTGGAGCTGCTGCCCACCTGCTTCCGGGATAAAGATGTCATCGGAGTGCGGCAATTTGCGCTCGACGATTACGGCATATTCGTTAAAGAACAAGCCGTCTGCGGGTTCGACGAGCTGCAACGCAAGGCGAAGGAGCTGCAAAAGGAGGTTTCACGCAGAATGCGATTAAGCGCGGACGCCGCCGCACAGGCTTCCGTATCGCTGCAAAGCGGATGCTATATCATCGGTCCGGACCTGGAGAACACGTCCGCCGGCATTCAAACGGCCTACCACTATGCCCGTTGCATCGCCACGCGGAAGCTGCCGCCGAATTTTTGCCCGACCCGGGAGCATCTGCTGGACATTTTGAAGCAGGAAAGCATTTTCGTTCTCGCTCAGCCGATTCTCAATTTGGCCAGCGGCGAATTGTACGGTTGGGAAATTTTGACCCGCGGTCCGCAAAACTCACCGTTCCACACGCCTGCCGAGCTGTTCGATATGGCCTACCAGGCCGATCTTTTATCGCGATTCGAATTTCTGGTCATCAAGAAGGCGTTCATGGAAATTTCGTCACGGGCGATTCGAGAGCAGGTGTTTATTAACGTCACGCCGGTTTCGCTTGGGCATCCGCTGTTTCTGCATCAACTGCTGGAAACGTTGAAGCAATATCCGGCCATTTCGGCCTCGCAGGTCGTTCTGGAAATTACGGAACGTCACGCGATTCGAGATTTTCAATACATAGGGGCCGTCATAAACACTTGCCGCGCCCATGGGTTTCGCTTTGCCGTGGACGATGCAGGAGCCGGCTATTCGAGTCTGCAGTCGATCTCCGAGCTGTTGCCCGACATGATCAAAATCGACAGATCGGTCATTGCCGAGATCGATCGGATGTCCGTCAAGCAATCGCTGCTGAAGGCGCTGCTGCACTTCGCCGACAACATGAACTGCCAAGTGATCGCCGAAGGCGTGGAACGGCCGGAAGAGCTCAGTATGCTTTCAGAGCTGCGGGTGCATATGGTGCAAGGCTTTTATTTTGCCCGTCCGCAGCCGCTCGTGACCGACCAGGAACGGGTACAGCAGCTTCAATTGGCCAAAGAAAAAATCGTAGGGCACCGGCATACGCATCCCGCTTGATGGCTTTGTCCGGACGCTCACAAATTGGTCACAAACACGGCCGCCGCTTTCCACCCCACGGAAAATGGCGGTCTTTTAGTATGGCAGGGGCGGAGTATTTTATGGTAGGATGAAAGCATAAAGGAGATGAAAGCGATGAGTTCCATCGACCGGATATTGGATAGCGCGCTGGCCGGAAACCGGATCAGTCTGGAAGACTGTGTGGCGCTCTACGAATCGGACGAAATCGAAAAAATGGGCCATGTGGCCAACCAAATTATGCTGCGGCATCATCCGGAGCCGGTGACGACCTTCGTGATCGGCCGGAATGTCAATTATACGAATATTTGCGATGTCTACTGCCGTTTTTGCGCCTTCTACCGCGCACCGGGCTCGGCCGAAGGCTATGTGTTGCCGGACGAAGTTATTTTTCAAAAGATACAGGAAACGATCGACGTGGAAGGAACCGAAATTTTGATGCAGGGGGGCACGAACCCGAACCTGCCTTTCAGCTATTACACCAATCTGCTAAAGGAAATAAAGAAGCGGTTCCCGAACATTACGATGCACTCGTTCTCCCCGGCCGAGATTATGAAAATGAAAGAAGTATCCAACGGTCTGTCTCTTGAGGAAGTCATCCGCGCCATTCACGAAGCCGGACTGGATTCGCTGCCCGGTGGCGGCGCGGAAATTCTCGACGACCGCACCCGCCGCAAAATCAGCCGTATGAAAGGCTCGTGGCGCGAGTGGATGGATGTCATTCAAACCGCGCATAAGATCGGTATGCATACGACCGGAACGATGGTGATCGGCTTCGGCGAAACGATGGAGGAACGCGCGCTGCATCTGCTTCGCATCCGCGACGCGCAGGACGAATGCATCGCGAACGGCTACAATACGCCGGGCTTCCTGGCTTTCATCTCCTGGACGTTCCAACCGGATAACACGAATCTGAAGGCGGAGAAGCTGGGGCCGCAAGACTATCTCAAAAACGTCGCGATCAGCCGCATCATGCTCGACAACATTCCGAACTTCCAGTCGTCCTGGGTGACGATGGGACCGGAGGTTGGCAAGCTGTCGCTGCACTACGGCTGCAACGATTTCGGCTCGACGATGATCGAAGAAAACGTCGTATCCGCGGCAGGGACGACGCACAAGGTGAACATCGGTTCGACGCTGCAGCTCATTCGGGAAGCGGGCAAAATTCCCGCGCAGCGCAATACGCGCTATGAGATTTTGCGCCGCTTCGACGACGAAACGGTTCAGGTGCACAAAGACTTCATTATGCAAAATTAGCCGCAAAAGTAAAGACGCTTGCTCTTCGACCTCGGGCTCGAAGGCAGGCGTCTTTTTTCGTATGCGCGTTCCCGGCTCGCTCCAACGCTTAGCCTAACCAATGAAAGACACGGTGTTTAGCCGTTTCCTCGGCCTCCCAGCCCAAGCCGTCCTTGCCCGACGGAAGCAGCAGTTCCGGCTGGACTAGAACCGGGGCCCTTTCGCTTCCGCCCGTTCCCCCGCTGCCAATGACGACGCGAGCGCCCCGGGGCACAAGCGGATACAGAGCGGACATCGCCTCATTCGTCAGCCGAATACAGCCGAGCGACCGGTTTGCGCCGATCGATGCTTCGTCGGAGGTGCCGTGGATCGCGAGCTCGCCCATCCCCAAGGCAGCGGTGCCATATGCCCCCGGACGGCTTCCTTGCGGCTCACGTACCCGCTCCAGGACAGCCAAAGTGCCGTCGGGAGTTCGGCCGTCGGCGCCGAGCCCGACAGGCAGCTCCGCGAGCACCAGCGGGCCGGCGTTCAGCCGGAGCAAGTGAGCGCTTTTGTCGATCGTCACCGTAATCGGCTCGAAAGGAAGGCTTGCGGAGGCGGCTGTTGTCCCGGATACGCCTTCCCCCCATGCGACATTCGGATAAAACCTGCGTGCGGGGTCTTGGGCGCGGGCATCGTAAACCCATCCGCCGCTCCCATCAAAAACGGTTCGGACATGAGCCGAACCGGTAATCGTTTCTATAGGCATATAGCTGGCGTAGTTATGGGGATAAGGCTGAAACAGCTGCTCGATGGAGGAGGGGGCCGATCCGTGATCCGCAGCATAAGCCTCAAGCGCCGTCCGGATCAATTGGGCTCCGGCCGTCGTTCGGAGCTTTTGAAATTCCGGGTGAAGGAACCGGATTTTGACTGAAGTATCGACGGCCGGATTGTATTCCGCCACGACAAACGCCTTGATCTTAATCTGCTCGTCGTTCAGCGGCACCGCTTGGTTATCCGCGGTTCGAACGCCGGAAGCCACGCCGTACAGGATAATCGTTTGCTTCGGCCGATCGCTTGCTAGCTGCAGCGCTTTTTTATGAAGCGCCTCCTCCACCGCTTTTTGCGGCTCCCCGTAAGGGAAATGCAAGACGAAAGGAGTTTCGACGCTTTCGTACGTGACTTCTTTCCCGACGCTCCAAGGCATAAACGTCGACACGACCTTCGAAGCGGCGGTCGGTCCGTACAGCAAGGCTAGCAGCAGCACGTTGATGAACAGAAGCACCAGCAGCAGCATTTTTAAACCGGCAGCAGCGATATTTCTTTTCGTGCGTGGCGCAGTTGTGCCTGAAGCGGCTTGAGGTTCGGGGATGGCCGGTGCTTGCTCCTTCGTCAGCCGCCGGATCGAGCCGGAAGCGGGAAAATAATACGGCGATGGATACGTGCTCATCGCTTCTTTATAATGCTGAAGCGCTTTGCCGATATTGCCGTTATTCTCGAAATATTGTCCCAGCTTGTAGTGCGCCTCGGGAGAGTGCGGGTCGAGATACGCGATCACCTTTTCGTGATATTTGGGATCGCTGCGGTTAAGGTAAATATTTTTGTGCAGGCGAACCAGCTTGTCCGCAGCCGGCGATTTGAACCTTTGGCGAAGATGCTGCATACCAAACCTCCGAGGATCGTATTTTTGTGATTGATACGTATTGTATCATATGTATACGGAAAAATACAATTAGTATCATGGCGAGTGGCTCTTGACGAATTCTACTCACAGTTATTGCTACATCCCCGGTGTCTGTATTTTGTATATCTGCGAAGGTCCAGCCATATACTTTAAAGGAATCGTAAGGCCCGAAAGGAGAGTGTGACCCTGGATGAAGCTGTTGACGATCGTAATGGTGAAGCGCTCCGAAGCTCAGGCTGACCGGCTTTTGCGTCTTGTCGAGCTTTTCGGCGAACAGCTACATAAGGAGAACAAGATCCGGATCGTTCTGGACCGGCGGAACGGTCTGCAGCGAGTCGAAGTGAGCGCGGTGATGCCGGCTTTTCAACTGCAGGCCGACGGTCACGCGCTATATGCAGCGGCAGCCGGCGCCGTGGCGGACTATTTATTGGCTGAAGAAGAGCGGCGTCTGCTGCGTCATATGATCCGCCATGAGTTTCATTACAAGCAGGACGAAGAGACGGACAGCATCTTGGGCTTTTGCAGCCAAATGCTGGGGGAGCGGGGCGATTCGGCGGCGATCAAATCGGACAAGAGTGAATCGTACCTGCGGCGGAAAAACAAGCTGACCGCCCTGCTTACCGAATACATTGAAGAGCATACGGAGCTGAATTTGGACGGCTTTCTGCGCTTCCGGGCGCCGGATTACTTGAACGAGCTCCGCGAAGTGGTCGAATATGCCGTCGACGAATTTGTTATGGACCGGCAGTATCGCGAATTCATTTCATTGCTGCAATATTTCGTCTATATTCAGGAAGCGAAAATTCCGTTCGTTCATCTGATTCATAAAGGCGGCAATGAGTTTATGCTGCTTGGCGAGCATCTGGAGAAGATCGAAACGAACGATACGGATGCCGTCGTGACGGTCGAGACGCTGGAGAAGGATATGAATTTCGAGGATATGATTGTCAGCACGCTGATTACGGTGTCTCCACAGCAGATTTATATCCATACCCGCGAGCCGGATTTGCAGGTAATTAAGACGATCCGGCAAATTTTCGAAAATCGCGTCGAGCTGTGCGGATACTGCCGGCTGTGCCAAAACCTTGACCGTTTGACAGCGGCTGAATATAATAAGGGATAGGCAAAGATCGAAGACACGATCGGTTGAAGTGCTGTCCAGAGAGAGGGGACGCCGGCTGCAATCCCCTTCAGCGAACGTCAATCGGTTACCCCTTCGTAGCCGTGATTTGGAAAGTGTCCCCTTGCCTGATTCGATCAGCAGCCGGAGACGCGTAGTATAAATCGCCGGATCATTCCCGTTACCGAATGAATGAAGGATTCGCAGACGGGTCGTGTGTTGGAACGAAGAGCTGCGGATTGAATTTGGGTGGAACCACGAGCTAAGCGTACTCGTCCCTTTCGGGATGATACGCTTTTTGTATTTTCTACAATATATTGGAGGTAGTGGACATGGCTGTAAAAGTAACTTTTCCTGATGGAGCGGTGAAGGAATATCTGCAGGGAACGACGGTGGAAGAAGTAGCAGGCTCGATCAGCTCGGGACTGAAAAAAAATGCCGTCGTAGGCAAACTGAACGGGAAATTGGTCGATTTGAGCACGCCGCTGCAAGAAGACGCCGCGCTGCAAATCGTTACGCTGGACAGCGAGGAAGGCTTGGAGGTATACCGTCACAGTACGGCGCATTTGATGGCGCAGGCCATTAAACGGCTGTACGGCAATAAAAGCGTCAAGCTCGGCATCGGACCGGTAATCGAAGACGGATTCTACTACGATATCGATATGGAAACGTCGATCACTCCGGAGGATCTGGTCAAAATCGAAAAAGAAATGGAACGCATCGTTCAGGAAAACTTGCCGATTCGCCGCCGGGTGGTCAGCCGCGAGGCGGCGCTGAGCATTTTCGGTGAGCTGGAGGACCCGCTCAAGCTGGAGCTGATCCGCGACCTGCCGGAAGATTCGGTGATTACGATTTATGGCCAAGGCGAATTTTTCGACTTGTGCCGCGGACCGCATCTGCCGTCCACCGGACGGATCAAAGCGTTCAAGCTGCTCAGCGTAGCGGGCGCTTACTGGCGCGGCGATTCCAAGAACAAAATGCTGCAGCGCATCTACGGCACGGCGTTCCCGAAAAAATCGGAGCTGGACGAGCATTTGCACTTGCTGGAGGAAGCAAAAAAACGCGACCACCGCAAGCTCGGCAAAGAGCTGAAAATGTTCACCTTCTCCAACGAAGTCGGCCAAGGACTACCGATCTGGCTGCCGCACGGCGCCAAAGTACGCCGCACCCTGGAGCGTTATATCGTCGATCTGGAGGAGCGTCTCGGCTACCAGCACGTATACACGCCGGTGCTTGCCAACGTGGAATTGTACAAAACGAGCGGCCACTGGGAGCATTATCAGGAAGACATGTTCCCTAAGATGGAATTGGACAATGAGGAGCTTGTACTGCGTCCGATGAACTGCCCGCACCATATGATGGTGTACAAGAGCGATATGCGCAGTTACCGAGATCTGCCGGTGCGAATCGCCGAGCTCGGCACGATGCACCGCTACGAGATGTCCGGAGCGCTTACCGGCCTGCACCGCGTCCGGGCGATGACGCTCAATGACGCGCATATTTTCTGCCGTCCGGATCAAATCAAGGAAGAGTTCGCGCGCGTCGTGAACCTGATCCGTCAAGTGTACGAGGACTTCGGCATCAAGGAATACCGTTTCCGTCTGTCGTACCGTGATCCAAAGGATACTGAGAAATATTTCCAAAACGACGAAATGTGGGAAATGTCGCAGCGGATGCTTCGCGAGGTGGTCGAGGAGCTCGGTCTGCCATTCTTCGAAGCGGAAGGCGAGGCGGCCTTCTACGGTCCGAAACTGGACGTGCAGATCAAGACGGCGCTTAAGAAAGAAGAGACGCTGTCGACCGCGCAGCTCGACTTCCTGCTGCCGGAGCGCTTCCAATTGGAATACGTCGGAGCCGACGGTCAGAAGCACCGCCCGGTCGTCATTCACCGCGGCATTATTTCGACCATGGAGCGGATGACTGCTTTCTTGCTTGAGAACTTCGCCGGCGCGCTGCCGACCTGGCTGTGTCCGGTACAGGCGAAGGTGCTTCCGGTATCCGGCAACTTCGACGAGTACGCCAAGGAAGTCGAAGCGAAGCTGCAAAACGCTGGTATCCGGGTCGAAGCCGATCTGCGCAACGAGAAGCTCGGATACAAAATTCGCGAAGCGCAGCTTGAGAAAATTCCGTACATGCTCGTTGTTGGCGAAAACGAGGTGCAAGCGTCCGGCGCTTCCGTCCGCAAGCGCGGTCAAGGCGACCTCGGCGCACACAGCGTAGATAGCGTCATCGAGATGATCCGGGAAAACATTCGGACCAAGCAAGCGTAAGCTGCTATACGATATGATTTGGCAGAAAGGCCTGCTCCTTGTTGAAGGGGCAGGCTCTTTCCATTTGTCCATGGGAAGCTGGGGGGGCTTGTAGGTTGAGGGGTTACGGCTTGCTTGTTTCGCGGGAGACTGTGTATAGAACTTGCGAATGTTGGAGACCCTCTTTTAACAAGGGGAGGTTTAAACCAAGCTCATGTTACCAAAAACCGCAAGCCATGCCAAATGGATCTTGTTCATCGCGTTGATGCTGTCCTTCTTGCTATGGTTTGAAAAACAACAGGATTACAAACGGTCTACGGCGCTGAACAACGAGCTGTCGATCGCCGCTTTACCCGTATCCTTGCATTCGCCTGGTGTCAGCAAGCCGGAGGTCAAGTCTCCCGACTCGAAACCCGTATCTGCCGCGAGCGGCCGCCGTAAGATGAATTACAAGCTGTTTCCCCACGAAGGACAAGATTTATCCAGCTATAAAGCCGTTGAAGTGACGGCAACCGGATACTATGCCGGGCGGGAATCGACGGGCAAAAACCCTGGACATCCCGAATACGGAGTTACGTTTTCCGGAATGAAGGTTACCCGGGATGTCGAAGCGTTCTCTACGATCGCCGCTGACCCGAAGGTGTTTCCGATCGGAACGGTGCTTTATATTCCCGGCTACGGCTACGGGGTTGTCGCAGATACGGGAAGTGCCATCAAAGGCAACCGGATCGACTTGTACTTCGAGACAAAGAATCAGGTCTACAAAGAGTGGGGCAAAAAAACGCTGAACGTCTTCGTGGTGAAGAAGGGCGACGGGAAAATTAACGAAGCGCTCTGGAAGCAGCTGAAAAGCGAGCTGCTGTTTTAAAATTTTTCTAGCATAACGTCTCTTCTTGAAACCCATAATAAAGGGTGTCAGGGGAGGTGATAGCGATGGCTAAAAATAAAAATCAAAATGTGAATCTAAATAAAAATCTCAAAACCGATACAGAGTTTTCGGAAGAAGTTTTGGCTAATAACGTGAAGCAGCCGGCTCAAAACAATGCGAGCGAGAGCGCCAGCGAATCGGCCAGACAATAACGAAATACCGCAGATCCCAAGGAGGAGGCCCGAATGGAAATTCGCGGCTTCCTTTTTTTCGAACTCATCTGCTTCCGTATATTGACAAAAATAGCTTGCTCCCTTATGTTTCTAACGAAGGTCAATGCTTATCCGGCCAATAGTTACAGAAGGGATGAAGCGATGATGACCAGGAAGTTCGAAGATTTTGTATACGAACGCCCGGTCTCAGCTCGAACCCTACACGCTACTCGTCAGCAAAACCGGCAAAGCGGTTGGCGGCTACTGCTCGTATATCAAAGCGGAGCAGGTACCTTTTATATTCTCCAACTTTAACGGTACGAGCGGAGATGTCGACGTGCTGACGCATGAGGCCGGACATGCGTTCCAGCATTACATGAGCCGCCACCATGAGGTGCCGGAATACATGCATCCGACACTTGAGGCGTGCGAAATTCATTCGATGAGTATGGAATTTTTTTCCTGGCCTTGGATGGAGCTGTTTTTCCGCGAAGATACGGACAAATACAAGTACAAGCATTGAGCGCGGCGATCCTGTTCATTCCTTACGGTACTAGAACTTGGAACTTGGAAAGCCTGCTTTGAGGAAACTAACATATATTTTCCTGTGAGATGAAAACAATTTACATTTTCATCTCTTTTTTTGTTTTTAATTTACTGGTGTTTCAGGAGAATTCAAAAAAAATTGTAAAATTTTAAAATTTCTAATGACAAGTACGTCAATTAACTTCATAATGAGACTTGATGCTGTCATCCGAAATAATTCCAGCGAAGTGAATTTTTATGACACAATGAATGTGGAAGTGAAGGTGATCCCTTGTCTGAGGCACTTTTGGAAGTGAAATCGCTTAAAACGGTAATTAAAGACAAAAAGAGGGAACTGACAGTTGTCGATGGCATCGATTTTAAAATCGGAACGAACGAAGTGGTTGCGCTCGTAGGCGAATCCGGCTGCGGTAAGAGCATGACTTCCTTGTCGATCATGCAACTGCTTCCCCGAGTAGGGGAGATTGCGAGCGGCGAAGTCCGTTTCGGCGGTCGCAATTTGGTCGGCCTCAGCAATCGGGAGATGTCAGGCGTTCGCGGACGCCGAATCGCGATGATCTTTCAAGAGCCGATGACCTCGTTGAATCCGGTGCTTTCCATCGGGAAGCAGCTAACCGAAGCGATTACCCGGCATCTCGGCGTAAGTAAATCGGAAGCGGTTACAACCGCGGAGGATTGGCTGCGGCGCGTCGGATTTCCAGAGCCTTCGCGGATTCGGAAAGAGTATCCGCACCGTCTGTCGGGCGGCATGCGGCAGCGTGTCATGCTGGCGATGGCGATGGCCTGCAAGCCGGAGCTGCTTATTGCCGACGAGCCGACGACGGCTTTGGATGTGACGATTCAGGCTCAGGTGCTGGACCTGATCCGACAGCTGCTTCGCGAGACCGACATGTCCGTGCTGTTCATCACGCATGACTTGGGCGTTGTTGCCGAAATGGCTACGCGCGTCATCGTCATGTATGCCGGTCAAATCGTCGAGACGGCAGACGTTAGAACGCTGTTTACAGATGCCAGACATCCGTACACGAAAGGCCTGCTCCAATCGACGCCACGCATGCAGGGGGCTATAGAGCGGCTTGTCCCGATAGCGGGAAGCGTTCCGCCCGCAGGTGCTTTTCCGGCCGGCTGCCGGTTTGCCGAGCGTTGTCCGATGGCGAAAGCGGAATGCAGCGAGCGGCTGCCCGAGCTGCGGGAGATTGGAGCGGGACATCAAGTTCGCTGCATTTTGACCTAGTACGGATTAGAGGGAGATGATCGACACGTGGGGGCTCCGCTTCTGGAGATTAAAGGGTTGAAAAAATATTTTGGCATCGGCGGCAACTTGAAAAATGGAGCCGTCAAAGCGGTTGACAATGTCAGCTTTACGATATTTAAAGGGGAAACACTGGGTATTGTGGGCGAATCCGGCTGCGGCAAGTCGACGGTCGGACGGTTGGTTTTACGCTTGCTTGATCTGACCGAAGGTGAAATCGTGTTTAACGGAACTTCGATCGGCAGTTGGAATCAACGGCAGCTTCGGCCGATTCGGAAAGAGATGCAGTGCATCTTTCAGGACCCGTATGCATCGTTAAATCCGAGAATGACGGTGGGTAAAGCGATTGCTGAGCCGCTTGTGGTCCAAGGCGGCTTGAAGTGGTCGGACGCGATGAAGCGGGCGGAGCAGCTCTTGGATACGGTCGGACTAAGGTCTTATGCGATTAGCATGTACCCGCATGAATTTTCCGGCGGACAGCGGCAGCGTATTGCGATTGCCCGCGCCATTGCGTTAAGTCCGAAGCTCATCGTGGCGGATGAGCCAGTCTCGGCGCTGGATGTCTCGATTCAGGCGCAGATCGTCAACCTGCTGGAGGAGCTGCAGACGCGGACGAAAGTGTCGTACTTGTTCATTTCGCACAATCTTAGCGTCGTCCGACATATTTCCGATCGGGTCGCCGTCATGTACTTGGGTCAAATTGTTGAGTTGGCCAGCCGGGACCAGTTGTTCAGCAGCTCGAAGCATCCGTATACCCAGGCGCTTCTGTCGTCCGTTCCCGAACCGGATGTGGACGGCAAGCGGGAGCGGATCATCTTAAGCGGAGAAGTGCCGAACGCAGCAAATCCGCCGACAGGCTGCGCGTTCCATCCGCGGTGTCCGCATGCAGTGGAGCGCTGCCGGATCGAGAAGCCAGTCTTCCGGGAAGCGGAGCCGGGGCATTACGCCTCGTGCCATTTCATATAAACGCCTACAGAAGGCATCGAAAAGAGAGGGGAACTTGCCTATGTTGTTCAAAAAAATCGGCAAAGCGGGAAATATCGCTCTTGCCACGTTGATGACCACCGCGCTGTTGCTGAGCGCCTGCACGTCCGGAGGCGGCGGAACCGCCGCAACGAGCGAGAAGCCGGTCGATGGGGCGTCGGCTACCAGCAGTAAAAAAGAAAAGGTGGACGGCGGCGAAATCAATACGGCTTATTTGCTTGATCCGCAAGGTTTTATCGGTTTTTGGGCAACCACTACGGTTTCCAGTGAAGTGATTGATTTGGTGTTCAGCTCATTGTACCGCGTCAACGACAAGCAGGAAATCGTCCCCGATCTGGCGGTCGGGCAGCCTGTGTTCTCGCAAGACAAGAAAGAAATGACGATTAAAATCCGCAACGATGCCCAATTTAGCGACGGCAAGCCGGTAACGGCCAACGACGTCGTATTTACATACAACATTCCGATGAATCCGGATTACAAAGGACCGCGCAAAGGAACGTTCGAAAAATTGGCGAAGATTGAGAAAACGGACGATACGACTGTTAAATTTACATTCAAAGAGCCGCATGCCGGATACATCGATATGTTAACTTTTAATATTTTGCCTCAGCATTTGCTGAAGGATGTTGCCGTAAAAGACATGGAAAAATCGACCTTCGCGAAGAAGCCCGTCGGATCAGGCCCGTACAAGCTGGAAGAATGGAAGCAAGGCCAACATTTGCGCTTCGTTCGTAACGACAGCTATTTCGGCGGCAAGCCGGCCATTGAAAAAATAACGTCGAAGATTATCCCTGACGCAAATGCCATGATGGCACAGCTGCAAGCCGGTGAAATTAATGTCGTTGCAGTGCCGGCCGACAATTTGCAAGCTATCGAGCAGTTTGCCAAAGCGTCGGGCAAAATCAAGCTGCAAAAAGAGATTGGCACAGGGGTCTATATGTTTGCAGCCTGGAATTTGACCAATCCGCTGTTCCAGGATAAATCGGTGCGTCAGGCGCTTACGATGGCAATCGACCGTCAAGGGATCGTAGACAACATCGTCGAAGGACAAGGAAAGCTCGTACACAGCCAAACGTCTCCGTCCTACTGGTCGTTCACGGATAATGTGCCGAAATTCCCGTACGATCCGGAAAAGGCGAAGAAGATTTTGGCTGATGCAGGCTGGAAAGATACGGACGGCGACAATATTTTGGACAAAAACGGTCAAAAATTCGAGTTTGAAATGCAAACGATTCAAGGGAACAAGGTTCGCGAGAAGGCGCTGACCGTAATTCAGCAGCAGTTGAAAAAAGTCGGCATCAGCGTTCAGCCTCGAATTGTCGAGGGTTCTGCTTTTACGAAAAACTGGATGGGTAAAAACTTCGTCGCTCTATTCCATGGCTGGAGCATTTCGGGAGACCCGAACCCGCAAGGCATTTGGCATTCCACGGCGATTGAGACGGGATCGAACTATATTTCTTATAAAAATCCCGAGGTCGACAAGCTGATCGACGAGGATTTGAAAACCTTCGATATGAATAAACGGAAAGAGCTGATGGCCAAAATCGACGCTATAATTGCGGAAGAGCAGCCGTATACGTTCTTTTACTCGCCAACGTCTACCATGGCTTATCCGGCTAATCTCGAAGGCTTTAATCCGAAGCGCGACTCCTTGAAGGAAATCGAAAAGTGGTATTTCACGAAATAAGAAAATCCATTGATCGTTATGATCGAAATTATGATGAAAGAAGTGACATCCGGTGGCCCGATATGCCCTTCGGCGTTTGCTGAACGCCATTCCGATTCTGATCGGCATTACGATCATTTCTTTTCTGATTATCCATATGGCTCCGGGCAGTCCGATCTCCCAGTACGTTGACGATCCGACGATCAAGGCCATCGATAGAGAGAATATGATCAAGGCTTACGGCTTGGATCAACCGTTATACATTCAGTATTGGAAATGGATCAGCGACCTGGCGCAAGGGGATTTCGGCACTTCGTTTCAAAAAAACCAACCGGTCTCGGAATTGATCTGGGACCGGCTGCCGAATACCTTGCTGCTGACGGTCACAAGCTTTGCTCTAGCCTTGGCCATCGCGATTCCACTCGGCATTTTGTGCGCGGTTAAAGCGAATTCGCGTCTCGACCAGCTCATATCCGGCATTACGTTCGTCGGCATTTCGCTGCCCGGGTTTTGGCTCGGCCTTCTGTTGATGATGTTCTTTGCCGTAAAGCTCGGATGGCTGCCGTCGGGCGGACTGCAGACGATCAATGCGCCGTCCGGCTTATGGGACCGGGTGCTTCATCTGATTTTGCCGGTGTTTACGATTGCTTGCTCTGAAGTGGCGGTCTGGATTCGGTATGTCCGCTCCAGCATGCTGGAGGTCATCAATCAGGATTACATGCGCACGGCCAAAGCCAAAGGGCTGCGGGATGGGAGGATATTGACCGTACACGGCTTGCGCAACGGACTGATTCCGCTGGCAACGCTGTTCGGGCTATCGCTGCCCAGCTTCTTCGCGGGCTCCGTTATTGTCGAGACGATCTTCAGCATTCCCGGAATCGGCCGGCTGTTCACGGAAGCGGCTTTCCAGCGGGATTATCCGGTCATCTTCGCCATTACGACAATGACTGCTTTTCTCTATGTCTTCGGCAGCATATTAGCCGACCTATCTTATGCGATCCTGGACCCCCGGGTTAGCTACAGCAAAAGCGAGGCGAAGGTATAATCCATGAATGAAGCCGTAACTACGAATAAGGCCCAGCTTCCTGCGGCCGCCGCCAAACCGAAACGTCGGGCTTGGGAACGATTCAAGGCTAACCGTCTGGCCTTTGTCAGCCTGTGGGTTATGGGGGTACTTATTCTACTCGCGTTGTTTGCGCCCGTCATAGCACTTCATGATCCGGCGGAACAGGATCTGATGAGCCGCTTGAAGCCGCCAAGCGCCGAGCATTGGTTCGGGACTGACGATTTAGGGCGGGATTTGTTCAGCCGGGTGCTTTACGGCGCCCGGGTATCGCTCGCCGTCGCGATTTTTTCCGTTATCCTTAACCTGTTGATCGGGATTACCGTAGGCTCGCTGGCCGGTTATTATGGAGGGAAAGTCGACGGCTTTCTGATGCGGATCGTCGATATTTTGCTGGCCTTTCCGACCTTCTTCGTTCTGATCACGGTCGTTACTGTCCTGAAGCCGAACCTATTCAATATTATCGTCGTGTTCGTAGTATTCGGCTGGATGTCCAAAGCGAGACTGCTACGAGGGCAAATTCTTTCGGTCAAAAACCGCGAGTTCGTCGATGCGGCGCGGACGATCGGCATGTCGGATTTCCGGATTATTTTCGTGCATATTTTGCCCAACGCCATCGCCCCGGTCATCGTCTCCGCAACGCTGCAGATGGGCACCATGATTTTGACGGAGTCCAGCCTTAGCTTCCTCGGTCTGGGGATTCAGCCGCCTACCGCGAGCTGGGGGAATTTGCTGCAGAGCGCGCAAAGCTTGACGATTTTGAACAATGCGCCTTGGTATCCGTTCATCCCCGGCTTTATGATCTTTCTGACGATCATGTGCTTCAACTTCATTGGCGATGGATTGCGCAGCGCTTTTGATTCGAAATAAAACAAAGAGCGTAAAGGAAAGAAGCGGTTCCGGAAATTTGAGGAGCGGCTTCTTTTTTCTTTGCAGACCAGGGTATGAAAACGGACAAGCAAAGCCGGTCGTTCCGATGAACCTGTTGGCGTTTATTTTCCACTTGATGGGCATAATTTTACTTGACCCGGTACATGCTAAGCGTGATTTTGTTGCAGCGATCATATTTTGGAGGAGATGCCGATGGTTCCTTTAGACTCGACTTTGCAAGGGCGGGAAGAGCCTTTTGAACATGTGCGAAGCTATTTGCATGAGCATGAATTCACATTAGGCGGCAACTGGGATTATGAGCACGGTTCCTTCGACCGCTATTTGGATGAGGGACATAAAGTGTGGCTGCGCATCCCGTTTGAAGTCACGAGCGGCGTACTGGACGGAGACACGGATTCTACGGACGCTTTTGTCCGAATCGGTACCCCGTTCGTACTCAAACATGTCTATAACGAAGGATTGGATCATGAGGCGCAGGTCCGGACCTTTGGAGCGTTAGTGGATCAGTTTCAGGAGCCGCTCGATAAAGACGGCACCGTGGAGGACAAGTGGGTGGATCAGGCGGCTTCGCTGCTGCGGGAGATCGAAAGGGGATATACAACCCCCTAAATCCCCCTTAGTAAGGGGGACCCCAGGGGTTTCGCCCCCTGGACGACGAAAGGTTGTCGGGGGAGGGGGAGCGTCGCCATAATCGGAATCGCTGGTACAAGGACCGCGACTGTCCGCCCGCGCCTGGCCTGACGGCAGGCAGCGTGCGTCCTCGCTTCCATGCGGCGCACCAGCACTAGCGATACGCCGAGCAAGGACCGCGACTGTCCGCCCGCGCCTGGCCTGACGGCAGGCGACGTGCGTCCTCGCTTCCATGCGGCGCACCAGCACTAGCGGTACGCCGAGCAAGGACCGCGACTGTCCGCCCGCGCCTGGCCTGACGGCAGGCAGCGTGCGTCCTCGCTTCCATGCGGCGCACGGCTGCGCGGAACTTTGCCGCACCAAAATGTAAGCGTATCCGGCGGGCCGAGGCCCGCCGGATAGACGCGTTCCTTCATCCATAGTAACAAAAAACGTGCCGCACTCCCTCCCCAGACAACCTTGCGGGTCCAGGGGCGCAGCTCCTGGGGTCCCCCTTACTAAGGGGGATTTAGGGGGTTGC
Organism: Paenibacillus sp. MZ04-78.2; assembly: GCF_024213375.1. Classification (GTDB taxonomy): domain Bacteria; phylum Bacillota; class Bacilli; order Paenibacillales; family NBRC-103111; genus Paenibacillus_G. The sequence goes on along the minus strand of NZ_JANAVJ010000008.1, from coordinate 157,934 downwards.
TCTCTCTTTTTACCTCCATTTTATTTTTCTTTAAGGTTTCTTTAAGGTTGCCCGTGCAAGATAAAGGCATGACAGCAAGACAAGAATAGCAATCATCCTGAAGCCTTATATGAAGCGGAGGTTTTTCTGATGGATCACAACAATAACAATAATAATAACAACAACGTAAACGATCTTTTTCGTCGCCCGACCGACGAGTTGAAGCATAGCGAGTCTGAGGGGGATAACCGAAAGGTAACCGGAGGGGAGGAAACGGCGGCGAGCCGCGAGCAAAGCTCTCATTACTTTTCCTACGGTCCTTACAAATCCGGTACCTCGGACACGACGGTTAGCGACAGTCAAGGCTCCGCTCCGGTGGAAGTAACGCCGCCGAAGGCGCTGCGAACGTTCGGCTTTAACTCCGGGGAGGAGCAGCAAGGTCCGATGGGGAATTGGCAGCTCGGCGCGGCGCCGAAGAAGTCGAGCGGTTTCCGCAGCATGTTCGTCGCGTTTATGGCCGGCGTGCTCGTGGTCGGCACGCTGATGTTCGCTTCGGACAAAATGAACCTGTTCACCGGCGCTCAAGGCATGATGGCCGGAAACAGTAATCAGGGTTCCCCCGCATCGGCGCAGGTAGCCAATAATAACGGGAACGTGAAGCCTTCTTCGCTCGATTTGGCCCGTCCGATGAATATTTCGGGGATCGTGCAGCAGGCAAGTCCGGCGGTCGTCAAGATCGAGACAAAAGTCAAGACGAAAAGCAACGGGCGCTCCAGCAATCCGTTGTTCGACGACCCGTTCTTCCGCCAATTTTTCGGCGACGATTCCGGTGGCGGCAGTCAGCAGCAGCCTAAAAGCAACGAAGGTCAACTGCAGCCCGGCGGGATGGGGACCGGCTTTATTTTCGAGAAGACCGGCTACATTTTGACCAACGAACACGTGATTGACGGCGCGGATGAAATTTGGGTGAAAATAAATACCAATGGCAGCGAGAAGTCGTATAAAGCCCAATTGCTGGGCAACAGCTACGATCTTGACTTGGCCGCGCTGAAGATCGAGCCGGAAAACGGCGAGAATTTCCCGATGCTACCGATCGGCAACGCGGACAGCATGAACGTGGGCGACTGGGTCGTGGCCATCGGGAACCCATACGGCTTCGATCATACGGTAACCGTCGGGGTGCTGAGCGCCAAAGAGCGTCCGATCGATATCCGGGATAAAAACGGAACGCGCCAATACAAGCATTTGCTGCAAACGGACGCTTCGATCAACCCGGGGAACTCCGGCGGCCCGCTGCTGAACCTCAACGGCGAAGTCATCGGCATCAATACGGCTATCAACGCGCAAGCGCAGGGCATCGGCTTCGCGATTCCGACAAGCACGATATCTGCGGTGCTGGATAACCTGAAAAACAATGTGAAAATTCCGAAAGAACCGCTTCCGTACATCGGTGTGGCATTGCAAGATATCGATAAGGATTGGATCTCGGAGCTCAAGCTTGAAAATACGGAAGGGGCGATCGTTGCCGAAGTCGAGCGCAAAAGCCCGGCCTTTAAAGCAGGCATTCGTCCTTACGACGTCATTACGGACGTGAACGGAGCGAAAACCAAAACGAAAGAAGAAGTTATCGCAGCCATCAAGAAATTGAAGGCCGGCGACAAAGTAACGCTTGGCATCATGCGTGACGGCAAGAAGCAGAACGTTGACATTACGATCGGCGACCGCAACACGATCGACCCGCAGAAGCAACAGTAAAGCAATATTGAAAAAAGAAGCAGAGCGGACGACAATGAAAGCTCCGCTTCTTTTTTTTGCAATCCTCATTATTCTGGTACAATGGAGAAAGGAAAGGCGGGTGGATACGATTTTATGAGAGAGAAAATACTAGTCATTGACGATGACGAAAAAATTACATCTATGCTGCGCCGGAGCTTGGCGTTCGAAGGGTATACCGTATTTACGGCGAACCACGGGATGGACGGGTTAAAGCAAATTCTGGAGAACGAACCGGATACGGTCATCCTGGATGTCATGATGCCGCAGCTCGACGGCTGGGAGGTCGTGCGCCGGATTCGCGAAGGCGGCTCGGTCGTGCCGGTGCTCATGCTGACGGCCAAGGACGAAGTGTCCGACCGGGTGAAAGGGCTTGATCTCGGCGCGGACGACTATCTTGTGAAGCCGTTTGCACTGGAGGAGCTGCTTGCCCGGGTGCGCGTTCTGCTGCGCCGCAAGGCGGCGGACAAAACGGAGCAGCCTTCCAACAAGCTGCAGTACCAGGATACCTTTATGGATCTGGATACGCGCGAGGTGTACCGAGGCGGGCAGCTCATCGAGCTGACGACGAAAGAATTCGAGCTGCTGCACTTGTTTTTGCAGAATCCGAGAAGAGTGCTTTCGCGGGACGTGATTATGGAGAAAATTTGGGGCTACGATTACAGTGGAGAATCCAATGTGCTTGAGGTTTATATCGCTCTCTTGCGGCAGAAAACGGAGGAGCATGGGCACAAACGGATGATTCAGACCGTTCGCGGCGCCGGTTATGTGCTGAGAGGGGAAAGCTGACATGTCCATTCGCCTGCGCCTGACCCTTTGGTATACGGCGATATTATCCGCAACCCTGCTGCTGCTTGGGCTGGGACTTTACTTATTTTTGCATTATTTTTACTACAATGATTTAGAGTCCAAATTGCAGCAGCAAGCAGGGGCCGTGGCGTCCCGCATCAAGCCCCAGCTAAATATATATGGGGAATACGTTCTGATTCCGAACATTCGCGATTTGCCGAAGACAAACAACCTTTTTTACCAGGTGACGAATTTGAGTACGAGGCAGGTCATCTCTTTGCCCGACGCGGAACAGACGGGGATCAAAATTCCCGATGTGACCGAAGAAAAGGTCCAATGCATTCTGAGCGGCCAGTGTCAGTTCGAGACAATGAGTATTCAGGGTTCTTCGTTCATGGTTTATTATGTGCCTCTCGTTCAGCAGTACACCGGCAACGTATTGGGTGTCATGCAGGCCGCATACTGGATTGAGCCGTACGAGAGCTTGCTGGCGCAACTGCGTCTGATTTTGACGGTCATCGGGCTGATCAGTGTGCTGATCGCCGCCTCGATCGGCTGGTTTCTCGCGCGCAAGGTGCTTCGGCCGATCGAGCAGGTCATTGCGGCCACCAACCGGATTGAAAAAGGGGTCGATCTCGACAAGCGGATCGAATACACCGGTCCGAACGATGAGATCGGCGAACTGACGCAGACGATTAACGGCATGCTCGGACGGCTGCAGAACGCTTATTCCGAGCTGGAAGAGGCATACGGCGCGCAGCGCCGGTTCGTGTCGGATGCGTCGCACGAGCTGCGGACCCCTTTGACGACGATACGCGGCAACATGGAGTTACTGGAAAAAATGTGGAAGCAAACGGCGCTTCCCTCCGGAGAACAGGACGATGCGAAGATGGAGCTGACGCTGGAGGCGATGCACGATATTTCGGGCGAAGCGGAGCGCATGTCGCGGCTCGTGAACGACCTGCTGTCGCTGGCCCGCGCCGACGCCGGGTTCCAGATGACCAAGGGCGAGGTTGAGCTGCAGCCGCTGCTCGATGAGATTGCGCGGAAAGCGCAGCTGCTGCCGAAAACGGCCGAATGGATCGTCGGGCAGACGAAGGCGGCCAAGGGCATTTACGTCTACGGCAACGAAGATTATTTAAGACAACTGCTGTTCATTTTTCTGGAAAATGCGTTCAAGTATACGGAGCAGGGCTACGTCCGGCTTGATACGTTGCGGCACGGCGAACAGATCGGCATCCGGATCGAGGATACGGGCATCGGCATGGACAAATCCGAGATACCGCATATTTTCGAACGGTTCTACCGGGCGGACCCGTCGCGGGGCCGCAAGTCCGGAACGGGGCTGGGCTTGTCCATCGCGAAATGGATTATCGACGAGCATCAGGGCTCCGTCGAGGTCAAGACGCGACAAGACGAGGGAACGACCTTCATTATCTGGTTTCCGGTTGCAGCCGAATTCAGCAGACGGGCAGCGCAAGCCGAGGATCATTTCCTCCATCCGAGGAATCAGGTATAATGAAAGAATAAGTGAAAATTCGACAGGCAGGTGCAGCATGGACGTTATTAAAATATCTCCCCGCGGCTATTGCTACGGCGTCGTCGACGCGATGGCGCTGGCGATGCAGACCGCCAAAAATTTGGATCTGCCGAAGCCCGTATATATATTGGGCATGATCGTGCACAATGCGCATGTCACTGATTATTTTGAAAAAGAAGGCGTCATTACGCTTGACGGCCCGAACCGTCTGGAGATTTTGGAGCAGGTGGACAAGGGGACGGTCATTTTCACCGCCCACGGAGTATCGCCGGAGGTTCGCCGCCGGGCGCGGGACAAAGGCTTGACCGTCGTGGACGCGACGTGCCCCGATGTGACGAAGACGCATGATTTGATCCGCGAGAAGACGGCCGAGGGCTATACGATCATCTACATCGGCAAGAAAGGCCACCCCGAGCCGGAGGGCGCCGTGGGCGTCGCGCCGGACCGTGTGCATCTGATCGAGAATACGGAAGAAATCGACAAGCTTAACGTCGCGTCGGAGCGCATCCTGATTACGAACCAGACGACGATGAGCCAGTGGGATATCAAGCACATCATGAACCGGCTGCTGGAAAGATTCCCGCATGCGGAGATTCATAACGAAATTTGCCTTGCCACCCAAGTAAGGCAGGAAGCGGTCGCGGAGCAGGCGAAGGATGCCGATCTCGTCATCGTCGTCGGCGACCCGCGAAGCAACAATTCGAATCGACTTGAGCAAGTGTCGGAGGAGATCGCGGGAGTCAAGGCATATCGCATCGCCGACCTTTCCGAGTTGAACCCCGAGTGGCTGAGGCCGGTGCGCCGCGTGGGCGTCACCTCCGGGGCTTCGACGCCTACGCCGATCACCAAGGAAGTCATTGCGTATCTGGAACAATACGATGCTGCCGATCCCGCGACCTGGGAGCTGCGGCGTACGGTCAATATGAACCGCTTAATCCCGGTCGCCAAGCAAAAAGCAAGCGCGGAGTAGACTGCTGACGGAAGGAAAGGGACACACACCTTGGGCAAAACGACAACTGGCAAAAAACCTTTTCAACTTCGCAATGTAGGGCGTTGGTTTAAATACAAGTACTTGCTGCTGACAAGAGCCAAGGGAGGGCCGGCCATCGTCGCGCTCGGCTTCTCTGTCGGTTTGTTTGTCGAAATGTTTACCCTGCCTACGGCGGGGCTTGCTTTTTTTCTTATCTTTCCTTTGGTCTACGTATTCCGGGCCAGCATGGCCGCGGCTTTGCTCGGATTCGTGTTCGGCAAAGTGATCTACATCCCGATGTCCTTCCTGAACCGGCAAGTGGGAGGCTGGGTGCTTCCGCGCGGCATCCGGGGGCATTTATTGTCCATGCTGCCGGATTGGCTCGATACGTTTATCAAATTCAACTTGAAGCTGCTTGTCGGCGGGGTTATCGACGGGGCTGTCTTGGGGCTTATCGCCTTTTACCCGATGAAATGGCTGCTGGAATGGTACGACGGCAAGCGCAAGGAAAAACGGAGAAGACGCAAGGAACAGATGCTGCTCTCCTCGGGGTCCGAAAGCTGAAAGAAATCATCTTTCGCTTCGTTCTTGACGGGGGGCGGCTTCTCGTTGTATAGTTACTTTACTGCTTAAAAGCGTATAAGCGTCGAAGCGTCTAAGTATGAACATGTCATTGAGGAGCGTGGATTGTCATGATCGTTATTTTATCCAACACAATTACCGAAGAGCGTATTGCCGAAATCGTTCATCATATCGAGAAGCACGAGGTAACGGCTCATGTGTCCAAAGGCGTAGACCGCACAGTCGTCGGCATTATCGGCAAAGCGAGCCCGGCGCTGGCCGAGCAGCTTCGCCAGTTGTCCGGTGTAGAGCAGGTCGTCAAAATCTCCAAATCGTATAAACTGGCAAGCCGCGATTTTCATCCGGACAACACGGTGATCCGAATGGGCGACGTATCGATCGGCGGTGACGAGCTGGTCATTATGGGCGGACCTTGCGCGGTCGAGTCGCCGGAGCAAATCGACGAAATCGCCCGCTTGGTCAAAGCCTCTGGCGCTCAAGTGCTGCGCGGCGGCGCCTTCAAGCCGAGAACCGGCCCTTACAGTTTTCAGGGCGTCGGTGTCGAGGGACTGGTGATGATGGCGGAAGCCGGCAAAAAGCACGGACTGCTGACCATCACGGAAGTCATGACGCCGGAGTACGTCGACGTGTGCGCCGAGTACGCCGATATTTTGCAGGTCGGCACCCGGAACATGCAGAACTTCGATCTGCTCCGCAAGCTCGGCACGATCCAAACGCCGGTGCTCCTCAAGCGCGGCTTCAGTTCGACGTACGACGAATTTTTGAATGCGGCGGAATATATTTTGGCGGGCGGCAATCCGAACGTCATGCTCTGCGAACGCGGAATCCGAACATTCGAACCTTACACGAGAAACACGCTCGACCTCGCGGCCATTCCAGCGCTGCAGACGCTCAGCCATTTGCCGGTCATTTCCGATCCGAGCCACGGCACGGGACGCCGCGAACTGGTGGAGCCGATGTGTAAAGCTTCCGTCGCGGCCGGTGCGCACGGTCTGATCGTCGAAATGCATACGGACCCCGACAACTCGATGACCGGAGACGGCGTGCAATCGCTGTTCCCGGACCAATTTGCCAAACTCATGTTAGATTTGGAGCAATTGGCGCCGCTGTGCGGAAAGCGGTTTGATACGAAGAAAGAAGCGGTTCTGGCGCGATAGTTCGCATTTTTAAGGTAAGTTTCTTAGCGAAGAGGCTTGATTCTCCTGTTTCTTGGGAAATCAAGCCTTTTATTTGTCTAGAGTGTGACAAAAATCTTTGCTGTGTAAGGATACCTTACATTATCGTAAAAAATACCTGACATAAGTATTGACGATTGTTGCAAAGACGATTTATAATAAGTCCGTGATCAACGAAAACTTGAACAATGAGCGAACAAAATGAAGAGAATGTTCGGAAATTAGGAGGTTAGCAATTCAATGTCAGTACAAAACGTATTAAACACCATCAAGGAAAAAGGCATCGAGTGGGTAGATTTTCGTTTTGTCGATCTGAACGGCAGAGCACATCACATTTCTTTACCAGCATCTGAGGTAGAAGAAGAAACTTTCGTAAACGGCGTAGCGTTCGACGGTTCTTCCATCCCCGGTTTCAGAGGCATTGAAGAGTCCGACATGGTCATGATGCCGGACCCGGAGACCAGCTACATTGATCCGTTCACCGCTCATCCGACACTGGTTATCATGAGCAACATCCATACGCCTGACGGCGCACGCTACGATCGCGATCCGCGCAGCATCGCCCAGAAGGCTGAAGAATATTTGCAAACGACCGGCGTGGGTACGACTGTATTCTTCGCACCGGAATCCGAATTTTTCATCTTCGACGAAGTTCGCTTCGAAAGCAAGCAAAACTCTTCCTCGTACTTTGTCGATTCCGAAGAAGCGCACTGGAACACGAACCGCAAGGAAGAAGGCGGCAACCTGGGCTTCAAAGTCGGCCACAAAGGCGGCTATGTGCCGGTTGGCCCGACGGATACGCAGCAAGACATCCGCAGCGAAATGTGCCGTCTGCTGATGGAATCCGGCCTCCGCATCGAGCGCCATCACCATGAGGTGGCTACTGCAGGCCAAGGCGAAATCAACTTCCGCTTCGATACACTGACCAAAACAGCCGACAATCTGATGAAATACAAATACATCGTGCAAAACACCGCCCGTCAATACGGCAAAGTGGCGACCTTCATGCCGAAGCCGCTGTTCGGCGACAACGGCAGCGGAATGCACGTTCACCAATCGATCTTCAACGGCGATACTCCGCTGTTCTATGAAAAAGGCGGTTACGGGAACCTGAGCGAAATGGCGCTGCACTACATCGGCGGTATTCTGTACCATGCTCCGGCGCTGATCGCTTTGACCAACCCGAGCACGAACTCGTTCAAGCGTCTTGTTCCTGGCTACGAAGCGCCGGTTAACCTCGCGTTCTCCAAGGGTAACCGTTCCGCAGCCGTGCGTATTCCGGTTGCTGCCGTAACGCCGAAAGGCTGCCGCATCGAGTTCCGTACGCCGGACTCCACGGCTAACCCGTACCTGTGCTTCGCAGCGATGCTGCTCGCCGGTTTGGACGGTATCAAGAAGAAAATCGATCCGATCAGACTCGGCTACGGCCCGCTCGACAAGAACATCTACGAGCTGCCGGAAGAAGAGAGGAAAGAAATCCGCAGCGTACCGGGTACGCTGGACGAAGCGCTCGACGCTCTGGAAGCGGACTATGAGTTCCTGACCGAAGGCGGCGTGTTCTCCAAAGACTTCATCGACAACTACGTTGCTCTGAAGCGTGATGAAGCTAAAGCGGTATCGATCCGCATCCATCCGCACGAGTATTCCTTGTACTTCGATCTGTAAGCCTCGGCCTTATGTATAGATTCGAACGAAGAAGCTCCTTGCTCAAAGCAGGGAGCTTCTTTTGTGCGCTTGGATTTAAGATGAGAGGAAGCGTTCTGGGGGTATCCCCGGACCGTTCCATACGAAGGCGGAAATTGTCGGGAAGGCGGGATGTAAGCTGCGGTCGGGGCTTGCATAGAGACGTTGGCAATGATCCATAATAAGACTTATGAGTTTGGAAAATCCTGTCGATAACTAGTATAATGGGACAAACAGCATCTTTTTTTTGTTTTCTAGAAAATCACCTAAAATTTCGGACAACCTTCCCATTGAAACCCTATTCGAAGGAGCGGAGATATGGAGACAACACGAGAGTTGAGCAGACGGAAGTTCATGAAGTTTTTGGGTGCAATCGGGGTTGGAATGCTGGCGGGAGGAACAGCAGGGAGGTTCGGCGGCACCTATGCGGAAGCGGCTGACAGTACCGCCGCCGAAGCTCCGGTATCGCCATGGGTTAACGTGAAAGCCTACGGGGCTAAAGGTGACGGTAAGACAGACGATACGACTGCGATTCAAAACGCTCTTAAGGAAGCCGCGAATAAAAGCGTGTTTTTCCCGATAGGAGCTTATTGCATCTCTTCTACGATTAACGTACCTGCGTACTCCTCGCTTATAGGTGAAGGAAACGGCTCCAAAATCAAATGCACGGCTTCCGTTCCCATGCTGGAGCTCTCTTCTTCCAACCAATTCGGCAATCGGTACGGTGTCATCCGGGATTTGTCTTTGGACGGAGCATGGAAGGCGACGGCCGGGATCGTGCTGAATAACGTGGTGGTCGGCCGAAGCTTCTACGACGTGCAGATCTTTAATGTGAACGGTGCGGCTTTTCAAATGGACGCTACGCAAAACTGCAATTTTCAAAGTATTCATATTGAGAACGCATTGATCGGCATGGCGCTTTACAACGGAGCGGGCAACAATATGTTCTCGCGGATTGAAATCGAGAAAATCAACAAGTACGGAGTCTTGTTCGATGTAAATGCATCGCTGCCGGGCTACAACAATAACGGCTTCGCCAATATCCCGACGGGCAACAGCTTTCAGAAAGCGGTCATCGAAAGAGGAAAAGCCGTTCACGGCATCTATATCAAAAAAGGGAACAAAAACACGTTCCGGGATTGCGATATCGTTCTGGGTGTCGATGGTCAATCGATCGTCAAGATTGAGAAGGACGGCAATCTGAACTATTTCGAAAACTGTAATTTTCCCGGCGGACTCAAGAGTAAACCCGCCGTTATCCAAGAAGGCCACAAAAACTATTTCAAGCAATGCTGCTTCGAAAGCTATAAAAAAGGTGCGCAGGTGATGCAGCTGTCCGGCCGAACGATCATCGAATACCCTCACTTTGGCGATCCATCCTATCAGATCGTTAGTGTCGAAGGCGACCCTAATCATAATAGGGTGCTCAAAACCGATTAAGCTTGCCTGATCATAAATCGCCGTTTTCGGGCTGGAAGGCGATTTATGATCGGGCGCAAACAAGCCCGTCAAAACGAATTCAGCTTGATGCCCCGGTAAATTGTATTGACCGTTTGGCTGTTCGAAGTCGTAATCGCTACGGTAACCGTTCCCTGCGCATTGACGGTAGCGTTCAGAGCTTTAACCAACTGGCCGGAGGTGGCGTCGGAAGAGGTCATTTTATTCATGGTTTGCAAATCATAGACGGAGTTGTCCCGGAATCTGGCAATAAACGTAGCCGCCCGTCCGTGGTTGTAGTCGCCGTTGGCGGCATAAATGTCGACGAGCCAGCTTCCGCTCGAAGGCAGCTTGAACGTGACGGTATGCTTCGTTCCGGTCGTTACAGCCGAGCCGGACATGCTGTCGTTAAAGAACACTTTATACAAGTTCGATTTGCTTTGAAACCATAAGGAATCATCGTTGTATACGAATTGGGATGGATAGATGGAAAGGGTGGCCGGATCGGCACCGTCAATGTAGTAGGGAGACGAACCGTCCTTGATATTGGCCGCGATGTTGCCGCCCGTATTGCGGATGAGCGGGACTCCCCTTGCCTTGTTGGACGAATTATGGTTAATGTGGATATAGTTCGAGGTGAGAATGTCGGCATCGCTGTAGTTTTCAAACGTACATTGATGCACATAAGTTCGGAAACCGTCATTGTTAATCGCAACGTTAGGATTGGATGCCAAGCCGCTAAACCGGCACACGCTAAAATATGTGAACGCGGCCTGAGCTGAAATTTCCACGCCTGCGTTGGTGGAGTTCTGAGTGGCGAAATCGCAGCTTTCGAAAAAGATGTTTTTGCCGAGCTCAAGCTTGACATTATTGGAATACGGGCCGCCTCTTTCGAAAATGCAGCCTACGAACTGGTTATTTTGCGGCACGTTGTTAAAGTCGTTCCGGTTAAACCCCGGATAATTCGCGTCCGCACCGAACAGGGCATGAGGCATGATGGTGCTTTGATTGAATTCGCACCGCAAAAAAACATTATTCCCCGCGCCGTTAATCATTTTCAGTTGTCCGCCGTTGTATTCGAGATCGATTAGCATAAACAGATTGTTCTGCGCCGCATCGATCACAAGCCCCCAGTTTAATGCATAGCTGACATTGACGTTGCGAAAATACCGATTAACGACCGTGCCTTGCGATGTGGAACCGACCAGCAGTCCGTTCGTCGTCTTTCTTTGACAGTTCAAGAAAAAGTCCTTTACCGGAGCCCCGCGGTTGCCGAATGCGGTATTCCCCGTAATTTTCAACATAAAATCGAGGGAAGCGTTGGCTTTGAGAATGCTGCCGTAGCCCGTACCGATAAATCCGACATTGTTCTCCTCGATGACGATCGGCGAGCTGACCAAGTAAGTGCCCGCAGGGATGTAGACGGTGCCTCCCTTAGCTTTGTGGGCTGCATTTATAGCATTTTGAATCGCTGTCGTACTGTCGCTCACCCCTTGCGGATCTGCTCCATAATCGTTCACGTCGTAGATACTAGACATCGCAGTCAAAAAATCACCACCTTCAATTCCGTTTTTTCATTATATGCTGACGAAGATGGAGTTTACAGGAACAAGTGTACCCTATGAACCAGTTTTTCGTTTAGACGACTTTGTCGCCGGACGGCTTGATCTTTTCCTCGAGTTCATGGGCAGCTTGCACTTGCTCCGATACCCGATGGGGATTTTCGGTCCGGCCGATCATATAATCGATCGAAACGTTGAAGAAGTTGGCAATGGCCGTGATCGTATTGTAGCTAGGTTCTCTTCGGTTATTCTCATAGTGCGACAGAGAGGCGCGAGTAATCCCGAGCTTCAAGGATAACTCCTCTTGCGTCATGGAATATTTCTCACGTAGTAATGCAATTCGCTCCCCATATTTCATTAAGGGTACCTCCAACTCAAATGAAAAAATGACAAAAATTAAAATAAAATGACAAAAATTAAAAAAAAATGACGAAAGCGTTTTCCAACTATTTACAATGATACAAAAAGTATAGTATTTTAAAAATATACAAAAAAATTTTGTGATATTCAATACAATTTGTATCATTGGACTGATTTTACCTAAAAATCTGGAGTATGGGAAGATGAGAAATGAAAGCAAGGTAGCCGGACAAGCCGTTTATCCGGCTGTGCCCTGCAGATTAACTATCAAACGTAACGGAGGAACTTATGATCGATCTCCATTGTCACATACTCCCGGGCTTGGATGACGGCTGCCAGACTATGGATGATACGATGGACATGGCTCAAATGGCCAAACTGCATGGAATCCGCACGGTCGTTGCGACTCCGCACCATGCCGACGGGCACTATGAGAACGAGGCGTTTGCGATCAGGGAACGCGTGGACCGGACGAATGCGTTATTACGGGAACGGCAATCTGAACTTCTCCTTTTGCCGGGACAGGAAATTCGCGTTAATGATCAACTGCTTGAGGAATTGGATCAGAACAAATTAATCACCTTGAACGACTCCCAGTATATTCTTTTGGAATTTCCGCATCAGTACGTTCCCGAGCGGATCGAAGAGCTGTTCCACGAACTTCGCTTGCGCAGCCTGATTCCCGTTATTGCTCATCCCGAACGAAACGTCGGGATCATCCAAAACCCTCGCATTGTCGGGCGGTTAAAAGAATTGGGCGCCTTATTTCAACTAACCGCCGGTTCATTGCTCGGCAAGCATGGACGTACAATTCAAAAGCTTAGCTTCCTGTTTTGCCGGGAATCTATGGTACAGTTTATTGCCTCCGACGCTCATAACCGGATTCGGGGAATCGACCATTTGGCCAAAGCTTACGAGCTGATCGAGCAGCGTTACGGGAAGCCGATGGCGCTGTACTTTCAGGATAATGCCCATGCCGTCGTTCATTCGATGACGATTCAAAATTTTGAAGCTCCGAAAAAACGCCGATGGTTATTTTTTTGAAGATGTCCCTGTATATTGTTTTGTAGATCATGGAATGGCCTATTGACAAGTTACAAAATGTATCATAGAGTGGGATAAATAAATCGGTTGAACCATCCTTCATGTTGCCGCAGCATGAAAGGAGCGTCGATGAGCGGTCAAACTTGCGAATGGAAGCAAATTCGTATGGATGTCGGTAAAGTGCTGTCCAAGCGGAGATTTCTTGAAAAAAACAGCGATCCGGGACAGTTTGTCCGCTCTCCATTTTCCCCTCTTTTCCCTCTGGAGTATCCTTCCAAAAAAAGGATTGACAATTTTTATGAAGTGTCATAGAGTAATGATTGTCATAAATGATACGAATTGTATCAAAATATTGAAATTGTTCTTAGTAAAGAACGGTAGGCCATTACATCATGGAAGGGGGATAATAAAACCGATTTTTGCTAATGATCAGCACGAACCCATTATTAAAGTTTGCGGTGGCAGGGAGAGAGAATAGATGGAACTGGAACTGAAAGAATACTTCAGTGTCATAAGAAAAAGAATTCGGATGATCGTCGTCATTATTCTTATTTCATGTGTCGTAACGAGTCTGCTTAGCTTCTACGTCATCAAACCAGTGTACTTAGCCAATTCCAAATTGATCGTCAACAAATCGACCATCGCCAGCGAGAAGGATTACTTGAATCCCGACTCGGTCCGTTCGAACCTGTTGCTGGTCAATACATACAAGGAAATCATCAAATCCCCGGCCATTATGGATAAAGTGCTTGATCAGAATCCGGATCTCGGGCTGACGACACAGCAGTTGATCAAGAAGGTCCAGGTGAGTTCCGTTAACGAGACGCAGGTGATCAGCGTCAGTATCGAGGACGGCTCTCAAGCCCGTGCGATCCGCATCGTGAATGCAATCGCGGATGTATTCAAGGCTCAAATCCCGCTCATTATGAAAGTCGACAACGTGATGATACTAAACGAAGCCAAGGTCGACGAGAATCCGGAGCCTGTCCGGCCAAAACCGCTGATTAATCTCATTATTGCGTTTGTCGTATCCTTCGTCGTTTCCGTCGGTCTGGCCTTCCTGCTGGAGAATCTGGACGACACGATCAAAACCGAGCAGGATGTGGACAACTACCTCGGGCTGCCGGTGCTGGTGACGATCAACAAAACGACGAAAGATAACTTCAAAAAACATCGGCTCGATAAAAATATGAAGCAGGTAGGTGAGACGGAATATGCCAGCACCGGCCAATAATCTCAAGCTGATTACTCACGAGAATCCCAGATCCTATATTTCCGAATCTTATCGAATGCTGCGAACGAACATTCAGTTCTCAGAAATCGACCGTCAAATCCGCACGATTCTGGCGACTTCCTCCGAACCGGGCGAAGGAAAATCGACGACTATCTCGAATCTCGCCGTCACCTTTGCGCAGGAAGGCAAAAATGTCGTCCTCATCGATGCGGATATGCGGAATCCGACTCTGCATCATTATTTCATGAAGTCGAACCGGCAAGGGCTGTCCAATCTGCTCGCCGGTCAACTGAATGTCAAGCAAGCGCTCAGCGAAACCCATATCGAGCATTTAACGGTACTTACCTCAGGTCCGATCCCTCCCAATCCGGCAGAAATGCTCGCTTCCAAAAGAATGGACCAATTGCTGGAAGATCTTCTTCAAACGTTCGACGTTGTCTTATTGGACTCTCCGCCGGTTCTGGCGGTTACGGATGCTCAAATCGTAGCGACCAAATGCGACGGTGTCGTATTCGTCCTAAAGTCGGGCAAAGTGAAGCGGCACCGGGCAAATAAGGCGCTATCCCGCTTGCAGCACGTCAATGCCAAAATCCTTGGCGTTGTTCTAAATAACAAACCCAACACCAACAACGAAGAGACATACGCCTATTACGGGGCTTCCAGATAATCGTGAAGCAGCCCGGGAAGGTTCCTCACAACCGAAAAAGCTTTCAGGTAATGTCTACTGCACCTTTACCACTGTAGGCACTCGGGCATACTGTGGGCGGCAGCGCCTTAGACGTACATCGTCGCTGGTATGTTGTGAGGGTGGGTTAGATGCCCAAGCCGATTGTAAAGGCTTTGTACACAATATTCAGGCTGCGAGATGAGAAGTAGAAATATATGGAGTTCGGGGAGGTAGTGTTATGAGAAAAGTAAGAAAAGCCATTATTCCCGCAGCCGGGTTAGGTACGCGTTTTTTACCGGCTACGAAAGCGATGCCCAAGGAAATGCTTCCGATCGTCGATAAGCCGACAATCCAGTATATTGTCGAAGAAGCGGTACAATCCGGCATTACCGACATCATTATTGTAACGGGTAAAGGGAAACGCGCGATCGAAGATCATTTCGACAATGCGTTCGAGCTTGAGCACAGCTTGCTTGAGAAAGGGAAGCTTGAGCTGCTGCAGAAGGTTCAGCACCCTTCGCGAATTGTCGACATTCACTATATTCGTCAAAAAGAAGCGAAAGGCCTTGGACATGCCGTTTGGTGCGCGCGCAAATTTATTGGCGATGAGCCGTTTGCCGTGCTGCTCGGTGACGACATCGTGCATGGAGAGACCCCTTGCTTGAAGCAGATGATTCAGTATTACGAGAAGACGGAAAGCTCCGTGATCGGCGTCCAACCGGTTTCCCAAGAGGAAACGAGCCGTTACGGCATCATCGATCCGATCGATAAGCAGGGACGACTTTATAAAGTCAGACAATTCGTCGAGAAGCCGCCGAGAGGCAAAGCGCCCTCCAATCTGGCAATCATGGGCCGTTATATCCTGACTCCCGAAATTTTCAATATTCTCGAGGCGCAGGAAGCGGGCTCCGGCGGGGAGATTCAGTTGACGGACGCCATTCAGAAGTTGAATGAGCTTCAGCAAGTATTCGCTTATCATTTTGAGGGCGTTCGTTACGATGTGGGCGAAAAGCTCGGCTTTATTCTTACTTCGCTCGATTTTGCTTTGATGAACCAAGAACTGCGGTCTCCGCTGCTTCATGCGCTTCAAGAAATCGTAGATCGGGAAAAGGCCATTAGTCTGCATGGTTAGGGGAGAAAGGCAATGAGTTCGGATATGAAGGCCCGTTTGGACGATTCAATGAACCATTCATTGGACGAGGCCCGCCAAACGTACTTAATTGCGAAACGAATCCTGGATTTTCTTGGCGCCGTTTGTGGAATTGTCGTTCTGCTGCCCGTATTCGTTGTCGTGGCGCTTCTTATAAAGATGGAGGACCCGAAGGGCCCTGTGTTTTTTCATCAGATCAGGGTGGGCAAAAACGGCAAGCATTTTCGAATGTATAAATTTCGCTCGATGATTTCCAATGCGGAGGAGCTGCTGCCTCAGTTGCTCAGTCAAAACGAGATTGAAGGCCACATGTTTAAAATGAAGCACGATCCCCGCATCACGAAAGTGGGAAAGTTTATTCGCAAAACGAGTATCGACGAGCTGCCTCAATTGTTCAACGTGCTCAAGGGCCATATGAGTCTGGTGGGTCCCCGGCCTCCGCTGCCCAGGGAAGTGGAGGAATATTCTTCCTATCATATGAAGCGTCTTCAGGTGGTACCGGGATGTACGGGGTTATGGCAGGTTAGCGGCAGGAACAGCTTGAGCTTCGAACAAATGATCGAGTTGGATATCCAATATATTGTACATCGAAGCTTCCTCCTCGACCTGAAAATCATTTTAAAAACGGTGAGCATGCTGCTCGGCTCGAAAAACGCATATTAGCCACAGGAAGGTGAATTCCACAACGATGCAAACCACGTCCAGAATTTATGTTGCCGGTCACCGGGGCTTGGCAGGCTCCGCGATCGTTAGAAAGCTGCAAAGCGAAGGGTACGAGAATATCGTATGCAAAACATCGGTCGAACTCGACCTTCGGGACGCACGCAAGGTAGACGCCTTCTTTCAAGAAGAGCAAATCGACGTCGTCTTTCTGGCCGCCGCCAAGGTAGGCGGTATTGTTGCCAATAACGAATACCCGGCCGATTTTATACGCGACAATCTGCTGATTCAAACGAATGTTGTCGATGCCGCTTATCGTTACGGCGTAAAACGGCTGTTGTTTTTGGGAAGCACCTGCATTTACCCGAAATACGCGCCGCAGCCGATGAAAGAGGATTATTTGCTCAGCGGCGGACTGGAGCCGACCAATGAGCCGTATGCAGTCGCTAAAATCGCGGGCATCAAAATGTGCCAGTCGTATAACCGCCAATACGGCACCAAGTATATTTCGGTCATGCCGACCAATCTATATGGGCCCAACGACAACTTCGATCTGCAAAATTCCCATGTGCTGCCGGCGATGATCCGGAAGTTCCATGAAGCGAAGCTGACGGGTGCGCCTTACGTGGAAATTTGGGGCACGGGGCAGCCGAAGCGCGAGTTTCTGCATGTGGACGATTTGGCGGATGCGTGCGTGTATCTGATGAAGCATTACGAAAGCGATGAAATCATCAATGTCGGGGTCGGCGAAGATATCTCGATCCGGGAGCTGGCGGAGAAAATCAAGGATACCGTCGGCTACCGGGGGGAAATTACCTTCGATCCGTCGAAGCCGGACGGCACTCCCAGAAAGCTTGTGGATGTAACCAAACTAAACGGAATCGGCTGGAAAGCGACCATATCCTTGGAGGAAGGCTTGCGCCAAACGTATGCCTGGTACCAGGAAAATCAAGGACAACTGAAAACTGCCGCCAATTACAGGAGGATCGTATGAAGAGAGCTCTAATTACAGGTATAACCGGCCAAGACGGGTCGTATCTTGCGGAACTGCTGCTGGAAAAAGGATACAAGGTGTACGGCCTTCGCCGCCGGACCAGCACTCCGAATTATGAAAATATCGCGCATGTCCGCAACGAAATCGAGTGGATTTCGGGCGATTTGACTGATCTTGCCTCCTTAATTTTGGCCGTGCGCGCCAGTCAGCCGGAAGAAGTGTACAACCTTGCGGCACAGTCCTTCGTCGAGGCGTCCTGGCCGCAGCCGCTTCTGACCGGTCAAATTACCGCGCTCGGTGTGACCAACATGCTGGAGGCCGTACGGCTTGCAGGCCCGGATGCCCGGTTCTACCAAGCGTCCAGCAGCGAGATGTTCGGCAAGGTCGTCGAAACGCCGCAGAAGGAAACGACGCCCTTCTATCCGCGCAGCCCGTACGGCGTCTCCAAGGTGTACGGTCACTGGATTACGGTTAACTACCGCGAAAGCTTCGATATGTTTGCCTGCTCGGGCATATTGTTCAATCACGAATCGCCAAGACGCGGCATTGAATTCGTCACCCGCAAAGTAACGGACGGGGTAGCCCGCATCAAGCTGGGGCTGCAGAGCGAGCTGCGTATGGGCAACCTTGACGCCAAGCGCGATTGGGGATTTGCCGGCGATTACGTCAAAGCGATGTGGCTGATGCTGCAGCAAGAGCAGCCGGACGATTACGTCATCTCGACGAATGAAATGCATACGGTGCGGGAGCTGCTGGAAATCGCCTTCTCGTATGTCGATCTGAATTATGAGGATCACGTCGTGATTGATCCGAAATTTTTCCGTCCGGCCGAAGTCGACTTGCTGCTCGGCGACTGCACGAAAGCGAAAAACAAGCTTGGCTGGCAGCAGGAGGTCAGTTTCCGCAGCATGATTCATATGATGATGGATGCGGATATGGCCCGCGTTGAGCAGGAGATGAAGAACAAGGTCCTCACGTCGGTCATCTGATCGTCAAGAACATAACGGTCAGAGCGTCCCGCCATTTACCGGACTTCGTTGTTACTAACGAGCCGTTAAGGCTGCGCAAATCGAAGGCGGTCTTAACGGTGCTTTATGGGGGAAACCATATTGTCGGAATCCGTACAAAAACATGAAGGCCAATCGAGCCAAGCGATCGAGAGATTAAGCAAACCGGCGATTTGGATTTTCGGGGCAACCATACTGGGGCGTATGCTCGGTTTTGTCAGGGAATCGACGTTGGCCGCATTTTTCGGGGTAGGTCCGGAAGTCGATGCCTTTATTATGGCCCAGACGGTGACTTACATTTTGTTCAGCTTCCTGGGTCCGGCGATCGGTACGGCAGGCATTCCCGTGCTTTCCGTGCTGCATGCGGATCGCAAAGTGGAAGCTTTCCGGAACGTCAGCTTAAGCTTGCTGCATGTCGTCGTCATCGTGCTGGTCGGCTTTACGCTTGTAGGCTATGGCATGGCTCCGCTGCTGATCCATACGATCGCTCCGGGGTTTACCGGGCACCAGGCGGAACTGGCCATCCATCTGACGCGCATGATGATGCCCGTCACGATATTCCTCGGGCTTGCGGGTTGGGCGACGACGGTGCTTCAATCGCAAAACAAGTTCGGCTATTCCGCTCTAAGCAACATTCCGAATAACGCGGTTGTCATTGTCGGGATGTTTGCCGCAGGATTTTTGGGCGGAATCGAATGGGTTACGGTGTGCTATGTGCTCGGGGTCGCTGCTCAATTTTTGATTCAGCTTCCCGTGTTTAAAACGACGGGCTATAAGTGGTTCATCAATCTTAAAGATAAAGATTTCAAGAAGATCATCACCATGGCGCCGTCCACCATCGCTACCGGCATGGGCGGACAAATCAACGTCATCGTCGACCGCTTCTTCTCGTCCGGTCTGGCGGTGGGCAGCGTGGCCGCTTTGGGATACGGCCAGCGGATATTCAGCCTGTTTGTCGGCGTCGTCCAAATGCCGATTCTGGTCGTGCTGTTTCCGAAGCTGTCCGAGAAGGCAGGCCTCGGCAAGGAAGAGGAATTTATGAGTCTGATCCGCAAAGGACTCGGCATATTATCCTTCTTCATGCTTCCGATTGCCGCCATTCTTGTGCTCATGGCGATCCCGATTACGCAATTCCTGTACGAGCGCGGAGCGTTCAACCAAACGGCGACGCTGATTACCGCGTCGATCGTATGCTTTTACTCCATCGGGCTGCCTTTCCTGTCCTGGAAGGAATTCATTCTGCGCTCGTTTTACGCGATGAAAGATTCAAGGACGCCGGTCCTGAATACGACGATGCAGATCGGTATCAACGTGACGCTGAATTCGATCTCCGTGCCGATATTCGGGATTAAGGGACTTGCTTTAAGTACAGCCATTTCCGAGATGGTTAGCTTTTTTGTTCTATATAACGTCCTGCGAAGAAGAATGTACAAAAAAACGGGCGTCAAAGTGGCGCATTTTCCGTTTTGGAAATCGCTCGTCTCCGTGGGGGTCATGGTCGCCGTTATTTTTGGAATGTCCCATCTGCTGGAGCTTCATTTGTTCGACCGAACCGTCCAGTCCAGTTTTGCGCTTGCCCTCGACCTTGGCTTGATCGTTATCGCATCGGGTCTTGCCTATCTCTTCGTTTCATTATTGCTGAAGTCGGATGAATTGCTGTTTTGCTTAAAGACGGCTCTGCACATGGGAAGTAAGTTTTTGCCGAGGAAGCTGTCCGGCTACGTAATGGCCAAGAATCAGAAAAGGGAAGCAAGGGTTGGATCGAGTGAGAAACATAACCTTTAATAGTTTAATGTTTTTACTGGTTTCTTGTAATGTTCTTGCGTTCATGAGATTCGACGCCGTTAATGTATTTTACATTGGCAAATTTGTGCTTGTTTTATGTTGCACCGTGTTCATTCTGATCTACCTGGCGACTCAAAAAAAGAAAATCCGGATGACTCCGTACTCGCGAATGATGCCGCTCATCTTCTACCTTTGGGTGGTCGTCATGTGTCTGGGTTTAACGAACGGCACTTCGATCGGTGATATCGTGTCCATGGGCATGACCATCTTTTCTTACATCATGCTGTTTGGCTTTGCCATCGTCCTGCTGCCCAACTATGTCAGCTACGAAAATAAGAACTATGCCGAGATTGTTCGGATATTTTATTTTGCGATCCTGTTTTCGATCGGCGTGTCGATTGTGGCCGGCTTCGGCGATCCGAAATCGTTTCATCTTGATCCGTACAGCTTGCGCAACCGGTATTTGGCCTGCTTCCAGCATCCGAACTCGCTCGGGCTCTATGCGTTTCTGGGGAGCGTCGTTTCCATCATCATGCACTCCTTAGGCCGCAGCCGGCTGTATCTGTTGACGGTCCCGTTCTACCTTACGCTGATTGTGATGAGCGGAAGCCGGACCGCATTATATACCGTCATCGCGATGCTGTTGATTTTTATGCTCAAGCGGATTCTGTATACGGGGATGCTGCTGGTGCTGAAATACCCTTTTATCTTTTTCCCGATGCTGGCATGCCTCCTGTTCGGAATGTTGACGATTGTGGACCGGGCCACGCTGCTCGAAGCCGTCGATAAAGCGCTAAGCAACCGGATTTCCATATGGAGCGGCCTTCTGGAAAGAAACGAAAGCCTTCTGAATTTTATCATCGGGCAGGGAACGCTCAAAACCGACGAAAGTATGGATAACTATTATTTGGTCGTCCTGACCAGCACCGGTTTTTTGGGGCTCGCGATGTTCGTGATCATGTTGATGAATACCTTCTATGGCCTGCTTAAACAGTTTAACGAAACGCCCTCGAAGACGCTGGGGATGATTATCGCCATGATGATTTCGCTTGCGCTGTACTCGTTTACCGAAAGCGTGATGTTTACACTTGGCAATGCGGCAAGTATATTCCTCTGGTCCTCCGTCGGCATTTGTTTTCAGGACGTGCGAATCATACGGCGGATGCAGGAAAGCGGTGGGGCCCAACCGTCGTATGCGATCACAGTCACTTGAAACATATCCAAACCATGGGAAAGAGGATGATTCATGAAAATTCTTCATGTGATTGCCAACTTGGCTCCCCGGTACGGGGGACCGGCAAAAGCGACTTTGGAGATGTCGGCAGCGTTGGCGAAGTTGGGTCATCAGGTCAGCATTTTTACAACCGATCAAGACGGGCCGGACCGGCTTGACGTTCCGCTGGGTGAACCTGTCCTGAAAAACGGAGTGGGAATTACCTATTTCCCGGTTCAAAAGCCGAGCTTTTGGGGCACGTCCTTGCCGATGGCAGCCGCATTAAAGCGGGATATTCCCAAATACGACATTGTGCATATTCACGCGCTATATTTGTTCCACAATCTGGCAGCCGGCTATTACAGCAGAAAATACAAAGTGCCTTATATCGTTTGTCCGCACGGCACGCTGGACCCGTTCATTTATCAGCGCCACCGGAGACGCAAACGGCTGATGGAGCTGCTGTTCGAGAACCGCAACTTCCGGAATGCGGCCGCTTTGCATTTCATTACCGAAGAGGAGATGCATCTTGCCAAGCCGGTGTCTTTCGATCAACAGGGAATGGTCGTTCCGATTGGCCTCGATCTGGCGGAGTTTGCCCACATGCCGGACAAAGGGGCGTTCCGAACGCGCTACCCCGAGCTGACGGGCAAAAAAATGATCCTGTTTTTCGGCAGACTGAATTTCAAAAAAGGACTGGATTTGCTGATCCAATCGTTCCGCTCCGTCCTGCAGGCGCATCCGGATGCGGCGCTGGTGCTGAGCGGGCCCGACAACGAACAATACGGGGCGCAGGTGCGGCAGTGGGTCCGGGAGGAGAACCTGACGAACCATGTGCTGTTCACCGGGATGCTGACCGGACAAGACAAACTGGCGGTGCTGCAGGACGCCGATTTATTCGTGCTGCCCTCGTACTCCGAAAATTTCGGCATTGCGGTCATCGAAGCGCTGGTCTGCGGCACCCCGGTGCTCGTTTCGGACAAAGTGAACATTTGGCGGGAAGTCGTCTCCCATGGGGCGGGTCTCGTATGCAAGTGCGAGACGGCTTCGGTCGCCGAGCAGATCATTGCGCTGCTGGACGATCCCGGAAAGCGGGAAGTGATGGGGCGCAGCGGCCTCGAGATGGTCCGGAATCAGTATCACTGGGACCATATCGGGCAATCGCTCGAAAGCGAATACCAGCATATCATTCAGACGGGAGAGGCAGGGAACCTCTTGGTAGAAACCACCCCTACCTCGTAAGAAAGGAGGAGAACGATGAGACCTGTGAAGATCCTGCTCTACAGCATCAACTTTGCCCCCGAGCTGACCGGGATCGGCAAATACAACGGGGAAATGGCCGAATGGCTTGCCGGGCAAGGCTATGACGTCCGGGTCATTACTGCTCCGCCTTATTATCCCCAGTGGAAAGTGAAGGAAGGCTACTCCGGGGCCAAATACGCGAAGGAACAATGGGCCCCGGGCGTCAAGGTATGGCGGTGTCCGGTCTGGGTTCCGGCCAAGGCTTCGGGCGTCAAACGACTAATTCACCTGGCCTCGTTCGCGGTCTCCAGCCTTCCGGTCTTAATCGCCCAACTGCTCAGGCGTCCGGATATCCTGCTTGCGGTGGAGCCGCCGTTGGTTATTTCGCCGGCGTCCGTCCTGCTCTCGAAGCTGTTTCGGACCAAGACTTGGCTGCATGTTCAGGATTTCGAGGTCGATGCCGCGTTCGATTTAGGATTGCTTCCGCAAAAGCCGGCGTTGAAAAAAGCGGTGCTCGGCATGGAGCGGTGGCTGATGAAACGATTCGACGCGGTGTCATCCATTTCTCCCAAAATGACGGAGAAATTGCTTAGCAAGGGCGTCCCGGAGAAAAAAATAAAGTTTTTTCCGAACTGGGTCGATACGTCTGCCATTTATCCGCTTCCTGAACCGGTGAACGATTACCGGAAGCAGCTCGGCATTGCTCCGGACGACGTCGTGTTCCTGTACTCGGGCAATATGGGGGCGAAGCAGGGCCTCGAAATCGTGCTGGACGCAGCCGAGCGTACAAAAGCGATTCCGCACATCAAATTTATGATGTGCGGAGACGGCGTCGCCAAAGCGGAGCTTGTCCGGCAGGCCAAGGAACGGCAATTGGATAAGATCCATTTTCTTCCTCTCCAGCCGACAGAACGGCTTAATGCGCTGCTGAATACAGCCGACGTTCATCTGCTGATTCAGAAGGGCAGCGCCTCCGATCTGGTCATGCCTTCGAAGCTGACCGGCATGCTGGCCAGCGGGAAACCGGTTCTTGCGACAGCGGACGAAGGCACGTCCGTCCATGCGGTGATAACGGAATCGCAAGCCGGCATCACCGTTCCGGCCGAGCAGGCGGAGAAGCTGGCGGATGCCGTATACACGCTGTCGATTGAGCGGGAACGCCGGGCGATGCTCGGCAGCAATGCAAGAATTTATGCTGAACATCGGCTGAGCATCGAATCCATCATGCAAGATTTGGATGTAGCGTTCAAGGGGCTGCTTCAAAAAACAGAAAACGTTCATGAAGGTGGTATCAAGGTGCATGGCTAAGCTCATTCCCGTATCGGTCATTATTATGACAAAAAACGAAGAGAAAAACATTGCCAAGTGTATTCGTTCCGTTAGCCAGTTCAACGAAATTTTCGTCGTCGACTCGAACAGCACGGATAAAACCGTCGAGATCGCCGAAAGCTTGGACGCCAAGGTCGTAAACTTTACCTGGGACGGCAAATATCCCAAGAAAAAGCAGTGGTCCTTGGAAAACCTGCCTTTCAGCAACGATTGGGTTCTGTATGTCGATGCCGACGAGGAAGTGACGTCGGGCCTCTCCGATGAAATTGCCGCTGTGATGGAGAAGACGCCGGCCCACAACGGGTATTTTGTCGGCTATGACTACGTGTTTATGAACAAGGTGCTGAAGCACGGCCATCAAGTGCACAAGCTCGTGCTGTTTAACCGGCACGAAGGCCGGTTTCTCGATTATGACGATTTGGGCGCAGCCAACATGTGGGAGGTGGAGGGGCATTATCAGCCGCAAATTAACGGCAAGGTGGAGCTGCTGCGCCACAAGATGCTGCACTTCGACCACGATGCGATATTCGACTATTTTGCCCGGCATAACCGTTATTCGGACTGGGAAGCGACGGTTCGCCTGAAGGGGCTGCTGAGCAACCCGCAGGAATCCCAGAAAGCGTCGCGGGCGCTGCAGAAAAAAGTGTTCAACGCGCTCCCGATGAAATGGGCTTTTGCCTTCCTGCATTCCTATTTCTTTAAACTGGGCTTTCTGGACGGCTCTGCCGGATTTCATTTTGCATTTGCACGTTCCGTGTATTACTGGCAGGTCGAGATCAAGATCGCCGAGCTTCGGCGCAAATCGGATCAAGCGTCCGTCCCGTTCGTACAGCAAACGAACGCGAAAGCCTAATTATTTCGAATGGGAGTCATCGAGCGATGAAGAATAGGATTCGGCTTGATCTTTACAATCAGGATTGGTATTCCCGCGGCCGAAGCAATGCCGTCGTGCTGCTGTGGTGGCTCGTGCAGGGGACGCTGTTTCGCTTCTCGCTTCACAATATGTACGGATGGAGGCGGTTCCTGCTCCGAATGTTCGGGGCCAGAATCGGAAGGGGCGTGCAGGTCCGGGCCACGGCGAAATTTACGTATCCTTGGAAAGTATCCATCGGCGATTATTCCTGGATCGGCGACAACGTCGAATTTTACAGTCTGGACCGGATCGAAGTGGGCGAGCATTGCGTCGTTTCCCAGCATTGCTACTTATGCACGGGAAGCCACGATATGACCGACGAAGCCTTCGGCCTGCTCATCCGTCCGATCGTTATCCGGGACGGCGCCTGGATTGCCAGCGACGTCTTCGTCTACCCGGGCGTAACGGTAGGAGTGATGGGGGTAGTAGCTGCCCGAAGCACAGTTGTCAAGGACGTACCTGCCAACCAGGTATTCGCCGGCACGCCGGCCAAGTTTGTCAAAGAGCGGTTTCAGGAAAAAGCGCTTCAGGAAAAAGCGCGGCTGCACATGATTTGATTGTGCGCAGGCTCGAACCATAGATAAAAAGGAGTGGGGAACATGAAGCTGGTTTTGTTATCCGGAGGTTCCGGCAAACGGCTGTGGCCTTTATCCAACGATGCGCGATCCAAGCAATTCCTGCAAGTTCTTCAAAATGACAAAGGCGAAAAAGAATCGATGGTCCAACGGGTATGGCGGCAGCTCGAATCCGCAGGCTTGTCCGACGATGTGCTTGTCGCTACCGGCAAGAGCCAGACCGAAATTTTGCAGCGGCAGCTTCGCCATTTGGCAAGAATCGTCGTCGAGCCCGAACGCCGGGACACGTTCCCGGCCATTGCCTTGGCGGCAACCTATCTGTATTCGATTGTCGGGACGGGATTAAACGAGGTTGTAGCGGTCCTGCCGGTCGATCCTTACGTAGAAAATGATTTCTTTCATTATATAAAACGGCTTGAAGGCTGCATTCAGGAAACGGGGGCGGACCTCGCTTTAATCGGGGTGAAGCCGACCTATCCTTCCGGCAAATACGGCTATATCATTCCGAAGCAGGGCAGAGAGCAAGCGGACGCTTGGTACCGGCCGGTTCACCGCTTCACGGAAAAGCCGAGCGAGCACGAAGCCGAAGGCCTGATCGCGCAGCAGGCGCTGTGGAATTGCGGCGTATTTGCATTCAAGCTCAATTACGTCATCAACCTGCTGATGGAAAAGGGACTTCCGATCCAATACGAGGAGATGCTCAAGCAGTATCATAAAACGCCGAACATTAGCTTCGATTACGAAGTGGTAGAGAAGGCCGAACGGGTGGTCGTCGTTCCGTATGAAGGGTATTGGAAGGACCTGGGAACTTGGAATACGCTCACAGAAGAGATGAGCCAGAACATGATCGGCAAAGCCGTAATCTGCGAACGCTCCTCCAATACGCACGTGGTCAACGAATTGGACGTGCCCGTAACCGTAATCGGTTTGAAGGACATCGTTGTGGCGGCGAGCCCGGACGGCATTCTGGTTGCAGACAAAGTTTCCAGCCCGCGGCTGAAAGAACTGTTGAAGCATACGGATCAGCCTCCGATGTACGAAGAGAAGCGATGGGGGGAATATAAAGTCCTGGATTTTAAAAAACAGCAGGACGGCACCGAGGTACTGACCCGTCTCGTTCAAATGACGGAAGGACAATGCCTCAGCTATCACTCGCACGAGCATTACAGCGAATGCTGGACCATCGTATCGGGAGCCGGACAATTCGCCTTAGATGGAAAAATTTTCCGCGTACGCGCCGGCGACATGCTGCACATTCCAGCCGGAGCGCCGCACAGCTTGAGGGCGCTGACCGATATGCAGTGGCTTGAGGTTCATATGGGGCGCGAGCTTCATACCGAGAACACGACTCGCCTGCTTATCCAATGGGCTGAGATTGAACAGCATTTTGAGACGTACTCGGGCTCCCCGAAAAAAGACGATAATCTGATGGAGGGCGCTTGATTTCGAGCTGCCGCGGAAACGGGAGGAGAAAACTTATGAATATTGCTGTCATCGGCGCAGGTTATGTCGGACTCATCAGTTCGGTTTGCTATGCGGAAATTGGGCATCAGGTTGTCGGTCTTGATCTGGATCTCGATAAAATTCAGAAATTAAACCGTTTCGTTTCGCCGATTTACGAGCCGGGATTGGAAGAACTGCTCGAAAAACATATTACCGGCGGCCGACTCAGATTCACCGATTCGTATGAGGAAGCCATTCCGATGGCGGACGTGATCGTTATAGCGGTCGGGACGCCGAGCCAAGCGAACGGGATGGCGGACATCTCCTTTGTGGAAGGCGCCGCTTTATCCTCTATACCTTACTTGAAAAAGCAGGCGGTCCTCGTTATCAAAAGCACCGTACCTGTTGGAACGGGAGATCACGTGGAAGCGCTGATCCGCGACCGGATTTCGCCGGACTATGAGATTGAAGTCGTATCGAACCCGGAATTTTTGAGGGAAGGCACGGCCATTTACGATACGTTCCATGGGGACCGGATCGTCATCGGGACCAATCGGGACAGCGCCGGTGAAACGGTCCGCCGGGTTCACGAGCCGCTCGGGATTCCGATCGTCATGACCGACCGGCGCAGCTCCGAAATGATCAAATACGCTTCCAATGCTTTTTTGGCTACGAAAATCAGCTTTATTAACGAAATCGCGAATTTGTGCGAAATGCTTGACGCAAACGTGGAGAACGTATCCGAAGGGATGGGGCTCGACAAACGGATCGGCAATCAATTTCTGAAGGCCGGCATCGGTTACGGAGGCTCGTGCTTCCCGAAGGATACGAATGCGCTGATTCAAATTGCCGGGAATATGCAGTACGACTTCGAACTGCTGCGCTCTGTCGTTAAAGTGAACGGGAAGCAGCAGACCGGCATCCTCGGGAAGGCCAAAGCGTACTATGGAAGCTTGAAGGGACTAAGATTTGCCGTGCTGGGGCTTGCGTTCAAGCCGAATACCGACGATATGCGCGAGGCGCCGTCCATTCGGGTCATCGAACAGCTGGTGAGCGAAGAAGCGGAGGTTGTCGCTTACGATCCGATTGCGATGGATAAAGCGCCGCAATGGCTTCATCCGGCCACGCAGTATGCCGCATCGTGGGAGGAAGCGCTCCGGGAGGCCGACGGCGTATTCCTGCTGACCGATTGGGAGGAGTTCAAGCAAATCGATTTGCGCATGCTTCGTTCACTGATGAAACGTTCGGCGATGTTTGACGGAAGAAACTGCTTCAAGCTGTCCGCCGCGGAGTCGGCCGGTATCGATTACGTGTCGGTGGGGAGACCCGCTGTCCGGAAAACAGTCCAGCCGGTAGGATAAGCGTCACAAGCTCGCATAAAGGTTGTGTCATAATGAGAAGCTTAGCGTTTCATGTTTCGATTATATTGATCATCGCCAGCAATATGCTTTCCTTCATGAAATTTGAAGGTGACTTGATCTATGCGCTCAAATTCGGCTTGATTTTCATCCACTTCTTGATTCTGCTGCTGCATATGATCAAGCAGCCGGTCTCGATCACGCCGATGATGAAGTACTTGATCGCAGTCTTTCATTGCTGGACCATCGTCATGTGCATCGGCCTGACCAACAGCACGACGTTCGCACAGACATTGAGCAGCCTGATGTCGATCGGAACATATATCCTGCTTTTTTTCTACAGTATGATTTTGCTTCCCAATTATATGCGGCTGCACCAGATCGAGTACGTCAGCTTCGTCAAAGTCGCCTATTTTACAATCGTTTGCTGCATGGCGCTCGCCGTCGTGCTCGGGCTGTCCGATCCGAAGGCGTTTCACCTGGACCCGTTCAGCTTGCGCAACCGGTACTTGGGCTATTTCCGCCACCCCAATTTTATGGGATTGTACGCCTTTTTCGGCTTTGCGGTATCGATGCTGATTTACGGCATGACGAAAAAGAAGAGGTACCTGCTTACCGTACCGTTCTTCGCGTACTTGATCTACTTAAGCGTCAGTCGTACGGCGCTGCTGTGCGTCGTGCTGCTGCTCGCCGTGTATCTGGTCCGCAAGTACGTGTTCCGTCTGTTTTATTGGTCGATCCGAACATCGGTCATCAGCGTGTGCATGCTGCTTATATTTGTGATCTGCCTCATACAGTTCGTCGATATAGAAAGCCTGATCGCCGATGTGGATAAACTTCTCAGTAACCGGCTGACCATCTGGTCAAACTTTTGGGCCGGCACCGAAACGATCAACGAATATATATTCGGCCAGGGCATGGCGAAAGCGAGCGTTTCCAGAGACAACTATTATTTGGTCGTCCTGCTGAATACCGGCATACTGGGGTTAATCTGCTTTCTGATTATGGCGGTGTCGGCTCTGTACTTTCTGCTTAAGAAATATATCCGGGAGAGTTCCGTCTCGTTGGAAATTTTGCTGACCATCTTTATCGTTCTGCTGTTATACTCCTTCGCGGAGAGCATTCTGTTCACGCTGGGCAATGCCGTCAGCTTCTTCCTATGGTGTTCCATCGGCATCCACTTGACGGGCCGGCGCGCAAAAGATACAGATGTTGCGCGATCCGTAAAGCCCAGTCCGTTTCAGCAGGTGAAGCTGAAACGAAGACCCACATTTTTGTAGTTTAGTCGGAAAGGAATGGAGATTATGAAAATCCTGCACGTGATTGCGAATTTGGCGCCAAGATACGGGGGACCGGCAAAGGCAATCATGGGAATGACCCGGTCGCTGGTCGAACGGGGACATCAAGTGACGATCTTCACGACGAATCAGGACGGGCCTGGAACGCTTGACGTCCCTTTGAACGAGCCGGTGTACAAGGATGGCGTAGAAATCCGGTATTTTCCGATCCAGCAGCCTAAATTTTGGGGGACCTCCTTCGGGCTTGCCAAAGCGATCGAAGAGCACATTCCGAACTACGACATCGTGCATACGCACTCGTTATACTTGTTTCACAACTGGGTGAGCGGCCATTACTGCCGGAAGTTCGGCGTTCCCTACATTGTCCGTCCTCACGGGACGCTGGACCCTTATATTTATCAACGGAACCGGGGCCGCAAGCGAGTGATGGAGTGGCTGTTCGAACATCAGAACATCAAGCGGGCCTCGGCGCTGCATTACACAACGGAAGAGGAAATGGTCCTGGCCAAACCCTACACCTTCGACAGTCAAGGATTCGTGGTTCCGAACGGGGTCGATCTGTCGGAATACAAGACGCTGCCTCCCAAGGGCACGTTCCGGGAGCTGTATCCGGAGCTGGATGGTAAAAAAATCGTGTTGTTTTTCAGCCGTCTGAATTTCAAAAAAGGGCTGGACATCCTTATCGAAGCCTTCGCCAAAATAAAGGATGCCCATCCCGACGCGCATCTGGTTATTGCCGGACCGGATAACGAGAATTACGGCAGCAAGGTCAAGGAGTGGATCAGGGAGCGGCATTTGACGGATAAGGTGCTGTTTACCGGCATGGTGACCGGACAGCAAAAGCTGGCCGTGTTGCAGGAAGCGGATCTCTTCGTACTTCCATCGTATTCTGAAAATTTTGGCATCTCGGTCATCGAAGCGCTCATCTGCGGCACTCCGGTGTTGATCTCGGACAAAGTGAACATTTGGAGAGAGGTAGTCGCACATCAAGCGGGAAGAGCGGCTTCCTGCGATGCGGAGCAATTTGCCAAAGAAATGGCATTGCTGCTTTCGAATCCGAACCTTTGCGAAAAGATGGGAGAGCTGGGCAAACAATTTGTTGCCGAATATTATAACTGGAGCCAAATCGGCGTTGTGCTGGAAGAAGAGTACAAAAAAATTATTAACTCAACCAAATCGAGATTGAACGTCATGGGGGCCTTGGTCTAACGTCGGTCCGAAATAATATCCTGTGCCGGGGACTGCATTACGTCTCCGGTTCGGGATTAACCATAAATGAGATATCACATACGTCCCACCAAGCGGGCGAACGAAGGTGATTTCATGATTGGTAATCGCATTCAGCATTATCGCAAGCAAAAGCGTATATCTTTGACCGAGCTGGCCAACCGGGCCGGCGTGGCCAAATCTTATTTGAGCTCGATGGAGAGAAATATTCAAAAAAATCCGTCCATTGAATTTTTGCACAAGATCGCCGCTGTGCTGAACGTGGAGGTCGAAGCCTTGATTCATGACGTTCCCCTTTACGGCTATCAGCTATCCTCAAACGACCTGGAATGGCTTCAGTTCGCGAGAGAAGCGAGCAGCGCCGGAATTAGCATCCACGACGTCCGCCACTATGTGGAGAAATGCAAGTTGATCGAGCAAACGACCGAAGGATGAACGACGTAAACTAAATTGATACGAAATGTTTTGTTTAAAGTCGTATTATGTTACAATATGTATCTGTGGGATAGCCTGACGAGGCGAAGAGGTGCCTTCCGAACACCCTGCCCACTTCTTGGCATTCGGATACACAACGGAGGTGTAAGGTGTTGGTTGGGGGTAGAAAGACTAGGCATAAGTTGAAAATAACGACGAAATTTTTCTCCATAAGCGTAATCAGCTTCGGGATGATTATCGGGGTCTTATACTACGGGCAAAAGCATCTGGAAGCCGTAAGCGCCATTCAGGCGAAGGAAGCCAGATCGGCTTGGGAACAAGAACTGATTCGCCGCGAAGAGAGAAAAATCGCCGAGATTAATAAATACAAGCCGAACGGGAATCCCAGATCCGTCATCGACGATTTATATTATATGACGCTGACCCAAGGGGAAGTGAAAATAGCGACCTTCGGCAGCAGCGTAACCAATGGGGACGGAGCCAGCGGCCCGGAGTATAAATGGGCCAATCTTCTAATCCGTTACATTCAGGGAACCGACGGTTTGCGGAATACGGCGCTGATATCCAACGGTTTTCCCGGCCATTCTACCGAGATGATCATACTTCAAAATTATGTAAACAACGTCATCGAGGCCAAGCCGCACATTATTTTGTTTGAAACGTTCGTGCTTAACGATTATGGACAATCCATTCCGCTCCAGAAAACGAGGGAGAACTTGGAGTCGATGCTTCAAAAAATCAAAGAGGCCTTGCCGCAGGCCAAGGTCATCGTGCTATCGCCGAATCCGAAGAAAGGCGAAGCCAAGAACAGCACAGGCGCTTATTACAAAGACTATGTCGCCGTATCCGAGGAGTTTGCCGCCGCCAACAAGTTGGATTATATCGATATTTACAGCCGGATGATGGAGGTAAATTCGAACATCAACGCCTTCCTCGCCGATAACGTTCATCCTAACAATGTCGGCTACAGGATTTGGTTCGATATTGTGAAAGCCTATTTTGAACAGAAGAAATGAGCGTGAAGCGACTTGGCTCCGTGGATTGAACCGCAGATGTGGGAGCAGGTCCAATCCTTGGTTCCCATTGTCTGCACTGACGTGCTTCTTGTCGAATTAGACGAAGCGGACACCCTTCTCCGCATCGGGTTAATATGGAGGGCAACGCCCCATCAGGGAAACAAATGGTGTACCGTTGGCGGCAGATTGCATTATGGAGAAACGATCGGAAGCGGCATCCGACGGCAGTTAAGCGAGACGCTGGGGGAACGGTTGGCCGTCACGAGCCCTGTCGACGACGGACGGCCGCTCTATGTGGCGCAGTATGCCCCATCGGCGGCCCCCGTCAGCGGATTCGATGCGATCGATCCCCGAAAACATGCGATCGGACTCACGTATGTCGTGCAGGTGGCCGGCGATATCGAGCCGCGGAACGAGGCGCTCGCTTTTGCGTGGTTTAAGCCGGAGCGGCTGCCGCCTGCGGAAGAAATCGGGTTCGATCAGCAGCACGTCCTTAACCGGTGCTTGAGGCTCTTAAGAGGCGGATAAACAAAGAAGCTGGCCTTTGGGGCAAGCCCAAGGTCAGCTTTTCCGATATTGTATGCTTAAAAGGACCGCTCTGCCCGGACAAAGGCGATGAACCGCTTGGCTTCCTCCGGCGTGAGCTGCTTTCCGTCAATCGTAAGCGCAAAATGCTGCAAAATTCGTTCATCCGACAGCTCCAGACTGTCGACGAATTGTCTGACTTGCTGATCCAGCACCATTTCCGGGTCCTGTGTGCGACCAAGCAAATAGTCGATCGATACTTTGAAATGATTGGCGATTTTCACCAGGGTATCGTAGTCGGGTTCCCGGCGGTTCTTCTCATAATGAGAGAGGGAGGCGCGGGAAATGTCGAGTTTGAAGGAAAGCTCTTCTTGCGTCAATCCTTGCTTTTCCCTTAATGCAGCGATGCGGTTTCCAATTTGCCCCAACTGTTCTCACCCCGATCATCTTAAGTATACGATAGTCCTCCGGATAGGAAGAAATATCTCGTTCCAGGTCTGTCAAATCGTTGCGATGAGTCGTTGTACCTAAAACACAATCCGGAGAAAACCGTTTCAGGAGCAAACTTTCCAGACCAATTGAATGCGTTTGCTTCTCTTGTCACAGCGGGGCTTGTTTTCTATAAAGAACGGCCGTAACGAAGAGTCAAGCTCCCAGACTGTGTTAGGAAGTAATTAAATTATACATTACGTATCGACGTTTGTGAAGGATGGTTCTCCCCGTTTTGGATATATTTTGTTAACGAATGGAAAAGAAAACAAAAAAACAGTTACAATTTGTATCTATTTTGTGATACAATGAGTATACTTGATGCCGTTGTGCCCAAACCTTGTACAGGAGAACCCAAGCGTCCGTCCGTATCGCCAAGCCACATGAAGCCAGAATAAGGATCGATCCGCGGCGAACCGTGCAGAGCGCTCAATTGCCCATTATTGCCATTGCGGGGTGCATGTATACCTGATTGTATGGAAATGAGGATCGAGCCAGGCTGCTTGCTTGACAGGAGGGGAAGCTGGAAGCGTTATTTGAGCGATCTTTCGGCCCTTACGAAGGCGATGAACCGCTTTGCCTCGTCAAAAGTCAGTTTCATGCCGTCTACGGTTAAGGAGAATCGGTCGATAATCTTTTCGTCGGACAGCTCCAAACTATCTACGAAAGCCCGTACTTCCGGCTCCAGTACGACTCTTGGGTCCTTCGTTCTTCCCAATAAGTAATCGATGGATACCTTGAAAAAATCTGCAATTTTGACCACGGTTTCGTAGTCCGGCTCCCTTCGGTTTTTCTCGTAATGCGAGAGCGAAGCGCGCGAGATGTTGATTTTGCTGGAAAGCTCTTCCTGAGTGAGCGCTTGCTTTTCGCGGAGCAGAGCGATTTTGTCCCCGATTCTGACCATTTCCGTTTCCCTCCAAAACATTGCCGATGTACTAATCTCCGTGTGACTTTTGTCGAAATCTGTTGAATTCAAGCTTGACTAGATTATACATTACGTAGCAAAGTTTGTGAAGAACCCTATTTCAAAAAAAAGTTGAGGTCAATAGGCAAAAAATAATAAAATTTTTCAAATACAGATACAAAGCGTATCGAAATATGATACAATTAGTATGAATATAGAACTAAAACTATTAAACTCGGCCTTCGGGAAAACTAAGGAGGAATTAATCATGATCGGGGCACGAATTCAGTCCCTTCGACATCAGAAACGCATGTCGCTTACGGAGCTTGCAGCCCGCGCCGGCGTCGCCAAATCTTATTTGAGTTCGATCGAAAGGGACTTGCAATCGAATCCGTCCATCCAGTTTCTTCGGAAGCTTGCGCCCGTACTCGGCGTAAACGTACAAACGCTTATTTTGCACGATCAGGGGGACAAGCCCGAGATGCTGGACCAGGAATGGGTTCAATTGATTCAGGAGCTGAACGAGCTCGGCTTGAACAAAGAGTCGCTTCGCAAAATCGTCGTGCAGCTGAAGATGAGACAAACGGTGACTTACGACCAGGCCCAGTGACAAAATCATCCATACGCGCGCTTATTGTCGTGATTTGACAGACCTGCTAAAAAAAACTTTAGAGTCGATAAAATAACCATTTTAGACTATCAAAAAAGATGAACATTCCGTTACAATACATAAGCATAGACAAGGAGACCCTGAGGATAACCATTGAAGAGAGGTAGCTATGGACAAAACCATATTGCTCGATATTCGAGATTTGCTGCGTCAGTTAGGCATAAATCCGATGAAAGCCATGGAGTTTTTGACCATTGAGGAGCCCGATCCTCCGCCCGAAGATACGGACCCGCCGGATGAGACCGACGAATAGGCCCTGCCTCAGGGTACGATGTCCTGCTGCCTTTCCTCTGCCAAGCTCACCGTTTGTTCGCGTTCTTTCAGCCGAGAGGAAACGAGGCGACACGCTCGTACATCGGACGGCTGCCCAAGCGGCTGCGATAAAGAGCGGTCTCCTTGACCCGCCAAGGCGTCTGCCATTCGTCGGGCAGCGCAATGTCCAGCATTGCAGCTTGGCTTCCGGCCGGACCTGTAAATTTTCTGGCCAGCGTCAAATGCGGTTTATACGGACGGTTTTCCGCTACGAACCCCAGCGTTGTCATCATGTCCTCTATCTGGCGTTGAAGCTGCCCTAATTTCTCCACTTCTCCCTGCACCCCGGCCCACAGCACCGACGGAGCACTCGGCTTGCCGAATACTCCCAAGCCTTGAAAATGAAGCGAGAAGGGAGCTGCGCCCACAGCCGCTTGTTCGACTGCTTGCGCGATTCGATCGATCCGGTTCCGCGCAACGTCGCCGAGAAACTGCAAAGTAAGATGCAAATCCTGAGGATGGACCCATTTGGCGAAGACGATCTGGTCCTTCAGTCGCAGGACCCAGGACTCGGCGGAGGAAATTACGGACGGCGGAGCTGGGACGGCGACGAACAGGCGGTCGGACGATTCCATTGGAGTCTTCTCTTCCATTGGAGTCTTCTCTCCTTTCGGATGTTCAAGAAACTTACACTTGATGCGACGATGCAACCTTTGCTATCATAGCCATATCATATGAAAAGCGAAGGGGTTTTAAACATGTCCAAGCGCGCTTACAACTTCAATCCCGGCCCGGCTGCGCTCCCGCTCGAAGTGCTGCAGAAAGCTCAGGAAACGTTCGTCGATTACAACAGCATCGGCATGTCGCTGACGGAGATCTCCCACCGCAGCAAGGAATATGAAGCGCTGAACCGTGAAACCCAAGAGCTGATGCTCGAACTGCTCGGTTTGTCGTCCGGCTATCAGGTACTATTTTTGGGCGGCGGCGCCAGCATGCAATTTTCAATGATTCCGCTCAACTTCCTGAAGCCTGGCAAGGTCGGGAGCTACCTCGTAACGGGTAGCTTTTCCGAGAAGGCCTATCAGGATGCCCGAATTGTCGGGGAAGCGGTCATCACCGCCTCCAATAAAGAAACGAACTGGAGAAGTCTGCCGAAAGCCGGAGAACTTCGGATCGATCCGAACTCCGCTTACGTGCATATGACAACGAACAATACGATCGAAGGCTCCCAATGGTCCGACATTCCGGAAACCGGAGACATTCCGCTGATCGGCGATATGACCAGCGGCATTTTGAGCCGTCCGATCGATGCCCATAAATTCGCGATGATTTATGCGGGGGCGCAAAAAAACCTCGGTCCTGCCGGCGTAACCGTTGCGGTCATCCGCGACGATCTGCTCCAGGAAGAGCCGAAGCATGTACCCGTCATGCTGCGCTATACGACGCATGCCAAAAATCAGTCGCTGTATAACACGCCTCCCGTACATTCGATCTATGTCGTTAACCTGATGCTAAAATGGGTGAAGGAGAACGGCGGGGTAGAGGCGATGGAGAAGCAGAACGTCGCCAAAACGAAGCTGCTCTACGATGTCATCGATGCATCGGGCGGATTCTATACCGGAAACATCGCCCCGGACAGCCGCTCGATCATGAACGTTACGTTCCGCCTGCCGAGCGAAGAGCTGGAGAAAGCCTTCGTCAAGGAATCGGAGAAGAACAACTTCGTCGGTTTGGCCGGTCACCGCAGCGTTGGAGGCATTCGCGCTTCCGCTTACAATGCGGTTCCTTACGAAGCTTGCGCCGCGCTGGCCGAATTCATGGTTGATTTCCAAAAACGCAACGGGTAATCGAACCCGTCCGGCAGCTTTCGCCACGGCATGAAGCCGAGCGAAGGCTGCTTTTTGTACGGCGCGAATATGGCAAGAACGCCGCGGCAAGCTTGGGCGGCGCTCGTTGTATCGAATATTAGGCGTAAGATTCCTTCATGGCAGGCTCGGCCAATTTGTAACCGACATTGCGAATGGTTACGATATATTCAGGGTTGCGCGCGTTGGTCTCAATTTTGTCGCGCAAATGGCTGATATGCACGTCGACGATCCGCGTATCGCCAAGGAAATGATAATCCCAGACGCCGTGCAGCAGCTGCTGGCGGCTGAGCACTTTGCCGCGGTGCTTGCACAGAAAGAGCAGCAGATCGAATTCTTTGGGCGTCAGCTCGATCGGCTTGCCCTTGATCTTCACTTCCCGCTGATCGGGCTGGATGACGATCTGCCCGATGGAGACCGGCGTGTTCGGGCTTGCGGAAGGCAAAGTTTGAATGCGGCGCAGGATCGCTTGAATCCGCGAAATGAGCTCTTGCGGGCTGAAAGGCTTCGTCATGTAATCGTCGGCGCCGTTATCGAGCCCTGCGATTTTGTCGGACAAGTCCTGCATCGCCGTCAGCATAATGATCGGCACGAGATTGTTCTGGCCGCGCAGCTTCCGGCACACTTGAATGCCGTCCATCTTGGGCAGCATCAGGTCGAGCACGATCAGATCGGGGCGGAAATGCTGAATCGCCTGGAATACCGCTTCGCCGTCGTAGACGCAATGCACTTCGAAGCCGACCAGCTTCAGGTTGAATTCTATGAGCATCGAAATTGAAGGTTCGTCGTCGACGACAAGAATTTTCTTCTTCATCATTTTCGGATAGTCTCCTTTGTAGTCGCTTGGATGAATTCATTATCTCAGGCCACTATCATCTTCGTATTAAGAACAGGTAAAACGTATGTAAAATTAAAAAAGGCATTCGGGAGGAAAAAGGAGCAGCATGGCTTTTCATATCGTACTGGTAGAGCCGGAAATACCGGCCAACACGGGGAATATCTCCAGAACGTGCGCCGCTACCGGCACTTGGCTGCACTTGGTCCGTCCGCTCGGCTTCGACACGGACGACCGGACCCTCAAGCGGGCCGGACTGGACTATTGGCACGCTGTCAAGCTGGAGTATCACGATTCGTTTCAGGAAGTAAAGGACAAATACAAGGACGGCCGTTTCTTTTTTGCTACGACCAAGGCGTCTAAAGTTTACACGGATTTGACATTTCAAGACGGCGATTTTCTGGTATTCGGCAAAGAAACGAAAGGGCTTGCTCCCGAGATTTTGGCAGAGCACCCGGATTCGTTGATGCGGCTGCCGATGACGGACGCCGTCCGTTCGTTGAACTTGTCCAACGCCGCGGCGATTGTTCTGTTCGAAGCGCTCCGGCAGACCGGATTTCCAGAATTGTCCTGAAGCTTGGCCTATTCGTTGCAAAAATGCGACTCTTATCGAAATCAACCGAGAAAACTCGCAATTTTGGGAAGGAATTTTGACATCAGCGTCGAACTATATGGAGGGCAAGTGTAATCGTGCGAAAGTGAGGTGAATTGATGATGAAACCGGCAGGAGTAGTAAGAAAAGTCGACCAACTCGGCAGAATTGTACTTCCGAAGTCGCTGCGCAAAAGATACCAAATGAACGAAGGCGATCCTGTTGAAATATTGGTAAGCGGTGATCATATCATTCTGGAGAGGTATCGTCCACGCTGCGTATTTTGCGGCTCGATGGAGCAAGTGACCGATTTTAAGGAAAGACACATTTGCAACGAATGTCTGGGCGAGATGCATCTATTGAAAGGGTAATTCGCGCAGCCACGCAGGGATAATCCGCAACTGGAAAAGCACGGCCGGAACGTTCCGTAAGGGACGCCGGCCGTGCTTTTCCGTCTATCGAAGCGGCGTTACAGCTTTTCCTCCGCCGGGGGCGCGGATAAGCTGCTTCTTTTTTTACGGACCCATTTGCGCAGCTCTTTGGCGTTGCCGTTCTGCTGATAAATGGAGATCAACCGGTCATAATACAAGGTTTCGTCCGCCATGCCGTGCTGTAGTCCGCTGAGCAGGAATGGAATCGCTTGGCCGCTTCTTTCGGTCAGCATGCAATAGTCGGCCGCCCATAAGGTGATGCCTTCCCATAGCTGCTCGACTTTTTCTTTCAGCGATAAAGCAAAAGGATCGTAACATCCCGGCAAGAGCTTGCCGCTGAGCCGGCTAAGCAAATCTTCGCACAGCCCGTACTTCACCTCGTTATCCTGCTCCGCGGCGACCTGCTGCAGATCGTTCAGAAATTCCATTAAATCGCAATCGACAAGATAATGAAGCTTCACGACATCTCTTCCGATGGTCACGCACGGCTTCTCCGTATCATTCGTTTCCAGCAGTTTGGAGAAGTGGCTTAAATAGACCCGCAAATTCCGCAGCGCATTCGGGTGCTCGACTTCCGGGAAGAGAGCTTCGCACAGCTGCTCCCGCGTAGCGGTCGGATGAAAGGCCAGATAGATCATCAGGCTT
Organism: Paenibacillus sp. MZ04-78.2; assembly: GCF_024213375.1. Taxonomy (GTDB): domain Bacteria; phylum Bacillota; class Bacilli; order Paenibacillales; family NBRC-103111; genus Paenibacillus_G. The sequence continues at coordinate 118,286 of NZ_JANAVJ010000008.1, read as the reverse complement.
TTGGCGTACCGGGTATTCCAGCCGTCCGGCACGATCCGGTCGTTCAGGCAGACCTCGAACTTGCCCAAGCAGCGGATGCGAATCCGGTTGCCGCCCCAATGCTCATAGCCCTGTTTGGTCAATTGCCGCACGTGCTGCCGCAGCTCGCGGTTTATGGCATTATTGCGTTGTCCGGAAAACGGCTTGCGGATAAAGGCATCGATCCAGTCGGACGAATAAATCGGCTGATCGACGAACAGCAGGCTTGAGGCGTCCGGGACGACCAAGAAGGCCGTCGTCTCCAACTGCGCATGCGTCAGACCGGCCAGCGCCGGCGTAAAGACAGGGTCCTGCTCGCCGGAGAGCAGCAGCGAAGGCTTTTGGAGGACGAGGAAATCTTTTAGAAATACGGGCTTTGTCGCGAGTTCCAGCATTTGAACATAGGTGGGGAAATGGACCCGTTCAAAGGCTTGCACGATTCGCTGCATCAAGACCGTATCCATATGCTTGACAGACATGCGCTTCGCCATAGCTTCCCCAAGCGTTGGACGGGCCAGTTTCTTGGCGAGGGAGATGCGCAGCTTGTATTCTTTATGAAGTGAGGTAAGCGGAAGGTGGGCGAACGGCGAGATCAGAATGAGGCTTTCAACCATTGAGCCGTACGCCGATGCGAATTGGATGGCGAGGTGTGCCCCGAAGTCGTGACCCAGCAGGGTGACACGCTCCAATCTAAGAAAGTGCAGCAGAGCATGGAGTTCTCCGGTCAGCAGCTCCCATGAAATGTCCGTGTGTCTTTCACTGCTTTGTCCGTGGCCGTTTAAATCGTACAAGAGGATGGAATAACGCCATTCGAGAAGCGGGACAATGGACTGCCAGAAGGTGGAGTTCAATCCGGCGCTGTGGATCATAACCAAAGTTTTCGCTCCCTTCGCGGGGCACTCGTAAAGTTCGTAATACATCAGAGAATCGGCGGAAATGAAAAATGCCATAAGCCCAAAGTCCCCCAGTTGGATTTGAGTTTTCATTAAAATTAGTCTAACAGGACTAGGTCTTTGGATATTATATCAAATGTTTAGCCAAAATTTAATAAAGCAAAAGGAAAATTTATGAATTCTTTAATTTTTGTAACCATTCTGTAACGCTTGCTATGCTAGAATGCGTGTAAAGGATTTTTAGATTTTTCGGTCAAGCTCATACAAAAACATAACTATATAGAGGTGGACTTGTCGGATGGAGCGAATCACAATGACTACTGAAAATGAAAACGTTATACATTTGGAAATCCATGAAATCATGAGGCAGCTTGGGCTCAATCCGCTCGATTGGCAAAAGTTCAGCAGCAGTCCGATAACCCTTGGCCAGATTTCGCAGCCAGCTGCGGAGGAGAATGAAGACACACGTTAGCCGGGGGTTCTTTTTTTTATGGGGATAGATACAGAATGTATCCGCGAAGCGCGAAAACGGGTTGAAAGATGTCGGCCGCAAATGCAATCAGGTGCTGTAACCTACCTTGATTGATTCGGAAGCCGAGTCTTTCAACCCGCAGGCGAAGGAAGCGTATGATTAAAGTCCCTTGGTTTTGTCATCATTGTATGAGGCTGTAAGCATCGAGACGATAAACATAAGAAAAACAAGGATCACGATCCAAAATGTGACTGACATGTACTCAGCACCTCCCGCCTATATTATAACCAACCGATTGGCAAAAGAAAACGCTAAATATGTGAATATTACTTGAAAAACAAGAATTGCGTCGCCAGCGGCCGCAGGCGCCCTCCGGCATCGGCCGGCTGGTTGATTATCTGTCCGTCACTCATGGTTGGTTCACCTTCCTGTACTCGTTAGGAGAGACGCCAACCGTCTTCTTGAACACTTTGCTGAAATATTTCTCGTCGTCGTAGCCGACCATGGCTGCGATCTGGGAAATGCGAAGATTCGGGTTCAAAAGCAGCAGCTTCGCTTTATCGATGCGGATGCCGCTGATGTAATCGGATAAATTCACATGAAATTCCTGCTTGAACTTACGGGAAATATATTCGCGGCTCAAGTAAAAATGGTTGGCGATTTCCTGCAGCGTAATGTCCTGATGGTAATGATTCTGAATAAATTTGGCAATTTCAAATATAACGTTGCTATCCTGCCGCTGATGCGACAGCAGCAGCCGCGAGAGCTCGGAAAAGCTGCGGACGAGCTGCTGCTCCCAGCGGTCGAGGGACAGAAAGCCTTCCTCGTCCAGCGGAACGACGAACGACGCGCTGTGCTCCTCCTCGCCGCGGAACCCGTCGCCCTCGAACAGCTCGGCCTGCCAGCGGCTGCGCACCACATTGTACTCATGCCACCAATGTTCCAGTTGCTCCATGTCGATACAATCCAGCTTGCGCACGTTCGCGAACCACGCGGCGACCGCGCGGCGGATCTGCTCCTCGCTGCCGCTTTGCACCGAGAGCCGGATCGGTTCGGCGTAATCCGTAAAAGAAAGCTGCCGGCTGCTTGACGCCGCCGCTGCGGGTCCGGCGATCAGCGTGCGCTTCTCCCGGATCAGCAGATTCCGTCTGCGAAGCACCTGCCTGGCTTCAAGATAGGCGGCCGTCAGTCCTTCGGGAAACAGCTGCACCCGGCTGACGCCCGTATCGAAGGAGCTGCGGAACGTGTCCCGGATGCCTTCCCGAATGCGTTCAAGCAATGCTTGCGTCTGGTCCAGTTCACCGTAAAGCAGCAGGATCGCTTCGCTGTCTCTGTTCCAATACCGGTAGGCGATGCCTTGCCGGGGGCCTCCGGACGCGCGCGCGGACAGCAGCTCGTTGCAGATGTTCGTGAGCGAGAAAAAGAGCAGCTCGTAATCGGCCATAAACTTGTCCTTGAAGCTGAGGCTTATCGTATCCAGGCTCAAGATGGCGATCCGGCACTCTTTTACCGCAGGTCCAAGCCCGAACTCTGCGTCCAAGGCTTTGGCGTGCTGGGCATACAGCTTCGGCTCGGTCAGCAGGTTGGACAATATTTTGTCCCAATAGACCGGCTTCAGCTGATTCATTTCGATATTGCGCGCCTGCTGCAGGCGGCGCTCCGATTCTTCGCGCCGGATGGCGGATACCGCTTTCTCCACCGCGGAAGCCAGTTGCTCGTGATCGATGGGCTTTAAGATGTAATCGACGCCGCCGTATTGAACCGCATGCCGGACAAGCTCGAATTCGTCGTGCCCGCTGATGACGATTGTTTTGCCGGACGGGTATTGGCTTTGCAGCCATTCCATCAGCTCCATACCGCTCTTGACGGGCATCATCATGTCCGTAAAGATGAGCTGCGGCCGATGCTCCTCGATTTGGCGGACGGCATCCAGCCCGTCCTGGGCTTCCAGCACCTGATCGATGCCGAAGTCGCTCCATCGGACGAGCAGCTTGATTGCTTCCCGCACGTGCTTTTCATCATCGACGATGATGGCTTTCATATATCCCCGTTCTCCTTCATATGCATGGGCATGAGGATCGTTACCTTAACGCCGTAAGGCTTATGATGCTCGACCCTCATGTCCGCTTCATGGTTGTAATAGAGCCGCAGACGCGATACCACATTGATCAGTCCGATGCTGTCCTCTTCTTGCAGATGCTCTGATGGCGAACTGAGTTTCGCTTTCAGGCGCTGCAGCTCTTCCTCCGCGATCCCTTTCCCATTGTCCGCCACTGTCACTTCCATGCGTCCGTCTTCCGCCACGCGGCTTGCGATCAGCAATTTTCCCGTATTTTGTCCCGCGTCGAATCCATGCTTAAAGTAGTTTTCCACAATCGGCTGCAGGATCATCTTGGGTACAGGGACCTGAAGGGTGTCTGCGTCAATGTCGTACTCCACGGTTAATTGATGCTCAAAGCGCTGCACTTGCAGCTCCATATAGGAACGGACATGCTTTACTTCGCTGTCAAACGGAACGATGGCAACGCTGGTATTCATGCTGTAGCGCATCATCTTGGCCAGCGACGATAGAAGCGAATAAATCCGCGGCGCATCGTGCTGCAAGGCAAGCGTTCCGATCGATTGCAGCGAGTTGTACAAGAAGTGCGGATTAATTTGCGCCTGTAGCGCCTTCAACTGATTCGTCTTGTTGGCCAGCTCCAGCTTGTACTCCTGCGTGATCAAGTTGTTGATCGTCTGCATCATAATGCGGAAGCGATTCGCGAGAATGCCGAACTCGTCGTTTCCTTTGACGTGAATATCGACCTGCATGTTACCGGATTGAATTTTTCCGATATATCCGATCAGCCTTTTGATCGGCGCAGTAAAGCGGAACGAAATGTACAGCGTGGCCGAAATGACCACCACAAGGAACCCGATCAAAATGAGCGTGTTGATTTCCGTCAGCTGTCTGGCGTTGCTGTACAGCCGGTCATACGGAATCCGCTTGACGAGCGTCCATTCCATATATGGCGTCGTCATGCGCTCGTACAGTTGAATGCCCTTGAATTCGTCGCTGTCCGATTCGAAGCTTCCGCTCGGTTCGGACAAGCTGAGCAGATGGGTCACCCAAGGCTCGTCGATCCGGGTTCCGGCCGCCCCAGGGCCGTAAACAACGCGGCCTTGATTGTCCAAAATATAAAGCTGCTCTTCCCCCTGTTGATAAAGCTGCTCGCAGATGGAAGAGAGCATGCCCATGTTAAAGTCTATGGATAAAATGCCGAAGTTTTTCATGGTCACGGCATTGACAACCTTCCGGTGCAGGCTGATCGCGGGAGACGGAGGCAACGGGCCGAAGCCGCTCGTGCCGTACCAATGGCTCAGGTGCGTCGGCTCCAAAGTGACATTCTCCGTCCAACTGACGGGGGGAATGAATTTCGGCTCGTTCGTTTCGTTGCGGTAAATGTTCCCTTGGGTCCACAGGTACGATTTATCCGTTTCGGCGATGTACAAGTATACCTGCTGGATATCCTTCACGGTATTAGCGATGCTCTGGAGGCCCCGGACGATTTCGTTGCGGCTCGTGTAATCGGAAGCCCCGGCTTCGATCGCTCCATAAAAATCAATATCGTTATACACCGTGAGCGAGGCCTGATGAATGCCGTTCAAATAATTAATAATGTTCGTTTTGCCTTGATAGATCAGGTTGGAATTCGTCTGGAGCGTTTCCCGGGTTATATTTTGCTTCGTAAAATAGTACGTCATGACGATGGAAGTGGAAATCGGCAATATGGTGGCCGCAAGTAGAAACACAATCAGTTTATTCCGGATGCTGTTACGGATCATCGCGATTCCCTCCATGCAAAAGTCGGCGCCATTATTGTACCAGTTGAGGTCAATAAATTCCACCTGATACGTCACCAGAGTGCGTGTTCTTTGCTTTTTGAGGCTTATATACTGGGGGTATACTTTCAGCTTGGCCTGCAAATGGTAAGAAATAAAGGGGGAAAATCCATGAAAACGAAACAGCGGCTATCCGGCACGCTCCAGCAATTCGTCTTTGTCGGCCCGGCCTTTCTGTTCTTCAGCCTCATTGTCCTTGTTCCGTTTCTGATGAGCATGGTTTATTCGTTTACGGAATGGAACGGGGTCACGTCGAACGTCAAATGGATCGGCCTCGACAATTTCAAAACGATCCTGACGGCGGATCAAGATTTCCATAAAGCGTTCTGGTTTACGACGCGGTTCACCATGACGAACGTCCTGCTGGCGAATCTGCTCGGCTTCGGTCTGGCGCTGCTGCTGTCCCAGGCGCTCAAAACGCGGAACGTGCTGCGGACGGTCTTCTTCCTGCCGAATGTCATCGGCGGGCTGCTGCTCGGCTTCATCTGGCAATTTATTTTCATCAAAGGGTTCTCGACCATTGGCGAGCTGACCCAAATCGCCTTCTTCCAGCTTCCGTGGCTCGGGGATGCCCCGACGGCGTTCTGGGGACTCATTATCGTCAGCGTATGGCAGACGGCCGGTTATTTGATGGTCATTTATATCGCCGGTTTGGCGAACGTGCCGAAGGAGCTGACGGAAGCGGCGACCATCGACGGGGCCACCCGCTGGCAGGCGCTGCGCCACATTACGATCCCGATGATTATGCCATCGGTTACCGTGTGCTTGTTTCTGACGATCTCCTGGGCGTTCAAAATGTACGATCTGAACGTATCCTTGACGCAGGGCGGACCGTTCAACTCGACGCAATCCGTGGCGCTCAATGTTTATGAAGAAGCGTTCCGCAACAACCGTTACGGCTTAGGAACGGCGAAGGCCTTTATTTTCTTTATCGTGGTGGCGCTCATTACGCTCATTCAAGTGTCCGTCACGAAGAAAAAGGAGGTTGAAGTGTAATGGATACGTCCAAAAGTTATAATCTGCGCATCTTCATTCTGGAACTGTTAGCCATTGTGCTTGCCCTGCTTTTCCTCGTGCCGTTCTATTTCGTTATCGTCAACTCGATGAAATCGTTCGGAGACCTGCTGGTCAATTCGGCGAATCTGCCGAAATCGCTTAACTTTGACAACTACGTCAAAGTGTGGGACATCATGAACTTTCCGAAAGTGTTTACGAACTCGCTGATTATTACCGTTTTCAGCAACCTGGGGCTTGTGGTGATCGGTTCCATGGCTGCTTACCGGCTGGTGCGGTTCCCGTCGAAGTTCAACAATCTGCTGTTCCTCGCCTTCGTGGCGGCGATGGTTATCCCGTTCCAGTCGATCATGATCCCGCTCGTCAAGGTGGCAAGCTCCGTCGGCTTAATGGACAGCAAGCTCGGACTGATCTTCTGTTACTTCGGCTTCGGAATTTCGCTGACCGTATTTTTGTATCACGGCTTCATCAAGGCTATTCCCCGGGAAATCGAGGAATCCGCCACCGTAGACGGTTGCAGCCCCTACGGCGTGTTCTGGAAAATTATTTTTCCGCTGCTGAAGCCGATGAGCGTCACGGTTATACTGCTCAACAGCTTGTGGATTTGGAACGACTTCCTGCTGCCGCTGCTCGTGCTGAACAGCCCGGACCTGCGGACGATTCCGCTGGCCACCTATTCGTTCTTCGGCCAATATACGAAGCAATGGGATATGGCGCTTGCCGCGCTCGTACTCGGCGTGATTCCGATGGTCGCCTTCTTCCTGTCGATGCAGCGGTTTATTATCGAAGGGATTACGGCCGGATCGGTCAAAGGCTGATAAGCATGGTTATGTAAGCGGTTGTTCAAAATGTTCCACCTTTTCGTTCAATATAGTACGTGTTCGAAAGACGGGGCATTTTATACAATACATTTGAAACGAACAGACAAACAGCAGTACGAAATAAGGGAGGTTACATTATGAAAATGAACAAGGTTGCGAGCGCCGGCATGGCGGCGGTTATGCTGATGTCGCTCGTCGCGGGCTGCGCGAAGAAAGAGGAAGCGCCAAGCGGAACGAACGCCGGAGGCGGTGCGGCTGGCGGCAAAAATGTTACCCTGAAAATGTTCCAATTCAAGGTCGAAATTGCAGAACCGCTTGCCAAGCTGAAGGCCGAGTACGAGAAACAAAACCCGGGCGTCAAAATCCAAATCGATACGGTCGGCGGCGGTGCAGACTACGGCGCGGCGCTGATGGCGAAGTTCAACTCCGGGGACAAGCCGGACATTTTCAACAACGGCGGCTTTTCCGATTTGGACAAGTGGATTGAGCATTTGGAAGACTTGTCCGACCAGCCTTGGGTGAAGGATCTGGTGCCGGTCTCCAAAGAGCCAATGACCAAAGATGGCAAGCTGTACGGCCAGCCGCTTAACCTGGAAGGCTACGGCTTCCTGTATAACAAAGACTTGTTCGCCCAAGCCGGTATCACCGAGCTGCCGAAAACGTTGACGCAGCTTGAAGACGCGGCGAAGAAGCTGCAAGCCAAAGGTGTTACGCCGTTCGTGGACGGCTACGCTGAATGGTGGGTGCTCGGCAACCACTTCGTGAACTTGCCGTTCGCTTATCAGAAAGATCCGAACGCGTTCATTAATGGCCTGAACAAAGGCACGGCGAAAATTCCAGGCGACCCGGTGTTCGAAAATTGGGTGAAGCTGTTCGATCTGCAGCTCCAGTACGGCAACAAGAACCCGCTGCAAACCGACTATAAAACGCAGGTGACCGAGTTTGCTACCGGCAAAGCGGCGATGACGCAGCAGGGCAACTGGACGCAATTGCAGCTGACGCAAACGAACCCGAACCTGAAGGTCGGCTTCCTGCCGATGCCGATTTCCGACGATGCTGCGGCGAACGACAAGCTGCTGGTCGGCGTGCCGAACAACTGGGTTATCAATAAAAATTCCCCGAACAAAGAAGAAGCGAAAAAGTTCCTGAACTGGCTCGTGACTTCGGATATGGGTAAAAAGTATATGGTGGAAGAGTTCAAGTTCATCCCGGCCTTCACCAACATCCAAGGCGACGAGAAAATTCTCGGACCACTCGCTGCCGATCTGATGAAATACAGCAAAGAAAACAAAACGTTAAGCTGGAACTGGTTTAAATTCCCGGGCGGCGAAGCGTCCAGCAAAAAGTTTGCTTCCACGATGCAGGCCTATGTCGCGAAGCAAAAAACGAAGGATCAAATGCTGACGGAATTCCAGCAAACTTGGGATAGCCTGAAGAAATAAGATGGTAAAAAAGTCAAGGCATCTGCCCTCGCGGGCGGTGCCTTGACTTTTTTGTGCTTTGGCGGAATGTCTGGCGCTAGATTTCGGCGCGGTAATTATTGCCCAGGCGATCGCCGAGCCCGAAGTAATGACGGAAGTTGTAGATCAGCGGGTTCCAGCGGGAAGGGTCGATATGATCGCTGCCCGTCTTCTTCACGATATCCGGGTGAGCGTGGATTTGCACCGCTTCGGTTTCGACGATGGCAAACATCGGCGCATAGTCCGGGAACGTGATCTTCTTGACGGTGCATTCGATTTGCAGCGGGCATTCCGTGATTCGCTGCGGTTTAACGGACAGCGAATCGGCCGGTGTAAGCCCGGCTGCGGTGAATTTATCCGGCTCGTAGCGGTAACCCATCTGCGCTTTGTAGTCCGGCACCGGATGTTTTCCGGTGAGCGCGCCCAGCTTTTCGACCTGCTGCCACATGGCGGCGTCGGGAACGTTGACGACCAGCTCCGGCGTCCGCTGCAGGTTGTCGATGCCTTGGCCGCCAAAGCCCATGCCGAGCACCAGATAATGTCCGAGCGCCCAGGACGAAGAAAGGGGGCTGATGTTGGTCGTCCCGTCTTCGTTCAGCGTCGTAGCGAGAATAACGGGCATGCCGTAGTATAAGATTTTTGGCTGAATGTTCAAGTGGCTTGCTTCCGTAGGGGATACTTTCGTGTTCATGCTTCATTACCTCCGATGGTTGTCATAGTCCGATAGGAAATGCAGGATATCTGCTCCTAACTCATTGTAAATCATCGACGTTTCCATTATCATCGAAATGTGGAATGCAATGAAAAGGAGGCTTACGATGAGCCTGAATCGGAATGTATCATCCATCGCTTCGCTGATTAGCGACCCGTCCCGGGCGGCCATCCTGTTGCATCTGCTGGACGGCCGCTGCCATCCGGCCGGGGATTTGGCAGCTGCAGCAGGAATTACGCCGCAAACCGCCAGCTTCCATTTGGCCAAAATGGCGGAGATCGGAATGGTAACGGTAGAAAAGCACGGCCGGCACCGGTATTACCGGATCGCACAGGCGAGCGATGCGGAAATGATCGAGCAACTGCTTTCGTTTGCCGGGCCGGCGCCTGTCGTCTCGTTACGGCAATCGGACCAAATGAAAAAGCTGCGCCACGCCCGGATGTGCTACGACCATTTGGCAGGGGAAGCTGCGGTACGCATGACGGAATCGCTGCTAAGGGCAGGACATTTGCAGAAAGACGGCTTGCAGCTTCACATTACGGCTTCCGGCGAAACATTTTTTGCGGATTTCGGCTTAGATTTGCCACAGCTTCGCAAGAAGCGGCGGGCTTTCTCCCGCTGCTGTCTCGATTGGACGGAGCGCGAGCACCATTTGGCCGGTGCACTCGGGCAAGGGCTGACTGAGCGGATGCTTGCTATGGATTGGTTTCGCCGGGAGGAGCAAAGCCGTGCCGTGCGAATCACGCAGGAAGGAAAGCAAGGCATAGCGGAGCGATTTGGAATTCGGTTGGAATAAACCGGTGGCCGGTACAGCGGTGCATCCAACCGACAAGGGACGGGGAAAAGGCTAATAACGAGAGGTTGACCGAGGCCTCCTCCCGCTGCTGGCGAAAATTGACCGGATACGCTTGCAATCGCGCTTGTTTGCGGTTTCACAAACGGCTGTCCTCGCTGATACAATGGTCGTAAAATCGATGTTGAGCGAACGGAGGGCAGGGGCCTTCCTGTTTGCCGGGAGAGGCGGTCCAGGCTCGGATGGGGTTACGACTCGGAGAAGCGGTCAGGCATTGGGCGGAATCGCGGAAGACGGCGGTACCGGAAGAAAAGAGGCTGTCGGCCGAGGCCGTCGCCTCGCTCTTTATTCATTTTTGCTTTCAGTTCGGAGCTTCGATGTCGGGTGTCTTTTTGACGCTGTACTTGTGGCGGCTGACCCATAGCCTCGAAATTAACGGAGCATACTATGCGATTAACTACGCGGTGGCGCCGCTGGCATTCGCGCTTGGCGGCTGGATGATCAAGCGCAAGGACCGCATGGTTACGTACCGGATGGGCATTGCGATGATTGCGCTGTTTTATTTGTCCGTTGTCTTCTCCGGGGAGCTGGTGGTTCAATATTATGTGCTCTTTGCCGTGCTGAACGGCATCGCGAGTTCGTTTTATTGGGTGGGTTATCTGACCTTGATGTATGACGTGACAACGGACCGCAACCGTATCCGTTTTCTCGCGATCAATATGATCACGTTTACGCTCGGCGGGCTGATCGGACCGGCCTTGGCCGGATTTCTCATTCGGCAATTCGAGGGCTTGCAGGGCTACACGATCGTTTTCGGCATCTCGTTCCTCATGTTTTTGCTGGCAGCGCTCGGCAGCTTCAAGATCCCGATGAAAGCTTCGCACCATAAAGCGTATTATTTGAAATACGTCGGCCTGCTGATGCGCAAAAACCGGGAATGGACCTATTCGCTAATCGCTTTTTCGGTTACGGGTCTGTTTCAGGGATTGATGCTGTTTTTGCCGAACATTTTGCTTTTTCAGATCGTCGGACGGGAAGATTTGGTCGGCTACCTGGGGGTACTGTACGCCAGTGTCGGTATCGGCACGGGGATGTTCATTTCCCGTTACGGCACCGAATCCAAGGCGAAGGCCTTTATGTTCATCTCCACCATAGGGTTCGTGATCGGCACGGCGTTCATTTTATGGAAACTGACGCTGGGCACCGTAATCGCTTTTATGATCATTTATTCCATCTGCGCGCCGCTGCAGGGCAACACGATTACATCGTACTACTACCGCCTGATCGGCGTGCTGCCGCTCAAGGGCCAGCTTCGCGTCGAGTCGGTCGTGATGCGCGAGACGTTCTTGAACGGGGGGCGCGTCGTATCGATCGGCCTGCTTGTCTGGCTTACAAGCGTCGCAGGCAGCGAGGTAATTCCTTGGGTGCTGGCGGCAACGGCCGCGCTGCAAATCGGGCTGGTCTGGCTGCTGAGCCGACGCGCGGATGAAGAGCCACCTTTGGGTGAACGCTTTTCGAAAAATGTTCCACGATAACCCCCTTGGCGCCGATTGTCGCAATCACTAACGTGGGGATTCGCCTCCTCTTGAGAATTGATGTATGATATGGTTTTAGATCATGGTTTTGAGAGCAAGGAGGATGACCCATGTTCAGAGGCACCATTCTTTTGGTTGACGACGAGAAGGAGATTACGAATCTTCTGGAAATTTACTTAAAAAATGAAGGATATAATTTATTAATCGCAGGCGACGGCGTCGAGGCTTTGGAGCTTTTGCAGACGCACAGCGTCGATCTAATCATTCTGGACGTGATGATGCCGCGGATGGATGGTATTGAAGCCTGCATGAAAATACGGGAAGAAAAACAAATGCCGATCATCATGCTTTCCGCGAAAGGTCAGGAAATCGATAAAATTACAGGCCTGAGCATCGGGGCGGACGATTATGTCGTCAAGCCGTTCAGTCCCTTGGAAATGATCGCTCGGGTTAATTCGCAGCTTCGCCGGTTCAGGCAGTTCAATGCGAACCATGCCAAAAACGAGAATGAAATTATCATCGATGACCTCGTTATCAATTTGTTAACGCATAAAGTGGTTCTCGGTCATAATCCGATCCGGTTGACGCCGCGCGAATTCGCCATTTTGCAGGTACTTGCCCAAAACCGCGGCAGCGTGCTGAGCATGGAGCAAATTTACGAATCCGTATGGGATGAGCCTTTCTATGAATCGAACAATACCATTATGGTTCACATCCGCAAAATCCGGGAAAAACTCGAAAAAGATCCGAGCTCACCGCAGTATATCAAAACCGTATGGGGAATCGGTTATATTATAGAATAATAAGCGGCAAATACTATCGTTGGACGGGGATTGGCTATGAAGTTTAATTTCATCTACACCATGCGTTGGAAGTTTCTTTCTGTATTCGCGCTCAGTATTGCCTCTGCTTCCGTTACCGCATTTATAGGCTATCGATTGGGGCTTAAGCTGGTAGATGTGGAGCCGTTCGATACCCCGATCAAATGGGTCGTCAATCATATCGGCTCCCTGCCCGTTCTGGTTGCAGTCGGCATTCTGCTGTTCCTGATTTATTTCTTCCTATTCAGCAGAAAAATGTTCGATTATTTGGAGGAGATTACACGGGGGCTTCAGGAAATATCGCAAGGAAATTTGTCGTATGAGATTACGACCCAATCTTCGGACGAGCTGGGAGCTTTGGCTGTTCATTTCAACCGGATGACGAAGAAACTGCGAAAATCGATTGAAGAAGAACGAAAGGCCGAAAGAACCAAAAATGAATTGATCACCGGGGTATCGCACGATCTGCGCACTCCGCTCACCTCGGTTCTCGGGTATTTGGAGCTGATTGAGACGGACCGCTATAAAGACGAGGTGGAACTTCGGTATTACACAAAAATCGCCTATGAAAAAACGAAAAATTTAAAAAAGCTGATCGATCATCTTTTCGAATATACATCACTGAGCGACGAAGGCATCAAGCTTCATATGAAAAAAGTGAACATCATCGGCTTCCTGAAACAATTGACGGAGGAATTTAACCCCCAATTCAAAAAAGCCGGTATGTCGTGCAGGTTGGCCTCTGGAGATGACAGCATCTATGTGGAAGCCGACGGCCGCCAATTGATGCGCGCTTACGAGAACATAATTTCCAATGCAATCCGCTACGGCAGCGGCGGCAAATACATCGATATTCGGATCGGCAGTACGGGCGGCGAGGCTGTCGTAGAAATCATCAATTACGGGGAAGCCATTCCGGAAAGGGACTTGCCTTATGTATTCGAACGGTTTTACCGCGCGGACAAATCCCGGTCTTCGCAAAACGGTGGAACCGGATTGGGACTGGCCATCACCAAAAGTATTATTGAACTTCACGGAGGACGCATATCCGTACGCAGTGACCGGAGAGAAACCGCATTTGAAACCAGACTTCCTCTATATCAAGTTTCCTCACAAGAACCGCAAATAAAAAAAGACCGTTAATCGGTCTTTTTTATTTGCGGTTTGCTTAATTTTCATTAAGAATCATTTAAGGGTTCCGTAATCGTCCGGCTAACATGCCGTAACATTTCGTAATTATACTGGATTACAGCAGAAGAAAGGAGCAACAATATATTGATGAAGTGGCTGCTTGAGTTAATTATTATAAAAAGAAGCCAAAATGGAGGATTTAATGAGACAGGATAAAAATTCTATGAGTTATAAACGGATCATTCATTGGGCGTGTTTTGCTCTTATTTTAATTCTTGCTTTGTATCTTCGTGTTAAATTTGTTCAAAGTGTTTCACATGAAATGTCACTAGATGCAGAGAATTATTCTAAGTTGGCCCGCCAATTAATCGAAAAGGGATTTTATGGGTATAACAGTACAACTCCAAACGCGTATGTTACGCCAGGTTATCCGCTTTTTGTCGCCCTAAATTACATCATAGCTGAAAAATTGAATTGGAATCCTCTTGCTTTGACTCGATATGTTCAAATATTGCTGAGTATGTGTACGCTTGTAATGATTTATGGCTTAACACGAAAGCTGGCAAAAAACGGGTTAGTAGCTCTTCTAACGGTATTTGTTACAGCGATTTATCCACCTTTCATATGGGCAAACGGTGCAGTTTTAACTGAAGTTCTTGGCACTTTCTTTTTTATGGGATATATACTTTGGCAGCTTTACGCATTTGATTCATCTTCTCGGCGTCATTCACTTATTTCAGGTATTTTAATGGGTCTTACTGTATTGGTACGCCCCGAGTTTTTACCCGTTATTTTCGTACTCTATGCAATAAGGTGGTGGCAGCAACGAGATCGACGAGTCGGGATCATGTTATTATGGAGTTTGCTCGGAATTGTGTTGGTACTTTCACCTTGGTGGATTCGCAATGCCGTAACGTTGCATGAATTCATTCCGCTCGCTACTCAAACAAATCCACTTATGGCTGGAACATTCCCATATAATAATTACGAAGATAACATGGTCGATCGTACTGGAAAAACCGAAATGGAAATTACAAAGGAACGGCTAATTGTCGGTTTTACCCAATATCCGGGCCTTTTCCTATGGTGGTATACATTTGGAAAGTTGGAATATCTGTATTCCCAAATGTATTATGGAGGGGGCCATGCACCGTTATACAACGTTATTCCGTTGTCAGATATGCTACATGATGCTATTGTCTGGTTTGGAGCAGCAGCGATCCTGATTTCGTTCCTTCGATGGAAAGAACAAAAAATAATGCTTGCAGCTGTGATTATTACAATGTCATTGATCCGCTTAGCTTTCGTACCTGAATATCGATATAATTTTTCGGTTATGCCCCTATTCATTGTCTTGGCCAGTACAACGGGTTATCAACTATACGGTTTGATCCGAAACAGGATTGAAAGGAAAACCTAATAAAAATATGACCTCAGCTTCCTCTTGATTGAAGAGGAAGCTTTTTTCATACTCCTTAGGAAACGGATGGAATGGAATCTTGGACAGCGGGGGGATGCTAAGGTAACGAATAACAAAGGGGCGTAGATCATGTACGATTGCATCGTCGTCGGAGGGGGCATCGCTGGCTTGCAGGCGGCCATTCAGCTTGGACGATACCGGCATCGCGTGCTGGTGATCGACAAAGGGCGAGGACGCTCAACGCTGTGCCGCAGCTACCACAACGTGCTCGGTTGGCCCGATGGAGTCTCCGGCCAAGAGCTTCGCAATCTCGGACGGCAGCATGCCGAGCAGCTCGGGGTGGAATTTCGCCGCGATGAGGCTGTAGCGGCGGCAAAGAACGGCAGCGGATTTCGAATCGCGCTTGCCGATGGGGGCGGAGCCGTCCACACCGAGACGCTGCTTGCGGCAACCGGCGTACTGGACCGCTTCCCGCCACTGCCCGGGCTGGAAGAACGGCTTGGTATCAGTATTTACGTGTGTCCTGACTGCGACGGCTACGAAGTCTCCGGGAAGCTGACCGTAGTGATGGGATCGGGCGATACGGGAGCGGGAATGGCGCTTGCTCTGCGCTATTGGACCGACCGGATTATTTACGTTAATCACGAACGGCAAGCGGTGGGCAGCGGGTATGCGGACAAGCTGATGGAAGCGGGCATAACGCATGTTGAAGCGGAAATTGCCGAGGTGATCGGAGGACCGGATGCCCGGTTCGACGGCGCACGTTTGTCGGATGGCCGGACGATCGAGGGAGAGCGCGGCTTTATCGCTTTTGGCGGCAACGAAGTGCACACCGGATGGACGGCGGCGCTCGGTATCGAACGGCTGGAGAACCGTCATATCGTCACCGATCCACGCACCAAGATGACGAACGTTCCCGGCGTCTGGGCGGCGGGGGATATCGGAGTACACTCGGAGCAGGTCACGATCGCGATGGGCGAGGGCTCGCAGGCGGCGATATGGATTCATAAAGAGCTGTTAAAGAGGAAAGCGAACACCGCGGTCTTCGTTTAAGTCACGGCGCATAAGTAGAGGGACCAAAGCCGTTTCCATTTAGGGGATCGCTCTGGTCCCTTGCGTTTGCTTCCCGGTCATGGAAGGGGAAGTCAAGATTTGGACGGCTCCAGCAGTTGCTTCCAGGCTTTCATCGATGCTTCTCCGTTGACGAACAGACGTTTTAACTTGAGCCGGTCCTGATCGGACGAAGCCCACCCCTGATCGATGGTGAACGCATATCGAAATTTATTCTCTTTTAACAAATTCAAGGTTGTCCGGTTGGACTCGCCATACGGATAACAAAAAATATCGGCCGTTGTGCCGAGCTGTTTCTCGATCAGCCGCTTGGATTCGGTCATTTCATACGCTTGCTTCTTGGCATTCAGCTTCGGCAAGTGCAGGTGGCTCATGCTGTGCGGCTGAATGTTCCAACCGGCCTCTTTCATCGTTTTGACCTGCTCCCAATCCAAATAATAACCGTCGCCTACAAACCCCGGGACCATAAATAATGTGGCGTGAAATTTCAACTTTTTGAGCAGCGGATAAGCGTGTTCGTAGTTGTCTGCATAGCCGTCGTCAAACGTGAGCAGGATCGGTCTTTCCGGCGGTTTTTGTTTGCCTTCGAGGATATCGGTGAATTGCTGGAGCGTGAGCGTCGTGTAGCCTTCGTCAGCCAAGTAGCGCATCTGCGCTTCGAATTTGTCCGGTGCGATGGTCGCCCGGTTGCCGGGATCGACGGTAATGCTGTGGTAGTTGAGCACGGGAATGCGAATGGAAGAAGCGGCTTGCGCAGGCAGTGATAGGGCAGGGGTGAAAAGTGACAATGTCGACGCAAGCACAGCAAGACATAACGCGAAGAGAACCCGAACGAACGGTTTCATGGCGCACGTCCTTTCTGCACGGTAGTCTATCACTCTATACATACCCGCTGCCCGAACGATTTATGCATTTTGCAGGACATGGACTTGGGGGGCTTCGGCGGTATCCGCCGCCGCTTCCATGTTTTTGGGCTGCGCTTCCGCCCCTGCGGCCGGGATGTAAGCCTCTACGACGTGGGCAAAAGTTTGCAGCGCCGCTTCTCCTTGCGGGGTGAGCTTGTATACGCCGCGGGCTACGCGTTCGAACCACAGGTATACGTTTTTCTGGAGCATGCCTGCGGCTTGGGCATTGCCTGTCAGGTCGCGCAACTGTTTGGGGCTCATGGGGCCATGGGTGTGCAGCAGCGCCGCGAGATGAAGCGACTTTTCGCGGTAAGCGGTGACGAGCTTTCGCTTGGTGCTGCCGCCGACGTTATAATCGGCCCGGCGTTCCTGAAATTCCCGCATCAGCTTGCCGGCCGCATATTTGTTATGTCTGGGCATTTTGAACGGCATCGCGAGCCCGGACCCGTCCGGCGGATGACATTCGACCTCGACCCGTGGCTTGCGCGTTTTATAGAACTGCACGACGATCATGCCGAGGCCGAGCATGCCGCACAGTCTGCGGAGCTCCGGCCAACTGGCGCCATGCGGGGCGCGTCCTTTGGCCGGCCGTTCGAATGCGACGTATACGAAACGACTGATCCGCAGACGGTCGATCGCTTGCAGCAGGAGCGGGACCGAGAAGCTTTTTTTCAGTTCGACGATGACCGGAGGCTCCTCTCCGCGGATGGCGACCAGATCGCAATGACGCACCTCGCCGCGCACGGTGTACCCAAGCTGCTCCAAGTGGGCTTTAACGGGGGCGTACAGCTCCGTTTCACTTTTGATAGCCAAGGGGCCGCGCCTCCTTTTTTGCTTGTGGTGATAGGGTAGGGTTATTATACCATACCTTGAACGGAGGAAAGGACCGTACCGCATTTTCGAGCTAAACGCTTGCGGTGCGGCGGACATTTGTGTCACAATACATGGTAAAGTGTTCAGGGATGGAGATCGGGGGCTTTATGGAACAAGTGAAGCTGAAAAAAATGATCGAGGCCGCCAAGCTATACTATTTGCTGGATTATAGCCAACAGGATATCGCGAACAAGCTGGAGGTTTCCCGGCCGACCGTCTCCCGTCTGCTGCAGCAGGCCAAAGAGGAAGGAATCGTCGAGATTCGCATCTCGGACCCGACCGAGGACCGCAAAATTTTGAGCGAGCAGTTGGAAGAGAAGTTCGGACTGAAGCGGGCGCTGGTTGCGTCCATCCCGTTGTTCGAGGATCATGTGATCAAGCAGTATTTGGGCAAGCTGACGGCGGATTATTTGAGGGAAATCGTCCAGGACGGCGACATTATCGGCACCATCTGGGGGACGACCATTTACCAGGTGGCGACGCATCTGGAGCATAAAGCGCTGAAGGACGTCCGAATCGTCCAGCTGAAAGGCGGCGTCAGCCATTCCGAGAAGAAGACCTACGCCTCGGAAACGCTTCATTTGTTCGGGATGGCATTCGATGCGACGCCTTACCAGCTGCCGCTGCCGGCCATCGTCGACCACGTGGTGGTGAAGCAGGCGATTGAGGCGGACCGCCATATCCGGAAGCTGCTTGACATGGGAAAGCAGGCGAATATCGCTTTGTTCACGGTAGGCGTGCCAAGGACGGGTTCGCTGCTGTTCCAGCTCGGCTATTTCACGGAGCAGGATATGCAGCTGATCGCCGACCATGCGGTAGGGGATATCGCTTCCCGGTTCTTCGATAAGAACGGCGCCATTTGCAACGAGACGCTGAATGCCCGCACGATTGGGATTGAGCTGCACGAGCTCAAGACAAAAGACCAGTCGATTCTCATCGCAGGCGGCTTGAAAAAAGTCGAAGGCATCCGCGGCGCATTGAAAGCGCAGTATGCCAATGTGCTGGTAACAGATCAATATACGGCCAAAATATTGCTGGAGCAAGAAGGATAACGCAATTGATCAGATTCGATATCCCGCTAAAGGGGTAAGGAACCGTCCGGGCATAAGCTTGGATGGTTTCTTTTCTTCTAATCGAAGAACGAATGTGAATGATAAACCATACAAATGATCGAGAAGCAGGGGATTTGGAACCGTAATCAGGAAGCTAACAATAAGAATCACAAAGTTATTCCACAATCTGTTCAAAATTGCTTTGTTGGAAAGAACAGAGGTTCATTAATATGTTTACATTTGTTCAAACGCTTGTTATAGTTAAATTGTAGTCGAAGCCGCTTCGAAACAAATCGGATTTAAAGCACATAAAAACTTCATGGCAAAGGAAATGCTAAAAATGGCAGCATCGTACAGACCCGTTGTTCCATCTTCGTGTTCGATGTTGAAGTTTTTTTGCATTGATTGCTAACGCTTTCAAACAACAATTAATTTCTCTTTACGTGCCAAATTAGACGAGGCTGGAGGAATTCCAATGAAATTTTTATTTGTAGTGACCGGATTGCTGCTGGTGTTTGCAGTGGGGTATTTGTTCAGCAACAACCGGAAAGGAATTCGCAGCAGACCGATTCTGGCTATGCTCGTTACGCAAATTGTGCTGAGCTTCATCATATTGAATACGAAGATCGGTCTGGAACTGATCACATTCGTCTCCCAATTGTTCAACAAGCTGATGGAATTCGGGGTAGGCGGCGTCAACTTCGTGTTCGGCGGCTTGGAAAATCAGGGCGCTTCCACCTTTTTCATCAACGTGCTGCTGCCAATCATATTTATTTCGATTCTGATCGGCATCCTGAACTATGTGAAGGTGCTGCCGTTCGTCATCAAATATGTAGGGCTGGCGCTCAGCAAATTGAACGGCATGGGCCGGCTGGAAAACTATGTGGCGGTTTCCGCCGCACTGCTCGGTCAATCGGAAGTTTTCCTGACGACGAAGAAGCAGCTCAACCAGGTCACGAAGCAGCGGCTGTACACGCTTTGCACATCGGCGATGAGCGCGGTCAGCATCTCGATCGTCGGAGCATTCATGACGATGCTTGAACCGAAGTACGTCGTGGTCGCCATCGTGCTGAACATTTTCTCAGCGCTGATTGTCGCCAACATTATTAACCCGTACAAGCTCGATCCGGAGGAAGAAAAAGCGACGGTAGTGGCCGACGAGGAGCATCATCCGAAGGAATCGTTCTTCCAGATGATCAGTGAAAGCATCATGGACGGCTTCAAAGTGGCGATTATCGTGGGCGCGATGCTCATCGGTTTTATCGCTTTGATGAATATGATCAACTACGTATTCGATCTGATCTTCCACATTTCGTTCCAATCCGTGCTGGGGTATATTTTCGCACCGGTTGCGTTCGTAATGGGCATTCCATGGAGCGAAGCCGTGCAGGCGGGAGGCATCATGGCGACGAAGCTTGTGACCAACGAATTCGTTGCGATGCTCAGCTTCAAGGATATCGCTTCGGGTTTGTCGGTCCGTACGGCCGGGATTGTCTCGGTGTTCCTGGTCAGCTTTGCAAATTTCAGCTCCATCGGCATTATCACCGGCGCGGTGAAAGCGCTGAACGACAAGCGGGGAGACGAGGTCGCGCAGTTCGGCTTAAAGCTGCTGCTCGGCTCGACGCTGGCCTCGATTTTGTCGGCCACGCTCATCGGGCTGTTCCTATAAAATATTCGATGACTATACTAAACACGGGGAGACGAGAAACATGAGAATGGTTGATTTGATTGCCCGCAAGCGTGACGATCACGAGCTTAGCAAGACGGAAATTGATTTCATCGTGCAAGGCTATACGAACGGAACGATCCCGGATTACCAGATGTCCTCGTTTCTGATGGCGGCCTTCTTCCGCGGCATGACCCCGATGGAGACGGCGAATATGACGATGGCTATGGTGGCGTCGGGAGATACGATCGATCTGTCCGCTATCGAAGGCATTAAAGTGGACAAGCACAGCACCGGAGGCGTCGGCGATACGACGACGATCGTTCTTGCGCCGCTCGTCGCTGCGGTAGGCGTTCCCGTAGCAAAGCTGTCCGGGCGCGGACTCGGCCATACCGGCGGCACGGTGGACAAGTTCGAAGCGATTCCGGGATTCCAGGCCGAAATCAGCAGCGAGCAGTTTATCAAGCAAGTGAACGAAGTGAAAGTTGCGGTGACTGGGCCGACCGGAAACCTGACCCCGGCGGACAAAAAGATTTATGCGCTTCGCGATGTGACCGGGACGGTCAATTCGATTCCGCTGATGGCCAGCTCGATCATGAGTAAAAAGATCGCCTCCGGTTCCGATGCCATCGTACTGGATGTCAAAGTGGGCGCCGGTGCGTTTATGAAAGACTTGGACAGCGCCAAGGCGCTGGCGAAGGCGATGGTGGACATCGGCAACAACGTGGGACGTAATACGATGGCGGTCATTTCCGATATGAATCAGCCGCTCGGCTTTGCGATCGGCAATGCGCTCGAAGTGAAGGAAGCGATCGATACGCTGCGCGGGGAAGGTCCCGAAGATTTGCACGAACTATGCTTGACGCTTGGCAGTCATATGGTATATTTGGCAAAGCAGGCTGCTAGTGTGAGCGAAGCGCGGAGCAAGCTGGAGGAAGCGATTTCCAGCGGCCGGGCATTGGAGACGTTTAAAGCATTCATTGCCGCGCAGGGAGGAGACGCGTCGATCGTAGACGACCCGTCCAAGCTGCCGACTTCCGCATACCGTATCGAGGTGAAAGCGAAGGAAGCGGGCTATGTCTCGGAGATCGTTGCCGACAGCATCGGCACCGCGGCGATGATCTTGGGCGCGGGACGCGCAACGAAGGAATCCGAGATCGATCTGAGCGTCGGCTTGATGCTGCACAAAAAAATCGGCGACGAAGTGAAGCCCGGGGATACGCTTGTTACTATTCACAGCAATCGCGAAACGGTGGATGACGTGATTGAGAGCATCTACGAATCGTACACCATCGCCTCCGGCAAAGTGGAGCGTCCGGTTCTGGTGCACGCGGAAATTCATTAATCTTGGTTTCGAGGGTTGAAAAACGAACGGAGGAGTAAAGCAGATGACAATAAACGAAATCGCCCGATTAATCGACCATACCTTACTAAAAGCCGATGCCAGCCGTGAGGCGGTGATCCGGTTGGCGGAGGAAGCGAAGCAATACCGTTTCGCCTCGGTATGCGTCAACCCGGCACAGGTGAAGACGGCTTATGAAGTGCTGAAGGACACGCCCGACGTGAAGGTATGCACGGTCATCGGCTTTCCGCTGGGGGCGACGACACCGGAAGTGAAGGCGTTCGAAGTCCGGGAAGCGATCGCTGCCGGAGCGACGGAAGTCGATATGGTGATTAATATCGGAGCGCTCAAGGATAAGCAGGACGATCTGGTGGAGCAGGACATCCGGGCCGTCGTCGAAGCGGCCAAAGGCAAGGCGCTGACGAAGGTCATCATCGAAACCTGCCTCTTGACCGACGAAGAGAAGGAGCGGGCCTGCCGTTTGGCGGTGAAGGCCGGCGCGGATTTCGTGAAAACGTCGACGGGCTTTTCCACCGGCGGAGCTACGATAGAGGATATCGCGCTGATGCGCAAAACGGTAGGCCCGGACATCGGAGTGAAGGCGTCCGGCGGCGTGCGCAGCCTGGAGGATGTCAAGGCGATGGTTCAAGCGGGGGCTACCCGGATCGGCTCCAGCTCCGGCGTATCGATCGTCAAGGGCGAGCAGTCGAGCAGCGCATACTAACCTGAGGCGTGTCGGAAAGCGCCCTGCTATGCGACATTTATTTAGACTTGATGGACCTTCCATTATGGGAGGTCCTCTTTACCTTGCGCCTAGCGAATACGCGGGAAGCGAGCCGGTTGCCTGAGGGCGGCGGATTTGCGATAATGCCTATAGGACATGAATGAGATAGAGAGGTGTTTGGATGGAGAGCAAGAAGAAGATCTTCGCTTTTTTGGGATCGTATGCGGATGCGGCCGATCCGGGCTTGTACGCCTGCAAATTCGATCCCGATACCGGAAGACTCGAACTGACGGATCAAACGGACGGGCTGCAAAATCCGACGTTTCTGGATGTGAATGTGGAGGGCTTGAAGCTATATGCCATCACGGAAGCAGCCGATTCCGAAGGCAAGCGCTGCGGGGCCGCCGCAGCATACGGGTTCGATCCCGAGACCGGCAAGCTGTCGCTGCTCGGCAAGGAGCTGACGGTGCCGGCGACCACGTGTCACATTATTTTGGACCGTACGCGCGGATACATCATGGCGGCAAGCTACCACGGCGGCATGGTCGGGCTGTCTCCGCTGCTGGAGGACGGACGCATAGGCAAGACCGCGGACATCCGCCGGCACGAAGGCTCCAGCGTCCTGCCCGTGCAAAATCAGGCGCGCGCGCATTCCGTATTCGTCGACCGTGCCAACCGCTACGCGGTCGTCTCCGACTTGGGGCTGGATCGCCTCTTTATCTATAAATTGGACGTCGCAGCCGGAAAGCTGCTTCCTCATGACGAGGTTCGGGTGGCGCCCGGGTCGGGACCGCGGCATTTTGCATTTCATCCGTCGCTCCCTTACGGCTACGTCATCAACGAGCTGGGTTCGACGATCACGGCATTCTCCTACGATCCGGAGGAGGGCAAGCTCGGCGAAATACAGACCGTCCCGACGCTGCCCGCTTCTTATGAAGCGGACAATGCTTGCGCCGATATTCACGTCTCACCGGACGGCAAATTTCTGTACGGCTCCAATCGCGGACATGACAGCATAGCGGTGTACGCCATCGATTCCTCGACCGGCAAACTCACGCTTGTCGAGCATGCTTCGACGCTTGGCGGACATCCGCGGAACTTCGCTCTTTCGCCGGACGGACGCTTTGTGCTCGTAGCCAACCGGGATTCGAATCAAATCGTGACGTTCGCGCGGGACGCGGTTACCGGGAAGATTCTGCCTACGGGGGACAGACTGGATGTATCCAAGCCCGTATGCATCAAGTTCGCGGCCATCGGTTAGTTCACGGCGGAGGTTCCTTGTTCACCAAGGACCCCGTCGTTTTTTATTTTGAACCTCGCAATTCCACATCCCCGACAACCGGATGAATGTATTCGTAGCTCGCCGCCCTGCTGAATCTCCAATCGAAATTTCGCCGCTTATATGACACGCCTTCCGAATAGTTCGCGATTGTTTGAGCTGACTAAGGAATCAAGACTTGCCGGGTATTGTTAGATTTTAGCAAGGAAATGTAACCTTTTCGTAAGCTTTGCTTAGCTTTCGGTTAACGAACAGGCGGTAAAGTAAGGAAGTGCACTTTACTATGAAATCCGTGAGCCAAGCCGGGACGATTGGTCGGTTGCAGCCAGAGAGAGGAGGAGAAACGATATGTCCGCCGCATGAGGAAGGAAGACATCCGTATGGCCATACGGCGCCAAGAAATGCCAAGTCGTTGATTTCCTTCCCGGAACGTGGTAATCTGCCGTTAAACTAACCGGTTAAGGAAGGTAGATTTGAATGAATAAACGCATCCTCATCGTCGACGACGATCATAAAATCGCGAATTTGCTTGAAATTTATTTGAAAAATGAAGGCTACGAGGTTATTAAGGAGCATAATGGAATCGACGCCATAAGACGGATTGAGGAAGAGACCGTCCATCTGGTCATACTGGACGTGATGATGCCCGAATTGGACGGGATGGAGGTTTGCCGCAAAATCCGCGAGGACAAGACGACGCCGATCCTGATGCTCAGCGCCAAGGACGAGGATATGGACAAAATTTTAGGCCTGATGACGGGGGCCGACGATTATATGGGCAAGCCCTTTAACCCGCTTGAGTTGATGGCGCGGGTCAAGTCGCTGCTGCGGCGGTCGTATTTCAGCGCGCAGACGGCTCAGCCGGATGCGGAAGGGACTATCAAGATCAAATCGATGCAAATCGATAAACGCAACCATGCCGTCTCGATCGACGACCGCTCGATCAAACTGACGCCGATCGAGTTTGGCATTTTATTTTTGCTTGCCAGCCATCCGGGCCGGGTTTTCGGATCGGAGGAAATTTTCGAGCTGATCTGGAAAGAAAAATATTTCGAGGCGAACAACTCCGTCACGGTGCATATCAGCCGGCTGCGCGAGAAGCTGGAAAAGGAAATGGCGGGAGAAAAGCTGATTCACACGGTGTGGGGGGTAGGATACAAAATTGAGAACTGACTGGAGAGTCGCGGTACCGCTCTTCTGGAGCGCATTAACGACCATGGTCGTGCTGTTAGTAATGGAGATAATCGCCAAGTCGATTTACTTTTCCAAGCTGTCTCAGCTGTCTTTAGATTTGCTATTCAGATGGATTAATTCTTCTATCGGTTCTCCGGAAATTTACTTTCTTGCGGGGCTGCCTTTGTTTATGCTGTCGGCCTTATATTTTTTCAAGCGAGAAAAAGATGCCCGCAACCACAGATACCTGATCCATATTATCGAGGACGTGCAGCGGATCGCCGCCGGCGACTTCGCTCATAAAGTGCCTGTGCAGTCCATCGGCGAACTGGGCCAACTGGCCTGGAACATCAACCAGGTCGTCGAGCGGCTCAAAACGTCGATTGACGAAGAACGGCGGGCCGAGTCCACCAAGAACGAATTGATTACGAACGTATCCCACGATCTGCGGACTCCGCTCACCTCGATTACCGGATATCTTGGTCTGATCGAGCAGGACCGTTACCGGGACGAAGTGGAGCTGCGTTATTATGTCAACATGGCATACGAGGAATCGCAGAGGCTGCATCAATTGATACAGGATTTGTTCGAATATACCCGCTTAAGCAATATTACGGGGGCGACGATCCAGAAAGCTCCGATCAATCTGGTCGAGATGATGCGCCAGCTTTTCGCGCAGTTCCAGCTGCAGCTTCAGGAGGCTGGGATCGAGCAGCATATGACCTTTTTTGAGTCGCAGCTGCTGGTTATGGCCGACGGCAACAAGCTTCGAAGGGTATTCGAGAATTTGATCTCCAATGCGATCAAGTACGGAAGTGAAGGGAAATATCTTGAGGTAATAGGCTTCAAGGAAGGAGGCGAAGCCGTGATCCAAATTATCAATTACGGCGAGTCGATTCCGCAAACGGATCTGCCTCTTATTTTCGAGCGGTTTTACCGCGTGGAGAAATCCCGCGCAACGCATACCGGGGGTTCCGGCATCGGCTTGGCCATCGCCAAAAGTATCGTCGAGCTGCACGGAGGAACCATTTTCGCATCGAGCGACGAGGAGCGGACCGTCTTTACGGTGCGCCTGAATATCCGGGGAGAGAAGGCTAATTTTTAAAAAAATGGAAATGTGCATGAAACGTGTCGAACCTAAAGGGGGCGGCGCGTTTTTTCTTCGTTTTTATATAGGAAATCTTAAGAATTTCGTTAACTTTTCGTAGTTCATCTTTAAGCAATGGAGTTCATAATAAAGAAAAAAAGCGCTCCGGAAGCGCTCGTTTGTTGGGGGAGGCTTGGATAGAAATGCCGCAAAAATTAGAACAAACCAGCAATTGTCGTAACTTGGAAAATCACTCGTCCTCCAAGGATGAGGCTCTTTTTAGATCATGGATGGAACAGTACCGCCGCGAGGTATGGAGCTATGCCTACGGATTAACACATAAACACGATGTGGCCGACGATATTACCCAGGATGTATTTTTGAAAGCTTACCGCCGAATCGCTTCGTTTCGGGGCGACGGCTCCGTCCGGGCGTGGTTGCTCACGATCACTCGCAATACCGTGTTGGATTATCAGAGAAGCCCCTATTTTCGCAAAGTTACGGTTATGGACAGGATCGAGACGGAGAAGGCCCATACGTCCGCGGAGGAGGAGTATTTGAAGCGTGAGGATAGCCGCGAAATGTTCGGGAAAATTTTGGAGATGCCGTTGCCGTTTCGGGATGTGCTGCTGCTTAAGGCAAAATACGAAATGAAGCCCGGCGAAATCGCCTCCTTTTTAAAGCTCCCGCTGACGACGATCAAAACAAGACTGCATCGGGCGCGCAAAGAAGCCGTCCGGCGTCTCCAAGTCGAGGGGCGCCCGTAACGGCTCCCCGGCTCGCCGGAAATTCCGGCGTACCCTGTACGTACCTCCCGCCGCACTTAGAAAATCCCTCCGTTTCGCCTTTCTTTTCGCTTATCCGTCCAGACAAGCCCACGTGCTTCTTTTCCGATTTTGTCAGAAATTTTCGGTCAACTTCCCTTTGCTTTCTGCATAGGTATTATTACACTTCAAATCCGTAGAAGAAGCCGGAAGCTGGTTTTGCTTAGCGCAAAACCCTCAGGAGGTCAAGATCATGAATCTATTCAAGAAAATCGCCGACTTTCGCACGGAAACCGAAAGGCTGGCCTGGACCGGAACCTTTGCCGAGTACATCGAGCTGCTCCGCCAGCATCCGCATTTGGCTATGACGGCGCATGCACGGGTGTACGAAATGATTGCCTCCCACGGCATTCTGGAGGAAAACGGGCGTCGAAAGTATAACTTTTTCGAAAAAGAGATCTTCGGGCTCGATTCGGCGATTGAGAAGCTGGTGGAAGAATATTTCCATTCGGCGGCGCGTCGGTTGGATGTCCGCAAGCGGATCTTGCTTTTGATGGGGCCCGTCAGCGGGGGGAAGTCGACCATCGTCACGATACTCAAGCGTGGGCTTGAGCAGTTTTCGCGCACGGATCAAGGCGCTGTATATGCGATCAAAGGCTGCCCGATGCACGAGGAGCCTTTGCACTTAATTCCGCATGAGCTGAGAAGCGAGGTCGAGCAGGAGTTCGGCGTGAGAATTGAGGGCAATCTGTGCCCCTCCTGCCAAATCCGGCTGCGGGATGAATATGAGGGACGCATCGAAAACGTGCTGGTGGAGCGCGTGCTGCTGTCCGAAGACAACCGCGTAGGCATCGGGACGTTCAGTCCGTCCGATCCGAAATCGCAGGATATCGCTGATCTGACGGGGAGCATCGACTTCTCCACGATTACCGAGTACGGCTCGGAATCCGATCCGCGGGCTTACCGTTTCGACGGAGAGCTGAATAAGGCCAACCGGGGCTTGATGGAGTTTCAGGAGATGCTGAAATGCGACGAGAAGTTTCTGTGGAACCTGCTGTCCCTCACGCAGGAAGGCAACTTCAAAGCCGGACGGTTCGCTTTGATTTCGGCAGACGAGCTCATTATTGCCCACACGAACGAATCCGAATATAAATCGTTTATTGCCAATAAAAAGAACGAAGCGCTCCAATCGCGGATGATCGTGATGCCGATTCCTTACAATTTGAAGGTATCGGACGAAGAGAAAATTTACGACAAGCTGATTAAGCAAAGCGACATGAAGCATGTGCATATCGCGCCTCACTCGCTAAGGGCCGCGGCGATTTTCTCGATTTTGTCCCGCTTGAAGGAATCCAAGAAGCAGGGGATGGATCTCGTTAAAAAAATGCGCATGTACGACGGTGAAGAGGTCGAAGGGTACAAGGAAGCGGATTTGAAGGAGATGCAGAGCGAATATTTGGAGGAAGGCATGAGCGGAATCGATCCCCGCTATGTCATCAACCGGATTTCCAGCGCGCTGATCCGGCAAGGCTTGGAATTTATTAATGCGCTGGATGTGTTGCGGGCGCTCAAGGACGGTCTGGACCAGCACCCGTCTATTACGAAGGAGGAGCGGGAGCGGTACTTGAACTTCATCTCCATCGCACGCAAGGAGTATGACGAGCTGGCCAAGAAAGAGGTGCAAAAAGCGTTCGTCTACTCGTTCGACGAGTCGGCGAAGACATTGTTCAACAACTACCTGGACAACATCGAGGCGTACTGCAACTGGACCAAAATCAAGGACCCGCTGACCGGCGAAGAGATGGACCCGGACGAAAGGCTGATGCGTTCCATCGAAGAGCAGATCGGCATTTCGGAAAATGCGAAGAAAGCGTTCCGCGAGGAGATACTGATCCGGATGTCGTCGTATTCGCGCAAAGGGAAGCGGTTTGACTACAGCAGCCACGAGCGGCTGCGCGAAGCGATCGAGAAGAAGCTGTTCGCCGATCTGAAGGACATCGTCAAAATTACGACATCCACCAAAACACCCGACGAAAACCAGTTAAAGCGGATCAACGAGGTCATCAAGCGTCTTGTCGAGGAGCACGGCTACACGACCGCTTCTGCCAATGAACTGCTGCGTTACGTTGGCAGCTTGTTGAACCGGTAAATTGACGAATATGGCGCAAAAGTGAATATTGCGCTCTCTTCGCCTATTCGGGCAAGATCCCCTTCGGAAGAAAGTCTCGCGACGATCAGCCGGAGGGGAATTTTTATGACTCCGGGTGTAGTTTTTCATTCCGAAGATCGGCTAAGCCGTCGGGCTTCCGTCACGCTTGCTAAGACCGGATCTTTCGGACGCCCTGCATATAAATGTCTACGGTCGTGCCTTTTCCTTGCTCGCTGCGTATCTTCATGCTGCCCCCGTGATTTTCGATAATTTTAAAGGTGACCATCAGGCCGAGTCCGGTGCCCTTCTCCTTCGTCGTATAGAACGGTTCCCCCAGTCGGGGAATTCGGTCTTCCGGAATGCCGCAGCCTTGATCGGTAAACCGCATCAGCAGCTTTCCGCCCTCCATTTTGCGGAATTCGGCGCGGATTTGTCCGCCTTCCGGCATGGCATCGATGGAGTTGTTCAGAATGTTGATAAATACCTGCTTGATTTGATTCTCGTCACAATTGATTTCGGGAAGATCGTCGTCCGCTTCCGTGACGATGTCGACATTATGGATCATCGCTTGAGAGCCGAGCAGCATTATCGTATTTTCCAGAATGATGAAGGCGTTCTTCGGCTGGTACTTGACGACTTGCGGCTTCGCGATGACCAGAAACTCGCTTACGATAAAATTGATCCGTTCCAGCTCGTCGATCATAATTTCGAAGTAATTGTCGTAGCCGTTTACCTTGCCTTGAAGCAGTTGGACGAAGCCTTTAAGCGAGGTTAGCGGATTGCGGATTTCATGAGCGACCCCGGCGGCTAACTGGCCGACGATCGACAGCTTCTCGGAGCGGAGAATCATTTCCTCGGCCCGCTTGCGTTCGCTGATGTCTTGACCGATCATATAAACTCCGGCAATTTGTTTGTTGACGAAGATTGGAAAGTTATATACGCTGAGCTCGACCGGGTTGCCGTCCTTGCGCACAAACGTAATCTCATAATGAGGGGTCATGCCGTTGAGCGTTTCCTCGAAATGATCGAGCCACCGCGTATAATCTTCCGGCAGAATAAGCGGATTGATCGTGCGGTGAAGCAAATCCGCTTCCGCGTAGCCGGTGACGCCGAACATGGCGGGGTTCACGCTCGTAATGAGGCCCGACAGGTTCAGCGAGCAGATCGGATCGGGATTATGCTCGAACAGCGATTTATAGCGCAGCTCGCTTTCTTCAAGCAGCAGTTCAGTCTTTTTCTTATCATACAGCGCTTTGATCATCGCGTAGGACCGGGCGAACCGATGATCGTCTTCCTGGGCCAGCACGTTCTCGAAGATGCGGTCGGCTTCGTCGTCGACGATGCCTTTGTCGAGGTCCTTCATCTTGCCCAGCAGATTCATGACGTTGGCAATATGCTCGCCGTGAATCCAAGCGGCGGAAGCGGTTTTATAATGGGGCGTAGAACCGTGCTGCAATGTGACGATTCCTTTGCGAGGCTCGTACTCCGTGACGTGGTTCATATTGACCACATTCATCTGATCGATCAGGCGAAAGCCTTCCTCGTACAGCCACTCTTCGAAAGCTTCCAGCGACGCTGCCCAGTAATATTTATCGGAAACCGTATGAATGATATATTCTTTATCCCGTATGCATTCGATTTTAACGACTTCATCGGAAGGGATGATGATGATGTCAGAACTTTTTTTATCACGAATGACTGGGATTTTTTGCATATTTTGATATCACCTGCCTGTCGCATTCGATTCATTATATCATGCTTGCCCCCATCGTAACAGATTAAAAATACGCCTGAGGGCAACCTGAACGGGATTCAGGGGCGGGCAGGCGGGCAGGCTTCTTCCGGCAGAAAGGGGACTTGCCTCGCGAACTCGGTTTCAAGCGTAGTCATGCGGTGTTCCATTGCCGACAATTTCCGCTCAAGGGCGGCAAAGCTTAGGGAAATTCCGGCATATCGCTTATGCAGGTCCGTCAGCTCTTTCGTTATCGCTTTCAATTGGTTTTCCATGCGTCGAAAGCACCCCTCTCTCGTTTTTTTCGTTCTTCATATGATTCGGGCGGCGCAGAGCCGTTTAGGTCCGTCGGCAGGGGGGAGGACCATAGGGAGAATAAGCCGTGCTTTCATCCTGTTTGCCGCAAAAAAACATACTCGCCCGGCGCGAAATCTGTTACAATCGGGTATAGATTTACACAGCCCAGAAGGGAGCCCGGGATACCCGATGACCTATTTGCGCCATTCAAAATGGCTACGTTTTGTTATTTCTTTAATCGTGCTTATGCTCCTGCTGTCGGCGTCTCGGATTATTACCGTAGAAGGCGAGGCTCGTACGCCCAAATTCGTCTTGATGCGGCTGGAGGACATCGGTCCCGGCGGACAATATGCTTCGCTTGAGGAGCTTGGCAAGCTGAGAACCGTGCTGGAATATTTGCGCGACCAGAAGGTGGCGTATCATATCGCGGTGATTCCCCGCTGGATCAATCTGCCCCCGGATGGATCGCGGTACGACGTATCTCTTGACCAGGAGGACAATCCATACGCGGCAGCTTTCCGCAAGGTGCTCCAGCAGGCTTCGGACAGCGGCGCGGTCATGGGCATGCACGGCTATACGCACCAAGTCGGCAACGTGCGCCGTGATGACGGACACCACGAATCGGGGATCGGCAACGAGTTCCAAGTGGAGGATGTAGAAGAAACGATGAAGGCATCGTATGCGGAACCGCGTGTAAAAGCCGGGCTTGCCATATTCGAGCGTGCGGGCCTGAAGCCTCAGTTCTGGGAGGGGCCGCATTACCATACCACCGCAGAACAGGATCAGGTGTTCCGCTCTTACTTCGGCCTGAACTATCAGGCGGAGGTACAGTCTCACCGCAATGCCGAAGGCGTCTTTTATTGGAATCAGCGCAATACCGGCTACGGCAGTTCGACGCTTGGCGCCGCTTACGTTCCGACACCATACGATTACATACCTTCCAATAACGACGAGAAAATGATTTTAGACCGGATCGGTCAAACGAATAACGTGGTTTCCTTTTTTTATCATCCCTTTCTTGAGTTTAAATACTTGACCCCTGTCCTGAAGCCGGGAGGCGAAAAGGTCATGCGGGACGGCCTTCCGGAATTCCGATACCCCGAGCAGAATAAGAGCGTGCTGCAAAAGCTCGTTGCCGGCATCCGGGCGAAAGGGTACGCCTTCCACTCCATCCACGACTATGTTCCGTTCACGCCTGCTCAGAGCGTCAAGCTGCTGCCGGGGGGAAAGCAGAACGTTTTTCTCGGGGATGTCGACGGCGACGGGCAAGCCGATACGGTACAGTGGAATTCGGCGAATGGGGAGATCAGCGTGATTCCCGGCCGTTACAAGGGGCTGCGCAATGAGGAGCAGCCGGCGCCGGTGCGATGGGGGCAGGCGGAATATGCGAACGGGGCTGCAGCCGTCGTCAGCGGCAAAGATGCGGAAGGACCGGGCGGCTTCTGGACTGCGAATCCGGGCGGGCGCTTGGACCGCTATGTATCGGACGGACGGCAGTTCAAGCTGGCGCAGAGCTGGAAAATTGAAGCCAAAGCTTGGAGCTCCTTATACACGCTCCCGTTATCGAACGGCGAAGTGGTTGTGGCCGGACTAACGAAAGATAAGCTTCAACTATACGGCTGGCGAATCCAGGGGAAGGAGCTGAAGCCGATTAAACCGTATAAGCTCCGAAGCGAAATGAAACAGGAGTTTCAGGTTCGCATGGAGGACGGCCCCGCGCTGTTTGCCTCTAAAGACAGCGCCTCGGGCGGCATTCAGCTTCAGCCGGATTTCGTCGACATGAAGTGGGAGCTGAACCGGGTGGACCTTAATCTCCCGATTGAAGACGGTTTGATCCGGCTCGGGGACTTCAACGGGGACGGCCGGGAAGACGCGCTCCGCTGGGACCCGGAGACGATGAACTGCACCGTCTATTTAAGGGAGGAAGACTGGGAGTGGAAGCAGCTTCCCACCTTCGGGCCTTGGGGAACGCCGGGAAGCGGCGTGAATCTGATGATCCGGGACGTCGACGGCAATGGAAAGGCCGACCTGGTATTGATCGACCGCTCCGGCGGCACCTTGGATTTCGCCCTATCTTACCAAAGCAAGTAAGCAAGCTATGGAAATGTACTAAAGAGCGTAAGCTATCATACTGCATATGTTATTCATTGAGCTGTTACCCGGCCCGGCGGATTACGCCGGGCTGTTTTATATAGGACAGAAAGCGGCAAGAATCTGCCTTGAAACAGGAAGAAAAGACTATAGTATTTTCTCCCTTGTTCAGTTCGGAAAATTCAGGCACAATGGGAAGAGATAGGTTTAAATTTTCAACTGAAAATACCGACGAAATTGGCTGAAAGAATCGCAAGCGGCATCCGCCGGTATCTCGAAGCCGGGGGAGCGTGAGCTAGCACATGCCGCTGGAACGAATATCGAGGCGGATTGCCGCATTTTTAACGATTGTCGTTTTTTTGATCGTAGGGCTGATTGCGGGAGAACGGTTGTTCTTCACCTTCGGCAATTCGCCGAAGGCGGTTCAGGGCGAATTGGATCTGCGGGAATGGAATTGGGACCGGAAAGGGCATCTTCCGCTGAATGGCGAGTGGGAATTTTATTGGAACGAATTCAGGCACCCCGATGACTTGGCGGCAGAACGCTTCGGAGCGCCCGGCTACGCCAGTCTTCCGGGTTCATGGAACGGCACGACGAAGGACGGAAAGATGCTGACGGGCGAAGGGTACGCCACGTACCGTCTCAAGATTTTGTTGTCTGATCATGAGCGGATACTCGCTCTAAGGCTTCCCCCGATCTATACGTCTTATAAGCTCTGGGTGAACGGAAAGGAAATCGCGTCCGCCGGAACCGCAAGCAAGTCCGAGCCGGAATCGAAGCCTCATTTTTCAACCCAGTTGGCCGTCGCTCACACCCATACGAACGAGCTGGTGCTGGTTCTTCAAGTATCGAACTATTCGCACGAGAAGGGCGGCATCCGGCAGCCGATCGAGTTCGGCCTGTTCGAGTCGGTGGCGAGGGCGAAGCAGCTGGCGGTCGGCTTCGATACGCTGCTGATCGGCTGCTTGCTGATCATGGGGCTTTATCATCTCGGCCTGTTCGTCGTACGAACGAAAGAGCTGGCCATGCTTTATTTCGGATTATTTTGCCTTGTATTCTGCCTGCGCATGGCGTTGATCGGGGAAATGGTCATGACTCAGGCGTTTCCCCGCTTCGATTGGACGCTGGCGCTGATTTTGGAATATGTGACGGCGGATGTAAGCATGCCGCTGTTCGTCTTGTTTTTCGCCAGCATGTATCCGAGGGAAAGCTCGCGGAAAATAACGACGTATTTCTGCGCGGTAGCGTTGGCATACGCCGTTGCCATTCCGCTGCTGCCAACCATGCTGATTACGAAATGGCTGATCGTCCTGCAGCTGATTGTGGTGGCGGGTGTCTGTTACATTTTATGCATCATCGTGCTCGCCTTTTTACGCAAAAGGGAAGGCGGAGGGCTGTTGCTGCTCGCCAGCTTGATCTTTGCGGCTACACTCGTCAATGATATGCTGTACGCTCACGAACTGATACAGACGACGGACAAGATGTCCGCCTTTGGCTTGTTGATCTTTATTTTCTCCCAGTCGGTGCTGCTGTCGGTCAGGCTGTCGCGGGGGTATGGGAGCGAGGAGAAGCTTTCGGCCGCTTTGACGCAGTTGAACAGCGGGCTGCACGATAAGATCAAGGAACGGACGGCCGATCTGGAGCAGGCGAATTTGGAGCTGCAGCTGAAAAACGACGAGCTGTCGCGGATGGAGAAGTCCCGAAGCCGGCTGCTCAGCAATATATCGCACGATTTGGGCACGCCGCTGACGACGATCCAGTGCTACTTGGAGGCCGTGCTGGACGGCATCGTGGATACGGAGGAGCAGAAAGAGCGCTATTTGCGGCTTATTCACAGCAAAGTCATCAGCATGGACCGGTTAATCGAGGACCTGTTTCAGCTCTCCCAGCTTGAAGCGAGACAGGTGACCTTCAAAAAGCAGCTCATGCGCACCGACCGCCTGATCGAGCTGCTGTTCAGCCGCTACGAGCTGGATACGCGCAATGCAGGAATTCATTATTCGCTGACGCTCCGGACCGGGGGAGACGATCAAGCGCGTGAATATTCCGCGGTGGATGTCGATCTGGAGCGGCTGCATCAGGTGTTCAGCAATTTGATCTTCAACGCGATCAAGTTCACGCCGGAAGGCGGCTCCATTCATGTAGAAATGGTCGACGACGGAGAACAACTGCTGTGCCAGGTCAGCGATACGGGGGGCGGCATTAACGAACAGGATTTGCCTTACGTGTTCGACCGGTTCTATACCAGCAATCGATCTCGCAATTCGGCTGCGGGCGGCAAAGGGCTCGGGCTTTCCATATCCAGAGAAATCATCGAGTACCATGAGGGGCGCATCTGGGTCGAACGCACCGAACCGGGACGAGGAACCACATTCTGTTTCACGATCCCCGTCGCCATTCTTCCAAAAAAAGCTTGACCGGCGGCAGTCCAATTGTTTATTCTCTTCTTAGGACCAGGGTACTACTTCGATGCGGTGGTGAAACGGATGACGGAGCAAACAGTGTTGGTTGTGGAAGATGATCCTGAGATTCGGGAAGTGATCCGTCTTTACTTGGAAAAAAACAATTACCGTGTCCTGCTCGCAACCAGCGGCGAAGAAGCGCTTCAGATTGCGGAGGCGGAGCGGCCGGATCTGGCGATACTGGACGTGCTTCTGCCGGGACGAAATGGCTTTGAAGTATGCCGGGAGCTTCGGGCGGTTTCTCCCGTGCCGATCTTATTTTTGAGCTGCAAAAAAGACGAAGCGGATAAAATCGCCGGATTGAATCTGGGCGGCGACGATTATATTACGAAGCCTTTCAGCCCGAACGAGCTGATGGCCCGGGTACGCGCCCATTTGCGAAGGCCGCATTTGGCTTCGGCGGAGCAGGCGGGAGGACAGCCCGACAAGCTGGTCGTCGGCCATTTGCGGATCGACCGGTTAAGCCGTGTGGTGAAGGTGAACGGGCAAGAAGTAACGTTGTCCCGCAAAGAATTCGATCTGCTCAGCTTTCTCGCTTCGCGTCCGGAGCAGACCTTCAGCCATGAGCAGCTGTTCCGCGAAATTTGGGGACAGGAAAGCTTCAACGATACGAGAACGATTATCGTACATGTCAGCAACCTTCGCAAGAAAATCGAGCCGGACCCGTCGAATCCGAAATATATTATCAACGTCCATGGCGTAGGCTATAAATTCATCGCGGGCGGCGCGAGCCATGCACTGAAACTATAAACCGGAACCTTGAGCCCTTCAAGGTTCCGGCTTATTTTTTTTGTCCGGGTCGTCCGATTTATTGAAAGCCGCTTAACAGCGGGAGGTGCGTTTGTCAGTTATAACGAACGATTGAGCAGGATTACTTCAGCTCCTTGATGATTTGCAAGTGCTGGTCGTTCGCTCTTTTCAACTCGTTGTTGTAATTTTCTCTTAGGAAGTCGAGTTGATCCCTTAGCGCCTCGATCCGCTGCTGGGCCGCGCCTTTCGTATGGATTTGCGTGCTCAGCGTCTGAACATTCGTCAGCTGCTTGTTCAGCTCGGCCTTGGCCGCCTCCGCTGCCTTGGAATTGTCGCCTGCGAGCGAATTCAGCCTGTTCGTAATATCCGTCTGCTTCGTCTCGGCTTGCTTCAGCGCTTTGTTATATTCCGCCTGGCTGGTGTAGGTTCCGGGGTTATCCTTGCGGATTTGGGTGATTTGGTCATCCAACTGCTTTCTATTCTGATTGTAATTTCCCCGGATCGTATCCACGAGCTTCTGGTGACGGTCGTTCTCAATCTTGACTCGGTTCGGCTGCGCCCAAGAATTCGTATTTGGCAACGTCGTACTCTTGTTGCCCATATCGACTTTGCGGATCAGGACGTCGTTGGAAAATTCGCTGACGGACAGCAAGGCGCCTTTTTGGTTATAATGAGAGATGATTCCGTTCATCATATTGTTCTTAAAATCGCCGACCAGCTTCTCGCCCTTGGTCGTCTTATAGGTTCCTTTGCCTTCGCGCCGGCCGTCGAAGAAATCGCCCTCGTACACATCGCCGTTTTTGTAGACGAGCTTGCCGGCTCCGCTTGGCTTGTCGTTATCGAAAGGTCCGATATATTTGTCGCCGTTGTCGTAGTACAGCGTTCCTTTTTCCCGCTGGCCGACCGAGAAGGTACCGTCGAATAGCGGTGAGCCTGTAGTAGAGAACTGCTTGCCGGAGCCGGTGCGCACCCCGTTTTTCAGATTCCCGTCGAATTCCAGCTGACCGTTCTCGTAGTAGCTCTTGGTGCGACCGTCTCCGGGAAGCCCGTTCGTCATCATGCCTTCGAACAGCAGAATGCCGCCCAGGTTGTACAGCTTGCCTCGTCCTTCGGGATACCCGTTCACCATCTGCCCGGTATACCTGTCCCCGTTCGGATAGGTGTAATCTCCTCTTTCGGGCTTGGTGGCATCCGTATCGCCGCCCGGTTTAGTCCTGGAGTTGCCGCCGGAGGAGCCGCCGCCTGGGGTTCCGCCGGAATTCCCGGGCCCCGTCGAATTCGCCGGACTTATGATATGTACCGACATGCTGTTGCCGTCCCATGTCACTTCCTTGCCGCTCGCTTCGCTGACGAACCGCAGCGGTACGAACGTATTGCCCCCGACCAGCCGGGGCGCAAGCTCAAGCTCGTTCAGCCGTTCGTTGATGTAAGCGTCCTTATCGTCGATGACCAGCTTAACGGAGAGGTCGTCCTTCGTGCCCGTCACGGTTCGCGTAGCCTCGTCCCAGCCGATCGTGAGCCCTATGTTTTCAAAAATCGGCCGAAATTGAACCAGCGTGGTTCCATTTTCCAGAATGGGCTGAACTTTGAATTGAATGGGCTTGCCGTCCAGATACACGCGCACCTGCGGATCGGCTGCGCCTGCGAAGCCCGGCGCCGCAAGCGCCGTCCACAGCAAACAGGCCGGCAGCATGGCGTACCATTTGTTCATACCGAATTTCCCTCCTATACTTCCTATTCTTTTTCATTTTACAATATTGTACAGGATGTGTCGAAAAAAATTCGCAGCCGCTGGAGGTAAAGAAAAATAAATCTTGCTAGAAAACGCTGACAAACTGTAGTAGAATAATCCTGATACCTAAGGAAAAAAGGCATACCTGTCTGAAAAGCAGGGACGCAAAGCCATGGGTCTGCCCTTCCCGAACGGGAAGAACGATCGCCAGGTTGCCCATTGTTGTGACATTCAGCCACTTCAACGCCAACCCTTTGAAGCCGCGCGTGACGCTGCGGTTTTTTTTAGTGCGCTCGGGACCGACGCAGATAAACAGGAGGGGGTCCGTTTTATGAGCAAGTGTCCGTTTCACACCATTGCCCGTTGGTTTGGGAAAAGCGGTGGTGCTGCGCCGGAGGGACATGTTTCGTTAATCCAGCAGGACAAGCTGAACGCAGTTGAGGTCACCTGTCAGGTAAACGATGCGGAGCTGGAAGCTCAGCTCAAGATGATCGCCTTGTCGGAGGAGGATTTGCGGATACTGGCTATTTTTAAGCCGATGATCGAGGAGCGGGTCAACGAGATTGTCGATTCGTTTTACAAAGCCGTGCTGCAAGTGGACAAGCTGGACCGGATTATACAGGACAATACGACTGTCGAACGGCTGACCCGGACGATGAAGAGGCATTTGACCGAGCTGCTTGAAGGTAAAATGGATCGGGCGTTTATCGAAAAGCGAACAAAAATCGCCCTGATTCACGAGCGGATCGGTTTGGAGCCAAAATGGTATTTAAGCGCTTTCCAAAATCTGCAGAACGGATTTATCGACGCTATCGTCAGTCAAGTTCAGCACAAGGACGACGTGATGGCCATGAACCGGGTATTGACCAAGCTGTTCAATTTCGAGCAGCAGCTTGTGCTGGAAGCGTACGAAAAAGAAAATTTGCGCCAGCGGGAGCTGCAGCATGAAAAATACCGCAACGATCTGCGCATGTTAAGCGAGGAGCTCGCTGCGCTGACGCAAGAAAATAACGCGGCGGTCGATACGTTAATCGAGACGAGCAGCGATGTAAAAGAAGCCTTTGCTTCGATGGCGGAACAGTCGAGATCGAGCCAGATGATGGCTGCCACAGGGCAGGAGCAGATTCAGGCGCTGGAAGCGAAAATCGTCGTCATTCACGAGCGCGCCGATCATATGCAGCAGTCCACCGTGCAGTTGAACGAGCTGTCGTCGCAGATCAAAGATATCGTCACGATCGTACAAGACATTGCGGCGCAGACCAATTTGCTTTCTCTGAATGCGGCCATTGAGGCGGCCCGGGCCGGCGAACACGGAAGAGGATTCTCGGTTGTCGCCGGTGAGGTGCGCAAATTGTCCGACGATACGAAGAAGACGCTGACGCGCATTGCGGATATCGTCATCGAATCGGATAAGTCCAACGAGCGGGTCGTCCGATCCATTCACGAGGTGCGTCAAGTCGTGGAAGCGAGCCGTACGGAAGCGCTGGAAGCGCGAAGGGTGTTCAGTGAAATCGTGCATTCGATGCAGATGAACATTGATCGCACGGAAGAGGTCGGCACCGAAATGGACCGGCTGGTACATACGATCGGAGACATAGGCAGTGCGGTAAGCCGGGTGGCATCCACCGCGGAGACGCTGCGGGACAAAGCGTAAATAAAAAAAGGCTGGTGTATAACGAGCGAAGAAGGCGATAATGTGTATAGGCAAAAAGAAAGGGATGAGCTGACGAATGAACGTAACGATTATTGGAAGCCGGATGGCGCACAGCAAAGAGAACGGCTACGTAGGCCATGTCGAGTTTCAATATGAAGGGCATGAAGCGCCGTATGAAATTACGCTGCACAGCAAAAATGCAAAGGATTGGAGCTACAGCCTGATTTTTTCCAAAGAATCGGGATCGGAAGAAGACATTCTTGCGGTGGAAGAAAGGCTGGAAGAAGACGACGATTTCTACGACCTGCTTGTGAACGCGGCACTGCAAAGCTTGCCCCGTCAAGAAGGATAGCCGCTGTCATTTGTTCAATAATTCGCCCTTTTTATTCTAGGCAAATCCTATTGACGAAATGTTTGCAAATGGGTATGATTGGACTGTAATCGAATACAAATTGGCGTGTTACCGACAAAAGGGCATGAGCCAGGAAAAGACTAAGATCAAAGTCTTTTTTTGGCTCTTTTTTGTTTGCCGTCGCTCGGGACGTTAGGAAAGGTGGTGGGCTAGGCTATGCAAGCGAATCGTCTGCTTCGAATCGAGCGGGTCATCAGCAATAATGTGCTTATGGTGTTGGATTCGGATTCCGGGAAGGAGTACGTGCTGCTGGGCAAGGGCATCGGATTTTCCTCCAAAGGAAGCGGGACGATCGAGGCCAAAGACCCCCGTATTGAAAAACGATTTCGACTGGACGATCGCAATCAGATGAGCGAGTATCATACGCTGTTGGAAGGAATCGACCCCGAGGTGATCCGAATCTCCGAGCGGATCATCGACAGTATTAACGGGCAATTTTCCGAGCCGCTGAACAACAAGGTGTACTTTGCGCTGCCAAGCCATATTCAGTTCGCGGTATACCGGCTCAGGAACGAAATGGACATCGTCAATCCGTTCCTGCAGGAAACGCAGCTGTGGTTTCCCAAGGAGTACGAAATTGCGCGAAGCGCGGCGGCGATGATCAGCGAGGCGTTCGACATCGAAGTTCCGGAGGACGAAATCGGATTTTTAACCTTTCACGTTCACTCGGCGGTATCCAGCGTGCCGGTCGGAGAGCTGGTGAAGTTTTCGAACCTGGTCAACGAAGCGGTCGCGCTGGTTGAAAGCGAGCTGGGCGCCCCCATTCCGCGGGACAGCATGGATTATGTGCGGCTCATCACGCATTTGCGGCATGCGATCGAACGGGTGGCCCATGGCAAAGTCGTTCGCAATCCGTTTATGAACGAATTCAAAACCGAATACCCCGAGGAATACCGGTTGGCCTCCAAGCTTGGCTCTTTGATCGGGCAGCGGCTGGAGACGGGCATTCCCGAGGATGAGATCGGTTATATGGTCATGCATTTGTACCGGCTGTTTCAAGCGTTTCCAAGAGAGCGGTCAACATCATAAGGGAGGAAGAACGGATGTTCTCAAAATGGCTAACAAACAAGACGAAGACGAATCGACTGGAAATCGCATCTCCGATCACGGGCAAGGCGGTAGAACTCGAACAAGTTCCGGACGAAGCGTTCGCAGGCAAGCATATGGGCGAAGGGGTGGCCATCGAGCCGACGGAAGGCAAGCTGATCGCTCCGTTCGACGGCACGGTCGCGCATCGGATCGATACGAATCATGCGCTCATTCTGGAGCACGAGTCGGGCGTTCAGCTCTTGGTTCATATCGGGATCAATACGGTGGCGCTGCGCGGCGAAGGGTTTACGTCCCACGTATCGACGGGCGACAAAGTGACGGCCGGTCAAACGCTGATCGAATTCGATATCGAGCGTATCAAGGAAGCGGGCTATCCGCTGATTACCCCGGTCATTATCGCCAACGGCGAAGAAAGCGTATCGGCCGTGGAATACCGGTTGGGGCCGGTCCGCGCGGGAGACGCGGGACTGCTAAGTGCGGTTTTAAAAAAATAACAAGATACTTTTCGAAAGGGTTGAGTGATGATGCTCGCTTTTTTGCAGAAAGTCGGTAAATCCCTGATGCTTCCCGTCGCCGTTCTTCCGGCGGCTGCCATCCTGATGCGGTTCGGGAAAATTGATTACGTCAAAGACTTTCGTTTGGGGGAAAGCGTCGGCGGGTTTCTGAACCAGTACATCGCGCCGTTTCTGGACGCCGGCGGCTCCACCATATTCGATAACCTGCCGCTGATTTTCGCGGTCGGCGTTGCGATCGGTTTCGTCGGAGACGCGGTCGCGTCGTTGGCTGCTGTAATCGCTTACTTGGTGCTGACCAATGTATTGACCAAAATTCCCGCGGCTTTTCCGGCTCTTGTCGATAAAGACGTAAAGCTGAACATGGGGGTGCTCGGCGGCATTCTTGCAGGGGCGCTGGCCTCATACCTTTACAAAAAATACCATAATATCAAACTGCCCGATTGGCTAGGCTTTTTCAGCGGCAAGCGGTTCGTGCCGATCATTACCTCGCTTGCGATGGTGCTTGTCGGGATCGTTTTCGGGATTGCCTGGGGTCCGATTCAGCATGCGCTGGACGAACTCGGCCGCTTCATCGTCGGCTTGGGCGGCTTTGGGGCCGCAGGGTTCCAGATCGGCAACCGGCTGCTCCTGCCATTCGGTCTGCATCACGTGCTGAGCTCGATCGCCTGGTTCCAGATCGGCGACTTTACGGATGCGGCAGGCCAAGTGATTCACGGGGACTTGCACCGCTTCTTCAAAGGCGACAAGTCGGCCGGAATGTTCATGACGGGATTCTTCCCGATGATGATGTTCGCGCTCCCGGCGGCCGCGCTCGCGATGGTGCATACGGCGAAGCCGGAAAAGCGCAAAGTCGTGGGGTCCATGTTGTTCGGAACGGCATTCGCGTCGTTCCTGACCGGAATTACGGAGCCGTTGGAATTTGCCTTTATGTTCCTCGCTCCCGCTTTGTACGTCGTACACGCTTTACTGTCCGGGGCAGCCGGTTATATCACGTATGTGCTTGGCGTGAAGCACGGCTTCGGATTCTCTGCGGGCTTCATCGATTATGTGCTTAACTATCCGCTGGCAACGAAGCCGCTCTTGATTATCCCGATCGGTCTTGCGTTTGCGGTCGTGTACTACTTCATGTTCCGCATCCTGATCGTGAAGCTGAATCTGAAGACGCCCGGCCGGGAGGACGACGAAGTCGTCGAGGCTGCCGCTGCAGAAGCGGCTCCGGCTGCAGAAAAGGTTCCTGCAGGCAAAATGCCGGCCGCTCAAAGGGCGGGCCAAGTGTTGGCTTCCATCGGCGGCGCCGACAACATCGTCGGACTGGACGCCTGCATTACCCGGCTCCGGCTGGTCGTGAAGGACGAAGCGGCGGTTGACGACAAAGCGCTGAAGGGCCTGGGCGCCTCCGGCGTGATGCGGCTCGGTCAAGGCGCGGTGCAGGTTATTTTCGGACCGCAATCCGAGCAGTTGAAGGACGAGATGAAGAAGCTCATGTAGCTTTGCCTGCGGGCAGCCATTCAGATAGATAAAAATAAACTAAACTATACGGAACAAGGAGTGCAGAGCGATGCAAAACGACTATATTGTTCAAAACCTGTTAGGACTTCACGTCCGTCCCGCCAAAAAAATTGTGGAGGCGGCCGGGCGCTACAAGCAATGCGACATCTTCCTGGAAAAAGCGGGTAAACGCGTCAGCGCAAAAAGCTTGGTAAACGTGCTCACCATCGGCGCTAAGCACGGTGACACGGTCACACTCATTACCGAGGGGGAGCAAGAAGAAGCGGCGCAGGAGGAAATCGGCCGCATTTTGGCCGAGTATACCGAAGCGCCGCCCCGGAAGGAGGGGTAACCGTGCGGCTTCAGGGAGTTGCAGCGGCGCCGGGGATTGCGATCGGCGTCGCGAAAGTGATGCGGGAGGAGCAGCGGCCGGAACGCTTTCCGATCCGGGCAGATGAGACGGATGCCGAGCTGGAGCGGTTGGCCGAGGCGATCCGCCGGGCGGACGAGGAGCTGCAGGAGATTGGCCGGGACTTGACGGACCGGGGCCGGGAGCAGGAGGCGGAAATTTTCGACGGCCACCGGCTGTTCCTTCAGGATGAAGAGCTGATGGGCAAGGCTCAGACGATCATCCGCGAGGAGCTTATCCGGGCGGAAGCGGCGCTGGACGAAGCGATGCGCGAGACGGTCTCGCTGCTGGAAAGTCTGGACGACGAGTATTTGCGGGAGAGAGCTGCGGATATCCGCGATGTGACGCGCCGAGTGATCCGCAAGCTGCGCCATGCCGATGAGCCCTTGGACGCACGTTTGACAGATGAGCCGTTTATTCTGATCGCGGATGAGCTGACGCCTTCGCAGACGGCCCAGCTTGACCCGAAAGCGACGGC
This sequence comes from Paenibacillus sp. MZ04-78.2, assembly GCF_024213375.1. Lineage (GTDB taxonomy): Bacteria > Bacillota > Bacilli > Paenibacillales > NBRC-103111 > Paenibacillus_G. Next base: position 74,159 of record NZ_JANAVJ010000008.1, on the reverse strand, counting down.
GGGCTTCGTTACCGCTTCCGGCGGCAAGACGTCGCACTCCGCTATATTGGCCCGCTCGCTCGGCATTCCGGCGATCGTCGGCTTGGGCGAGAGTTTGTTCCAGGTGCAGGACGGCCAGCGGCTCGTCATCGATGGCCGCGAAGGCGTCGTGCTCGTCGCTCCGGCAGAGGAGCAGCTTTCTGCTTACCGCCAAAAAGCAAGCGAGCAGCAGGCGCTGGCCGAGCGGTACCGCGCGTTTGTAGACCGCCCGTCCGTGACGCTGGATGGCGCAAGCGTCGAGCTCGTCGCCAACATCGGCTCGCCGGTCGATGCGGAAGCGGCAATGCGCGGCGGGGCTGAAGGCGTAGGGCTGTACCGCACGGAGTTTCTGTACATGGGCCGCGATTCGCTGCCGACGGAGGACGAGCAGTACGAAGCGTATGCGGCGGCGGCCCGTGCCTTCGGACCGGAGGCGCCGATCGTGATCCGCACGATGGATATCGGCGGGGATAAGGAGCTGCCGCTGCTGGAGCTGCCGAAGGAAGAGAACCCGTTCCTCGGCTACCGGGCGATCCGCATTTGCCTGGACCGGCCGGAGCTGTTCAAGACGCAGCTTCGCGCCATCTTGCGGGCCAGCGCGGAGGCCAATGTCAAGATCATGTTCCCGATGATCGCTTCGCTCCGCGAATGGAGACGGGCCAAGGCTGTTCTGGAGGAGGCCAAGGCGGAGCTGCGGGCCGAAGGCCGGGCGTTCCGGGATGATCTGGAGACGGGCATCATGATCGAAGTGCCGGGAGCGGCGCTGATGGCGGACCGATTCGCCAAAGAGGTCGATTTCTTCAGCATCGGGACGAACGATCTCGTGCAGTATACGATGGCGGCCGACCGGATGAATCCGAAGCTGGCCCAATTGAACGATCCGCTTCAGCCAGCGGTGCTGCGTTTGATCGATCAGGTCATCCGCGCGGCGGCGCGGGAGGGCAAATGGGTCGGCATGTGTGGGGAAATGGCGGGTCAGCCGCATGCGGTGCCGATTCTGCTCGGCATGGGGCTGCACGAGTTCAGCATGAGCGGCGTTCACGTGGCGCGTACGCGGGCGCTCATCGCGAAGCTTGACCGGAGCGGGATGGGCAGGCTGGCGGAAGCAGTGCTTGATCTGGGCGATCCGGACGAGGTCCGAAGCGAGGTCGAATCGCAGCTTCCTTGGCTGCGCGAGTTTTTGTAGCATATAAAGGAAAAAGCACGGTACAGAGGCAGTATGCGCCCCTTGCCGTGCTTTTTTGTTGGAACGAACGGTAAGCTTGACGGTGTCTTTTGCGAACATTACAATTGGTAGTGTGAGGTGTTTTCATGAAAATTCATTCATTCAAGACGAACGAAAGCGGATTAAATCGCTTCTTCGGACCTCTGGAAGCGAGAATCATGCATATCCTGTGGAACGGTCCGGAGATGGCGATCAAAGACGTGCAGGTAAGGCTGGCGAAGGAGCAGGCGATTAATTTCAACACGGTGATGACGGTCATGAACCGGCTGGTGGACAAGGGCGTGCTGCGCAAAAGAGCGGAAGGGCGCATCTCCCTATTTCAGCCTACCCAATCGCTGGAGCAGTTTCTCGAAACCCAATCCAAAGAGCTGACGAACGATTTGCTTGAAGAATTCGGACCGCTTGTCGTGAACCATATGCTGGACGCTCTGGAAGAAGCGGACCCGGCGCTGATCGAGCAGCTGGAGCAAAAAATTCAAGCTCTGAAAAAGGAAAGATAGCCTATGTGGGAAAAACGTTCCAGAATCCTGTTCTTTACAGGCGTCGGGTTGTCGGGCCTGATCATGTCCCAGATTGTCGCGTATGCGCTGCATTTGCTGTTGGGGCTGGAAATCAAGCATAACCTGATCCAATTTTGCGCCACTACGGCGAGAATTTACGGTTTGAACGGTGTGGAGTATGCCTTCGACATCGTCGTGTTCTACACTCTGCTGCTGACCGTCGGACTCATCGTTCAGCAGCAATGGGCGTCGTGGCGCACATATCGGCGCTTGCAAAGCAAACGGGACGAACGGATGACGGCGGAATTGAACGGGCAGTACGGCGGCGGCGGCGAGCCGATTCTGGTCGTCGCGTGCGATGAGCCGCAAGCGTTTACGATGAACCTGCTGAACCCGAAGGTTATTGTATCGACGGGCTTGATCCGGCTGTTGGATGAGAGGGAGCTGGAGGCGGTGATCCATCATGAAATGTATCACTGGAAGCACGGCGATCCGCTCAAAACGTTCGTGCTGTCCCTCAGCTCGTCGGTCATGGGATACGTCCCGCTGCTCCGATGGGTACACCAAAAATATCGGACCGTTCGCGAGGTGCTTGCGGACAACTATGCCATTGAACAACTGGGTTCGTCCGTAGAGATCGGCAGCGCCTTGCTGAAGCTCCTGAAGTACAGAAAGTCGGAAACGATGGTATTTTCCTACGTCTCGTTCGCAGACAATTCGATCAACTGCCGCATTCAGTTAATTTTGGACCCGCAATCCGAGATTCCGTTCAAATTGCCGCTGAAGCTGATCTTGATTTCATTCCATGCGGTGCTTTTGCTTGGCGCGATGTTTTTCTTCGCCACCCTCTAATCGAGTAGGAAAGAACCGCTGCGCAGGCGGATTATTTTTCCGTCCGGCGCATTTTTTTTGCGGTCGGACACTACGATAAGTAGTGTCGGGTAGTTAGGAGGTGATGCGGATCGGATGAAGCAAGGTGGATGAAAGGGAGCGGTTCTCGAGTCAGCCTGAAATTAAGATTTCATTCAAGGAGGAAGGTGTGAAATGACAATGTTTTCTGAATGGGGAGCTTTGATTGTGCGTATCGTATTGGGAGTGACTTTTCTTTTGCACGGGCTGCAAAAATTTCAAACGGGGATTGAAAAAGCCGCAGGCTTCTTTCAAAGCATCGGTTTGCCCGGTTTTCTGGCTTATGCGGTCGGCGGCATCGAACTGATCGGCGGCATTTGCATGATTCTCGGTCTGGGCGTGCGCGTATTTGGCGCATTGTTTGCGATCATTATGCTTGGCGCGATCCTGACCGTCAAGCTGTCGCAGGGATTTATCGGCGGGTATGAGTTCGATCTTGCGCTGTTTGCCATGTCCCTGCTCCTGTTGATTAGCGGGAACCGCGTGCTGGCGGTGGACAGCTTGTTCCGTAAGCGAAGCACGGAGGGGGCAAGCGCCTAGCACGCTTGGAGCCGTTTCGCGATTGTTCAACATATGGGCCAAACGAGGGCTGTCTCAAAAAGTAGACCGATCTACTTGAGAGACAGCCTTTTTTTCTATAGCTGTGCAGAGATAATAAAGTTTTAGACTGGCAGCTGCTGTTAAGCTGACGGGCAGCATAGTGCAGACCAATAGACATCAATTAAGCGGCGGGGAACCTCAAGCGATTTATAGAGAAGATGTTGACAACAACTAAACCTACATAATAAAATTACTTTGCGTAAAAATTTAATTTTACGGAGGCCCGATATTATGGAAATTTCAAAGGGAGTAGAAATGCTTCATCTCGATTTTCATGGGAATATTATTCACCCAATTCTTTTGTGGGATCGAGAAATGGCTGTTTTAATAGACGCAGGATTCCCAGGGCAAATTGAAGATTTACGCGTGGCCATGGAAAAGGTAGAAGTGTCGTTCGACAAACTAAAAGTTGTGATTTTAACGCATCAGGATGTGGATCATATAGGCAGTCTTCCCGAGATTTTGCAGGAGTGCGGTCATCATGTTAAAGTTTATGCGCACGATCTGGATAAGCCGTATATTCAGGGGGAGATACCGCTTTTAAAAGACGGACACCTTGCGAATCCTCCGAAAGGCAGAGTGGACGATACCTTGATTGACGGTCAGGAACTGCCGTTTTGCGGCGGGATTCGCGTCATTCATACTCCTGGGCATACTCCCGGTCATATAAGCCTTTATTTAAGGCAAAGCAAGACTCTCATTGCCGGGGATTCGATGTACAGTGTAAACGGGATTCTCGGGGGAATTCATGCCCCGACCACACCGGATATGAGTGCAGCTCGTCTCTCTTTAAAAAAGTATTTAGACCTCGACATTGCATCCGTGGTTTGTTATCACGGGGGATTAAGTAATGTAAATGTTAATGATCAGATATTAGGACTTAGCCAAAACCGCGGATTTAGCCAAAGAAACGGTCCGTCAGCGGAAGCTCCCCAATGAAATAAGTGCCGCCTGATTCGTAGGTTTCTCCTGCGGCGGCGGTATAGCGATCGAATACTTGCGGATACATTTTCTGCATGCTAGAGTCGCGGTGCTGCAGCCACGGGGAACATCATGTCGTAGCCGGTCGAAATCGTAACCGGACCAAGCCATTTGACCTTCGATTTGACCGATACGCCGCTTGCCGAAGCCGTATGCACGCAATCGATCTCGGCAAGCGGATTGCCGGGATCAGAGGGGTGTCTGCCCACGGCGTAGACGGTGCCGACATTGACATGCTCGGGCAGCCACTGCGACGGGAGGCCGGAGCCCGCAGGCATAACAGAGAAGGCAAGTTCCTTGTTGCTCCAGGAATGCAGCACGTCAAATTGCTTACTCGCATGGACCGCGCCGGATGGGGGATTTACCGGGAGCATGACCGATACGGACCCGCTCATCAGCTTGATGAAATCGTCATTTGGATCTTTGGCGAATGCGTAATGGGCGCACCGCTTACGTTTGGCCGGAGCAGGGTTCCGCAAGCAAGCGTCGCGCCCGCCATTCCAATGGAAGCAAGCAGCGTTCTCCTTGTCCATCGTTTTCCGTGAATGGGATACTTCGTTCCGGCGTTTTCCGGCACATCGGGTTCCATCCGTTTTTCCATAGGCATCGCTCCTTTTTATAACGTTATCATAACAGCCTTGGTTGGTTTTTTATTTGGCGGATTATTCCGAAAATTTGCACCTCAGCATCATTGGCCGAGGGATGCGGGTTCGGGATCGAGCGCTGTCGATCCGGATGGGAGTATGGTATAGTTGGAACGTAGGAGGCATAGGAGCAGCACCAGTACAAGAAATTGCACTACATCATCATAGGAGACCTACTCAATCATGGAAAAGAAAACCGTACATTTCGGCAGCGTACTGGCCGGCATATTGGTGGATCAGGTCACTTCGTTCGTCTCTTCGCTGTTGATCGGCGTGATCTACATCACGTCCAATCAGATCGGTCCGAGCGAGATTTCCAAGGTGTATGCAAGTACGCCGCTATTGATGATTTACCTGCTTGTCGGCATGTTCTGCACGGGGCTCGGCGGGTATGTATCGGCTTCGGTGGCGAAGCGGGACGCTTATTTTCATGCTTCGATTATCGGCGTCGTGGGGGCCGCGATCGGCTTCTATTATTCATTCGGCCACTCCGAGGTTCCCTCATGGTATTATCTCATCGGCTTCTTAGCCATCATTCCCGCCGCCTTGCTGGGAGGTCGCGCCGCTTTCGTGAAAAGACGGCGGGCCAACCTGGATAAGCCGTCCGGCAGCGGACCGAAGCCGGATTGACCGGCGGTTCGCATGGCGGCTGCTTTGATCCATGCGCTTATCGCCAAACGAAAGACCGTCCGACGACGAATCGGACGGTCTTTTTCCGTGCACGCTAGCTTTGTGCCGAGATGGTCTGACGCCCGGGCGATGCTGCGGACGGATGCAGCATTTTGCCGCTTTTCCAACGGCGGAGAACGAGAAAGCCGCGTAAATATTCGTCGGCGATCATCGATATATAAATTCCGGTCAAGCCCCAGCCGAGCCGAATGCCGAGGTAGTAAGAAATCGGCGTTGCGAGCAGCCAGAGCGAGATCACTCCGGTAATCATAATGAACCGGGTATCGCCGATTCCCGTTAAGGCGTTGCCTATGGCCATATTGATCATTTTCCCCGGCTGCAGCAGCAGGTTCAAGCCGAGCAGCGCGACCCCGAGCGCCACAATCTCCGCATCAACGGTGAACAGAGATAGTGCCTTGCTGCCGAAGACGTACAGCAGCAGTGCATTGGTCATGACGACCGCAAGTCCCGTCCACATTCCCCGATAAGCGGCGCGGTACGCCTCCTGTGTCCGTCCGGCCCCGAAAAGATGGGCGATCTGAATTTGCAGAGCCATGGCGATGGAAAACCCGAGCGTGAAGCAAAACGACTCCATCGTATTCATATAAGTCCGTGCCGCCAGTTCCTTGGCCCCGAGCATCGCAATGAACGAAAACAGAATCAGCTGCGAGAATACCCACGAAGCTGAGGATACACCCATAGGCCAGCCGATCTGCATCGTTTCGCGGAACAAGGGGCGGTCGAATTGCAGAAAGTCTTTCCAGCCGACCCGGCGCTCGAACGAATGCACGAACAGGAAGGCGAGCACGATCGTGGCCAGCAGACGGCTGACAAGGGTCGAGACCGCTACACCGGCCAGCCCCCATTGCGGGAAGCCCAAAGCGCCGTAAATAAACGCGTAGTTCAGCACAACGTGAATGACGTTCATCCCGATCGCGATATACATCGGACTGCGCGTGTTCCCCGTATTGCGAATCGCCGTGCTGAAAGCGGCCATGGCGGCGGTCAGCGTCATGCCTCCGCCGATGATGGAGATATACGTATCGGCCATCGGCAGCAGAGCGGCCGGGACCTGCAGCAGCGCGGCGATATCGCGGGCAAAAAGATAGAGCACAAGGCTGAGCAGGGCCCCGATCACGACCGATATATTGATCGACATGATGGCTACCGTCCGAGCGTCTTCCGGCTTGCGGGCCCCGAGCTTCTGCGCGATCAGCACGCCGGCCCCGTTGGCGACCGTCATGAACAAGATCGTGACGGCGGAAAACAATTGCGTGGAAATGCCTACGACGGCTACGGCGCCGTCCGATATGCGGCTGACCATAAGCGTATCCGCCGTACCCAGTAAAAACTGCAAAAACATTTCAATAAATATGGGCCACGCGAGCACCCATAGCGTAAACTTTTTGTCGTCGTTCATGTTCCGTTTCCTCCTGATGCCATATTCCCATATCACATTATAGAGCGTATACTTGAAAGCATGTATCAGTATCCGAACTGAAATTATCAATTTGCAAACCTGACTTCGTATGCTAAGAGGGTGAAAGCGATGCCAATTCTCGAATTTACATCTCCGCCGCTGCCTCACTATTTGGCTAGCGGTTTCTGCATCATTGCGCCCGGGCGCAAGCATCCGAACCGGCGCAACATCGGGGTGTTTGATCTGCTCGTCGTGCAGGAAGGCTGCATTTATATTATGGAAGGCGGCGATTACTACGAAGTTACGGCCGGCCACGCGATCATTCTCCGGCCTGACCGGCACCATTATTCGCCGCAGGGGTGCACTACGGATACAGCGCATTATTGGCTGCATTTCAACACGACGGGCTCGTGGAGAGAGACGGAAGAGGAAATACCGGCGCTGGCGTCCGTCTCGATAGAGGAAAAAAGTTTCACGATGCAAACCTTCGCCATTCAGCTCCCCCAGTTTGCCAAGCTGCTGAAGCCGACGTCCGTCTACCGGACGATGCAGCAGCTCGGCGAGCTGGAGAAGGAGTCGCACCGCAACTGGGCGCGCTGGAAGCATCAACTGCTGTTTCAGCAGGTGCTGGAGCAGCTTAACGCTTCGCTGCAAGCGGAAATACCGCCTCCCGGAGCCGAAGTGGCGGATCAGGCGGCGTCCTACCTGCGTCAGCATTTCAAACAATCGGTGACGGCGCAGAGCTTGGGGGAGGCGCTCAATTTTCACCCGGTGTATATTGCGCGCTGCATGCAGCGGGAATTCGGCTGCTCGCCCTTCGAGTATTTGCTGCGCTATCGGCTGGAGCAAGCCAAGCTGCTGCTGCTGCAAACCGACTTCCCGGTCGCCCGGGTGGCCGAAGAGGTCGGATTCAATCAAGCGGCCTATTTTACGTCCTGCTTCGTCAAAATGGAAGGCTTGACCCCGCGTGCTTACCGCAAGCGCTTTTCCCATGCCTGACCGGATACGGTCCAAGCCTGCCCTTTGCGGCAGGCGGTTTGTCATTTAATGATCGTGGAGATGCCGCTTCAAATAATGCCCCGTGACCGAATGCGGATGTTCGATAAGCTCTTCAGTAACGCCTTCGAAGATGACCGTCCCGCCCTCTTGTCCGGCCCCTGGACCTAAGTCGACGATCCAATCGGCTTGACTGATTACGTCGAGATTATGCTCAATCACGATCACCGTGCTGCCGTTGTCTACGAGCTGGTTCAACAGGCCGATCAGGCGGTCGACATCGGAGAGATGCAATCCGGTGGTCGGTTCGTCGAATACGTAGATTTGACCGCTGCGCTCCAGTTCGGCCGCGAGCTTGAGGCGCTGTCTTTCCCCGCCTGACAGCGTGTTCAGCGGCTGCCCGAGCGTAATGTAGTCCAGCCCGACGTCGCCTAGCCGCTCCAAAATCGTCCGAATGGCTTCCTCCCGAAAGAAGGTCCGCGCGTCCGCTACACTCATCTCCAAAACCTCGTCGATCGATTTGCCCCGCAGCGTATAGCCCAGAACCTCATTGGTAAACCGGCGTCCCTGACAGCTCTCACATCGGCTGACGATCGGGTCCATAAAAGCAAGATCCGTATACGTGACGCCAAGGCCTTTGCATTCCGAACATGCGCCGTTGGAATTGAAGCTGAACAACGTGGGGCTCACCCGATTTGTCTTGGCGAACAACTCGCGGATTGGGTCCAGCATCCCGGTGTAGGTCGCAGGATTGGAGCGCTTCGAGCCTTGGAGGGCTCCTTGATCGATGTAGACGGCTTCCGGATAATGCCGGGGCAGCACCTTGTTGATCAGCGTGCTTTTCCCTGAGCCCGCTACGCCGGTGACGACCGTCATCACACCCTGCGGGATACGGACGCTCACGTCTTTGAGGTTGTGCAGGGAGGCGGGGCCGATTACGAGTGAACCGCCCGGTTGTCTTGGCGGCGTCTTGAGCCGGGGCCGGCGGCCGAGATACGTTCCGGTCAGGGTGCCGGAAGCCGGCAGACCTGCCAGACCGCCTTCGTAGACGATCCTGCCGCCCTTGGAGCCAGCTTCCGGTCCCATATCGATCACATGGTCGGCTATGGCGATGACATCCGGATCGTGCTCGACGACAAGGACCGTATTCCCTTTGTCCCGGAGTCGCTTGATCAGGGAGTTCAGCCGGTGAACGTCGTGGGGATGAAGTCCGATGCTCGGTTCGTCAAAAATGTACGTGATATCCGTCAGACTGCTGCCGAGATGCCGCACCATCTTGACCCGCTGCGATTCGCCGCCGGACAGTGTGGCTGTTTCCCGGTTAAGGCTGAGATAGCCTAATCTGACGGAAATCAGATGCTCCAGCCGTTCGACAATGGCGTCGACCATGGTTGCGGCGACGGGTGCTTCAATGGCGCGTATCACGGGGGCGAGCTCGCTGATCTGCATGGCCGTACAGTCCGCTATGCTCTTGCCGTAGATCTTACAGCCGAGCACCTCCTGATTCAGTCTGGCCCCCTTGCACAGAGGACAAACGCCCTGGGTGACGATCCGGTCAAACTCTTCCTTGTAGCGCGTCTTGGCCTCCTCGGATTCTTTGGTCAGAAAGCTCCGTTCGAACCGGGGGATCAGGCCCTCATATTTGGAGGACGGCGGCCAGCCGGGACCGGGATGCTTCAGCTTCATATCCGTTTTGTAAAGCAGCGTGTCCCATTCCTCGTCTGTATACTCGCCAAGCTTTTTGTCGTTGTCAAATAATCCGGAACAAACATACCGTTTCCAACGCCATTCGCCGGGACGAAACGTAGGAAAACGGATGGCCCCCTCGTTCAGCGATTTTTGCCGATCGATCAGCCGGTCGAGATCAATTGCCGCCACCGTTCCCAATCCTTCGCATTTGGGACACATCCCGTGCGGATCGTTGAACGAAAAGGCGTTGGAATAACCGACAAACGGCTTGCCGATCCGGGAGTACAGCAAGCGCAGCAAGGAGTAAATATCGGTGACGGTTCCGACGGTGGACCGGACGTTGCCGCCGAGCCGCTTCTGATCGACCACGATCGCGACAGACAGATTGTCCAGCGAGTCCACATCCGGTTGCCCGTAATGAGGAAGACGATGCCTGACGAAGCTGGTAAACGTTTCGTTGAGCTGGCGCTGCGATTCCGCAGCAATCGTGTCGAAGACGAGCGAAGACTTGCCGGAGCCGGATACGCCCGTGAACACGGTGATCCGCTTCTTTGGAATGCTGACCGTCACGTTTTTCAGATTATTTTCTCGCGCGCCCGTAACGCGGATCATATCGTGCCGGTTGTCGGGGGCGCCACTTTGAATGTTCATGGGTTGGATCTCTTCCTTCCTCAAGAATGATGATCTGAGATCGTTTATTTCCATATAGAAACCATATTTAAACGGATCGCGACTGCTTGTTGTCGAGAGCGGCTGCTATCTTTTGGCACAGTTCCGCAAAAATACTTTGCTCGCCGGGCGTAAGAACGGAGGCGGCGATTTCGGCAGCCTCGCGCCGGCTTTGGGCCGCACGCTCCAGAAAAGTTCGGCCGCTATCCGTGAGCGACGTCGTTTGTTCCCGCCGGTCTTCCTCTCGCGCCGTCTGCTCAATTAGCTGCTTATCCTTTAAAACTCTGAGATTTTTCGAGGTGGCCGGCCGCGACATCCCCAGCGTTTCGCCGAGGAGCGAAGGCATCATGGGGCCGCGGATGCGCAAAATTTCCAGAATGTCGTACTGCGCCCATGCGAGCTGTTCCGGGTTGACCCGCGTTCGCCTGGCGACCAGCACGCATTGGAGATGGGACAAAGCGTTCTCCAGCTCGCCGGGTTGATCTGGCTGCATGAAAGGAATCCCCCTATCGATATCGTGCATTCTATTTGTCATCGTATCAAATTAGTTTCCTTTAGGCAACTAATTGCGGAAGATAGGGTAGCCGCCAGAGGAGCTATACGGTTGCCTTTGTATGCGTACGATAATACAGGAACTAAAACATGCTGCAGGTTACTAGGAAACGAAAATAGGCCGGCGGGCGTACGCGGGGAGGAGAAACGAAATGCACAAAACAGAAAAATACGGCCCCCATAAGGTTGTAACCAGACTGGACGGCGAGCTCGATCTGGTTTATTGCAAGAGACGGATTGAAACATGGTACACCCAACGCGGGGATCGATACTATCGCGAGGAAGAAAGCACCAACGTCCGCAGCGATGCCAATGCCCTCCGCCGGATCAGCCGTGCAGAGTTTGAGGAGATCCACCGTTTGATCGTTGCAGCAGGGAAATGATCGCCACGAAAGGACCTATAACCCGCCTGACGAGGCCCGCGCGGAACGGGCCGAAACCTACCGGTACAAGCGGCCGGAAAACACATTGCTGAAGCACAGCGAGCCGTGACCAAGTTAACAAAAAAGTCCCGGCCAGCAACTTGACTGGTATGGACTTTTTTGTGTTCTCACATATATTTAAAATAGCCGAGGAAAGGTCGGCAGGGAATATGCGAAGGTTCTTTTTCACGCCTCATTCGTAGAAGAAAATAAAACGAAGAAAAATAAAGATCGGCCCTTGCCGCAAGAATGCGAACAAGAGCCGTTTTTTTGCATTGTTCCACGAAATCAAAATCGCTGCTCAAAGCTGAAAATCAATATTAAAAGTCGCTAGTTTGGGAGGCAGCTTTTCCCCAGTATTCACCTTTAGCATTATTTTGGCCACCGGACCACGTGAGGGTGTACTCTCCACTTTTCATGCCTTGACTGTATCCTTCATTCCAATTTTTCCATTCCAAACTTCCATTACCAGAAATCGTTTTTGTGAAATACACGGTGCTACTCGCCGTATGTTCTAAGGTAACAGAGACCGAGTGAGAACTATTGTTCACCATATACAGCTTCAGATGGCCATAATTGTCATTGATCTTAAAACCTCTTACTGATGTGGACCTTTCATCGTCAATTTTGGAACCCCATTCCTTATCAACCTGCATAGGAGTTATGACGCCTCCTTTACTACTAGGTGGAGGTATTACAACGTCGTTCGCAAAAACAGAAGTAGAGAAGGAACAAACCAGAGCAGTAGCTACAATAGCGGATGCAAGTTTCTTTTTCAAATAAATCCCTCCTGTGGTAATATGTATAATACAATTATATAATACTAATCATGGGATCTTATGTCAATAAAAGAAATAAAAATACTAAATTTCTTGATTATAGGGGGCTTCTTCTTGCCTAGGCACCGGCATTCCCCAAGGTACGGTTGGCTGCAGGAGCCGTCACACTTGGGGAAGAACCGAACGTATTTATTCAGCAACAAGCTTTTCGATTAGAACAATGTCAAAAGGTTATCGCGTTTGCAGAGGGTGAAGGCCGGAATGCTGTTTTTTTAGCAAAAAGAAATCATGAAGTGACAGCCATTGACTATGCGGAGAGCGGTTTGCAAAAAACGAAAAAACTGGCTCAGAAGCATGGCGTTGACGTACATACCCAAAAAATCGACCTTTTGGAAGATGATGTGCCGAATGAGGAATATGATGCCGCCATTATGGTATTTGGGCATTTTCATAAAGACGATCAGATCATGATTCTCAATAAAATGAAAAATGCGATAAAGCCTAACGGGATTATGATGCTTGAGGTATTCTCGGAGGAACAATTAAAGTATGGTACGGGTGGCCCCCCGGAGCTTGAAATGCTGTATGAACCAAAAGAAATGCTTGCTTGGTGCGAAGGTCATGAGGTGATCCATTTCTTCTATGGCGAACAAGAGCGTGTGGCAGGAAAGGAGCACACCGGATTATCCCATGTCATTCAACTTGTATTAAGAAAATAATAGGGCTCCAAGCTCCTATTTTGCATCACTGTATCAGATCGGATCGGCAAGTGTGTCCCGAATTGGGACACATTTTTTTATCCGTTCCTTGCATTTTCCGCACTCCGAAGGTTGGCACAATAATTGCATTGTAATTTGTAATATATTGTGACAATATAATACCTATGAAGAGCAAATTGGTTAAAATAAGGTGGCATTCATACTTTTTCAAAAAACAAGGTCAATCCAAAAGTGAGCAAGCTATACCTACGGTAAGGAAATATTTTCATAAATTATTTTTAATTGTATCACTCCTCATAATTATTTCTAGCAGCAGCCCCTTAGACCATGAAAAAAGACTCCAATTCATGAATTGGGAAGAAGATTTGCATGTTCTCTCCCATGAACTAACTTCTAGACACGCAGATGCATTTTTCAAAATGACTAAGGAACAATTCTATGTCAAATTTGAGGAAGTCAGGGCGCAAATTCCCAATTTAACTGCATCTCAGGTAACCGTTAAATTAATGGAACTTGTAGCTTTGGTTGGAGATTCTCATACAACAGTACAGCAAACATCGACTTCGCTGCTCCCCTTTTCTTTGTTCAATTTTTCTAGTGGGATTTATGTTGTTAGCTCAACTCCTGAATTTCAGTTTTTAATTGGTCAAAGGTTGATGGGAATTAATGGTTATCCTATCGCATCAGTTAAGGAAAGATATCGTGATATCATTCCACATGAAAATGAATATTGGGTTTCATATCAGTTTCCTAAATATCTGAAGAATATTAATCTTATGTACGGACTTGGCTTTAATCAAGGGAATCACGAGAATCGTTTTATGTTCCAGAATAGTCAAGGAGGAGTACAAGAAATTCGAATTAGTTCTGGGACGGAAGTCGAAGATACTGTTTTTTTCAGTAAAGTAGGCAAAGAAGTTCCTTTGTTTTTGCGAAATCAAAATGAAAACTATTGGTATGAGTATCTATCGAAAAGTCATACATTATATTTCAAGTATAATCGATGCTTGGAAATGAAGGAAAAGAGTATTGCCAATATTACGGATAGGATTATGGATGATTTAAGGAAGCACGAAATCAGAAAGGTTGTTTTCGATCTTCGATTTAATGAAGGTGGGAGATCTGACCTGCTAGAGCCACTCATTGAAAAATTGCGCTTCAATCAAAACAGCCATTTCAAAGTGTACGTAATTATCAATAATGGTACATTTTCGGCTGGGGTGAGCACAGCCATCTCTCTAAAAAATAAACTGAATGGAATTCTGGTAGGGGAACCGACCGGTGGAAAGCCGGATTCTTTTGGTACCGTGGCTTCATTTGTTCTGCCACATACTAAACTCATGATTTCATACTCGACAAGAAAGTTCCATTTTATCGGAAATGAGAACATGACCTCTTTGTATCCAGATATACCTCTAGCCTTGGACATTGAAGATCTACTTCATGGGACTGATAATGCAATGCAATATGTTCTCTACTAACCGCACTATGTCCAAATTTTCTCGATTTCAAAGTCGGTTTGTACTTGTTGTTAGGTGACTAATTGCTTGGAGGCTTGGAGAATTGAACAAAATCCGGTTGTTTCTTACACTCAAACGGGGAGACGGAGAGTGATAGCCGGCAACGTCAAGCTATAGGGGCTGTCATGTAAAGTGACAGCCCCTATTTTTTACAAAAACTTCCTGTTGTGCTTCTTCCCGTCGAAGGTAAACAGTACCGGCTTCGTTTCGATGACCGATTCCAGATACACCGTCTTCCCCCACAGCCGGTGAATATACGGGAGGGTCCGCTCCACATACTTCAGATCGAGCTCGATGCCCTCGTACATATGCTTCAAGTACAGCTCGCCGTTCTTCTCGAAATCCCCGTCCTCGACTACGATATAAGGGAAGCCGCCGTTGACCCGGGAATACACGAGCTGGTCGCGGATATGTTCCCAAGATTTGTCGGTAATTTTCCACTCCGGCCCTTTTTTCTCGAAAATATATAAATCGAGCTCGTCGCACAGCTTTTTGGTCATATAGTTGCGGATGAACGATAGATCGGAGTCGAATTCGCGCACCTCAAATATTTTTTGCCGGCCTTCGCCGCCTTTATAACCGAAGCGTTCCCGGTCCTCCTTGGACGGGTTATCCCAGCGCTTCTCGATATCCTCGAAAATTTTCAGTCCCAGATAATACGGATTGAGCGTATGGCGGGACGGGATGACAACGGAGGAGTTGAGCCTGGAGTATTCGATCGTCTCGGAGTCGGTCAGATCGAGCTCCCGCATAATGCGCTGATGCCAGTAGGAGGCCCAGCCTTCGTTCATAATCTTCGTCTCCATCTGCGGCCAGAAATACAGCATTTCGTCCCGCAGCATCGTCATGACGTCGCGCTGCCAATCCTTCAGGTAAGGAGCGTGCTCTTCGATAAAAAGCATCAGATCCTTCTCCGGCTTGGGCGGAAACTTGGCCGGGGCTTCTTTAGGGTTGATGGTCTTGGCTCCAGGCTTCTCATCCAAATCCCATAAATCCTCGTAGCCGAACTTGCGCTCCGTAGGCTTTTGCTGATCATCCGCCGTTTCTTCCCGGCCGCTGCCTCGTCCGCGGTACGGCTTCGTGATCAGCGGATCGACATGCTCTTGGATGGCGAGCACGGCATCGATAAACCGTTCCACCTCGTCCGTCCCGTATTCGATCTCGTATCGGCGGATGCGCTCGGCCGTGGCGGACATGCTCTCGACCATGTTGCGGTTCGTCTTGGAGAAGCGGACGTTGTTTTTGAAAAAGTCGCAGTGCGCCAGCACATGCGCCACGATCAGCTTGTTCTGAATGAGCGAATTGCCGTCGAGCAGGAAAGCGTAGCATGGGTCGGAGTTGATGACAAGCTCGTAAATTTTGCTGAGTCCAAAATCGTACTGCATCTTCATTTTGTGAAAAGTTTTTCCAAAACTCCAGTGTGAGAAGCGGGTCGGCATCCCGTAAGCGCCGAAGGTGTAGATAATATCGGAAGGGCATATCTCGTAGCGCATCGGGTAAAAGTCGAGACCGAAGCCGCCGGCGACCTCGGTAATTTCCTCGATGGCGTACTCCAACTGCTTGATGTCATCCGCATTCACTGGGCGATCCTCCCCTCCGCGCCCTTCGGGAAAAAGGTTTTGAGCGCCTTGTACACTTCGCCTTTCTCACGAATCACGTAGTGTACGAATTTCGGGTCATGAATGTTCCGGTAAGCGGACATGAGCGTGCTGCTGCGGTTATATTGGTTCACTTCGCCGTACCCGAACAGGTTCGCCCGCTTGACCAGCTCGCCGATTAGCCGTACGCATCGTTCGTTGTCCGATGTCAGGTTATCGCCGTCGGAGAAATGAAACGGATATATATTGAAGCGGGACGGCGGATAGCGCCGATCGATCAAGTCGACCGCAAGCTGATAGGCCGAAGAGCAGATCGTGCCGCCGCTTTCGCCTTTGGTGAAAAATTCCTCTTCCGTCACTTCCTTGGCTTCGGTATGGTGGGCGATGAAAATGATTTCCACCTGTTCGTATTTCGTCCGCAGGAACCGCGTCATCCAGAAGAAGAAGCTGCGCGCGATATATTTTTCGAAGGACCCCATACTGCCGGACGTATCCATCATGGCGAGCACCAGCGCATTCGAGTGAGGGGTGACGATTTCATCCCACGTCTTGTAGCGAAGATCGTCCGGGCTGATATGATGAATGCCGGGAACCCCGGAGGTGGCGTTCCGCTTCAAATTTTCGAGAATCGTCCGCTTCTTGTCGATGTTGGACATGATTCCTTTTTTGCGGATGTCGTTGAAAACGATTTCTTTGGTCGTGACATTGTGCTTTTCTTTCTGCTGCAGGTTCGGCAGCTCCAACTCCTCGAAGAGCATGGACTGCAGCTCCTCCATCTCCACCTCGGTATCGTAATAGTCGTCTCCGGGCTGATCGCCGGCGCCCTCGCCCTTGCCCGGACCGGAAGCGTGCTGCGGGTCTACCCCTAGAACGTCGCCGACTTGGCTGTCCCCGTCGCCTTGCCCCACATGCTTGCTCTTGTTGTAATTATAGCGGAAACGGTACTCATCCAGACTGCGGATGGGCACTTTGACGATTTGCTTGCCGTCCGACATGATGATGCTTTCGTCCGTCACCAGATCGGGCAGATTTTGCTTAATCGCTTCCCGGACTTTCTGCTGATGGCGGGTCTGATCCTGATATCCTTTGCGGTGCAGGGACCAGTCCTCGCGGGATACGATAAATAAAGGCTCTGTCATGCGGAACACCTCCTGATAGCTTTTAGAACAAAGCTGGCTTCGATAGCGCGGTCAAAAAGCGGCTGAGCCGGCGTCGAATGCTTGAACGGTGTTGGGACCGGGTGGACGATAAGCGGTAAAGAAACACGTAACTAACATGACAAGTACTTGAAAAAAGTGCTTGTTACTAAATATATTCAAGTGCCGGAGGGATATGTAACGGGGTAGGAGCGGATTTTTGGTACCGGCATATCGACCGACGGGTCGAAAAGATTCAAAAAGCCTCTATTTTACGAGAGCTGATTCTGGTTTATACTGTCTGATAGAAAGGTACAGTGGCGTTGTAGAGGTGAGGGTTCCGCTTATGGGTATTCGATTAACTAATGAAGAAATTCTCGCTATCCTTAGAGCAGCGGATGAAATTATCGGTCAGGGCGGCAGGACGCTGCTCGCAAAAATATTGAAAGGTTCCCGTGATAAAAAAGTGTTGGAGCTCGGTCTGGATCTTTGTCCGACCTACGGTTACTTTCGAGCGCAGACACTTGAGCAGATTATGGAAAAGGTGGATTGGATGATTCACCACGATTTTCTGGAGATTCAGTTTAGCGGGAAGCTGCCGATGCTTGTGTTTACGGAACAGGGCTGGACCATAGAGCGCAGCCAAATAGTAGAAGAGCTTCTAAAGGAGTGGGACGCTTGGCTGCGCAAAGGCGTAGCCGCGGTGGATATGAGCTATTTAAAGGAAAGAAACCGCGGCATGGTTCTGGAATTGCTGGAAACGGTAAAACGAAAACGCGCTTCCCAATATGTTCCCTTTCTGGAGCAGTGGGAGAAAATCGAGGTAAGAAAAGTGCGGGAAGCCATACGCGAAACGATCGCGGCTCTTCGCAGTGAAGACGGCTTGTCTTCCCTTGACGGGCAGCATAAGCAGACTGAATTCACGGTCCCTGGATTGGAACCGGAGCTTCTGAAATGCCGGGAATGCGGAGAACGTTTTCAGTTTGAAGTGGAGGAACAGAAGTTTTATAAAAGCAAAGGCTTCGCACCGCCCAAGCGATGTCCGAAATGCCGCGAGAAGAAGTGGTTTCGCAACATGGGAATCGAACTGCCCGGTGACGATCGAAGAGGAATCGTGAGGGGGAAGAGAAGGCTCACTTGGATAAGTATGGTATAATCATGGTGGGCAAGGAACTTTTATCGATTATGGACGATATTTTTACCATTTTTGTACAATGAGGAAGTGTGCGAATGAATCCTACAATGGATCAGTGGAAAGCGTTATATGAAGAGGCCATATCTTTTAAGAAAAGCAAGTGCTGGGAATGGATGACCAACGGGCATATGTTCGGCGTGCAAAATCCGGAAAGTTCGCGGGCATTTGGGAAATCGACTGCTTCTTCGTACCAATACCTGTTGACGAAGGGGAGCGTCCCTTTTTTCCAAAGATGTTCCTGATCGTAGACCAGAGTTCGGGGCAAATCTTAAAACACGGCTTAAGTAATAATACGCAAATGGCAAACGATCTGGCTGACGCATTTCTTGCTCTGATTGAGCAGGCAAAGCTTGTTCCCGGTGAAATTTGGGCTGCAAAAGAAGAAGTGTACGTCTATTTGCGGCAGATTCTCCGGGCTTTCGAGCCGCAGGCGTATTTGACGGACGAATTGCCTGCGTTGGAAGATGTCAAAGATAGCATGCTCGATTATTTTGGTGTCGGCATGAGGTAGGGGCTTCTTTTGTTCTATCATCAAAAATGATGGATTCTATATTTGGAGTGGATGCTTGTGTTCGAGCTTATTGATGAGAAAAAAAGTCAACTGGATCAGAAAAGGCCTCTGTCAACGCATACCTTACGAAGCATCCGGGAGCATCTTATCGTGAATTGGACGTACCATTCCAACGCTATCGAAGGAAATACATTAACCCTCTCGGAAACAAAGGTAGCATTGGAAGGAATCACGATTGGCGGGAAAACGATTAAGGAACACTTGGAGGTCATTAATCACAAAGAGGCCATTCTTTATGTCGAGGACATTGTTCGAAGACAGGAACCTTTATCTGAGTGGCAAATCAAAAGTATTCATCGGCTAATCCTCAAAGGAATTCAGGATGATCTTGCAGGTATTTACCGGAAGGAAAATGTGCTGATCAGCGGAGCCAAGCATATTCCGCCCGACGCTCTGCAAGTTCCTCTTGCCATGGAGCAGTTCATTCAATGGTACGATAGTGAGGGCCAGCAGCTTCACCCTGTAGCCAAAGCGGCATTGGTGCATAGCGATTTTGTGAAAATTCATCCGTTCGTCGATGGGAACGGTCGGACGGCGCGATTATTATTGAATTTTGAGTTAATGAAGAACGGGTATCCGCCCATTGTCGTTGAAAAAGAAAACAGACTCGCTTATTATTCAGCGTTAGATGACGCTCACACGACAGGGGATAATACCCGATTTATAGCTCTGGTTAGCGACATTTTGAGTCGAACGTTCGATTTGTATCTTAAGCTTGTGTGAAGCTGGATAAAGATTAGCGGGTGCGCGTTTTTCACTGTTCCTGCCCGCTTCAGGCTTTGCCTTCCGCTACCGCTCGTTCGCTTGTCGGTTGGGGCTGCGGCTGGGGAAGAGACGAATCTCGGTTGAGCTCTGCCTTTTCTTTGGTTCTCAGATATGCTATCCAATAAGCGGTGGCGACGAAGACGCTGCCTCCGACGGCATTGCCGAGAAAGACGGGGACAAAGTTACCCAAGTAATCCCACCAGGTATAGTGCCCTGCGAAGATCGCGGCAGGGATCAGGAACATATTCGCGACGACATGCTGGAAGCCGATAGCGACGAAGGTCATCGTCGGGAACCAGATGCCGAGCATTTTGCCCGTGACGTCGTTTGCGCCGTAAGCGAGCCAAACGGCCAAGGCGACAAGCCAGTTGCAGCCGATCCCCGAGATAAAGGCTTGCAGGAAGCTCTCGTCAAGCTTGGCGCCCGCCACTTTGACCAGTTTGGACAAGTACGGCTCCGCTTCCGTCAATCCGACGACGTGACCGAACAGGTAGGCGACAAAGAGCGCCCCGGCAAAGTTGGACAGCGTAATCAGCAGCCAATTGACGGCGAGATGCTTCGTCGTTATTTTGCCCTGGAGCCGTGCGAGCGGCACCGCCATCATGTTTCCGGTCAACAGCTCGCCCCCGGCAATAATCGTGAGGATCAAGCCAATGGGGAACATCGCCGCGCCCAGCACGGAGCCGAGCCCGCTCGAAGCCGCAGGAACGCCCGCTGCTACTCTCAGATACAGAAGGAAGCCCAGCGCGATAAAAGCCCCTGCCAAAAAGCCCAGCGTACAAGCTTGCAGCGGACGCATATTCGCTTTCTTCTCGCCCATCGCTGCGGTAATATGCGCAATTTCTTCCGGCTTGCGATACGACATATCGCTACACGACCTTTCCATTTTCGTTTGTGAAAATATTCACAATCAATGATATGCTAACGCCCAGTTTCTGCTGTCGTCTCATTTTACCGCAAAAAAAGGGGAGCGAAAGTGGTATTTATCACTTAAAAAGTATTTTGGAAATTCGACGCGACATGGTAAAATATAACTATATACGCAATATTGCTTAAAGAATCGAGATGAATCGATAGTTCTACGAATTGAATAAAAGGGTTCCGTCATTGCATTGCAGGAGGGAGCCATGGAGGGGCCGTATGCGTCAACGCACGGGCTTGACGGTTGCAGGGAACGCCTTCGTTATGAACAGCAACTCGTTTCGGATTTGGAACGGGTTGCTTTTTGTCTTCATGACCAATTTACTTCGGGAGGGAGAAAGAGGATGTCACAGAAAGTGGATGAAGGGATGATCAGCATTGTTGACCATTGGATCACGGAGATGCAGGACGCGGAGGTGGCTACCGTTCTTCATTTGGATCGCGGTCCGGCGGGCGACCCGGATGCATATCGGATGCTTAGCCGTACGTTCGAAAATGCATCATCCAATCGCTTTCGTCAGCTTTGCGGCATGCGCGGGGTTCAGGTGAGCACCGTGCTTTATACGGCGTGGGCCGTGTTGCTGCAGCGCTATTTGCGTACCGAGGAGGTACGGTTTGCAGCGGTCGCGCCCGAGGAAGACCGGATCGTGCTTGTCCGAATCGCAGGCGAGGCTTCGCTGCCGTTCGAATCGCTGGTCGCCCAGGCGGAGGATATGCTGGCCCAAAGGAAGGCTTACGCGCTTACACGCAGCGAGCTTCGCGACTTGAGCGGGTCCGACTCACTGCTGCTTCCTTTCAATACAGCCGTAGCCGTGGAAGCTCCCGGCGCTGTCCTGGGGTTGCCCGTCATTCCGGGATGCGACCTCACGATCCGGTTCGTTCTTTCGGACGTGTTCGCAGTCCGTGCGGAGTTCAAGCCGGACGCGTTTCAGCCGACGACGATCCGCAGGCTGCTGGGGCATGTGGAAAATATCGTCCTGACCTGGATCGAATCTCCCCATATGCCTGTCGGCCGCATCGCTTTGCTGAGCCAAGACGAGAGAGAGCAGCTGCTCGTTGGGTTCAATCCAACGGATGAGCCTTTTTCCTCCGATGCGACCATCCATCGGCTGTTTGCGGAGCAGACGCGGCGCACGCCGGATCGCCCTGCGATCGTCGACGGGAAGGACTGCTTGACTTATCGGCAGCTCGACGAACAATCGAACCGGATGGCCAGAGTGCTGATCGAACTCGGCGTACAAGAAGCAAATACCTTTGTCGCCGTCATGATGCGCCCCACGCTGTCGATGTTCGCCGGTATTCTGGCGGTGCTGAAAGCGGGCGCGGCGTATGTGCCGATCGATCCGAATTATCCCCCGGAGCGCATCCGCTACATTTTGGAGGATAGCGGAGCGAAGCTGCTGCTCACGGAGGGGGAATCGGCGCTTCCGTTTGCCTATGAGGGCCAAGTCGTCGATCTCGCGGACCGGCGGATGCATGACGGGGATGCGTCTCCTTTGCCGGAGTTTGCGGAACCGTCCGGTTTAGCTTATGTCATCTATACATCCGGCTCCACCGGCCAGCCGAAGGGCACGCTGATCGAGCATCGGTCGCTTGTCCATTTTTGCGAATGGCATTGCTCGTATTTTGGGGTCACGATGGAGGACCGCAGCAGCAAATATTGCAGTGTCGGGTTCGACGCCTCGATTTTGGAAACTTTTCCTTATCTTATTTCCGGGGCAGCGGTACATATCATTCCCGAGCATATCCGGCTTGATGCTGCGGAACTGAACGGGTACTTCAACCGGCACGGCATTACGATCAGTTTCTTGCCGACTCAGCTCGGCGAGCAGTTCATGAAGCTTCCGAATCGCTCGCTCCGCGTGCTGATGACGGGCGGGGAGAAACTGAAGACATTCCACCCGCAAAGCTACCTTATTTACAACGTATACGGGCCTACCGAAAATACGATCATCACCACGACGCAGCTTGTTGCGGCGCACTCGGATAATATTCCGATCGGGAAGCCGCTGAACAATGTTCGGCTGTATATTTTGGATGCCTGCGGCGAGCCGCAGCCGGTGGGGGTTCCCGGGGAATTGTGCATTTCCGGCATCGGTCTGGCCCGGGGATATTTGAACTGGCCGCAGCTGACGGAGGAGAAATTCGTCGCCCATCCGTTCCGCGAGGGGGAGCGGCTGTACCGGACGGGGGACTTGGCCCGGTGGCTGCCGGACGGGTCCA
Source organism: Paenibacillus sp. MZ04-78.2 (assembly GCF_024213375.1). GTDB lineage: Bacteria > Bacillota > Bacilli > Paenibacillales > NBRC-103111 > Paenibacillus_G. The sequence continues at coordinate 51,438 of NZ_JANAVJ010000008.1, read as the reverse complement.
TCGAATATGTGGGACGCCTCGATCATCAGGTGAAAATTCGCGGTTTCCGGGTCGAAACGGGCGAAATCGAGCAGCGGCTCCGGCTGCATGACCGGGTGCTTGATTGCATCGTAATCGCGCGCGAAGACGATGCCGGCCGTGCGTACCTGTGCGCATACGTCGTATCCGAAGAGCCTCTCACCCGCAGCGAGCTGTCGGCGTTTCTGGCGGAGCAGTTGCCAAATTACATGGTTCCGTCCTGGTTCGTCATGCTTTCGAGGCTGCCTATCAATGCGAACGGCAAGGTCGACCGGCGCGCGCTGCCCGAACCTGAGAGAGAGGCGGAGTCGGCTTCTTACGCGCCTCCGGCCAGCGAGGCGGAACAGGGACTGGCGGAGCTGTGGAAGGAGCTGCTCGGCTTGCGGACGGTCGGCGTTCATGACCGCTTCTTCGACGCCGGAGGTCATTCGCTGCATGTCGCCGTTCTGCGCGGAAAGATCGAACGGCGCTTCGGCGTCCGGCTGTCGATTGCGGAGTTGTTCGAGCATGCGACCATCCGTGAGCAAGCGGAGCGGATCGGTCAAGCGGGCAAACCGGCCGGAGGCGGTCAGGCGATTGAAAAAGCGCCCGAGCGGGAGCATTATCCCCTTCATCCGGCGCAAAAGCGCCTCTTCTTCATCGGGCAGATGGAGCAGGTGGGGACGGCCTATAACACTCCGATGCTGCTCAAGATCGAAGGGAGCGTCGACCGGCGGCGGATGGAGCGGACTTTTGAGCAAATGATCGAGCGGCACGAATCGCTCCGTACGGCTTTCGCATGGGTGGACGGGGAGCTTGCGCAGACCATCTGGCCCCGTGCGACGTTTCAAATGCAATTTCATGCGGCGGCGGAAGAAGAAGCGGAGCGGCTGATGTCCGCGTTCGTCGTCCCCTTCGATCTCGGGAAGTCGCTGTTATTCCGGGCCGGACTCATTAGCTGCTCCGAAGAGCTTCATTATTTGATGCTGGATTTCCACCATATTATTGTGGACGGCGTCTCGATGCACGTGTTTTTCGAGGAATGGAGCCGGTTGTACCGGGGGGAGGAGCTGCCCCGTCCGACGATCCAATTCAAAGATTATGCCTTCTGGCTGAATGGCCGCAAACCGGAGGAGGAGGCGCAGCAGCGCGAGTATTGGCTGGCGGCCTTGTCCGGGGAGCTCCCGATCCTGCAACTGCCGACCGACAAGGAAAGACCGGGCTTCCAAAGCTTCCGGGGCGATACTTACCCGCTTCGGCTGGATGCCGGATTGACAGTGCGCTTGAAACAGTTCGCCCTTCGGACGGATACCACCTTGTACATGATCCTGCTCGCTGCTTACAATGTGCTGCTTGCCCGGTATTCCGGCCAGGAGGACATCATCGTCGGCGTTCCTGTCGCCAGCCGCCCGCAAACCGAACTACAGCCGCTGATCGGCATGTTCGTCAACACGATGCCGGTCCGGAGCTTCCCGGAGCGGACGAAAACGTTCGCCAACTATTTGCAGGAGCTGAAGTCGATTCTGCTTGCCGCCTTCGAGCATCAGGACTACGATCTGGAACGGATGATGCAATCGCTGCGCATTCCCCGAGTGCCGGAACGCAGCCCGCTGTTTGATACGATATTCGTCATGCAAAATACGGGCCGCACGACGACGCCGTCGATCGACGGTAGCCGGATCACCGTTCAGCGGTACGTAGACCCGATCTCCAAATACGATCTGATACTTGATGCGAAGGAAATGGAAGAGACGCTCCGGATCGATTTCCAATACTGCACCGATCTGTTCGTGCGGGATACGATCGAGCGGATGGCGAACCAGTATGTGCGGATATTGGAGGATGCGTTGGCTTCGGAGGAAAAGCGGCTGTCCGAGCTGCGATTGCTTTCGGAAGCGGAAATAAAGGAGCAGGTGGAGGGGCGGAATCAAACCGAATCCGCGTACGATCGCGAGTTGACGATTCACGGATGGTTTGAGGAGCAAGCGCGGCAGACGCCGGACCGGCCGGCTGTCGTATTCGGGGACGAAGCGCTCACTTACCGGCAGTTGAACGACCGGGCGAACCGGCTGGCGGCCGTCCTGATTCGCCACGGCGTGCGGCCGGAGCAGCTTGTCGGACTGATGACCGAGCGGTCTCCGGACATGATCGTCGGTCTGCTTGGCATTTTGAAGGCGGGAGGGGCTTACCTTCCGATCGATCCGGATTATCCCGCCGACCGTATAAAATATATGCTGGACAACAGCCGGGCCCGTCTCTTGCTGACACATACGCACTTGGCGGATCGGGTCGAGTTTGACGGCATGAAGCTGTGTCTGGATACGAATGCCGCCTATGAGGAAGCGGCGGATAATCCTCCGCCCCGCAGCCGTCCAAGCGATTTGCTGTACGTGATTTATACGTCGGGAACGACCGGAAAGCCGAAGGGCGTCATGATCGAGCACCGCAATATGGTCAATCTGCTTCACCACCAGTTTCGGCACACGAGCGTCGATTACAGCCGCAGCGTGCTGCAATTTACGACGCTCAGCTTCGATGTCAGCTCGCAGGAAATATGGTCCGCCCTGCTGGCGGGGGGCGCCTTGCATCTCGTGACGAATGAAACCCGGCGGAGCCCGGATAAGCTGCTGCGGCTTATCGAAGAACGGCAGATTCAGGTCCTGTTCCTGCCCGTCTCGTATTTGAAGCTCATCCTGAACGAGAGCGCGTATGCCGACAAGCTTCCGGCGTCGGTGCGCCACATCATAACGGCTGGAGAGCCGTTGGCCGTCCCGGACAAATTCAAGACGCATCTCCAGCGGCATCAGGTTTTCCTTCACAATCATTACGGCCCGTCGGAAACGCATGTCGCAACGGCCCATACGATCGACCCGAACGGCCCGATCCCGGAGCTTCCGCCCATCGGAAAGCCGATTGCAAACACGCGCATCTACCTGTTGAACGACCGCTTGCACGTTCAGCCGCCCGGCGTGCCGGGAGAGCTGTACATCGCTGGGGACGGCGTCGGCAGGGGCTATTTCAACGACGAGCGCCTGACGGCGGAGAAATTCGTGCCCGACCCGTTCGTCGGGGAGGGGCGCATGTACAAGACGGGCGACCTCGCGCGCTGGACCCCGGAGGGCGCGCTGGAATTTTTGGGCCGCTTGGACCATCAGGTGAAAATCCGCGGGTTTCGGATTGAGCTTGGAGAGATTGAGAATGCGCTGCTGAACCATCCTTCGATCCGGGAAGCGGTCGTGATCGCCCGGGAGGACGGCAGCGGCGGCAAGGAGTTGTGCGCTTACTTCGCCGGGACGGAAAAACTCCCGGTTAAGGTCGTCAAGGAGCACTTGTCCAAGGCGCTGCCGGAGTATATGCTGCCCTCGTATTTCGTCCCGTTAAAGAACATGCCGCTCACGCCCAACGGCAAAATTGACCGCAGGGCACTGCCCGAGCCCGCTCCGGGCGAGCGTGCCGCAGCGGGGCGCGACCGCGTCGTCCCGCGTACGGACATTGAGAGAAAGATCGCGGCCGTATGGGGGGAGCTTCTGAGCGTTCCTGATATAGGCGTTCACGATAATTTCTTCGAGCTCGGCGGACATTCGCTGAAGGCGGCTGCGATGACTGCAAGGCTACAGCAGGACTTGGATATCGGGGTCAATGACGTCTTCGAGCACCAGACGATTGCGTCCTTGTCCGCCAAGGTGAAGCCAAAGGCCAACTATTTGACCGCCAAGCTGGAGCAATTGAAGACAGCCCGCCGTGACGACGCGATGGAGCGATTCGACGAAGAGACCGTCGCATACCGGGCGAGGAACGAACGGTACGCTCAGCTCGACCTGACGCGGGATAGCGGCGGGTACAGCGACATTTTGCTGACGGGAGCCACCGGGTATTTGGGCATCCATTTGCTGCGGGAGCTGTTAGCCGGAACCGCGGCCACGGTTCTCGTTCTGGTGCGTGCGGCGACGGAGGCGGAAGCGCGGGAACGATTGCTTGCGAAGCTGGCCTTTTATTTCGCAGGCGATGCCGTGGAAGCGCAATTCGACCGCCGAATTCGGATTTACCGGGGGGATTTGTCGCAGGATAGCTTGGGGCTGGATGAGGAAACGTATCTGGAGCTCGCGCGCACCGTCGACTGCATCGTGCATTCAGCGGCGACGGTGAAGCATTACGGCAGTTACTCGCACTTCGAAAGCCATAACATCGCTTCGACCGAGCGGCTGCTGGCGTTTGCCCGCATGCACCGGACCAAAGACGTGCATCATATGTCCACCCTGGGCGTCGCGACCGGACATATTCCGGGACAGTCTGCGGCTTATTTTACCGAATACGATTTGGACCGGGGGCAGCAGTACGAGAACTATTACACCAAATCCAAATTCGAAGCGGAGAAGCGGGTCGTGCAGGCGCGGGCTCAAGGGCTCGGCACCAGCATTTACCGGATAGGGAACCTTGTCTTTCAATCGGATACGGGCAAGTTCCAGCAAAACATCGAGGAAAACGCTTTTTACGCGACGCTCAAATCGTTTATCCGCCTCGGCATGGTGCCCCGGCTGGAGGCCGATATCGATTTTTCCTGCGTCGATCGGGTCAGCCAAGCGATTGTCCTACTCATGAAGCCTGCTGCGCTGAAGGACGAAATATTCCATTTGTACAACCCGCATTATGAGAGTATGCACCGCGTACTGGGGAACGGCCGCTCGGGAGGAAGAATGGCAACGGGGACGCTCGACGAGTTCATTGATTATATGAAGAACAGGTACGAAGAAGGCTTTTGCCGGGAGGAGATCGAGAGCCTGATGCTTCATTACGGCTGGCTGGAGCAGCAGGAGCAGACCCGGTTTACGCTGGCTTCGGAGAAAACGATCCTGCTGCTGAAGAAGCTCGGGTTCGAATGGCAGGCAATCAGCGATAAGCAGATGGACGATATGCTGCGATACTGCCGGGAAGTCGGATTCATTTAAGCTGGAAAAAAGGTGAGCCCGGACGAACGAAGAAATAGTATGTAGAAACGTTATTATTCATTTGAGATAAGGGAGGAAATACGATGGAGAAAGCAGCGGAACGTTTAAAGTATTGGCTGCGTACGGTTCCGGAGCAGTTCGGCCGGTTGTCCGAAACCGAGGTATCCGAGAGGCCCATGCCCGGCAAATGGTCTCCAAAAGAAGCCTTGAAGGTCATTGAAAAAATACCGGCCGAAAAGCTGTCATCCCCATGTGTCACGGGCAATCAGGAAACGAAAAGCTTGCAATGGCTCATTGACGATTATGTTGAACATATGGAATACCATCTGAATCGTCAAATTTTGAAGAACAACGTTTAATTAGCCGTTTATTTTGGCATCAATATAAAAAAGGTTTAGCTGCTGGAGGTTCTGGAATGAAGCTGTATGTCATTCTCTCGTTCAATGAGGACGGGATAGAAAATGTGTATGTGGGCGAGGACGAGGAGAAAGCTCTCTCGTTCAAGCCGTCCGATTTTGAGGAGTGCGACGCCTTGTTCGTTGAGGTGTGGGAAGACGGGGAGAAAATCGACGATTACCGTCTGGAGTAGCGTGTGAAGCCGATAGCCGGTCATCCTTGAGGGATGGTCGGCTTTTTCTTCTGTCCCCTTTCATCGTCGTATCATCGATAAATCATTAATAAAATTGTGAAATACAGCTATTCAGACGCAGCGGAGTTTATTATAATAGAATTGGTTATAGCAATTTTAACGAAAGTTTAACAATTGTTCCAAGGCGTTCCTTCGATAAGCTGCAAGATCAAATACGTAAGCGCATACAAATGGTGCGTCCGAAGGCGGCAGGTCGCGGGAAGCTTCCCTTACCACATCCCTGTTCGTCCGGTCCAAGGACGCCGATAAAGGGAGACGAGTATGGATTACGATAAAGACACGGTTTACGTGGTCGGCGATGCGCAGACATCTCTCAATAATCCGATTACTCAGCAGTACAGCGCATTTTTCATCGGACTTGTCGTGGATACGACCAACCACAAAATCGTGGATGCGGGCTGCTCGTCCACCATTCCGTTAACCTCGCAATTTGTCCGCTCCTTATTCGTCGGGCAGAGCATTCTGGCGTTCGAGCCGGTCGCCGACGAAATCAAGCGAAGGTACCACGGCTCGTCGCAGAAAGCGATCATCGTCGCCTTCAAGGATGCGCAAAAAAAATACAAAATGGCCTTGAACGGCCGGGATTGCGATTCCGGTACGTCAGGGGCCGGTTAACGCTGCTTTGTTTATTAGTATGGCGACATACGCGTAAATAAAATCCAGCAAACGATACGCTTGGAAGCCTTGCGGCTGCCGGTTGTCGTTTGCTGGATTTTTTTATCTACAAATTGAATTGGAGGATGGAGCGATGAAACTGTACATTTCGATCGATATGGAAGGCATTACCGGACTCGTCGATGCGACGTTTGTCGATTCCGGCAAGCACAACTACGAAAGAGGCCGGCTCATTATGACCGCAGAAGCCAATCATGTCATTGAAACGGCATTCCAAGAGGGATGTGGGGAAGTTGTGGTCAACGACAGCCACTCCAAGATGAACAACCTGCTGATCGAAAAGCTTCATCCGGAGACGCAGCTGATTTCGGGGGACGTCAAGCCGTTTTCGATGGTGCAGGGGCTTGACGCCAGCTTCGCCGGGGCCGCTTTTCTGGGCTACCATACACGGGCTGCAAGGAAGGGCGTGCTCAGCCACACGATGATTTTCGGCGTGCGGAACATGTACATCAACGATACGGCAATCGGAGAGCTCGGCTTCAATGCGTTCGTCGCGGGTCATTACGGCGTGCCGGTCCTGCTCGTGGCGGGAGACGACGAGACGGCGGAGGAAGCGGAGGCGTTGATTCCGGGGGTGACGACGGCCATCGTCAAGCGGCGCATCTCGCGGACGGCGGCGCTCTGCTTGACGCCGGAGAAGAGCGGACAGCTGCTGCGTGAGAAAACGAGGGAAGCGCTTGAGGCTCGCAGCCGCGTGAAGCCCTTAACGCCCCCGGATAGTCCGGTGCTGTCGGTCGAATTCGCCAATTACGGGCAGGCGGAATGGGCGCATCTGATGCCGGGAACGACGATTGAGCAGGGCTCGCCGGTCGTTTCCTTTCAAGCCAAAAACATTCTGGAGGCGTATCAAGCAATGCTCGTGATGACGGAACTGGCCATGCGAACTTCATTTTGTTAAAAGCGGGTGATCGAGTGGCGCCGTACCTTTTGAAAAGATTCGTGTCCATGCTGGTGACGCTGTGGCTCATCGTCACGATTACGTTTTTCTTGATGCATACGATTCCGGGCTCGCCGTTCGACCGGGACGGCAAGGAGGCCAATCCGGCCGTCGTCCAGAACATGATGGCGTTCTACCATTTGGATAAGCCGGTGTACGTCCAGTACGCGCTTTACTTGAAGTCGCTGCTTACGCTGGATCTCGGGCCGTCGATCTCGCATTATCCGGAAAGCGTGAACGCGATGATCGAACGCGGCTTCCCAGTCTCGTTCCAGCTCGGCATCGTGTCGCTTCTCCTTGCCATTGCATCGGGCATTGCGCTCGGAACGGCGGCCGCGCTCCGGCAAAACGGCCTGATCGACTACATCGCCATGGTGCTTGCCGTCATCGGCATCGCGGTGCCCAATTTCGTCGTGGCTCCGCTGCTGATCAAATACATCGCGGTGGAATGGGAGCTGCTGCCGGTGGCGACGTGGGGGACATGGAAGCATGTCGTGCTGCCTGCGGTCGCGCTGTCCACCGGACCGATCGCGATCATTGCGAGGCTGACGCGGGCCAATATGGTCGAAGTGTTGACGCAGGACTACATCGAGACGGCCAGGGCCAAAGGGCTTTCGCCGGCGACGATTGTGTTCAAGCACGCCCTGCGCAACGCGGTGCTTCCGGTCGTTACGTTAGTCGGCGCATTGCTTGCGAACGTGCTGACGGGCAGCTTTGTGATCGAGAAAATTTTTGCGATTCCGGGCATGGGGAAATATTTTGTGGACGGGATCAACAACCGGGATTATGCGGTCATCATGGGAACGACGGTGTTCTACAGCACCCTGCTCATCTTCATGATGTTCCTGGTCGATGTCGTGTACAGTCTGATCGATCCCCGCATCAAGCTGCATAGAAAGGATGCATAGAAGGGATGCATAGAAAGGAGGGATGAGGATGTCGGTTCCCGATCACCTATTTGTACCGATGCAAAAACGCGTCGGCCCCATGGAAGCGATCGTCCGGCCGCAGCTGACGCTCTGGCAGCAGGCGCGCATCCGGCTGTTCAAGAACAAGCTGGCCCTGCTCGGACTTATTTTCATCGTTGCGCTGGCGGCGCTTTCGATCGTCGGGCCTTGGCTGACGGACCAGAGCTACTCCAAGCAAAACCTGCTGAATGGCAATCAGGCCCCGTCGGCCGAGCATTGGTTCGGCACCGACGAGCTTGGCCGCGACGTGTTCGCGCGCATCTTGTTCGGCTCCCGCATATCGCTGACCGTCGGCGTCGTCGCGGCGCTCATCGATTTTCTCATCGGCGTCGTATACGGGGGCATCGCCGGCTACTTTGGCGGGCGGGTTGACAACATCATGATGCGGATTGTCGACATTCTGTACGGCATTCCGTACCTGCTGATCGTAATCCTGCTGATGGTCGTCATGGGCCCGGGCTTGTTCACCATCATCATCGCGCTAACGGCGACCGGCTGGATCGGCATGGCCCGGATCGTGCGCGGGCAGGTGCTTCAGCTGGCGTCGTCCGAGTATGTGCTGGCTTCGCGGACGCTCGGAGCGAGTCCTTGGAGCATCATCCGCAAGCATCTGCTGCCGAATGCTTTTGGCGTCATTATCGTGCAGGTGACGTTCTCCGTCCCGTCGGCGATCTTCGCGGAAGCGTTCCTCAGCTTCCTCGGTCTTGGCATCCAGCCTCCGCTGGCGAGCTGGGGCACGATGGCGAACGATGCGCTGCCGACGATTTTATCCGGCTATTGGTGGCGGCTGTTCTTTCCGGCGTTTTTCATCTCGCTGACGATGCTGGCGTTCAACCTGCTCGGCGACGGGCTGCAAAACACATTTAATCCGAAGCAGAGGAGGTAAGCTCCATGAATGGACCCGATTCATTGTCTTCCTCGGACGTCCTGCTCGAAGTGAAAGACCTGCATGTCTCCTTCGCCACGTACGGCGGCGAAGTGCAGGCGGTCCGCGGCGTGAGCTTGACGCTTCGCCGCGGCGAGACGCTCGCCATCGTAGGCGAATCCGGCTGCGGCAAAAGCGTCACCGCCCGCAGCTTGATGCGGCTGCTGCCCCCGCAAACTTCGAAGATCAAGCAGGGCAGCATCCGGTTTCAAGGACGGGAGCTGACTGGGCTGACAGAAAAGCAGATGCGGGAGATCAGGGGCTCGGCCATCACGATGATTTTCCAGGATGCGATGACTGCGCTCAATCCGACGATCACCGTCGGCGAGCAGATTATGGAGGGCATCATCCGCCATCAGAAGCTGTCACGGTCCGAAGCCCGCAAGCAGGCGGTAGAGATGCTGGAGCTGGTCGGCATCTCCAACCCGGAAAGTCGGCTCAAGCAGCATCTGCACCAGTTTAGCGGCGGCATGAGACAGCGCATCATGATCGCGATCGCGGCGGTCGGCAAGCCGTCGGTGCTTATTGCCGACGAACCGACTACGGCGCTTGACGTGACGATTCAGGCGCAGATTCTCGATCTGTTCAAGCTGCTGCAGCGTAAAACCGGCGTATCCATCATCATGATCACCCACGACCTCGGCGTGGTGGCGAATATAGCGGACCGCGTGAACGTGATGTACGCCGGCAAGGTAGTCGAGTCGGGCACGGTGGACGAGGTGTTTCAGCATCCGCAGCATCCTTATACGAAAGGGCTGCTCGCATCCATGCCGCGACTGGATAGCGACCGGAACACACCGCTTCATTCGATTCCGGGGACGCCGCCGGATCTGTTCGCGCCGCCCAAAGGCTGCGCGTTCGCAGCCCGGTGTCTTCACGCCATGGAAGTGTGCGCCGACTTCCAGCCGGAAACGACCTGCTTGCCCGGCGGGCACGGCGTTGCCTGTTGGCTGCAGGACACGCGCGCCAAGCGGATTGACCCGCCGGACACCAATACTTTTATCCGATCGGCGATAGGTTAGCGAATCGTATCATACAATGTGAAGGAGAGACGCTGCATGAAGAAAAGAACGGCTTTACTCCTCGGCTGCATCCTGTTATCCGGCACGGCGCTGGCAGGGTGCAGCGGCAAAGAAGGGGCAGGCTCGGCCCGGAGCGAAAAGCAAGCCAAAATCTTGCTGTACAACAATCTGCGGGAGCCTACGTCGCTGGACCCGCCGGTCGGGTTCGACCAGGTGTCGTACGACATCCTGAACAACGCCATGGAAGGCTTGACGCGCCTTGGCAAAAGCCAATCCCCCGAGCCTGCGATGGCCAAGGAATGGAAGATGAGTCCCGACGGCAAGCAGTATACGTTTACACTGAGGGACGGCATCAAGTGGTCGAACGGGGACGCGGTGAAGGCGTCCGATTTCGAATTCGCCTGGAAGCGGATGCTCGATCCGAAGAAGCCTTCCCCGGCCGCGCCGCTGGCTTACGTCATCGAAGGCGCCGAAGCGTACAATTCGGATAAAGGCCCGGCCGACGGCGTCAAAATTAAAGCGACGGACGACAAGACGCTGGAGGTCGTGTTGACCAAGCCGGCCCCGTGGCTGCTCGGAATGGTGTCCAACCCGGCATTTTTCCCGGTGCATAAGGCCACCGTGGAGAAGAACGACAAATGGGCAAGCGAAGCCGCCACGATCGTAAGCAACGGGCCGTTCAAGATCACCGAATGGAAGCACGATTCCGAGCTGAAGATGGTTAAAAACGACCAGTACTGGGATGCGGCGAGCGTCAGGCTGGACGGCGTTACGTTCAAAATGGTCAACGACACGAATACGGAGTATCAGCTGTATCAGAGCGGAGGGCTGCATATTGACGGCATCATTCCGGCCGATTTGAGCCAGAAGCTGTTCGCGGAAGGCAAGGTCAAGGTGGAGGATTCGGCGGGGACGTATTTTTACCGGTTCAACACCAAGATGCCGCCGTTCGATAACGTCAACATCCGCAAAGCGTTCCAGATGGCTGTGGACAGCCAGAAAATCGTCGATCTCGTCGTCAAGCAGAAGCAAAAGGTGGCCGACGGGTTCGTCTCGTACGGTCTTAAAGATCCGGCAGGGGACGACTTCCGCAAGGTCGGCGGAAAGCTGGTGAAGTTCGACGCCGCAGAAGCGAAAAAGCTGCTGGAGAAAGGAATGGCCGAGGCTGGCTACAAAACGCTCCCGCAGGTGACGCTGACCTACAACACGAACGACCTGCACCAGAAAATTGCCGAGGCGGCTCAAGCGATGTTCAAAGAAAGCCTGGGCATCGACGTGAAAATCGAGAGCAAGGAAGGCAAGGTGCTGACGGCCGAGCAGAAGAAGCTGCAATTGCAATTTTCCCGTTCGTCATGGCTGCCGGATTTTGCCGATCCGATCAATTTCCTCGATATTTTTCAGACCGGCAATCCGAACAACCGGACCGGCTGGAGCAACGCGCAGTACGACAAGCTGATTCAGGACGCCTACAGCGAGCCGGACAATGCCAAGCGGTTCAAATTGCTGCACGAAGCGGAGAAAATATTGCTCGATGAAGCGCCGATCATGCCGCTCTATTTTTTCAACTCTGCTTATATGCAAAGCGACAAGCTGGAAGGAGTCGTCCGGCACGCCTACGGCTACATCGACTTCAAATGGGCCGATTTGAAATAGACGGCTCTATTCACTTTGCGAATTCCGAAGGGGGGAAGGTACCATGCGCAAGCGCATCAAACCTCCGCGTCTCGCCGCAGGCGATACGGTAGGCATTACGGCCCCGGCCAGCCAGGGCGACCGGAGCAGAATCGAGCGGGGGGCCGGTACTTTGAAGCGGATGGGCCTGAACGTCCGCTTCGGCAGCACGCTGTCCAGCCAGTACGGTTATTTGGCGGGGACGGACGAGGAGCGGGCGGCGGAGCTGAACGCGATGTTCGCGGACCCGGACATTCGGGCTATCGTATGCGCGCGCGGCGGATACGGGTCGGGACGAATAGCCGACAGGCTGGATTACGACGGCATCCGCAATAACCCAAAAGTTTTCTGGGGCTACAGCGACATTACGTTCCTCCACACCGCTATCGGAAACCGGTCGGGGCTCGTCACGTTTCACGGTCCTATGCTGACCTGTCTTGCCGAGGAGTCTGTCCATCCGCTAACCTTGCAGGGCTTTGAGCAGCTGTTTCACCCGAAGCCGGTTGTCTACACGGACGACGTCTCGCCGCTTTATGCTCTGGTGGAGGGGGAAGCGTACGGTCCGCTGGTCGGAGGCAATTTGACCCTGCTTGTCAGCACGCTCGGGACGCCGTATGAATTGGATACCCGCGGACGTATTTTGTTTATAGAAGAGATTGACGAGGAGCCGTACCGCGTCGACCGGATGTTGAACCAGCTGCGGCAGGCCGGAAAGCTGGCCGATGCGTCGGGAATTCTCGTCTGCGATTTTCACAACTGCGAGCCGAACAAGTACAAAAATTCCCTAACGTTGGAGCAGGTCATCCGGCATCATCTCGTTCAGGCAGGGAGACCCGCGCTCGCAGGGTTTAAAATCGGTCATTGCTCGCCGAACATCGCCGTGCCGTTAGGCATAGAGGCGAGGATGAATACCGCCCAAAAGAAGCTGGAGCTTATCGAACCGGCTGTAGAGTAGAAGCGTAAGGAGGCACCCTGGATGCAAATTCAAAGAATAGACGTCATGCGCCAGTCCACCCCGCTCGTCAAACCGTTCAAAACCGCGCTGCGGACCGTATTTCAAGCGGAATCCGTCCTGGTTCGGATCACGGCGGACGATGGCCGGGTCGGCTGGGGCGAAGCGCCGGCTACGATTGTGATTACGGGGGACAGCTTGGAGAGCATCGAATCCGCCATTGTCCATACGTTCACACCGCTGCTAATCGGCAAAAGTCTGCTGGCCTATGAACAAATCATTCAATCCGTCCATCAGGCGATGGTCGGGTGCAGCAGCGGCAAAGCCGCGGTCGATATGGCGGTCTACGACCTGGTGGCACAGGCCTGCGGGGTGCCGCTGTATCAATTTCTCGGAGGCTATAAGGACCGGATCGAGACGGACTTTACCGTCAGCGTCAATTCGCCGAAAGAAATGGGCGAGGATGCGGCCCGCTATGTGGAATCCGGGTTCGACGTCCTGAAGATCAAGGTAGGGAAGGACGAGATAAGCGAAGATATCGAACGGATCAAAGAAATCCGCAGCCGCGTAGGCGACCGGGTCAAAATCAGGCTGGATGCGAACCAAGGCTGGCAGGTGAAGGACGCGGTCAAATCGATCCGGCAGATGGAAGACATGGGCCTCAATATCGAGCTTGTGGAGCAGCCGGTGAAGGCCGGAGATATCGCTGGCTTGAAGGCCGTAACGGATGCAGTCGAAACGCTCATTATGGCGGACGAAAGCGTGTTCTCCCCGGTTCAGGCGTTTGAAGTGCTGCACCGGCGCGCGGCCGATCTGATCAATATCAAGCTGATGAAGTCAGGCGGAATCTACAAGGCGCAAATCATCAACCAAATTGCGGAGGAGTACGGCGTGGAATGCATGGTGGGCAGCATGATCGAATCCCGTCTTGCGGTGTCGGCGGCGGCTCATTTTGCGGCGAGTAAAAAGAACATTACCCGCTTCGATTTCGATGCGCCGCTGATGATGCTTCACGATCTTGTCGATGGCGGCGTCCGATACGACGGGCGGGTGATGACGTTTCCGGACGAGGCCGGACTCGGCATCCGGAACGTACGCTGTCAGGACGGGAAGGGGGCCGTATCATGAGCAGACCGAAGCGAGTGAGAGCGGCGGTGTCTGTCGCCACCGTATGGACGTCTCCCGATTCCCCGCGTCCGCTGGACGAACCGGCGCTGCGCCATCCGGCGGCCATAACGGAATGGCTAGGAGCTATGACCGTTAAGGATAAGCTGGATTTGTACGGCGCCAATCGGATTCAGACGCAAATGCTGTACGGAACCGAGGCGGTCGTTGCCGAAGAAAGCGGCGAGTGGGTCAAGGTGTTCATTCCCGAGCAAAGCACCCGGAAGGAGGGAGCAGGCTATCCCGGATGGGTGCCAAGGCGGCAACTAACGGAAACAAGCGCGGAAGCCGCCGCTGACCGATGGGCGGAAGTGAGCGCTCCCCGGGCGCGGTTGACCCTCCGTTCGCCAAAAGCCGAGATCGAGCTGAGCTTCCTGACCCGGCTGCCCGTCATCGAAGAGACGAACGACGGCGTTGTGGTGGATACTCCGCACGGAACGGGCTTCTTGCCGAAGGAGCAGGTGCGGATCGCCGGTAGTCCGCTGGCATCGTCCGGCACGGAAGAAGAGCATACGGGCCAGCGGCTGGTCCGGCAGGGGATGCGGTTTATCGGTCTGCCTTATCTCTGGGGAGGCATGTCTTCCTTCGGCTACGACTGCTCCGGCTTTGCTTACAGTATGCACAAATCGCAAGGCATGCTCATTCCACGGGACGCTTCCGATCAAGCCGTTCAGGGGCGAATGGTGGAGCGGGACCGTCTGGAACCGGGGGATCTGCTCTTCTTTGCCTACGAAGAAGGCAAGGGGCGCGTGCATCATGTCGGAATGTATGCGGGAGAGAACCGGATGCTCCATTCTCCCGATTCCGAAGGGTGCATCGAGCTAGTGGAACTGGACGGCTACAAGCTGGCGAAGGAGCATTGCATTTCCAGAAGATATTGGTAAAATGATTACCCGAAAAAAAGGGGCTCTCCCACTTGGTCCGATACCGATCTGGGGAGAGCCCTTTATTTCTTCATTCAATGTTCCCGCATGTGTTGTTTGGCTTCCAAATAAAGTACCTGAATGAATTTCTTGACGTTGATTCGCACTTGCGAGACGGCACCCACGCTTTCGTCCTCCAGCTCCAGCATCCGCTTGCGAACCTCCATAAAATCAAAAAACTTCGATGCGTAATTTTCGAACTTGATATTCGCATAATCCGTCAATCCGAGCGAAGCCAAATGGCTCAACGCTTGATGAATCGCCCGGCGCAACCGTTGCTCGGATGCTTTGATTTCTTTCTTGATCACTACTTCGTCCGCCTTATCGCCCAGCTTGCGCACGGCCGCTGCGCGGAACAGCTCCCGCAGCTGGGGGAAATCGCGGTGGCCTGAAGCGGCATCGTCATGCTCGGCTAAAATGTGCAGCATCGTCAGCAAATCTTTGCAGCCGATTTCCCCGGTGATGCCGAGCTCCGAGAATAAATAGCGGCCCGCCGCGCCGATTCCGGCAGAACTGCGTTCCTGCTCGCGCGGGGCCGCAGGCTTCCCTAAGCCGCCTTCGTCCAGTCCGAGCAGCGACTGGCGAATGTTCTGAATGGACCGTGCAAGTCGCATCCGCTCCTCGACCTTGCGGATGACCGACAGTACCTCCAGCCGGTTAATTGGCTTCGTTATGTAATATTCGACGCCTAAGGCGTAGGCCTCGCCGATCATGTCCTTCGATTCGACCTGCGACAGCATGATGATTTTGCCGGGAAACGCCGGGGCGATCTCCCGCACCGTCTCGATGCCGTCCCGCATCGGCATCAGCAGGTCGATGAGCCAAATATCGGTGCGCGTGACCGCCAGCAGTCCGGCATCCACATCCGCCCCGTCCGCGGCCTCGCCGGCCACCTCGCCAAGGTCTTCGTCTTCGATCAGCTGCGCCAGCATGCGACGTACCGCCGGGTCGTCATCGGTTATAAAAAATCGCACTCCTTGTTCACCCGTCCTTATTCGTCGTTAAACTTGCTAACGGCAATTGTATGATAAATTCCGTTCCTTTTCCATCGATTCCTTCCTGAATTGTGATCGTTCCGCCGAGCCGCTCCACCGTTTGCTGCACGTAGGAGAGGCCGATGCCCGTTGACGGAACACCGGAAGCATCGTATTTGGTCGTATAGCCGGGATGAAAAACGATATCCCGCGAATGCTCCGGAATGCCCGGGCCGTCGTCCCGGACGCGCAGCTCCGTCGTCCGCTCGTCCGTGCGGTCGATGACGACCTCGATAACCCCGTCCTTCGCAATCGCTTCTACGGCGTTCGAGACGAGATTGTTCAGCAGCGACAGCAGCGTGTAGGCGTGATAAGGGGGATGTCCCCCTTCGACAATTAACGCAATGCGGATCGATTTGCCGTGCAGGCGGGCGTATTTTTCGTTCGAGCGGACCACCACGCCGCCAAGCTCTTCCGCCAGGCCGAAATCGGCCCGCTGCTCGCTTGTAATGAGCTGCGACAGCCCGGCGTAGATACGCTGGTTGTCCTTCTTGATCTCATGCACCTGTCCGGCGATGCCTAACGCTTGCCGGGCAAAATCGGGCTCGGCTGCGTCCTTCAGCTCCCGGTACAGTTCGTAGGACGAGCGGGTGATCTGCTCGGCCTGCTGCAGTGTTTTTTGCAAATGCACCGATTCCTCATACAGCATCGAGATCAGCATCAGCCGATGCTCGTTCTCCAGCCGCTCCCGCTCCCGCAGCGCATGCACCTGTCGAAGCTGGATGATGTTGAAGATTGCAAGGACGAATGAGCTTCGGAACACGGCGATCACGATAATTTGCTCCAGCTCGCGCACAATGATCGTGCGGCCAGGAAGCGAATAGCGAAAAAACAGCTCCGCCGCATTGGAGCCGATCTCCAATCCCATGCCGATCAGCCCGATCAGCAGCGGACTTTGGCGGTGCTTGTTGACCTGCGCGGCGGCGAACAAGGCCCCGAAAGAGAAATAGAAGAAGAACGCAGGAACATGCTGATAGAACGAAGCTTCAAGCGCCGCCCCACCCAGCGCATCCAGTCCGATCCGAAAGGCCGGTACGCTGAGGCCGGTTACGAATCCTGCCGCCAGCGGCGTTAACCCGCGAAGCCACAGCAAACTGAAAAAAAGCACGGGAGGCCCCATGCCGACGCGGAACGTGTCCGAGAACGGATAAAATTTCAGCTCAGCGGCCAGCGGCACGAAAATGGCGACAAGGGCAAGCGGGAGCAGGCGGTTTTGCCAAGAGACAGCCTGTTTCAAAATTCGCATCAACTCGCAATTGTAGGTTTTTGTAGTTTAGTGTAGACGGTCCATATGATAATATTCAAACCTATTATTTCACAGACGCCCCTAATTTGGAAGCGCTTTTAGTAGCAAAAGAGGAGGAAACTGACATGAAAAAATTCGGATTGGCTCTGCAAATCGTGATCGGTTTGACGCTTGGGATCGCCGTCGGAGCCATCTTTTACGGGAATCCCGCCGTCGAGACCTACCTGAAGCCGGTGGGGGACATCTTCATCCGTTTGATCAAAATGATCGTCGTGCCGATCGTCATCTCTTCGCTTATTGTCGGCATCGCCGGGGTAGGAGATATCAAGAAGCTGGGCAGGCTCGGCGGTAAAACGATTTTGTATTTTGAAATCGTTACCACCATTGCTATTATCGTCGGTCTGCTGTTTGCCAACATCTTCAAGCCGGGCGCCGGTATCGATATGTCGTCTCTTGCGAAAACCGATATCAAGACGTATGTCGATACGGCAGAGAAAGCAAGCCATAGCATCGCCAGCACCTTTGTGAACATCGTACCGAAAAACATCTTCGAATCTTTGATGAACGGCGATATGCTCGCGATCATTTTCTTCTCCGTCATGTTCGGACTTGGCGTGGCGGCCATCGGAGAACGCGGCAAACCGGTGCTTAGTTTCTTCCATGGCGTTGCCGACACGATGTTCTGGGTCACGAATCAAGTGATGAGGTTCGCACCGTTCGGGGTATTCGCCTTGATCGGCGTTACGGTGGCCAAATTCGGCGTAGACTCGCTAATTCCGCTTGGCAAGCTCATCCTTGTCGTATATGCCAGCATGCTGTTCTTTATTTTCATCGTGCTCGGGACCATCGCCAAACTATCCGGCACCAGCATTTGGACGATCATCAAGCTGCTTAAGGATGAAATCATTCTCGCCTACTCCACGGCCAGCTCCGAATCGGTGATGCCGAAAGTGATGGAGAAGATGGAAAAGTTCGGTTGTCCTAAAGCGATTACGTCGTTTGTCGTCCCGACCGGCTATTCGTTCAATCTCGACGGGTCGACCTTATATCAGGCGCTTGCCGCGCTGTTCATCGCCCAGATGTACGGTATCCACATGCCGATCAGCTCGCAGATTACGTTGATGCTCGTGCTGATGGTGACGTCCAAAGGCATCGCCGGCGTGCCGGGAGTTTCGTTCGTTGTTCTGCTTGCGACGCTCGGTTCAGTGGGGATTCCGGTTGAAGGACTCGCTTTCATTGCCGGGGTCGACCGCCTTCTCGACATGGCCCGCACGGTCGTTAACGTCCTTGGCAACTCGCTTGCCGCGGTGGTCATGTCCAAGTGGGAGGGCCAATACGATAAGCAAAAAGGATTAGCTTACGCCGCTACGGTCAAAGAAACGGCGAAGCATGCGTTGAAGCCGACGGCTTAAAGTCTGTTGGTGCCGCATTTTCCGGATAGAGCCGATAAGAGGTACACAAAAGCCGCGTCTCCGATTAATCAGAGGGCGCGGCTTTTTCGATGAATTACTGGCCGTTTATTTTGGCCATCAACTGCTCAAGGGTAATAACGTCTTTCGGGATGCCGATTTTGAATTCCGGCTTCTCGTTGATCTTGGAATACTCCGCCTTGATGTTCCCGCCGAATTGAACCGGTTTGCCTTTGTCTTTGAGCTCCAGGTCTACGTTGACATCATGGTATGCCGGGAACCCTTTTTTGTTGACGGCTGTCGTGATTTGCAGGTCCTTAATTTTCAGGTCTTCCTTCATTTTAGCCACTGCGGTTTTGAGCTTGTCTCCGGAATTGGCTGTCAAATCTTTCTTCGTTTTCTCCAGGTCCTCTTTCTTGAAGGTGACTACGCCTGCATATTTGTCGCTCATCAGCAGATCGAGCACTTCCGGCAGCGCCTTCTCGGCGAAGGTGATGATGAACGGCTCCAGACTTTCGTTCGTAACCGCGAATTTAACGATCTGGCTTGCTTCAATCGCTTCCGGCAGCTTGGAGTCCTTCTTGGCCACGGAGGAAAGGAACGTTTTTTCGTCCATGTGCTTGAAGAAGACTTTGCCGATTTCTTGGCCCAGCTCTTGCTGTTTCTTCATGGTAGCGGCGTCGAAAGTTACTTTCTCGCCCGATTTCTCCGCCAGTTCCTTCGGATCAAGCTCTACAAATTTGCCTACTACATCCTTCGGCAGCGGCAGCATCGGAATGTTCGGCACCTTCACCCAAATTTTTTGATCGGTCATGACGATCGGCAGATTGATGTTCATCGCCATATCGCCTTTCAGCTTGGCTTCGATGTTCATTTCCATCTGGAACGGTTCTTGTTGGTAAGCGCCGGATACGGCCAATTCCATGTTTTTGAGCATTTGTGCTGATACGGCAAGCTGCGGATTTTCGGCTATAGCGTCGGCAGGGAAGTCCATGTTCATCGCGAAGGTCATTTTGTAATCCGCCGATTTCATTTCCGCAGCCTTTTGGAACGCCTTCTCCAGCGCTTCCTTCGGTGCCGGCTTTGCTCCGCAACCGGCGAGAACTGCCATCACAACCAGCAGCGCGCAGAGAGCAAGCATAATTTTCTTTCTGTACATCTGAGTGATCCCCTCTCCAAAATCTGACTCTATTTTTGCAACAGTGCCTATTTTATTACAAAAAAATAGATTTGAAAAGCAAAGATTGGAAAATCATATCAAATTGTTAGGAAATTTCGGTGCCGTAACCTAATTTGGCAGGCGCTTCACATTTAATATAGTAGAGACAAAAAGAATTTGTCTGAAATTTGATCAAAAATTGAATTTTATATGAACAAAATCGCAAAAGTGTGGTATACTATTGGAAGAGAAAGCACTTTCATTGATTTAGGAGTGATTGCTATGACGACGAAAACGGCAGTTTTGGCCGAAGGAACTGGAAACGAGCGCAATGTGGGCAGATTGGTAGCTTTGATGACGGCAACAGCATGGGTGCTGCTTGGGATCGGATTGCTGCTTAGTTTATTTAACCTGCATGACTTCAGCGATCGGAACACGTCCCTTATGGTCGGGGTCGGGTTCATGGTCGGCAGCGTTCATATTTATGTGATCCGTACGGCAATTCACCTCGTGCATTCCAGAGCAAAAGCGGAGGAAGAGTAAATAAATAGCAATAACGCATAATTTTAGCCCCTTTGGGATATCCCGAAGGGGTTTTTGGCGCTTGTTCGGGGTGGAATAATATTACAAGTGCAAAAAATTTGTCAGCTTCGTGAAAATTATTTTGCAGAAAAATGACGAAACTTTGACGTATTTGTTAAGTACCGCGAACATTTTGTTGTAATCTGTTATGGTGTTGCTATAGAGTGATCTGGCTCACAGTCAGAACAATCATAGCATTCGGAGAGCTTGGGAGAGGATCGACATGAGAAAACCGGTAAAGATCGGCCGAATTTCGCTAGCGCTGCTGTTCATCCTGATGATGGCGCTGCTAACCGGCTGCGGACAAGAAATGATGGTGTTCGACCCGAAAGGGCCGATTGCCCAAGACCAGCGAGACCTGATCATGATCTCGATCGTACTTTGCACGATCGTGCTGGTGCCCGTACTGGCCATGACGGCGGTCATCGTGTGGCGGTACCGCGATTCGAAAGGGAACAAGGCGGCCTATACGCCGAATTGGTCGCACAGCACCAAGCTGGAGATGATCTGGTGGGGAATCCCGATTTTGATCATCATTATTTTGGCTGGCGTGACGGTAAAATATACGTACGCGCTGGAGCCTACCAAGCCGATCGAATCGGACCAGAAGCCGATGGTCGTTCAAGCGACGTCGCTGGATTGGAAATGGCTGTTTACTTATCCGGAGCAGGGAATTGCGACGGTGAACCATTTGCAAATTCCGAAGGGCGTGCCGATCAAATTCGAATTGACGTCCGACGCTCCGATGAACTCGTTCTGGATTCCGCAGCTTGGCGGACAAATGTATACGATGTCCGGCATGGCGATGGTCTTGCACCTGCAAGCGGACGAGGTAGGCAAATATTTCGGCACCGCGGCGAACTTCAGCGGGCAGCATTTTACGGATATGAAATTCGACGTTCACGCTACGTCGCGAGAAGACTTTGACAAGTGGGCCGCAGGGATCAAAAAGTCGGCAAGTCCGTTGACGCAAGCCGGCTATGACGCATTGGCCAAGCCGGGTCGATCCGGCGAGCAGTTCTTCTCGGCGTTCCCGGATAACCTGTTCTACAATATCGTTACGAAATATGCGATCGGCGGCTCGCATGGCGCTCATGGCGGTCACGGAGCGGTACCCGGCGGCAGCAAAAACGAATCCGGCGGAAAGCAGGGCGCTGAAGCAAGCGGCAGCAACAAGATGGAGGACGTCACCGCGGGCCAAGGCCACGGGGCTCATGGAACGGCCGGCGACAGCGGACACGGAGCTCACAGCGCCTCCGGGAAATAAAGCAACGTTAGATTGATTTCATAAGAAAAGAGGCCCACTCATGCTGGATACCATTAAACAATTCGCATCGGAGTTTTTCGTCACCGGGGATCCGCTAATTCTCGGGGCACAGGTAAGCATCGGGCTTGCGATGGTAGCCATCGTCTTCGTGCTTACGTTTTTCAAAAAATGGGGTTGGCTGTGGCGCGAATGGCTGACGACCGTTGACCATAAGCGCATCGGCATCATGTATATTATTTGCTCTATTCTGATGCTGTTCCGCGGCGGTGTCGACGCGCTGCTCATGCGGCTGCAGCTGGCGATGCCCGGCGTCGAATTTTTGCAGGCGGATCACTATAACGCCATCTTCACAACGCACGGTGTCATCATGATTTTGTTCATGGCGATGCCGCTTATGTTCGGTTTGTTCAATGTCATCGTCCCGCTGCAAATCGGCGCGCGCGACGTTGCGTTTCCGTTTTTGAACTCGCTCAGCTTCTGGATGTTTTTCTTCGGGGCGATGCTGTTCAATATTTCGTTCGTCATCGGCGGTTCGCCGGATACGGGCTGGCTGGCTTATCCGCCGCTGTCCGAGATGTCCCACAGCCCGGGCGTCGGTCAAAACTTCTACATCTGGGGTATCCAAATCTCGGGGATCGGGAGCTTGGCGACGGGAATCAACTTTATCGTGACGATTCTCAAAATGCGCGCGCCCGGCATGAAGCTGATGAAAATGCCGATGTTTTCCTGGTCGGTGCTGTCCAGCTGTATCATGATCATTTTCGCGTTCCCGATTTTGACCGTTACGTTGTTCCTGCTGTTCCTTGACCGCTTCGCGGGCGCGCATTTCTTCACGCTCGACGGCGGCGGCAACCCAATGATGTATATCAACTTGATCTGGATGTGGGGTCACCCCGAAGTGTATATTGTCATTGTGCCGGCGTTCGGTATTTTCTCCGAGGTGGTTGCGACCTTCTCCAGGAAAAAGCTGTTCGGCTACTCTTCGATGGTATTCGCCATGATCGGGATCAGCGTTCTGTCGTTCTTTACATGGGTCCACCACTTCTTCACGATGGGCTCCGGCGCGAATGTCAATGCGTTCTTCGCGGTCACGACCATGCTGATCGCCATACCGACAGGGGTCAAGGTGTTCAACTGGCTGTTTACGATGTTCCGTGGCCGAATCCGGTTCACGACACCGATGATGTGGGCGATCGCGTTCATTCCGTGCTTCGTCATCGGCGGGATGACCGGCGTGCTGCTGTCCGTTGCTCCAGCTGACTTTCAATTTCACAACAGCTACTTCTTGATTGCGCACTTCCACCAAGTGCTTATCGGCGGCGTTGTGTTCGGATACTTTGCAGGTCTATACTACTGGTGGCCGAAAATGTTCGGCTTCAAGCTGAACGAGCGCCTCGGCAAATGGGCGTTCTGGTTCTGGAACATCGGCTTCTATGTGTGCTTCATGCCGCAATATTTCCTCGGACTGGACGGCATGACGCGCCGTACGTATACGTATGATTTTGACATGGGCTGGGGACCGCTCAACTTGGTTTCCACGATCGGCGGCTTCCTGATGGGGATTGCGTTCATTTTCCAAGTATGGCAGATCGCTTACAGCATCAAGCATCATAAGAAAGACACGACAGGCGACATCTGGGACGGCCGCACGCTGGAATGGACGATTCCGTCGCCGGCGCCGATGTACAACTTCGCTATCACACCGACCGTGCAGGAGACGGACGACTGGTGGGAGCGGAAGCAGAGAGGCGAGAAGCCGCTCGCTCCGATTCCGGAGGCGAAGCTGGAGCCGATTCATATGCCGAAAAACTCGGCGATTCCGTTCATCAAGTCTGCGCTCTGGTTCTTCGTCGGCTTCGGATTCGTATGGAACTGGATGTGGCTGGCGATTCCATCGCTTGTCGGCATCGCGATCTGCATGCTGGTGCGTTCGTTCTCCTACGATACCGACTATTACATTCCGGTCGATGAAGTGAAGCGGACCGAGCAACTGGCAAGGGGGGCAAAAGCTTAATGGCACGCACGGCGGCAAATCACGGACACGACGCTCACGACCACGGTCATCACGATCAGGAGTCGATGAAGACGTTCGGCTTTTGGCTCTTTCTGATTACGGACGTTATTTTATTCGGCACGTTGTTTGCCACTTATATCGTTCTTCGCGGCAATACGAATGCGGGACCGACGCCCGAGGAACTGTTTCAAATGCCGGGCATTATTGCCGAAACGTTCATCCTGTTGACAAGCAGCTTTACGAGCGGGCTTGCGGTGCTTGCGATGCATCGCGGCAACAAGCAGCAGTTGCTCGGCTGGCTTGGGGTTACGGCGCTGCTCGGCGCGGCGTTCATCACGCTGGAAGTGATGGAGTTCGTGCACATGGTGAATGAGGGCGCGACGATTACCACGAGCGCTTTTCTATCCGCGTTCTACACTTTGGTAGGAACGCACGGCTTGCACGTATCGCTCGGCTTGGTGTGGATGATCGGGCTCATGCTTCAGCTCCGCAAACGCGGCATTAATCCCGTCACCAAGCGCAAAGTGGAAAATCTCAGCTTGTACTGGCACTTTCTTGACGTCGTCTGGATTTTCGTCCTCACGGTCGTCTACTTGATGGGGGTGATGTAAGATGGGGAATTCGCATGGAGCTTCTTCGCATGATCAGCACGGCTCCCATGGCTCGCTGAAGTCTTATACGATCGGGTTCGTGCTTTCGATCATCTTGACGATCATTCCGATTACCATCGTGATGAACAGCATGCTGAGCAAGACGGCGACGTTGATCGTGATTCTTGCGATGGCGATCCTTCAGTTCGCCGTGCAGCTTATCTTCTTCATGCACCTGCGCGAAGGCGAGAATGCCCGCTGGAACATGATGGCGCTGCTGCTCGGCATGGTCATTCTGCTGACGATCGTCGCAGGCTCGATCTGGATTATGACTTACAACGCGGTAGCGCATTGAGATAAGGGGCGAGAAATCGCCCCTTTTTTCTATGGAATCACAATCGAATGATGCGAGTTATCCAAGACAAAAAGAAATCGACCGCCCTCAGCATAGTTGGCGGTCGATTCATGATCAATTCTTATTCTGCTTAGCCACCGCCACCGTCCTAAAAAGCGGCTACTGATGGAAGCGGATGGACTCCCCGTCCTCCGGGACACGGACTCTTTCGGAGAGACCGAGCCCGGCAACATACGCTCTTAAATCCTCTCTCTGCAGAAGGCAATGGTTCAGAGCCTCCATATGGGCCACGATGACTTGGGCGTCTGGTACGGTGCTCGCGACCTTCGCCACATCCGCTTCGTTCATCGTAATCGGTCCGCCCTGCAGGAACTGCGCGCTACCTCCGAACAGCAAGACGACGTCAGGCTTATGCTGTGCCAAGGCTTGCTCCACCTCCAGGCACCAGATCGTATCGCCGGCGATGTAAAGAACGGGCTCGCCCGGCGCATTCAGCACGAAGCCGGACACCGGCCCCATAAGCTTTCCGATTTCGCCCGTGCCATGCTGACCGGAGGTGCGTACGATGCTGACGGAATCCCACTCTACGCCGTTTTCAACGGGCCTCACGTCCCGAAAGCCCTGATCCCGAATCATCCCGGCATCCTCCGGCTGACAGAAAAAGACGATATCCTTCGGCAACAGCGCTGCCGCGACGGCGTCGAAATGATCCGGGTGGCTATGGGTAAGCAGGACGGCGTCGGCTTGCAGCAGATGAGCCTTGGAAACTTTTAGATTAACCGTTGGGTTTGGAAAAGAATTCGGCGTATTCGGGAAGGGAGGCATAGCTCCGGACGGACTTAGCATCGGATCGATGAGCAGCTTCTTTCCGCCGTATTCGATATAATGCGTTGCGTTTCGAATGAGTTGAATTTCCATGGGAATGGTACCTCCATTGTTTTCTGCATTTGCTGCCCTTACCTTTAGGCATGGGATGAATCGGCTTAGGACAAGGGCTGTCTTTAGACAGCTTAATTGTCCTACATTCCTTCATGTTGTTGCAATATATAAACTGATACAATCGGTATGTGGGACAACAACCGTACCACTCATCAACTATCATTTTGTGTCAGGCCTGTTGATTTACCAAATTATGTAATCTAAACAACCCTCTGGGGGTTATGTGTTTGCACAATATATTGAATCTTTATAAGCCATTCAGCAGGCAGCAGATGAAGAGCGAATAAACGTGTAAATCGAACAAAAGAGAGTTCCACATGCCGAGATATGGATGCAGAAGCAGAGTCAAACAGCCATTCAGCAGAACGTACACCATCAATGCTGCAAATAACTGACCATAAACGGCGTTCTCTGTTGTCCCAAACAACGTAGGAATGTTCAAATGCTGCTTAATCCAACGAAAGAATACCTGTCGGGTAAAGGACTGGTGCGGTGCTGCGAGGCTCGTTTCCAGCCCCTCCCCATAAGAACTGCTCGTGAGGTTTTCCCTCAAGCAGCTCACCCCGTAAGCTTCATCGCTAGGGTTATGTGACCTATCAAACGTCGGACACTTTCATCGGTACCCGTCTGCGCTTTTCAAGGGGTGGACTTTCCAGTCCCAATATAGTCCCAATACGCCGTACAGGTATTCGTTACTCCAGATGCTACTTTTTCGTCTCCGTTTCCTTCTCGTCAGCAAGGTTCGTATTTTCATCTCCGTGTAATCGCGTACCTCTCCAAACGCGCTGCTGGAATTCCCTACCCGAAAGTAATTCACCCATCCGCTCAAGGTCGCATTCACTTGCTTCACGATCTCCTTGGCGGGTTTCGCACCTCCGCTTTTTATCACTTCGCGGATTCGCGCTTTCACGGCTATACGGGCCTTCTTTCTTGGTGTCATGAGGATGAAATGGCCGGTTTTGCTTCGATTCGGAACCCTTCGAAAGTCAAATCCCAGAAAAGCAAAGGCTTCGCCTTTCAGGACATTAACCATTCGGGTCTTCTCCAAGTTGAGTTCCACGCCCAACGGTTCCAATTGTTCGCGTAGTCGCTGTAAAACCAGTTCGGCCCAGCCGCGTTTGCTGGAATGTCCGCTCACCGTGATTAGCATATCGTCAGCGAACCGATGGTAATTGACAGCTTCATAGTCTCCTTCC
Source organism: Paenibacillus sp. MZ04-78.2 (assembly GCF_024213375.1). Lineage (GTDB taxonomy): Bacteria > Bacillota > Bacilli > Paenibacillales > NBRC-103111 > Paenibacillus_G. The sequence continues at coordinate 24,818 of NZ_JANAVJ010000008.1, read as the reverse complement.
GTCGTCTTCCGCCGGATGGCATCAAACGTCCAGTCCACAGGTAGATGTTCGAAGCCAGCGGCGAGAACGGGCCACCCTGCGGTACGCCGATCTTCCCTGCTGCCTTGATCACCTGTTTGATCAGTTGCATCACTTGTGGATCCTGAACACGCTTTGCGATCTTTTCCAGCAATATCGAGTGTCGTATGGTATCGAAATACCGCGACAGATCGATGTCAATGATCTTCGTCATTCGGCGCAATACACTGCGTCGGACTTCTGCCAGCGCCTGATGTGGTGAGCGTTTCGGTCGAAACCCATACGAGTTCGGGCTGAAGTCCGCCTCAAATATGGCCTCCAAGATCAGTTTCAGTGCTCCCTGCACCACACGGTCTCGAATGCTTGGAGTTTGTAAGGTTCGCATTTTACCGTTCGCCTTCGGGATATCTACTTTGCGGTTGGTCTGTGGGAGATACGTTCCCGCTTTAAGCTCAGCTTGGATGTTCTCCAGAAACGGGATGACCCCTTCGCGTTCCACATCTGCGAAGCTTGTTCCGTCAATGCCTGGGGCACCTCCGTTTTTCTTCGCTTGCTCGTACGCTTCTTGAAGAGTGGTCATCTTGGTGATATGGGTAAATAATCCCCAAAAACGGTGCGTAGGCTCAGCCTTCGCCTTGTGATATATCCGCCGCCTTAGCTCCTGCAAACTGACGGGTGTTTTTATCATAGCACCCTTGCCTCCTTTGGTCGTACGGATTTGCTTACAGGTCCGGGCCCTTCCCTCCTCGCGCGTTTTGCTGCACGCGAATCGTCGGTATTACGGCCCGATCCGCCACCCTGGCACCTGCCTGTCCCATTTCCCGATCGCGGTTATAGGGACGGCCTCCTCGATGAGATTTCTTCACCGGGTACCGAGGGCTTCTCCAGATTCCACAACCTCTTTCCCTCCATGTCGCCGCTGATACCCCGCCGGTGAGAACTACCGTTTCAGACGTTTTCGGTCAGTTCTTGCTGCTTTCGCGCGTTATCGACCGTCTCAGCCACCGGATTTGCGTGTAACGAGGCTACGTCTGCGTTCACTGTACGTTACAACCTGGAGTTTTGCCGACGTTCCTGAAGAACGTTTTGTCAGGGGGCTTCGCCGGTTCACTTTCGTTCCGCGGCGCCTCTCAGGCTACGGGAGTTTCGTCTTTTCTCCCGGTCGGACTTTCACCGACAAGATGTTGTGTCCTTTGCTGGACACGCCGATCTGCCAACGAGCTTTGTACATCTGCGCGATTTGCTCGGCAGTGACCTGCATTAGGTCTGTGGCGACTCGGATTTCTCGACCTTCAAAGTCCCGAAAGATCACAACACGATGGCGATGTTTAGATCGACATTGGGCTGTTCCAAGTTGACACGTGATATCACGGATAATTGGCGAATCTTCCTCGATTTGACGACGCAAAGCACACGGTTTTTCAAGGTGAACGTTATCTCTTAACCGAACGACAAATGACTGTCCGTTTTCTTTATAGCCATCCAAACGCAAGTCATATACCGTAAACTTGCGGGCTTTGTCTTCATAGCCTACCATTAGCACAATTGATTTGACTTCTTCAGCACTTAGAATGGATTGAAGAACGGATGGGATCGTGATACAATTTTTCATGAGATCGCCTCTTTCTCGAATCGGTTGGTGGTACAAACGATTCTACAGCAAAGGCGATCTTTTTTCTACCATATTAGTGGTTAATCAACAGGCCTGATTTTGTGTGGTAAAATTAAAAGGCACGACCTCGTGATGTTTGCGTCAAGAATTTAAGTACTTGAAGCATCTGCCAAGCCTTTGGACACGTTCCTATTTTGTCAGCTCGGCAGGGAATGTTTCGAGCGAAACCATCCGGCGTTATGTTGAAGAACAGAAGACAAGGGGGTGAATCGATGCAAACCGTAACCGTTCAAATTCGAATATGCCCAAACAATGTTTCCCTGCTTAAGGAGATGGGGGACGAATATATCAAAACGGTCAATCTCTTAACCGAACAAGCGGAAGCATCGGGCGCATTTCCAAAGCTCACCTCCAAGGATGTCGATGCCAAACTTCCATCCGCAGTAAAGAACCAAGCCATTCGAGATGCGCGAAGCATTCATAACAAGATGAAAAAGCAAGGAAAACGTCCGATTCTCAAGCGCAGAGCCTACTACGTAAATAACCAGAACTATTCACTTGGGGACCATAGCGTTGCATTTCCTGTGATGCTGGACGGAAACGTACAGCGGCTCAAGATTTCGGCTCGTGTAACGGAACGCGAACAACGTTTGCTATCCAGTGGGAAGCTTGGTCTCTTAAAAGTGGTTGAGAAGTCGGGCAAGTGGTACGTACAAATTTCTGTTGAAAGAAAGACAGAACAAGCAACCGGCGATGTCATAATGGGCATTGACTTGGGCTTAAAAGTCCCTGCCGTTGTTGTCACCTCAACAGGGAAGACGAAATTTGTTGGCAACGGCAGACAGAACAAGTACATACGCCGCAAATACAAAGAGCGCAGAAGAAAGATGGGCAAGTTAAAGAAGCTGTCTGCGATCCGTAAGCAAGAAAATAAAGAACATCGCTACATGAAAGACCAAAACCACAAAATCAGCCGTAAGATCGTGAACATGGCGATCGAAGAACAGGTATCGGTCATCAAGCTGGAAAAGCTGACGAACCTTCGCCAAACGACAAGAACAAGTCGTAAAAACGCAAAAAACCTGCACAACTGGACGTTCCATCAATTGCAAACGTTTATCGCATACAAAGCGGCATTGGCCGGGATTAACATCATCGAAGTCAATCCAGCGTACACCTCCCAAACGTGTCCAAACTGCGAGAAACGGAACAAGGCAAAGGACCGAACGTATGAGTGTTCATGCGGGTATCGCGCACACCGCGACAGGGTTGGAGCGATCAACATCCTGCGCCAACCTGTGATAGATGGTAACAGTCTATCAGCCTAGATAGCTATACGCTCTGATCTAGGATGAGCTAATGAGCTAGCTCTTAACTTAGCAGTCGGCACAAAACAGAAATGGCCTGCGTGCGTTTACTAGCTAAGAATCCCACGGCTTTAGCCGTGTTGGAGGCTCAATAACGTATTATAAAGCCAAACGGCCATGCTGCGAAACAATCCGGCGAAAGAGAAAAGCGTCTTTTGCTTTCGTGGCGGAAGAAGATGATAGGGAGGCCCGTCTTCTAAAAAACACATTGCTATCAAAGGGATAGAATGGTAATATAGGTTTACAAAAGTAAAGTATTGTTATTTTTTACTATAATATATGTCATTTCATGCCGACATCCAGCGATACGTTTTGCCTATTCCAAATGTTAAAGCGGTTTAATTTTCACAGCGCGTATCGGAAGGAGCCTGCCCCATGAAAGCAAGTATATACGACGTGGCCAGACATTGCGGATTGTCGGTGGTGACCGTATCCCGGGTGTTAAACAATACGGCCAACGTACGGGAGAAAAACCGGCAAAAGGTGCTGGACGCCATCGAGGCTTTGGATTACCGGCCTCATGCCGCCGCGCAAAGTCTGGCCCGGGGTCATACCCGCATCATCGGCTTGATCATGACGGCGCTGCATGATCGCTTTTTTGAGTCGGTCGTCAACGAAATCAACCGCACGCTTGCCCGGTACGATTATTTTCTGACGCTTTCCGTCTCGAACGATGTTCGTTCAGGCGAAAGCCACGATTTGATGCATGAAGACCGGGTCGACGGCTTGATTCTGATGTCTTTGCCGGAAGAGGAGCAATATATCGCCCAATTGAAAAAACGGAGTATTCCGTTCGTGCTCATCGATAATCAAAGACGGGATCACATGGTCCCCTCGGTGCTGACGGATAATTACTACGGAGGCTACGAAGCGGCGAAGCACTTGCTCTCTCTAGGTCATACCTCGGTCGCCCACGTATGCGGGCCGGACTATTTTTTGAGTACGCGGGAGCGAAAGAGAGGCTTTGTGGATGCGCTCCGGGAGGAGGGGCTTTCTCCGTTCGCCGTGGTGCAAGGGGAATATGAAATCAGATTCGGCTACGATACGGCAAAGTCGTGGATCAGGAGCGGGAAGCTGCCTACGGCCGTATTCGCCGGCGACGATTATATCGCGGTCGGGATCGTAAACGCTTTGGCGGAGGAAGGGATGCGGGTTCCGGAAGCGATGTCGGTCGTCGGATATGACGATCAATATATTGCGTCCCGTCTTCGTCCCTACTTGACGACCGTTCGCCAGCCGGCGGAAAGCATCGGCCAGAGCTCCGTGGAACTGTTGTTAAAATGGATCGGAGCCGGCTCGACGGACAGTGTGACGGTCGAATGGAAGCCCGAACTGGTCGTAAGGGAATCGACGGCTGCGCTCAAGGCTTGAGGAGCGGAATTGCGCAGCAGCGGCATCCGACCGGGTGCTGTTTTTCATTTATATGTGTTAATTTGCGGGGAGGCATAACAGATATGGACGATTTGATGAAACGCGTAAATTTTAGGGAGCTTGGAGGTTATCCGTCGGCGGCAGGCGGAAGAGTTAAAGCGAACAAGCTGTTCCGTTCCGGCGAGCTGTCTGAGCTGAAGCCGGAGGAGGTCGAATATGTGCATTCGCTGGGCCTTTCGTTCATTTGCGATTTGCGATCGGAGGGGGAGCAGCAGGCGAAGCCGAACCCGGTCGTGGCGGGGGTGAAAAATAGGAGCAATCCCGCCATGGGCGGTGTCGTAAATATGCAGAATTTATCCGATGTTTTCAACACGATGATGGCTAACGGTCAGGGCGGCGACCCGCTGCTTGACGCCTACAAAAAATTTGTCACGGACCCTCAATCCCGGCAAGCTTACCGCACATTCGTCCGCTCCTTGCTGGATTCCGAGGGCCGTCCCGTGTTATGGCATTGTACGGCAGGCAAGGACCGCACCGGATTTGCCGCGGCCATCGTGCTCCTATTATTGGAGGTTCCGATCGAAACGATTGTTGAAGACTACATGAAGTCAGCCGCTTGCCGGCAGGAGGCCAACGAGAAACTGCTGGCGAAGGTTCGCGAGGCGGTTCAAAGCGAAGAGCAGTTGGTTTGGGTTCGTGCGCTGCTGGGCGTAAAGCCGGAGTATCTTTTGGCTTCCCTGGAAGAAATGCGGTGGGTTTACGGTTCGACCGACAATTATATCGCCGAAGGATTAGGCATTTCCGACGAAGAACGCAAGCTTTTGCAGGAGTGGTATCTCGAATAATCATCGAATGAGGAGAGGTGGCTGTCGGGTGTAATGGGTCCAGAGCGGAGAAGTCCTGCGGACCCATTTTGCGGCAGCGGGGATGCCCGATTTTAAGCGGTTTGTTTCGTTTCGTCAACCGGCGTTGATCGCTTCTTTCGCGGCTCTGGTCAGCTTGCGGTACACGAGCTGGTACGACTCCTCCAGCATGTCCAGTACTTCGGTATCCGGAACTTGGCCGTTCAGCACGACCGTGTTCCAGTGCCGCTTGTTCATATGGTAGCCGGGAAGCACGGCGGTCGGATACGTTTCCCGTACGAGCCAGGCGTTGTCGGGATCGCATTTCAGATTGACGCTCGGGATGCCTTGATGGGTGCCGAGCAGAGCGAACATTTTGTCGCCGACGAACAGAACGGGCAGGTCCGGGTCGAAAGGATGCTTGAGGCTCGTTCCGGGCTTCTTCAGTCCGTATTCGGTAAGGCGGGCATGATCGATCATAAGTTAACCACTCCTTGAGACACGCTTTTTGCTCTTTATTGTAACGTATGACCCCGGGGTCTTGCCAGATGGATAGAGGAAGGTCAGGGGGGACCTGCGGGTTGTTTGTCGTTGGACGGATAGAGAACCGCTGATAAATCATTTTTATCCGCAGCGAAAAATAGGGATGCCGGGATATGTGCCCCCATATACTTGAAAAGACGGGAGTCGTACGACGCTTTGGGGAAGGAAGTGGGTATATGGCCATTAGACCGCCTGCGCTGCAAAGAGGCGATACCATCGGAGTCGTTGCCATGGGCAGTCCGCTGGAGGCCGATGTGATTGATGCGCGCGTTCAAGCGCTGAGAGGGATGGGGTTTCAGGTCGTGTTGGGTCGGTATGCGTATGCCCGTAACGGCTTTCTTGCCGGTACCGACGAAGAGCGCGCGTATGACTTGATGATGATGTTCGCCAATCCGCAGGTCAACATGATTCTTCCCACCCGCGGCGGCGTAGGGGTAGCTGGTATGCTTCCTTACCTCGATTTCGGCATCATCCGAAGCAATCCGAAAATTATTACCGGCTACAGCGACGTGACGTTTCTTCTGAACGCACTGTATTGCTATAGCGGGCTTATCACCTTTCACAGCCTCATGCTGATTGATTTCAAACCGGAAACCCCCGCGTATAATTTCGAACAGTTTTTTTCCGCCGTGTCGTCATTAGATTCTTACCGGCCCATTCTGAATCCGCCGAATGTTCCACTCGTCAGCCGCGTGCCGGGGAATGTCACCGGACCGATCGTCGGCGGCAATCTGACCTCCGTGGTCGATACGTTGGGTACGCCTTACGAGATCGATACTAGGGGAAAGGTGCTGTTTCTGGAAGAAACCCACGAGCCGGCCAACACGGTATACAGGTACCTGAATCATTTGAAGCTGGCCGGGAAATTCCAGGACTGTCTTGGCATCGTCATGGGCGAATGCACGGATTGTCCGGCCGCCTACGGCAAGTCCTATGAAAATGTGATCAGCGAATTCGTCGTTCCTCTCGGCAAGCCCCTGCTGACGAATCTCGCAACCGGACACGGTCACTATAAGGCCGCTATTCCTATCGGGTCGATGGTCAACCTGAATACGTTCAACAATACGCTAACTGTGCTTGAACCGGCGGTTAGCGTCAGGCACGCATAAAAGGCCGTATCCGTGTGATAGACCTGGCAAAATTGCCGGTGCCTTGTTAAATCGTAGTCGAGTCTTAGGCTCCGGATCAGAGCGATCCGGAGTTTTTCGTATTCCCGGCAGCGAATCGGGGCGCTTGGCGTCCGGTTAATAAAGTTTTAATGATTTGTTTAGAAACGGCTAATCTCCGTTTTCTAGAATGTTTAGCTCTTCCGGTTAGGATGGAACTATGGAAGCCGGAGATGCTTTCAGACCCCAATCCCAAGGAGGAAGAAACCATGAACAAACGAATCGCAATAACCGGAGTCAGCGCAGCCGTCGGAAGCCTGCTTCTGATCGGTTCCGCCTATGCGGGGCTAGGAGACGCCCCGGGGTACGACGCTTACAAGTCGGCCGTCAAGCAAACGTTCGCGGTACAAAATGTGACGAAGCAAATGAATGTGTCGGTGAAGGATAACGGAACGAAGCTGCTCGACGTGCAGTCGACCGTCAAAGACGATAAGGCGAAGAACGAAATGAGCGCGGAAATCAACCTGAGCGGCGGCGGAGCAAGTCAAGGAGTTAATCTGTACCGGCAGGATGGCAAGCAAATCGTCAAAGCGAGCGACAACGACGTTTACAACGTCATGGAAGGAAAACAATGGAAAGGGAAAGCAGGCGAACACCGGGGGCAAGCTCCTGATGGCATTAGCGCCGAAGTCGAGAATGTCGTCGACGCGTTGGTCGGCAATCTGAAGGATTATGTCACCTTGTCGCCGCAGGCGGATGGGACGAAGAACATCGCGATGCAGCTGAGCGGAAGTCAAATTCCGGCAGTGGCGAATGCGATCGGATCGCTTGTGGTGAAGCAGGCCGCAAACGCAGAGGGGCATCATAAAGGCGCTCAAGAGCCTTTCGGCGATAAGCTCCAAGGACTCCACGACAGCATGCCGAAGCTGACGCAGGACGTGAAGATCGACAAGTTCGATCTGGCGGCCAAAGTCAACGCGGACAACCGGATCGAGAAGCAGCAGATGACGCTGACGATCAGCGGTAAGGATGCGCAAGGCGTTTCCCACGAAGTCGTCGTTGCCGCCGATTTTGGCCTGTCCGACTTCAACGGCACAACGCCGGACCACATCGATCTGAACGGCAAGCAAGTGAAGACGCTTGATGTGAAAAAACACGAACAATAAGCGCGATTGCCGCAGCGGGACGAGGGGCGGCCTGACAGCCGTCCTTCGCCGTTCGTGCAAAAGCTTGAGCTTTGATGAATAAGGAGATGAGCCGATGGAAGCTGTCCTGGAGCTAAGCGGGTTGACCAAAATTTACGCCAATCGGCGCGGTGTGGAAAATATTACGCTGCAAGTGCAGCGCGGAGATATTTACGGATTTTTCGGGCCGAACGGAGCCGGCAAAACGACCGTGATGAAAATCATTGCCGGACTGTGCCGGGCGGACCGGGGACAGGTGCGCTTGTTCGGGCAAGATGCGGCCGCCGACTTCGTGAAAGCGATGAGCAGGGTGGGCGTGCTTATCGAAACGGCGGACGCTTACGATTACATGAGCGGCTACAAAAATTTGGAGCTCGCCGCCCGGTTTTACCCGCAGCTGCCCCGCAAGCGGATCGACGAGGTGCTGGAACTGGTCGGACTCGCCGCCTTCAAGCACGAGAAAGTGAGCCAATACTCGCTGGGCATGAAGCAGCGTTTGGGCATTGCCGCGGCGATCCTGTCTGAGCCAGAGCTGCTTATCCTGGATGAGCCGACGAACGGGCTCGATATCGAGGGCATGGTGGAGATGCGCGAATTGATCGCCCGGCTGGCCCGCGAGCAGCACATTACGTTTTTCTTATCCAGTCATCTGATTACGGAGATGGAGCAGTTGTGCAGCCGGATCGGCATTTTGTATAACGGAAGGCTGATTCGGGAAGATTTCGTAGCGGATATTGTCCGCGGCGCGAATCCGACGACACTGGAGAATTATTTTATGGAGCAAGTGCGCGAAGAAAGGAGAGCGGAAGTCCATGCCTAGTTTTTATGCGAATACGGTAAACGAGCTGGCAAAGCTGATGGCTCGGCGCAAAACGATTGTTTTTCTCGTCCTGACCGCCCTGATTTCGATGGCTGCGGCAGTTGCCGCCTCGCGGCTTCAATTCGGCTTCGGCGTAGCGGCGTTGGCCTCTGCGGATTTCCCGGTCGTCCTGCTTGGCTTTTACACCGCCGTCTACTTGCCGCTGCTGCTCTTCATGACGGCATCCGACATGTTCGCCGGGGAAGCGGGCGACAAGACGATGAAGCTGCTTTTAACGCGGCCGATCACCAGATTTCAAGCGTTCGCGTCCAAGCTGGCCGCCATGCTCGGGTATGCGGCGCTTCATCTGGCGATCGCCCTTGTCGTATCGGTGGCAAGCCTTCTGCTTGTGGGCGGCGGGGGCGCGGTTGCGCAGGGACTGGGCCGGACGGCCGCCGCTTATATCACGGCGCTGCTGCCTCTGTTCACGCTCGGACTGGGTGCGGCTTTTATCGCCCAATGGTTCAAAAACGGCAGTGGCGCGCTGACGGTCTGCATTCTGCTGTACGCTTCGGCGAAGCTTGGCGCTTACTTCGTGCCTGCGCTGGCGGTATACACCCCTGCGGCTTACACCGATTGGCATATGCTGTGGCTCGGAGCCTCGGTGGCGTCGGGCAAAATTTTGAACGTCTTTATGTTTCTGGCCGCTTGTTGTATATTGTTTTTTACAGGAGGCTATACCATCTTCGAGCGAAAACAATACTAGGAGACCGTAGCGATGTCCATCAAAGTCCGGTTGGTGCTGTCCTATTTCTTGATGCTTATCGTGCCGGTCGTGCTTGCCGGCGTCGCGTTTTTGATCATTGTTGCCGCTTTTTTCGGCAACGTTCAGTCGCTGTACGACGTCGATACGAAACATAATCCCGTCAAAGAAGTGATGGAGAAGGAAGCCGCCGTCAGTGCCGAATTAAAGCTCAAGACGACGGACGATCCGGATTCGCTGCTGAACCCGGCCGTAACGGCGCAATTCGAAGAGCGGCTTCGGCCGATCAATATGGGGCTGGTCGTACGGAAAATGGATAGCATCGTCTACGTGTCCGAGAAGCTGAACAAGCCGGAGCTGCTTGGCAAATTACCGCCATACGGAGCGGGGGAGTCGGATCTCAATGCCCGGCCGATGAAGGACCGGGGCCCATGGTTTTTATCGCGGCAGCACGATTTCCGTTTTAAGGACGGCAGTCCGGGGAGCGTCTTTATCGCGACGGACGTGAATTTTTTCGGCAAAATTTTCCGTACTTACACCTCGGCGTTTTTTATTTCGCTGCTCGTGATTCTGGTGTTGACCAACGGCTTGCTGACGTATTGGGTATCGCGCAGTGTGATTCGTCCGCTTCGTCAATTGCAGCGGGCGGCAGGCGAAATTCGCGAAGGCAATCTTGACTTTGAAGTCAAGCCGCAGGCGAAGGACGAGATCGGCGAGCTGGCGGCATCCTTCGAGCAGATGCGCCGGAGGCTGAAGCAATCCGTCGACGTGCAGCTCAGGTACGAAGAGAACCGCAAGGAGCTCATTTCCAACATTTCGCACGATCTGAAAACGCCGGTGACCGCCATTAAAGGCTATGTCGAAGGCATTATGGACGGCGTATCGAATTCGCCGGACAAGCTGGACAAATACTTGAAGACGATTTATGCCAAAGCCGTTCAGATGGATCATCTGATCGACGAGCTGTTTTTGTTTTCCAAGCTGGATCTGGGAAAGCTGCCGTTTCATTTTGAACCGGTGAACTTGAACGATTTTTTGCAGGATTGCACCCTTGACATGCAGCTGCACGCCGATATTGAAAAGAAAGGCGTCACGCTTCGGTTCGACGCCCCCATGGCGCAAGCTCCGGTGTGGGTCACGGCCGACCGGGAGAAGCTGAAGCGGGTGCTGGTCAATTTGATCGGCAACGCCATCAAATATATGGACAAGGATGAGGGACTCATTACGCTTCGGATGCGGTTCGACGGCGAACGGGTCATCGTGGAAGTAAGGGACAACGGACAAGGCATTCCGCCGGAGGCGCTGCCGCATATTTTCGACCGGTTTTACCGGGCGGACCCGTCGCGGAACAGCGGCACTGGAGGCAGCGGGCTGGGCCTTGCTATTGCGAAGCATATTATCGAGGAGCACGGCGGCGACATTCAGGCCAAAAGTACGCTAGGCGAAGGCACGAGCATTTATTTTACGCTCCATCAAACTACGGGCGGCGGGGATTGAGCGATGAAAAACATTTTAATTATCGAGGACGAAACGAGCATTGCCGAGCTGGAAAGGGATTACTTGGAGATCAACGGGTATCGGGTCGATATGGAGCACAGCGGCGACGAAGGGCTGAAGAAGGCGCTCACGGGGAATTACGATCTGATCATTCTCGATCTGATGCTGCCCAAAGTGGACGGCTTCGAGATATGCCGGAAAATCCGCGACAAGCACGATATCCCGATTCTGATGGTATCCGCGAAAAAGGAAGAGATCGACAAAATCCGCGGCCTGGGCCTCGGCGCCGACGATTACATCATCAAGCCGTTCAGTCCGGGCGAGCTGGTCGCCCGTGTGAAGGCGCATTTGTCGCGATACGAGCGGCTGCTCGGCAGCCGGGCTCCGCAGGCGGAGGAAATCCGCATCCGCGGCCTCCTCATCGACAAGTCGTCCCGCCGCGTGTTCGTGAACAACCAGGAAGTGACGTTTACGACCCGAGAGTTCGATCTGCTGACGTTTCTCGCTTCCAACCCGAACCGCGTGTTCAGCAAGGACCAACTGTTTGAGCACATCTGGGGCTACGATTCGGTCGGCGATATCGCGACCGTCACCGTCCACATCCACAAGCTGCGGGATAAAATCGAGCAGGACCCGTCCAATCCGCAGTATATTGATACGATCTGGGGCGCGGGGTACCGGTTTAAGATTTGAGGCGAAGTGAACAAGATCCCGCACATGCTCTGAAAAGGAGCAGGCGGGATCTTGTTGTTTGCTGGACGGGAGTACGCGAGGCTGCTTTCATGAGGCTGAACGTCTGCTATGCAGCTTCGTAACACCGCGGATGTCTTATTTTTCAAAACGCAGGCATTGGCTTATCGTTAAAGCATCGGTGTTCCTCTATATCTTTCAAAGCTATTTGCTTAACGGACGGTGCTTCTTGACGGCGAGCCGCTTCCCGTCGAGCAGCTTCTTCACATCGGTCTGTGCGAGAAACACGCTGAGCAGCAGCAGCGCCGCGCCGACGTATCCTCTGGACGTCAACATTTCCCCTGCAAAAACAAAAGCGAAGATCGCGGCGAACAACGGCTCCGTTCCGAAAATCAGCGCCGTGCGCGTAGGCGAGGCGTACTTTTGCGCGGAACCCTGTAGAACGAAGGCGACGGCGCTGCATAAGACGCTCAGTCCGAGAATGGACCACCACGCGTCGAACGTATCCGGCAGCTTCGGCGTCTCCATCAGGAAGGAGAAGGACAGCGCCCACAGCCCGGCAAACCCGAGCTGTAGCACGCCGAGGGCGATCGCGTCCCCCTGTTTTACGAACGAGCCCGTCACGAGCATATGCACGGCGAACAGCAGCGAGCCGAGCATGCAGTACATATCCCCTTGATTGATCGTCAGCGACGAGGTCAGCGTCAGCAGGCCGATCCCGACGATGGCGAGTCCGATGCACAGAAGCAAGCGCGCCTCCGGTTTTTTCCTCAGGAAAAGAATCGACAATATCGGAACGAAGATCACCGAAAGACCGACGAGAAAGCCCGCGTTCGAAGCGGAGGTCGACCGGACCCCGAAGGTGATGAACACGAAGCTGAGAAACAAGATCGAGCCTAGCACAAAAGAGGAGCTCAACGTCGACCAATCGGCGCTCCGGACGCGCTTATGAAAGACAAGCGCCGACAATAGAAATGCAATCAGCAGGCGCAAAGCAATTAGATTAAATGTGTCCAACGATTGCAACCCGACTTTGGTGAACAAATACGAGGACGCCCACAGCATCGTCGCTCCCAGCATCATCAAATCCGCTTTAATTTCCGTTCTCATCTGTCTGGCTCCCAACGCGATATGTATTTACACAACGATTAGTATAACGGTACACTATGAATAAGAAAAATGAATGTTTATCATATGTTAAGTGAAATTTTTTCATGAAAAGGAAGACGATCCATGTCATTGGCCAAATACGAAGTATTCAGCACGGTTGTCGAGCTGGGTAGCCTGACCCGGACGGCCGAGAAGCTCGGACTGACCCAATCGGCGGTCAGCCATGCCATCGCCAGTCTGGAGTCCGAGTGGGGCTTTGCCCTGCTGACCCGGGGACGCGCCGGGACCGGTCTGACGCCGAACGGCGCGCGCGTGCTAAAGCATGTCCGGGACATTCTCCAGCGAAGCGAGCTGCTCAAGCAGGAGGTCGCTTCGATTCAAGGGCTGGAGACTGGAACGGTGCGGATCGGCACCTTCACAAGCATTTCCACCCAATGGCTGCCCGGCATCATGAAGCGGTTCCAGGCGGAGCACCCGACCATCGAGATCAAGCTGCTGGAAGGCGATTACGACGAAATTAACGATTGGATTACGAGTGGTGCGGTCGATTTCGGCTTTCTCTCGTTAACGGCGGCCCGTCCTTTGGACATCATCCCGCTGACCAACGACAACCTGCTCTGCATCGTGCCGGACGAGTCCCCTTACCGCGAGATGACCGTCATGTCGCTTGCTCAGCTGCAAGCGGAGCCGTTCATTATGCCGAAGTGGGGCAAGGAAAGCGACCTGCTGCGCATTATCAAAATCAACCGTCTGTCGCTGAACATCAAATACGAAGTGCTGGAAGATCAAGCGATCATGGCGATGGTGAAAAACGGGCTCGGGATCAGCATTTTGCCGGCGATGGTGCTCTATGAGGCGCTGGACGGCATTCACATGATCGGTCTCGAAGGCGACCCTTATCGCACGATCGTGCTCGCGGCCGTATCCTTCAAGCACCTTTCCCCGGCTGCGCAAAAGTTCAAAAAGCATATTACAGCATGGCTGGGTGAGCAGCACGTATCGCTTTGACGTCACGGACCCGCATGCCGAACGAAAGGCGGGGTTGAGGGCGCAGACGGCGGTGTCGGCCGTGGTCACAGACGAGGCAGTGGTGAAGGTGGAGGCCCACGACGGCGTGCTGACGTTCGGGGCGGAAGGCGGGCGGACGTACGTACATGATGAAAGGATATAGGACGTGTTGCTGCTGAAGCGAAGGGAAGATGGTCAACCGCAAGACATCATACATAGTAAAGGGCAAGGGACGAATTCCGGAATCGCGGGAAGCGTACCTTGCCCTTTTCGTTTCACTGGAGCCGATTCGTCGTACAGGCATCGTGCTAAGCGTAAGCCTTGCCTTTGGTCAGGATGCACGGAATCCCGTTGCCGACGGCACCCGGCTGGGACATTTTCTCGAGATACCGCAGTCCGCGCTCGCATTTGCGGCAGCGGGCGCACACGTCCGAGGTCACCACCTTCATGTTGAACTTGGTTTTGTCGATGGACGACGCCGGGACTTTCTTTTTGGCAGTTTTCGCTTTGCTCACAGTCTTCATCTCCCGCGGCTTGGATGATGCATTCTATGAACAGCCCGACCGTTTTGTCACCGCGCCGACAGGTGAAGGGAATATTATTATTTTTTACATACTCCGCTATATACAGACACTATCTGACAAAGGTATAATTTAACACGGGAAATATTAGTAAGAAAGTCCTGTAGAATTTATATCAGACATATGGAGGAAATCTCTTCATGGACATGGAACGGATTTGATCTCGGAGTGGATCCGAATGTGACTTATACCTGGAGCTTTGATGCTTATATTTCCCCTCATGTGAACCTTGCGGAAACGGGGAGTACATTTATTGCTCTCGGAAGGAGGGTTCGGTGGCGCCTTGTTATATTATGATAATACAAAAAAAAGGGTATGGCAGCATTTCGAATACACGGGTAAACCAACTTCAAGTGTGGACAGATTACTGCAAAGATTAAAGGGAATACGATAGTAATGGGAATATGGTTGGTAAAGAGGTTATTTTACCGTAATAATGACAACTGAGAATGAGTTGATGCAATTGCTTAAATCCAACCGTAAAATTGAAATAGACGCATGGGCAAATTTGGAAATAATATGCGGTTATGTGAAGCTGTAGCAGGGAAAAGGGGTCTGAGACATAGATTTTGTTGATAATGTTGAGGGGAGTTCTGAAAAGTGGCATCACACATAAACAATAACTTCATATTAATTGTATTATTATACGTCGGAAATTTACAAAGAGTATTTTTTATACCTTTTATAAGTATTTGTATGTTTTCGGCATTATCAACTATTGGTTATGCAAATTCTTCCGTACTTGTAAGTCACGGTAGTCAGGGGCTTGTTACAGCAGCATCCATTTCCAACGGACTGAATGAGAATATATATGATGTTGAATCCTTTGAACGAGGAAGCTATGCAGGAACAAACTATACAGCAGAAGCAGGGACCATAACCAATGATCCGCAGAAGGTAATAACGGGGCAATACTCCGCCTACCTAGCCTCCCAACCTACACAGGAATGGAGAGATATTGCATATTCAGATACTAACAAGATCCGTTTTGAGAAAAATACAACGTATTCCGTGACATTTTCTTACAAATCAATCGTAGATCCAGTGAAAGCAAATAACGGCTACTTTTACTTTGTAGCTAGAGGAGTAGGATCGGATTATACGAGTGATAAAGGATGGACGGAATGGAATGATCAAGCAGGCAAGATAGGAACGAAAACGATCGTATTCACGACTGGAGATAAGGAGAATTATTTCCTGATCTGGGGCATTCATAACGGTGGTGCTTTATCTTTGGATGATATTTATATCGAAAAACGAAGTGAATCCTTTGAACGAGGAAGCTATGCAGGAACAAACTATACAGCAGGAGCAGGGACCATAACCAATGATCCGCAGAAGGTAATAACGGGGCAATACTCCGCCTACCTAGCCTCCCAACCTACACAGGAATGGAGAGATATTGCATATTCAGATACTAACAAGATCCGTTTTGAGAAAAATACAACGTATTCCGTGACATTTTCTTACAAATCAATCGTAGATCCAGTGAAAGCAAATAACGGCTACTTTTACTTTGTAGCTAGAGGAGTAGGATCGGATCATACGAGTGATAAAGGATGGACGGAATGGAATGATCAAGCAGGCAAGATAGGAACGAAAACGATCGTATTCACGACTGGAGATAAGGAGAATTATTTCCTGATCTGGGGCATTCATAACGGTGGTGCTTTATCTTTGGATGATATTTATATCGAAAAACGAAGTGAATCCTTTGAACGAGGAAGCTATGCAGGAACAAACTATACAGCAGGAGCAGGGACCATAACCAATGATCCGCAGAAGGTAATAACGGGGCAATACTCCGCCTACCTAGCCTCCCAACCTACACAGGAATGGAAAGACATTGCATATTCAGATACTAACAAGATCCGTTTTGAGAAAAATACAACGTATTCCGTGACATTTTCTTACAAATCAATCGTAAATCCAGTAAAAGCAAATAACGGCTACTTTTACTTTGTAGCTAGAGGAGTAGGATCGGATTATACGAGTGATAAGGGATGGACGGAATGGAATGACCAAGCAGGCAAGATAGGAACGAAAACGATCGTATTCACGACTGGAGATAAGGAGAATTATTTCCTGATCTGGGGCATTCATAACGGTGGTGCTTTATCTTTGGATGATATTGTAATTGAAAAAAATAAGTATCAGTATGACCAAAATGGACGTTTAATTAAATTTATTTCACCGAATCAAAGAGAAATCAGATATGACTACGATCTCAATGGGAATATAATTCGTCGTAGAGTGGAATAGAAAGAATTATATAAATATCTATATATAGAATTATTAGAATTACAAATACGACACGAATGGAAGATTATTAGAGATGCAAAAAAATAATCGCAGAATTCCTGTTACAAAAATCAAGAGATTTACCGGTACCCGACTGCTTTTGCACCCATGGTACTGCAAGGCTGGATTCGGTGGGGATTTCGCTGTCGACTCACTCCGATGATCGAAGTGGCTAAAATGCTCACCTCAAATTGGTGATAAGAGGAATTTCGCAATAATACGTATCTCAACCCGCCTTCTATAGCATAAGCCTTTTGTAACCAAAAGAAGAAAAATTAGCGTAATCCTTTAGAAGATTGGCACTTCTTTTTTTACAAAAATCGCTATATACATACACCATTTGTAAAAGGTATAATTTAACATAGAAAATATTTCAAGTCCAACATCTGAGAAGAACGTATAGGGAGGTAGTCATGCCAAAAAGGGTCGTGTCGTTTTTACTATGCTTCATGTTGATGATAGCATGCTCTTTACCATTAATATCGGCACACGGAGAAACAAAATATCAATACGATACGAAAGGGCAACTGGTAGAAAAAGTTGATTCGGAAGGTGGCATCGAGTATCAATATGATCAACAAGGTAATCTTGTCAGAAAAAATAAAACAAATAACCTCTTAATGAATCCAAGCTTCGATATGAACACCGGAAATAATAGAGTTGCTGATAAGTGGGGGAAAGAAATATGGTCGGCGGAAGAGTCCGATTTTCATGTAGTTCCTCTTACAACTGCTTCAAATCTGCAGAAGATCAGCGGTTCCCGCATAAAAAATAACGGAATCGTTGCAGTGAGTCAAGTAGTAAGTGTATCACCTAACAAATCTTTTCATGTGAGTGGAAGATTTAATATTGAACAGCTGTCTAATGCCAAAGTTCAGTTATATGTCGATTTTTATAATGATTCTGGTTTGACTGGAACGGCTAGCGTTGTCGAAACTCGAAATGTAACAAATGGAGGATATGTAACCCTCTCGGCTAATGGCGTAATTCCGTCGAATACGCTATACGCTAAAGTTTATCTAATTATTCGTGGCATATCGGATGGCGCATCCGGGACGATGCATGTTGATATGACGAATTTCAGTTATGATTCGGATGGGAATTTGCTTTCCAACGGAAGTTTCGACAAGTCAACCCAAAACAGTGGAGTTGCGGACGGATGGGGAAAATCCATATGGAGCACAAATACCTCCGATTTTGAATTAATCCGACTCCCCTCCGGGGCACGAGTTCAGAAGGTAACCGGCACAGGAATAGCCAATAATGGCACTACCGGAGTGAGTCAGCTTGTGGCGGTGGAGCCGGGAAAACCGTTTCAAGTCAGTGGAAGTATGAATATTGAACAGCTCTCTAATGCCAAAATCCAACTCTATGTGGATTTTAGTGGCCCTAACGGATTTATTGGAGCTAGTGTGACTGAAAGCAATGTCAATACTCGCGGTGGCTATATCACACTATCATCGAATGGCACCGTTCCGCCCAATACCCAATACGCACTGGTCTATGCCCTTATTCGTGGAACATCCGACGGCGCATCCGGGACGATGTATGTTGACATGATGAATTTCAAGTACGAAGCGGAGCCTAATCTCTTTGCTAATGGAAGCTTCGATACATCGACCCAATATAATGGAACAGCGGATGGGTGGGGCCAATCCGTATGGAGCGCCCGGACTTCTAATTTTGGGTTAATTCGTTCGGCATCCGGGGCACGGGTTCAAAAAATAACGGGATCTGGAATAGAGAACAACGCAGCAGTTGGGGTAAGCCAAGCCGTAAAGGTAGACCCGGATAAGCCGTTTCAAGTCAGTGGAAGATTTAATATTGAACAGCTTGCCAATGCGAAAGTCCAGTTATACGTTGATTTCTTCAATGCAACCGGTGGTTTCATCGGGGCAAGTATTACTGAAAGCAACGCTTTGACAAACGGGGAATTTGTTACTTTTTCATCCCATGGAATCATTCCGTCCAACACCGTCTATGCGGTTGTACAAGCTCTTGTACGTGGTACTTCGGCTGAAGCTTCCGGGACGATATACGTCGATATGATGAATCTTAACTACGCTGCAGAAGGCGATCTCGTAACCAATGGAAAGTTTGAAGTTTATACCCAAAATGATGGAGTGGCGGATGGCTGGGGCAAATCAATCTGGGGTGCAGCTAACCCTAATTTTGAGCTAATACGGATCACATCCGGATCACGTGTACAGAAGGTTGCGGGAACTGGCATAGCCAATCATGGGATAGTTGGCGTAAGCCAAGTCGTGAAAGTTGAACCGGGAAAAGCTGTAAATGTAAGCGGAAGCTTCAATGTGGAACAATTGATTAACGCCAAGGTTCAGTTATATGTCGATTACTTCAACGGAACCGAGTTTGTGGGAGCAACGGTGACGGAGAGCAGTTCTCTTACAAACGGTGGGTATGTTCCTTTGGTGACCAGTGGTGTGGTTCCTCGGAATGCCACGCATGCTCGAGTCTATGCCTTGCTCAGGAGTGTGGCGGATAATGCTTCAGGTACCATGTATGTAGATTCGGTTGGGTTAAAGTATGTAAAGTAATATCTATCATTCAGTTGGAGGTTCATATGAAAAAACTTATCTCATCCTTACTAAGCGTGGTCCTATTCTTGTCTCTAATCACACCTACGGTTGCCGCAGAGCAAGATGTCTTGGGCTTACTCCTTACAGGCTTTAAGAGCGATAGGTCCAAAGGCAGTTCACTGACGAATACTTCATCATTAAACGGAGTTTTAAGTGATAAGATTATTGGTTCAGCCATCGGCGCTATCAATTCTATAGCAAGTATTACAGACTCCGTATATGGTTCGGTGTACAATTCCGTTTATAAAAATAGAATGAAGAGATCATTGGCCTCGAAACCGATTGTTGAGCCGGTGAATCTTACGCCGAACGACGCTCCGTATCAGATTAATTCGGAATACGACTCGGTTTCTACCATATCCGGTGACCTTTCTGTGCGCACGACAGATATGACAATTAGGGGAAGAAATGGATTATCATTTTCCTTAACAAGACAATATAGTGCAATGGACTCGAGGATGTATGAAGGAAGAAAACAAGATGATTTCTTAGGTAAGGGATGGAGTTGGGACTTGCCTAAATTCGATAATACTCTTGTTTTGAGTGATCGATTGGGGAAAGGATCATACGGGATAGGGGCAACAGACGCTTACAGCAGACTAACTCAACTCCATGGGTATCCTTGGCAGGATTTAATCGTAAAATCCGGATCGGGCCTAATTGGACACGAAAAAAGACACTCCGTACGTAATCTTGAAGGAATGACTTATTATTTTTCAAATTATGTTGATGGTAATTTGGTCCAGATTACTGATGCATATAATAATGAAATCAATTTTACATACAAGTATACAGAAAATATCGGTGATAGATTGGAAAGTATTTCGACAGAGGGAGAAAGGATCGATATTGAGTATGATTCCTCTGGTATAACCTTAACGAAAGGAGACCAAAAGGTAAAGTATATTCAAACCTCCATAGAGGGGAAAAAACAATTATCTAAAGTTATTGATGCTTCGGGAAGGGTTACGTCCTATGAGTATACTAACAAGCCTAGTTACAGAGAAGACTACGAAAATAACTACTATGTATTACTATCTAGGGTTACGCATCCTACAGGGGCAAGCAGCATATATACTTACGAAGATCAGCGCGCGTACAGTTGCTCTCGCTCTCATATTACTGATGTATACCGTATTAAGGAGAAATCAATAGAGGCCAGACAGGCGGACGGTTCTTTGAAAAAATTAAAACAGGAAAAATTTAATTATGAAGGGTATTTAGGGGATTCCTGCCATAGAAGTTTTAATTATTATGTTTACCACGATGATGGTTTAATAACAACGAAGTATACAATTAAGAAGGAAATTGATAACGAAAATTGGAGTCTTCCTTTCTTCTATTATCAAACGAACATCACCAAAACATCAGTCAGAGACGGCGTGACATACATCATCTCAACGGATCAACAATATGACGAGGCACGGCATCTTCCATATCCCTACAAAGTGACCACCACCTATACGGCTCAGGGGCAATCATATACAACAAGCACGTCCCGGGAATTTGACGTCTATGGCAACGTATTGTGGTCGACCGATCCTATGGGAGTTACAACGAACTACGATTACGACCCGAACACGCACTTGCTTAGCAGTATAACGCAGCCGATCTATAACAATCAGAAGCGGTATACGCTGCTTGAGCGCAATGAGCAGAGGAAACTCACCAAGGAAAAGATATTTGAAGATGGACTTGCTAGAAAGCAGCTGTCGGAGACGCGCTATGAAGACTTCGATCCGTACGGCAACCCGCGCAAAATCATAACAAAATCCGGGGACGCCAAAGAAACCGAAACGCTCGTGGAATACGACTCCAAATACCACAGCCGGTTTCCGACCAAAACGACAACGGATGTGACCAATGTCGATGGAGCGATAACAAAGATTACGCAGAAATATGAGTATAATTCGACGCTTGGAAAAGTAACGAAAATTACTGACGGCAAAGGCAATGCGACAGATTATGACTATGACAAGCTGGGCCGGGTAACGAAAGCAACCAATCCGGATGCTAGCGTCGTCAACCTGCAATATAACGATGCGAAAAATTCAATTTTGATCACGGACGAGGAAGGCGTAAAAACGTATACGCAATGGAACCCGATCGGCTGGAAGATCGCAACGGGTGTGAGCGAGCAGGATATTAGAAGCAGATTCGACTACGATTCATACGGTCGCTTGGAATGGAGTGAAGATGCCAAGGGAAACCGGACTTCGTTCGGCTACGACCAATGGAGCCGCCAAAATAGAGTCACGTACCCGGACGGTTCGTCAGCTACGGTGGAATATAACGATATTCAGCGTACGAAGGTATCGACCGATGCTGAAGGCTACAAAGTGACGGAGACATTAGATAAGTTAGACCGGACGATTAAGAATGAGGAAACGAAAAAAGTCAACGGGCAGCCCGTGGTCCAAACATTGGGTACGTTTATCTACGACGCGGCCGGTAAAGTCCGCGAAAGCACGGACGGCAACAATAATAAGACGAAGTTTGATTATGATGCCCTGGGGCGCTTGACGGGAGTCACCAATGCGAAGAACGAGTTTACGAAGTATGAATATACTTCAAAAGACCGTTTGAATTTGTTCAAAATTGTGTTCCCGGACAACACGGAAAGGTCCAAGAAATATGACGAGCTGGGTCGTACGATTCAGACGATCGCACCCGATCAGGCGGTAGAAAAGTTTTATTATGATGAGAATAATAACTTACGGACGTATGTAGACCGTAAAGGTCAAGTGACAACGAACGATTACGATAAACGCAATAAGCTCATCAGCAGTGCTTTAGGAAACGAAACGATAAGTTATGGTTACGATGCGGCTGGAAAACGTAAGGTCATGCAAGACAACACAGGTACCACGAACTATCACTATAACAAGCTTGGACAATTGGACATTCTCACGTATCCAGACGGGAGGACGATCCAATACTCGTATGATGATAGGCAAGGAAATCGAGAGACGATGACCGATCCGTTTGGCAATGTTACGGTGTACGGGTATGATAACCGTAATCGGCTGACAGGCGTAGGTCCAAAACTCAACGACTGGGATGCCACGTACAAGTATAAACACAACAATTTATTGGAAGCCATCGTGCAGCGCAATGGAGTGAACGGGACTTATACGTATGAAGGATTGAATCTGACCAGACTGTCCCAAGATAAGCAGGGAGCGGCTCTCAATACCTTTGCCTACGTCTATGACAACAACCGCAATCAGACGAGCAAGACAGAGAACGGAACGCGGCATGAATTTAGCTATGACCCGCTAAACCGGATCGGAACATCAAGCCAGTTTGGCGAACAGTACACGTACGATTCCCGCGGCAACCGTCAAACGATGCAGAGCAGTAATAGTCCGAACCTGAGTGGAGCAAGTTACCGGTACGACGAGCGGAACCGGCTCGTTCATGTGACAACCGATGACGGGAAGAACGTATCGTACCGTTATAACGGGGACGGGCTATTGTACGAGCGGACAGAGAACGGGCAGACGGTTCGTTATTATTATGACGGAGCGAATGTGATTGCCGAGGGGACAGTAACGAACGGTTCAGCCGCGTTAAAAGCTCGGTACATTCGTGGAAACGGACTGGCAGCACGTGCAGATGCAGATGCAGGTGGGAATAAGACGTATTATCTTCAAAATGGTCATGGAGATGTTGTAGGGCTAACCGATGGCAGCGGAAATATCTTGAACCAGTATACGTATGATATATGGGGAAATCCGTTGACCGCTAAGGAGCAAGTGCCGCAGCCATTCCGCTATAGCGGAGAGTTTTGGGACAACAGCACGCACCTTCAATATTTGCGGGCAAGATGGTATGATCCGAGTGCAGGCCGGTTTATGAATCAGGATACGTATGAAGGGGATATAAGCAATCCGCTGAGTTTGAACCTTTATACGTATGTGGCTAATAATCCTTTGAAACATGTTGATCCATCTGGGCACAAGTGGATAAGTTACAATCAAGCGACATATCTTGCCAATACTGCCGCTATAAGTGAAGGGAACTATGATTGGGCATTAGGATACATCAAGGATAATTCATTTTTAGACGATAATGAAGCAAGATATCTCTTGAATTTGGCAATGATTGATGACGGAGATGGTGCTTGGGCAAGAAAAAGGATAAAAATTGAATCAAAAGCAGACTGGGTACTTGGTGCAAATCGTGCAATTAATGAAAATATAGAAAATTCGTCAGAAGAAGCTAAATTTATGGGTGAAGTGGGACCATTATTGGGTGGCATGGGTTACTTTGGTGCTAATGGCACTCAAGTTACAAGTAAAACACTGTGGAAAGATAAGGGTACTAAGGCACGAATTGATGTAGAAAACCCAAATCCAGGTCAACGACCAGGGCAGATTCATTACCAGGATGAAAACAATACTAAATATTTATTTAGCCCTGAGAAGGGTAAGTTTGTTGATTCAAGTGGTAATATTGCACCTAGGGGTGTTAATGATATGCTCAAGAATACTGATTTTGTAAAGAAATTAAATGTTGGATTAGAAAAATATCTAGGAGAGAGTCCATATGACCCAAAGAAATGAGGTGAATACCATCGTACGTACAAACAAGAAAATGAAGGAATATCTTGAAATTTTAAATTCTAGTGATCGTAAATGTGTAAATTTCACGGATGAATTATCATCCTTAGAGTTTATGGAATGGGATGGATGTATTTTAGTAAAGCAAAACACCAGTAGTATCTTGCCGGATCAATTTATTCCTAACCAATTTTTCCAAGATAGAACGGGGTTTGAGGCTAGTTATAATCATATACATTTGAACGATTATTATGAAGAAATAGCTGAGAATAATCCAATAGAATTATTGCAAATTGCGATTATGACTTTAGGGCAATGGGAAAAATATTTCAAGAGTAATTTTCCGCACAAAAAGTTTTCTACGATAATTTCATTTGATGGAGAGGATTGTATTATTCGATTTATTACAGAAAGGTTGTATGAACCTAGTTGGATTGCGGATAACATTAATAGCTATAATGAAGCACTATTGATTTCGACAGTCTAGGTCCGATGCTCCACAATGCGACTAACCCTCGCGTTGTGGTTTTTCTTTTTTTCGCCGCCGCGGCGGCTTCTCAAAAGACCCCACCCAGTGCCGAATGAATTCTTTTATCGTATACAAAAGAACTTAACCCTCGTAACCCACATTTCGCAGGTGAAACTGCGCGAAAATCAAATTTATTGAAGGGAAATCACCAACTTCCAGAGAATGTAAGGGTATAGTTTTTTCTCTGGAGGCGATCACGTGAATACTCCGCTTAAAACGTATTCGTATACTTCGGGCCCCGCCGTGTTGGTGGACCGACTTTGTCGTGAAATCGAGTTTGAGCAGACTTTGAATGAGCTGCTTCCATGGGATGCGAGCCGCTGCAAGCTGTC
>NZ_JANAVJ010000089.1 GCF_024213375.1 Paenibacillus sp. MZ04-78.2 | reverse complement strand
AGTACGTACGGTTCGGAGGGGAGTTCTTCGAAACCTGTCACAGGAATGTGGTAAGGCGCGGGGTTCTTACCCTACTATCGATTCCGCCGCGCGGATATATCCACTTATAACTGGGTTAAGAACAAAATCAGGTCATGTGGGGAAGTACTTCAGTTAAGTGCTAATTTTCGTTCCGTTCATGCTATCGGTCAGTTTGTGAATGGTGAATTTATCGAGAGATTTCCGAGTACTGAAACGGAACATCAGGCAGCATTTGTAACGATGGAGACCAGATCGGGAAATCCGAGTGACAATATGTTGCACGGTGTCTATACAATCACCCATACGAAAATGTCAGGAGGAAAGGCCGCTATTGCGGAAGCAGACTCGGACCGGGTTGCTCGATACATTGCTTGGGCCTGCAGTGGACAGCTGAAAATTCAAGAGAAGCAATCAGGATATGATGGTGGTAATGTCTTGAGGGATGCAACTCCAGGTGATTTTCTTGTGCTCTTGAAACGTAGGGAATTTTTGCATCTCTATGCTGAAAAGCTTGAACAATACGGAGTTCCATCAATTACATCCGGGAGCTCAGCGATGTATGAGGAAATAGGCGCTCTTTCTTTACTTGCAAACTGCCTGAATGACCAAGGCGATCGGATTTCCCTACTTGCTGTACTGAAGGGAATGTTATTTACCGTCAGCGACAACGCGCTGTTTCATTACAAAATGCAAGGATTTCCTATCTCATATACATACTTACCGAATCGGGAGGAGGTATTCGAACAGTCGCTGCCTGTATACATGGCGTTGGAGAAGATTGCGGAATATGCGCGCATCATTCGGCAGTTGCCGGCACTGTCAGCACTCATTCATATCGTAGAGGATCTCGGGCTGATTCCGTTTGCGGCAGTTAGGTCAACTGGTCGAGCACGCGCTGGAACACTGATAAAGCTCCTGCATGTGCTGCAAAAGGATAGCATGGCCGTAACATGTTGGCCTGAGCTATGTTCTTATTTGCTCAAGATGGTGGAAGAAGCGAGGCTTGAGTGCGGGGATTTATTCGCAGGTCAGCAGAATGCCGTCCGTATTATGAACCTCCATAAAGCAAAAGGGCTTGAAGCGCCTGTGGTATTCTTGGCCTGTCCGTGTGGAGAATCTGATCACGACGCTTCCGAACACATAGATCGTTCTGACATTCCAGCACGTGGTTACTTTAGTATCATACGACGAAAGGGATATCAGGAAGAAGTTATAGCACATCCCCCTGGCTGGATAGAGCTCGCCGAGAGAGAACGATTGTATATGAATGCTGAGAAAGAACGATTGCTATATGTTGCCGCTACTCGCGCGAAGCAACTAATGATCATCAGTCGATATCCGGATCGCCCCGCGATTGACCCATGGAGTAGCTTTGAAAGCGGTCTTCATGAAGGGATGGAGTTGTTCGATGCTACTATTGCGCCGGTGATCCCCTCGCTCTACGATGTCGTGCATGATCAAAAAGTGGATGAAGCTGAAATTCGAGAATGGCGCAGCAAGTTGGCTGAGCCGACATACCGGACAGCTTCAGTGACGGAACTAGCGAAATCGGGAACTGCGCAACCACCTAGGCCTCTAAAGGGCAGGGGGATGGCGTTTGGCAGCACAGTACATCGATGCATTGAATTGCTGGGATCTATTGCAACACCGGGACAGTTGGAACTCCAAATCCAATTCATCGCTGAAGAAGAGGGCATGGAAGAGTCGCTTATTCCGGATGTAAAGACAATGATGGAAGATGTTGTAAATCATCCGCTTTGGAAACGGGCATTGAGAGCAAAGCGCAAAATTCATGAGTTACCCTTACGGACCATTCGAACTGACATAACAATAGAAGGTGCCACAGCAAAAACACTCTTCCTGAAAGGCGTTATCGATTTTCTATTTGAAGAAGAGGATGGCTGGGTCGTCATCGACTTTAAGACCGATGTCTATGAAGATGGACAGCAGCAGGCATTTGTTGATTTCTACCGGCCGCAGGTGACAGCTTATGTGGAAGAACTAGAACGAGCTTTTGGTTTGAAGGTCAAAGAGACAGGGTTGTATTTTTTGCATGGTAATGAATATGTCCAGCTTTAGCATCGGTCATGGAGGAGCAGTTGAATAATGTCAACCGAAGAGATCAATCAAAGAATCCAAAAGAGTATTGTCAACCGTGAATATCGAAAGGGGAAAGAAACTCGGTTTTATATTTTGACCGTGAAATATGATGATAATCACTACGGAGTTAAGCTTCTAGATAATCATGAGGAAATTGAATCAGCCGATATTATTGGCAGGTTGGATGCTGCTAAGAAAGCCGCTATGGAAATGCTTTGGAACAAGTTTCCCACTGCAACTATCTCAGATGCTACAATGGTTCATTATAAAGATGAGCTTTCAAATAAGGGGAACCGTCCAAGCAGAATTGGATGGCAAAAAGAATTGAATTCAGTGTTAAAAGGACTCTTTGCCCAAGCAGAGTCCTTCTCATTGAATAACAGTAATCTTGACAGAATACTTGAGCGATTTTCTGAGTACAGGAGAGTGAATGAGAAAGAATATGACTTGGAGCGCCAATCCAAACTTTCTGTGTTAAATCGATTAGCAGAATGGATGAATTTGATTTCATCAGAAACTGAACAGGCGAAAAAGGGATTGTTGGATTTATTCGCGGGACGAGATGCTTCTAATAAGGATCTTGTAAAAAATATGGAGAGATTATTGACCTCCCAGTACCAGCAGGTTAGAAACTTTAAAGTCCTTCTAGAAGAGCTTTCAATAGGAGAATTTTATGAACTCTTTACCGAGCTTATAGATAATGGCTTGACGCTAGAAGTAAGAAAACACTTCAATACGCATTATGAAAAGCTTCTTACCTCCGGTAAACTTATCAACCCCAATAGAGGATCTCTACTCATAACGGTACAATTGCTGGCTCTTCTACTCTCAGCTCATGATCCTAATAATTATATATTATACCAACCAAACGAGTTTTCAAGATTTCTTGAGACATTTGATATTACATTCCCAAATGATGTTTTGGAACGGTATGAATTATGCCTAATTGCAGCCAGATATGTGCTTCAGTACTCTTCAGAAAATGGATATTTAGTCTATGATTTCATAGATATATGTAACCTAGTTATGATGTTCGATTCTAGTTCACTTGGAGGTAATTCTGACAATATGAACAAAACTGTGGCAAAAAACCTGATTCTTTATGGTCCTCCGGGTACTGGCAAGACTTATAATGTTATTAATCATGCGTTAGAAGTTCTTAATCCAGATGTTGAACTCGATTTACTAACCAATCCGGCACGACGTGATGAGGCTGTTCAACTGTATAACCGTTACATCGAAAGCAATCAAGTCGTTTTTTGCACATTTCATCAGTCGTACAGCTATGAAGATTTTGTAGAAGGAATTCGTTTCGTGAAAGAATCAGAAGGATATGAAGTCCGGGATGGCGTGTTCAAGCGTATCTGCAACGCAGCTAGGGCTGTAGTCACCAAGAAAAAGCATACATATGATTTTGATTTAAGCACCATCAATTTTCATAAAATATCTCTGGGCAATTCGAAAGATGCCAATGATGACATATATGATTATTGCGTTCAGAACAATAAGATTGCTTTGGGCTGGGGAAATCAAGTCGATTATGGCCAGTGTAGCGATAAGATTACAATTCGAGAAAGATATTTCGGGTTAGCTAACGATGAAAGAAAATTTGGAGCAGATGCGGTTCATCGATTCAAACATGGAATTGATATTGACGATATTGTAATTGTTTCAAACGGGAATTATAAAGCAAGAGCAATCGGCAAGGTTACTGGCGAGTATGAATATGACGAAGCAGGAGTAATTGACTATCATCACTTTCGTAATGTAGAGTGGCTGTGGGTTAGTAAGGATGATGCAGATATCGTTCCAGTAGAGCGAATACTGCTTGATAAAAACTTTCAACAGCAGGCAATCTACATGCTGGCAAAAGAAGATTTGAATATAGAAAGCCTTCGAGAGTTAATCACTGGAAGAAATGAGCAGGGGACAGGTGAATCCCAGTTTGTTATCGTGATTGATGAGATAAATCGTGGTAATATTTCCAAAATATTTGGAGAGTTAATTACTTTGATTGAACCTGATAAAAGATTAGGGCAGAAAAATGAGATATCGGTTACCTTGCCGTATTCAGGATATAAATTCAATGTGCCTTCTAACGTTCATATTCTTGGTACGATGAATACATCCGATCGTTCCATCGCATTGCTTGATACCGCACTTCGTAGACTTTGAGATGATGCCCGATTATAATGTGCTTCCATCAGATGTTGAAGGTTTGGATGTACGTCTTCTGCTTCAAACAATAAATGCCCGAATCGAATACCTTTTTGATCGTGATCATGTTGTCGGGCATGCTTACTTTATTACTGAGAAGCCGACATTGGACTATTATATAGGCGTTATGCAACAAAGAATCATTCCGTTGCTGCAGGAATATTTTTATGACAACTGGGAATCTATAGAGCTTATGTTGGGTGGGGCCGGGAAGAATGAAAAGGACAAAGACTTTTTGATTATAAAGAAAACAGTCTCTGCTAACCAATTGTTTGTCCACACAACTGAACTGCCAGAGTATGAGAAAACTCGTTATACAGTACAAACTAACCCAACACTGAAGGCATTGACTCGCATCTATAAACAAAATGAAAATGCTGATAAGCAGGAAGAAGTCGAATGAAACATTTTGTTGTAACGGAATGCTATGCGTCAATTCTTATATCCGATCATGAGAGCAGCGCTTTATCTACATTACAGGCGGATGAACTATCCAGTTATATATCAATGAATCGATTGGATCAGGATCTGATTCGAGTATCAAGGAAAAGCGTTACTTTCATTAATTATGTTGGCTTCATTCAATTATCATCTTGCTCTATCGAAATACTTCCTAAAGTATCCAGCAATGAACCCTCCCAATCACGACGGGTACTATTGCGTATGCTGGAACGAACAGGTTACCTAGATATTCATGAGAGCCAGGTTGGACAAATTGATTATGAGAAAATGAACTTGTTCGAGATTCTTGCGTTTTTATTTACAGAGAAGCACGCCTGTTGATTAACCAGAATCAGGAAGCCGAAAATTGAAAAAAGGACGCTCTTTCGATAAAATCAATTCCACCA
>NZ_JANAVJ010000088.1 GCF_024213375.1 Paenibacillus sp. MZ04-78.2 | reverse complement strand
AGACGCCAGATTGAACTTTATGAAGCGCTGGAAATCTCAGCGCCTGCCTCGTTATAATTTGACCGGGGATTTAGGATATCTATCTATAGATTTTGATTCTCTTTTAATGCGAACGTATGTTTGAAATACTAAAATCGAATATATGTTCAGTAGTGGTTTTGATGGCAAAAAGAAGGAAGCGATGAATCTCATCCAGTTTCAAAAGGCGTTCCAAACGGAAGAAGCATGCTATTGTCATCTCATGAAAATGAAGTGGCCAGAAGGCTTCCGTTGTCCGAAGTGTCAGGATGACAAGGCTTAGGAGATCGTGACACGTAATCTGCCGCTGTTTGAATGCGTTCGTTGCCACCATCAAACCACGGTCATTGCAGGTACGATATTCGAGAAAACGCATACTGACCTCGCGAAATGCTTCCGGGCCATCTTTTTGATTGCTCACGATAAGCGGGGCGTTTCGGCAACGTATCTATCAGAGGAACTCGGTATTACTTATCAGACCACATGGACGATCCAACATAAAGTGAGAAAGGCCATGAGCGAGCGCGATGCCCCTATATGCTTGCCGGTATTGTTGAACTTGATGACGCTTTTTTCGGAGCGCCCACGGAAGGCGTGAAACGCGGACGCGGCACAAAACAAACTCCCGTTCTCATAGCCCTGTCGTTAGACTAGAAAGGCTGCCCGAAATATCTGAAAATGCAAGTGATTCCTGACGTGAAAGGTACGACGCTCGTGGATTTCGTACAGAAGTATATCAAGGCCGGCTCCACGATTTCCAGCGACAAGTATCGTTCTTACCAGGCTCTGGCCAAATAAGGCTACCAGCATGAAGCTAAATTGTGTAACCCTGTTGAAAACCCGGATTACCTCCAGTGGCTTCATACGATCATTTCCAACGCCAAAGCGTTTATTGGCGGTACGTTCCACGGTCTTGACTCGAAGCATTTGCAAGCTTATCTTTATCTGGATGAGTTCTGCTAGGTTCAACCGATTTGTTCATTGTTGTGTTTTATCCGCAACCATCACTTATCCTGAGTTAGTTGGATAATCAAGATTTAACTCGTTTATAATGTATGTTTACCTTAAAAAATTGAGGGGGAATCCGTTTTGTTTCGCATTCTAGGAATCGATCATGTACAACTTGCCGCTCCAAAAAATTCCGAAGCAGAAGCTAGACATTTTTTTTCTACAATTTTAGGTATGGTGGAAATAGAAAAGCCTGAGAATTTAAAAAAACGTGGCGGTGTATGGTTTTCAACGGACACCCAACAACTTCACATTGGGATTCAGGAAAACTTTATACCCGCCACTAAAGCACATCCCGCTTTTCAAGTTAACAATATTAATGAAATTAAATCACGATTAGAACAATTTAATTATAAAATTCAAGATGACGAACCATTAGAAGGAGCAAAACGTTTCTACGTAAATGACCCGTTTGGTAATAGACTTGAATTCATTGAATGGGGAACAATAAGTTAAGTTCTCTTACAAATGGTTATGCTATATTAAGTAAGTTCAAAGAAAGAACTTCCATTTGAGAATCTTTAATAATTGGTGAATAACGGGAGAAGATTGCCGCCGTTCTTGTCGAAGTGGTTTATAACCAATTCGAGAAATTAGAGATGTACCAGAAACAAGATGCCATTGAGCTTAATGCACGAATGAAGAAAGAAAAGAACCCGCCGCATGTTTGAGCGATATCAAACGATCCATCTGCATCTTCAAGGCATGACGATGAAGCAAATCGCTGGAATCATAAAACGAAGCGAAAAAACGGTATCAAGTATATTCGCGCCTATCAAGATCATGGCCTCAATGGGCTAAAGATGAACCATTCCCCTGGAGCGCCAACTCGATTAACCAAAGAACAACAAGAGGTTCAAGCAAATGATCGTTGAAAAGCTCCCGCATGAAATCGGATTCACAGCAAAATTCAATTGGACCTTGCATTTGATTCTGAATCCCCGTAAAATTATAACGAGGGTGATGTAAAAACCTTGTAATACCGCGGCTTTTCGGCGATTTTGCCTATCAGAATCTTCGCTAATCTACGTTATAATTATAACGTGGATTAACGAACCTATTATTCACAACGAATTGGAAAATAAGAAGAATGACACTACATAAGGCAATAAATATTTGAACAATAGGAATAAAAAGTATCAAAAACTCCACAACTGCATCGGAGCCGCTGACCTCGTTATAATATGGACGGGAATTCAGGTTGATAGGAGAGTATATCAAAAGGGAGTTCAATGTCACTTATTCCCTGCAAGGTGTAGCGAATTTGGCTCATCGTTTGAATTTGAGCTATACCATGACGACCTATACTAGTACACTATCAATCCTTAAATTGTGGATAAAGACGTTTTAATTTGATTCTTGCTTCGTTGGTGGTAAACTGCCAGTCGACACCCTTTTGGTTTCGGTTACTTTCCCATGCCGATAGCTCAAGAACTAATTCAAATATGGAAGGTATGCGTCGTCCCAGACATTGACTCGTCATCACGCTGAGTTCAATCTCTGCGATATTTAGCCAGCTACCATGCTTCGGTGTGTAATGAATCTCCAACCGTTTAGCCAAGCGACGGGCCGTTTTGGGCTCGAACGCTTGATAGAGAGAAGTGATGGAGTGGGTGTTTAAATTATCCATTACCAATTTGATTTTTGGAGCTTTGGGATAATGAACGTCCAGTAATTCCCGAACTTGTTCCGCCCAGTCGATACGGGTTCGCCGTTCGCGCACCGCGACATGACGCCAACCTGCCAAATTACAAGACCTTTGCTTCCAAAATAAAGAATTGCAACATGAACCTGTCAATGTTCGTAAGGTAGAGCGTAAATACTTTGAAAAACTCCCCTTTAAGGCTGACCGTAGAATACTTGTGGAAACGGTCGGCTTAAAGGGAAGTATAACCAACATCCATGACTTGGAAAATATTATACCAGGGGGTTATTCGAAGGGGGCGTGGAGTCGTAAAGGCATCGAAATAGCCGATCCTATTTCAAAGAAAGCTAAAAAGAACAATGACTCCTGCAAAAATCAGGGGAGCTATCAAGAAAAACCAACCGGTCGGCCGACCCAAATTGACCGTAACCCCGATACCGCCCCTTTTCTCAACGAACAGCGCCGGATCGTCCCGATTGACATAGAACAATCCCCACTTCCAATGCTCATCCGAACCGGCGTCTGGAAACACGACATGAGTATTGGCTTTAGCCATAAGGGCCTGGTTTTTTTTCAAAACAATCGGCAAGCTGATCAGGGCGGCAAAAATCAGAAGTATGGCAGCAATCAGTATCCAGTTGGTCAGACTGGAATCAATAAACCCCGCAATCGAAAACTGAACAGAAGCAAATAACGCCAGCGAAATTAAAGTAATAAAATGAATAACAGCGGCTTGATAGCGTCTCGAGCTTCGTCTTATCTTATTGATCAATTCAGACTGCTCCGGATGAACCTGCCGTTTGCTTCGGATGAGAGCCTCTTGTACGCCCGCCATAATTAGCGCCATCAAGCATTGAATGAGATTAGGGGCAAAGATGATCCCGATCGATTTTTGCGCGATTCGATCCACTTGACCGGAAGCATTGTAATGAATAGGTATATTAGCTGGAATCTGGTCATAATTCCACGCGACAAAGACAATATTGGCTGCAATAAGCCAAAACGGAATAAGGTTCCACATTCTCGAAACCGTTGACCAATGATGTTCCGAAGTGTCAACAGCTATGACGGATGGTTTTTCCACCATCCATTGGTTTTCCTTCTTTAATCGCTTTACCCCTCTGTATCCTTGTAGGTAGATCAGCACGTGAACCACAAAGTAAGCGGGAATAAGATAAACAATCGAAGCCGTCATAGTCATGACTTCGCGTTGTACGCAAAGAATGGATAGTCCCATCAACAGGACTGCCGCGATGACGGTTGCAACACAATAATTACGTCTGATAGCAAGCAATTTTGGATGCCTCATATGCTCCTTGGGAATCAATATCCCGAAAAAAACACCGGGATGGGACCAAAAAGGAACCAAGGCATTCATGATGATAATCGGAATCCAGATGAAAAACAGAGTTACCAAGAGCATTACTCTCCACCTCCGGAATTGACAATATCATGATACACTTCCAGAATTGCCGAATGAATTTGTTCCACCGAAATATCGCGGTAAATCGCACCTGTGAGGATTGGCCGAAGCGTTACCTTTAAATAATCGATGTACATCCCGGTGTCCTCGTTTTTGCGCGCCGCTTGGATAACGACGCCCTTTCGGCGGTGAATCTGAATAAATCCTCCTTGTTCAAGAATTTTATACGCTTTGTTTACCGTATGCATATGGATGCCAATGTCGCTTGCCAGTCTTCGTACGGATGGCAGGGGCTCTTCGGGGCGTAGGCGGCCATTCACAATACCTTCGATAATGCTGTTTACCAGTTGTGCATAGATGGGAACTTCCGAGTCCGGTTCAATTCGAATGATCATCCCTTGCACCTCCGAATGAATTTCCCTAGTCCGTTCATTTTGTAACTGCTACATCTGTTATATATAGTATATAGCAGCGATAGCAATCGATGTCAATACAGGATTTGATTTCATGAGTCCATTTTTTGGTGTCATCTTCAATTGGGGATTAAAACGAGCCCATATGTAGCTTGATGCCCAAAGCTTAGACGTCGACAAATCTCTCTCTTAACGATTTACTCGGAAGCTCACATTCATACCGTCGGCCAAATAAGGCATATCGTTTTTTGGCAAAAAGTCGGTAAGCCCAATCTCTGAAACTTGCAGGAATGATTTTTAAAAAGTAAAGGTACTTGATGGGCCCGTCAAGCCTTTTAAGAATACGAAGGACTGCCGTAGATTCCGTATAATATCTTCCTTCTTCAACCAGCACAATGGAATCAATGCGATCCAGACGATGATTAAACGGAAGCAGAATCCTTTGGGCAGCCGGAGATTGCAAAGAAGCAAATTTAAAAACACCCTGAGGATCTCTGTGATAAATAAATTTGACCCATCCGTTGCAAAAATTGCATTCTCCGTCAAAGAATACGATCCTGCAAGAATCTGTTACGGTCTGGTCTGCATAGTTATGGTATTTTGACATGCGGAAGATGGGGATAAGAAGTAACAATTTTTATATTGAAGGCAGTCTACCTGTATCGAAGGCAGGAATGACATCGCAAACGTAATCCTCCACATAATGGTACAAGGACGCATGTATTTAAACTTTCATTTTTTGCGCAAAATCAATCAATATGTAAGCTCTCCGCACAGCAAAGCCGGACGTGTTTCGCTCGGGCAACCCGGAGTAGGTGTTGATCTTCTTGGTTCGTTAATTCGCGGACAAAAAACATAGAAAATCTGTAATGCTCCCCATTGTCAAGACACGATTTTTCGAGGGATAAGTTATGTCCTCCATTCTCGTAATCTATTAAATTA
>NZ_JANAVJ010000087.1 GCF_024213375.1 Paenibacillus sp. MZ04-78.2 | reverse complement strand
CGCCATCGTGTTGTGATCTTTCGGGACTTTGAAGGTCGAGAAATCCGAGTCGCCACAGACCTAATGCAGGTCACTGCTGAGCAAATCGCGCAGATGTACAAAGCTCGTTGGCAGATAGAGGTATTCTTTCGTTGGATTAAGCAACATTTGAACATTCCTACGTTGTTTGGGACAACAGAGAACGCCGTTTATGGTCAGTTATTTGCGGCATTGATGGTGTACGTTCTGCTGAAATGGCTGTTTGACTCTGCTTCTGCATCCATATCCCGGCATGTGGAACTCTCTTTTGTCCGATTTACACGTTTATTCGCTCTTCATCTGCTGCCTGCTGAATGGCTTGTAAAGATTCAATATATTGTGCAAACACATAACCCCCAGAGGGTTGTTTAGATTACATAATTTGGTTAATCAACAGGCGTGCTATACCATTAAAGTGTCAGAAGCTAGGAAAATAACAACCATTTTGAGAACATTTGTTCTATTTCTAGAGAAAAAATAACCTCTAGTAGAGGAACGTTTGTTCTCATTATCAACTAAACTATACCGCAATATTCTATATTAAGGTAACAAGTGAATTTTGCATGATGAGGGGTGTTCTATCATTATAGCATGAGGCGCACAAAGACCATCTTCAGTTAACGACGGACGGATAGCCACGAGTTGTCGAGAATTGAATTAGGTTGGAACACTATGATTAGCCGCGGCATTTAGATGCTAGCCCAAAAAGATTCGATTTTTTAATAACAGGGTTGTTTCCTGCTTCCTAGTTCACACTTTTAGAATATATCTGGCCGATACCTGAATGTTCGAGATAAGCATGAAGGGTATCTATCTCGCCGGTATATAAAAAATGGGAGGGAACTACTCATGGCCATCAATTATGTGTTTAAGGAAACAACCGATTTTTATACTATTGTCACTCCGGTATCGAATATTACAACCAGACAGATCGCGGATAACATTTCGGCCGTTAATGATTACGGTATTAATGGAGGGTTTTTCAACTCTCCTAACGGATATAACAATCCACCAACTGAATCGCTGTCGATTGCCTGGAGCAGTATCTACGGTGATCATGGATCAACAAATGCATATGGAAATAAATCACGTGGGACAGTAGTTATTTTCGAAGATTACTTCGATAACTACAAGTTAAAGGGAGCAATCCTTCGAGCGACATCGACTACCGATGTAAAAAACCAACTTGGCTATAACCATCGGTACAGGGCAATGATTGGAGGTGGTAGCCTGTCTCTTGGCATTGATTCCAACTCCACTTGGAAAGACACCGTATTCACAAATGAGGAATGGAGCGGCTTATATCCTGAATTTGCATTGACGAACAGAACATGCCTTGGTCTTAAAAACAACGGTTCGGAAACCTATGCGTTTCTTGCAACATCTAAAGGCTGGAAAAGTATGTATGCATGTAGGGATTATCTGAAAAGTGAAGGTTGCTTTGATGGTATCTTCCTTGACGGCAGTGGCTCTTCGCAGATGCGCTGCTTGTCTAACGACAATGTAAATATCTATGTCAATGGTGGTGACGGCCGGAAGATTTGGAACATCGTTACCTTGATTAATAAGTCGTAAGCATAGGAAGAGAAGAACTCCCCAAAATCACGGGGAGTTCTTCTTCATGCTACGGAGCGATATTTAACAAAATAAACGTGAGGAGCAGAAATCCTAAAAGGATGGGTGTAATAATTACGCCCGCGATAAAGCCCTTTATCCAGGTTGAATTTGCTTTATGTCTCCATCCAATTGAGAGCCCGACTGGAATACTAATTACGATGACCACGATCATTCTCGAAATAAACTGGATGTGGCCCTCTGCATTTTGTATCGTATCTAACCAACGTGCAGGGTCAATATAAATAATGGGTAGAATGAAGTATAGCAGTACAACAGTAATGGATGAGATGAAAAAGCCTCTTTTAAACAAAATGGTTCACCTCCACATTATGTATAACTATACAAACGAGAGTTCCCAAATAAAAGTTGCGATTCAGACTCGATCCTGATACCAGGCCACAAAGACAGTCTGGCGGGGCTCTAAACCATGGTGAATGTGTAATAAGAGGAACAGATATATTTGACATGCATTAGCGCATATTGGTGTCCGCAGAAAGATAAAGTGTTATACTGGACCCATAGAATTTGAGCGAAATTTGAAGTTGAGAATCGTTAGGATTTGGGAAATAAGTTAGACTGAAACAAGAATAGGGCATGTAATTTACTGATTGTGAAAAAAAGATTGGCGAGGAAACCTATTTTCCTATTTTTTACCAATTACTATCACTCATAACGCTAATAGAGCGCACCCCGCCTCCAGGGTTGATCTTGCTTCATGGGCACTTAATTCGCCTGCCAGAACTTTTTGGCATAAATCATGTAAGAAAACTGAATCAATGGCAGTAATCGCACTATCGATTAACCCCTCTTGGATATCTCTAGCCTTATAAAAATCACTGCGTTTATCCGGAGGGTTTTTGCATGAATGGTTGACAACTAATAACGCTGGTACGGTATGCGTCTGATATTCCCTTGAGTAACGGAGTTGATGTGCTTGGGTATCTTGAATCATTTGTTGATTGGCGCCTCGTTCGGTAGCTTTTGCTTCAACAAGAGCAAAATAACCATTCTCATCGTGTATACGAAAATCTTCACGCTTCCGGTTACCGGTATCGGCCAATTTATCTACATCAGTAACATCGAACCCTAAATAGGTTAATGCTAGGCCAACTGCCTCCGCATAGACGTCATCTTTGCCAACAAGTAAGTGATCCATCCAGTTTATAGCTTCATGTGTTTCGTTTATTTTTTCATCGTAATCTTCCAATTTTTTTATTACTTGTTGTACAAACTCATCTCTCTCTTGTTTCAATTTCTTAACAGTGATAGGTTTATAATCTTCAAGCCACCCATGAATTGATTTGGTGAACAAATGGGATTTGTCTATGGAAAAATATTCTTTAATTAGTGCTAAGGCAACATCAGTATTTTTAGCTTCAAACGAAGGAAGGAGTAAGATTGATCCTTTGTCACCATTTTTTTGGAGTTCTAGACACAGGGCCGCCCCATCAACACTATCATCTCGTATATGCCATATTTGATTATGCATCCAAATCTCGTCATCGAAGACAGTTAAATCTTTTTGAACTGCAAAGACCAAATGCTTAGCTGATCTAACAAACCTTTGATAAATCTGTGCAACGATAGATTCCGTTGTTTGAATGGAACTACCTCGATATTTCGGAAATTCCGGTTCAGGGGCCCTGTTTCCGAATTGTTGTTTTATATTTTCATAAAACGACCCGGGAATATACTTCCTGCTCATATTAACACGCCAGCGTGCTCTACTCCAATAGAATTGAGGTCTTGTGGTGAAACACCTTCATCAATAAATAAGATGGTTATACCGCCTTTTTTCCATATCTCTTCCACCAGGTGAAATAAAAAGGGCATCTCCTCTATTGAGCCTTCTGACATCTTTCTGTTAGACATTTCGCTGATTGCTTCATCTCTGACATTGAATAACATGATTTCAACATCAATGATTGCACATGGCATGAAATATTGTCCTTGGTCAGCTGCAAGTAATCCAGTAGAACCTTTATGAACGTTATAACCGGCATTTTGAAGTTTTTCAACCTCTTGTTTACTGAAGTCAAAAGTTAAAATTCTAGGCATGTGTGAGCGTCAAATACTCCCCAGCGCGCCTAGCCAAGCTAGGCACAACTAGCTGATGAAAGTTCAGCCGAGGTAGGGACCAAGCCGCCTCGTAGCCAGCAGGCAGACGTCAGGGAAATCTGGCGGCTGAAGCCCTGTGAAAACTGCGCAGAGCGCAGTCGCAAAACCGCAGGCCGTAACAACCGTGAATCCTGCCGCATCGTCAATTGAAACCCGAAAGGGACAAGAGAGTGTCGAGCCTCGTGGGGTGCAGGCGAAGACCATGGAACACGCGAAGAACTTGGAATGCAGCGTGGAAGAACTCTCCGGTGTAGAGGGATCGGCATGTGGTGAAAGTTGTGTCTGGAACTAGGGAGACCCTCCCCCGCACGGCGGCAAGTCGCCGTAAACGGCGAACCTATAAGCAGTTTAAAATGCGAAATGGCGAGCCGCGGGAAGGGAGCCGGAGAGGGCCATACTACCAATGAAGCAAGGACAACATAACCTTGCGGAGGGAAGGGCCCTCACTTCGTTCATGGAAACCGGGGAGGTAAGAGCGAGTGAATGCCAGAGAATTGGCTAACTACACCAAAGTAAAGTTCAAGAACTCCAACGGACCCTCTACCTTGCGGCTAAGGAAAGCCGGAAGAGAAGGTTTCATGCTTTGTATGACAAGCTGTACCGGAAAGACATCATGCAAATGGCATGGAAACAGGTCAAAGCCAATGGCGGAAGTGCCGGGATCGATCGAATGACGATTGACCACATCGTGAATCAATACGGGGAAGAGAAGTTGCTGGACGAGACGATAACCATGCTGAAAGAAGGCACCTACCGGCCCGAGCCTGTACGTAGGCAAGATATTCCTAAAGGGGACGGAAAAATGCGACCGCTGGGAATCCCGACAGTTCGGGATCGGTTGGTCCAAATGGCAGCAAAAATCGTCGTGGAGCCTATTTTCGAAGCGGATTTTAAAGACTGTTCATTCGGATTTCGACCGAAACGGAGCACACAGGATGCGACGCGACGGATAAGGAAAACCGTTAATGAAGGGTCGATCTACTGGGTGGTTGATGTGGATATCACCAGCTATTTCGATAACATCCCGCATGAGAAACTCATGAAGCTGGTCGAGCAACGAATCAACGACCGGCGAATACTGAAACTCATTCGGAAATGGCTCAAAGCGGGATTCGTGAAAGAGAATCAGTTTCACGAGACGGAGATCGGAAGCCCGCAGGGTGGTGTGATCAGTCCGCTTCTGGCAAACCTCTATTTGAATTATTTGGATACGTTATGGGAGAAACAGTTTGCCCATGTAGGAACACTGGTTCGTTATGCGGATGATCTCGTCATTCTATGCCATCGGAAAGAGCAAGCACTTAAAGCCATCGGTGTGCTAAAAGCCATACTTGCCAAATTGGAACTGACAATGAACACGAAGAAATCGAAGTTGGTTAAAATCTGGGACGACTCGCAAGGGTTTGACTTTCTAGGGTATCACCACCGCCGATTCCCTGTCATGAGAAAGGGGGCAGTACGGCTCGAATCTTGCGAACGATTCCGTCGCAAAAAGCGATGAAAAAGATGCGAGCCAGAGTGAAGGAAGTAACAGGATCTCGAAGTTTCTTGAAGGGCACGTTGAATGAACGGATAGCTATATTGAATCCTATCATTCAAGGGTGGCGAAACTACTACGCTGCGATAGACCCCGGAGTTGCCAACCGATTTCTGAGTAAGATTGACTGGTACATTCGCAAACGGCTTATCCTCTTCTGGAACAAGAAACATAAACGCAGGAAAGCACAGCATGCCCAACTTCATCAGATGCTTAATGTCATCGGCCTGAAAACCGTCTCTTCATGGGGAGTACGTACTGCCCACGGTGAAGAACGTCGGAAAGCCGTATGCGGGAAAACCGCACGTACGGTTTGATGAGAAGGGGCTGGCAGCCCCAGCCCTTTACTCTACCCTAGAAAAACGACGGGATTCATGAGATCATATACGTAACTGATTACGACGCGCACGCGAAAAGGTATGGATCAATG
>NZ_JANAVJ010000086.1 GCF_024213375.1 Paenibacillus sp. MZ04-78.2 | reverse complement strand
ACCTCCCGTTCAAGATACCTTCATTTTCTCATGAGCTTGAGGTTCTTGAAAGGTGGTGAGTATTTGACGCTCACGTATAAAACACTGATTGCCTACTTCATGAATTATCGTGTCAAATCAGATCATCACGTTGAATTTGATATCGTCTTTCACGGATTTCTTCCAAACGATACGTCAGCTGACAATGTTGCTCCAGTTGTCTCGATCAACGGACCTTATCATGGAACCATAGGATATCCCATCCAATTCAGCAGCAAAGGTTCAAATGATCCGGATGGAACCATTGCTTCGTACCACTGGGATTTCGGTGACGGGACCACGAGCCAAGATGCGAATCCCGCGCACGTTTATTCCAAGACAGGCACATTTAAGGTTGCCCTAAAAGTAACGGACAATCAAGGCAAATCGAATGAAAAAACGACCACCTCCCAATAATACATTCGAGCAAGCCAACGGTCCTTTGCTCTCCAACGTAAACGGATCTCGTCGGTACCCTCTCTTTATCCCAAGGAAGATACTATTTGTACATATACAACTATTCAGGGCTTAAAGGTTCTTACCAAGTTACCATAAATGACTAAAGAACAAATTGTTCGCTCTAAAAAAGCACGCAGCAGGTTATCCTGTGCGTGCTTGAACCGTTCCTATTTTGTCTCCGACTCATCCGGTACATCATATTTATTGATATGCGAAGTGATCGCCTCAACGGCTTCGTTTACATCCGTCGTCGCAGGCACTTCGTTCACCACGTCGTCCGTCTGGTCATAAAAATTCAACCGGTTCGCCTCGGCCGCTTTCTCTTTATCAGTTTCTTTCATCTTCAAGTTGCCTCCTTCTTAGCCTATGTTCACCTATTACTATGCACGAAGTTAATATCTGTTATGCATAAATTCGACAGACTCCCGAAATCCTGCTAAAATGCACTATAGACTTCCCCCTATAAAAGAATAAAGGTGAAAAACCATGCTATCCTTTTCCAGATTGACTAAATGCAAACCCCCTATCCCGTAATTACTTTGCCAGCCCATTGAGATTTTTGAATTATAGGGGGAATTGGCTGTGCAAAGAAAAATCTCATCACCATCATTACTGTTGTTCATTGTCCTTGTAGCTTTTCCGCAAATTAGCGAAACGATCTATACACCTTCATTACCGGATACCGCGAAGAGCCTGCATACAACCGGCAATGCGATCCAGCTGACACTCAGTATATATTTCCTCGGTTTCGCCGTTGGCGTTTTTTGCTGGGGAAGGCTTTCGGATTCCATTGGGCGGCGTCCCGCTTTGCTTTGGGGAATCTTGGTTTATATCCTGGGCAGCTTAGGATGTTACCTGTCCGGTTCGGCTGAATGGTTGCTGGTATGCCGATTCATTCAGGCTTTTGGCGCCAGCACCGGCTCGGTGGTGACTCAAACCATACTTCGTGAGAGTATCGATGGAGCCAAGCGTCATGCGGTGTTTGCTCAGATTTCTGCGGCACTTGCCTTTACACCGGCCATCGGGCCGTTAATTGGAGGATGGGTCGATCAAGTGTTCGGTTTTAGAGCTGTGTTCTTCACTCTGGTTGTGATGGGGGCCGCCATTTTTGTGTACACCATGGCTTCTCTGCCCGAGACAAGAGTATCCACGAGCTCCGGCATTCGTACGTTTTCTATAGCCAAGCGCTTGATTTCTGACAAAAGAGTATGGGCATTCGGTTTTCTCATAGGAGCGACAAACGGCATATTGTTTAGTTACTATGCTGAGGCCCCGTTCATTTTTATCGAGTATTTTCACATAAGTCCGGGTGTATTTGGTTTTTTAGGAATTTTCGTGGCGCTGTCTTCCATTATCGGTGCGATGCTGTCGAAGAAACTGCTAAACCGGGTCCCGGCAGAAAAAATTATTTTTCTTGGTTCCCTCGTCACGATGACGGGGGCCGTATGTCTCACCGTTCTTGCACTTTATGGCGTGAGCCCTTCCGCAGCAGGATTGGCATTCATGATCGCTTCGATCTTTATCCTCCTGCTAGGAATCGGTATGGCCATTCCTAACTGCCTGAGTCTGGCGCTCGTCAATTACGGCGATGTTCTTGGTACCGCGGGCGCCATTTTCGGATTAGGTTATTACGTGGTGGTCAGCCTGATTACCAGCGGGATGAGCTATCTTCACGATGGTTCGTTATTAACGATGCCTATCTATTTTCTCTTATTGGCGATAAGTATGGCCTTTGTGAGCAAGAAGCTTTAAACATTGGGAAGCCGGTTCTCTCTAAGCAGAGAATCGGCTTCTCTGCATTCCCCCGCTAAACGCCCTCGACTGATGGCCAAAAAAATAAGCTCCCGAGCGGGAGCCTAAACTTAGTTTTCGACAACGATTTTAACGGCTTGGCCGATTGGCGGCAAGCTTTTGGTCAAGATCGGACCATAGAAGGCATACACTTTATCGCCTTTTTTAAGCTGATCTGCGGCAACCAGCTGATTATCCTTCGTTCCGATCACAGGTGTATCCCCTGCCACATTCAGGATTACCGTGTCATGCGATCCGTCGCTAAGCTTATTGTAAGAGTACAACCCCTGGAGCTAAGGCTCCATATTTGCTGTTCTCCATCTCCTAAACGCGATGCCCGGTTAAAATGTTGCACGGCACGGAGTTCCAAGCAAAAAAACGCCTGCTCTCGAAATGGAGGGCAAGCGGTTTAATGTTCTTCCTCAGATGTTTGTGGGATTGTCACGGAAGCTTTTTCTCCATACAAATACTGCTGGGGCAATCCACATAGTCTCCAAAAGGATCGATATCGATAAATCCGAATTTCTTGTATAGCGCTATCGATTCGGGCTGCATAGGCCCGGTTTCGAGGAGTAAGGATCTAAATCCCGCCCGCGCCGCTTCCTGCTCCAAAAATGACAAGATACTTGACGCAATTCTTTTGTTTCTGAACGAAGGATCTACGAAAATCCGTTTCAATTCGGCAGCCTGTGCATCTAGAGGGCGGTAAGCCCCGCAGCCGGCAGCCACACCGTTACAACAGGCAAGGACGAATACCATCTCGTTAACCTTGGCCCCTTCCAAATCAACGCCAAACACTTCGTCCGGAGGGTACAACGAATATAGGTAATCGTCCAGTTTCGCAATCAATGCGATCAAATGCTCATTGTTCGGCTCTACGACTTGTATTGTGAACGTCTCCATGCTCTGCTCCCTCTGTACGAAATCTAGTTCCGATTATACAGAATCCACTTTATTCGGACAACTATCATATCTTGATTTGTTACATAACATTACATAAATTGCACTTTCACTTCCCAGAAACTTTTCAAACCTAATCTCGTATAACAGAATAACGAACCTAAAAGGAGGTTTTTCGGATGTATCTTCTAGCTATACTGCTCCCTCCTGTTGCCGTTCTATTTTGCGGAAAACCGATACAGGCCCTTCTCAACTTTATTCTGACACTCTTCTTCTGGCTGCCGGGCGTCATTCACGCTTGTCTGGTCGTTCACGAACGCAAACAGGATCAACGGATGGAAAGAATGTCCCGGAACTCGTACAGGTAATGGGATATAGGAAGCGGATCGCCACAAAAACACTTCTCTTATCGGAAGTGTTTTTTGTCATTAGGAATCTTATTTTATGGTTGACTCTAACGTTACGTTATACTTTAGAGTTATGCTTGAAAGGAGGTCGCGACGATTCCGGTGAAGGTGAAAGAGGTTGCGGATTTAGTCGGCATCAGTGTGCGCACGCTTCATCATTACGATGCGATTGGATTATTGTCCCCGGACGGGACGACGGAAGCCGGGTA
This sequence comes from Paenibacillus sp. MZ04-78.2, assembly GCF_024213375.1. GTDB lineage: Bacteria > Bacillota > Bacilli > Paenibacillales > NBRC-103111 > Paenibacillus_G. Next base: position 2,109 of record NZ_JANAVJ010000086.1, on the reverse strand, counting down.
TCGCTTGTACTCTGAAGATAATCTTGAAATGCTGCAGCAGATTTTGTTTTTCAGAGAACTTGACTTCCCTTTAACGAAAATCAAAGAAATGATACACAGTCCTTCCTTTAACCGTCTGGAAGCGTTGGAGCTGCACCGGAACATGCTGCTCGAAAAACGAAGCAGGCTCGATAACATGATAGCGACGATCGATAAAACGATACGTCATGCGAGAGGAGAAATTCAGATGACGACGAAAGAAAAATTCGAAGGCTTTGACTTTAGCCGTAATCCTTATGAGCAAGAAGCCCGCGAACGCTGGGGCAATGAAGCGGTCGATAAGGCCAACGCCAAGGTCGGCTCCATGTCGAAAGACGAACAGGAAGCGATGGGCAAAACGATGAATGGGATCTACGCCAAGCTGGCCGAACTTCGCGGCGGCTCGCCGGATTCTGCGGAGGCGCAGGCGGCCATTAAAGAATGGTACGATCTACTGAACCAAATGGGTTCTTACTCGCTCGAAGCCTTCAAAGGCTTGGGTCAAATGTATGTGGATGACGAGCGCTTCACCCAAAGCATCGACCGCTTCGGCGACGGATTGGCGAAATTTATGAGCGATGCGATGGCTGTTTATGTGGATACGAACCGGAAATAGTACGATGGGCAGTCCCGCAAGTCATTCCCGGATGACTTCGGGCCTTCCCCAATCAAAAGCTGGGAACCCGTCACCGTGCCGCCATCGGACTGTCGGAGCGGACCGATGCGTTAATCATCGTTGTATCCGAGGAAACCGGGAAAACCTCCTTTTGTCTGAACGGCCATCTTTATCCTTTCTCGATCCCCTCTTCCGTTTAAGATCACTGGAGACGGGGTTGATCGGGATTCGTTATCCCTTAGCACAGCGCTTTTAGCTCTTTAATTTGCTCGATATGTCGTTGCTCGTGTAAATACAATAGTTCAACCCATTGATCTAATGGCAAGTCGCCAAAAACAGGATGATTTACTGCTATTGCCTTCAAAATGGACTTGTCATCTATCTTACTAAGAACATCCATCAATTTATTTCTTGATTCGCTTAATAGTTGAACGATTTGCAAAACTTGAAAAGGTTCGGAACTTGGTTCCGAAATCTGGGGCGCTTGAATCTTATTGGACCGATCTGACACAAAGTGAGCCGGGAGGTGTTCTGATCCGGTTGGCCTCTTTTGTTCAAGCCCAAACACAATTGCTTTTGCGAACAACTTTTCCGTAATAAACAAATGATGACAAACCTGAGCTATACTCCATTTACTCGTCTCAAATCGTCGATTGAATTCATCAAAACTTAGAGAAGAAACCTCATTTAGCAACTGCTCTCTGGTTGTAAATAAATTCTCTTCAAATTTATCCATACGATATCTCCTTTCGTTTCCATATATCCACATTTATTATAACAAATTCCTTGCCCTTCTCAAGCAAAAAATAAACCGTCATCTTGAAGGGATAAATGCCTTGCACGAAAGAACCGAAAAAACCGGACCCTTAAAGGATTCCGGTTCTCATATGATCAAGTGAAGTTCAGCTAACGTTCCTCGTTTGCTTTTCTAAAAATTCCCATTAAAAAATCAGAAAGTCTCTCTTCTGAAACGACTTGAATTCCGTTTCTTTTAAGTAGAGCAGTTGTTACTCCATTTCCAACCATTTTCTTACCTTTAAATTCACCGTTATAAATCATCGAACTTCCACAAGAGGGGCTAAACTCTTTAAGAATAACTACTGTTGCTTCGACTTCTTTAGCTTTTCTTAGAGTAGCATAAGCTCCTTTTACATACAGTTCTGTAACGTCTCTCCCCGATTTCTCGACAACTTTAGCCTTACCATCAAGGACATCTTCCCCACTACCACCAACGATCTCAGCTGGTTCTCTTGGAGTTGAAAATCCTCCGAGCAATTCTGGACATACAGTTATCGCTTGGTTATCTTCTAACAGTTCGCGTATCTTTTTATCCAAACAATGCGTACCATTATATCTTACCTCTAGCCCTGCTAAACAAGAGCTCACTAATATCATTTATCACGCCTGTTGATTAACCAAAATAAGGTATTCAAAAATTGAAAAAAGGCCACTCTTTCGATAAAATCGATTCTACC
>NZ_JANAVJ010000085.1 GCF_024213375.1 Paenibacillus sp. MZ04-78.2 | reverse complement strand
AACCTCCCGTTCAAGATGCCTTCATTTTCCCATGAGCTTGAGGTTCTTGAAAGGTGGGGAGTATTTGACGCTCACTTTGAAAATTAGCGACCTCTTTAGCCGCGTTGGAAAATACAACCGATTGCGCTTGGTCGAGGCCCAAGACTCCCCCCTTTTCCCTTGCATAAAAGCTCCACTGTTAGTAGGATAAAAAAATAGATAATAACGCGCACTGAGGGTGATTCATTGCTGGACTTTATAAAGCGTTGGTTTTGGTATGACTGGATGATGTTCGTCATTCGGACCATCCTTTTCGTTTCTCTTCTTTTTACTTTGGAACATTTCTCCAAACAATTGACCATCCCTTTCTGGTTAGGGGCTCTGTGGGGGATTGCAGCCTTTTCCATTCCTTGGCTTTGTTTGCAAAAGCACTACACGTATTACCTGATTTCGGAAATGGCCATATCCGGGGGATTATGCTTATACGCGGTCTCCCTGTTCCCCGAAGCCTACGTGGCTTTTTTAGGTCCGACTTTTATGATTGCAAGCAATAGCGCCCAAAAGTCATACCGTTGGTCAGGCCCGATGACCATCTTCGTCATCCCGGCCTTACTGTCTGAATCAAGCAACCTGATAACGATGATCCTCCAATTCGGCCTCATTTACGCCCTGGGGTTTGCCTTTCAATTGCTGGTGGTGAAACATCGGCAAAGTGAAATGATTCGTGATCAATATGCCGTGCTGGAACAATATTCATCGCAAGTGGAGCGCATGACATTGGCGGAAGAGCGAAACCGGCTCTCGAAAGACCTTCATGATACGATGGGACATTCCTTTACCTCCATTATGATAGGGCTTGAGACGTTACGCTCGGAAATGAACACCCCGGAAGGGGAGCGGAAGCTCGATTCCTTGTTACAACTAACCCGCGGCAGCCTGGATGAGGTCCGCCAATATGTGCATCAGGTTGGGGCTGCGCAAGATTCGCGTACCCTTGTAGAGTCATTGCAGGCATTGACGGCCGAGTTTCAGGCATTGACTAAAGTGACAGTTCGACTAAGGACCTTGGGCGAGAAGGTTCAGGTATCCCAACAAGTCAAGACGACCCTGCACCGGTGTCTGCAGGAATCACTGACTAATGCCGTACGTCACGGGCAGGCGGGTGAAATTCAGGTGAGCCTGCATTTCGAGGAGAAGCAGCTTCGGCTGGTAGTGCAGGACAACGGGCTCGGCACCAAAGAGCTTCAAGCGGGTTTTGGCTTAACGGCGATGAAGGAGCGGGCGTCCGATTTGCAGGGACAGGTGCACATCCACTCGAAGCCGGGCGAAGGAACGGTCGTGACTTGTACATTACCCAGGCAGGTAGAGCAGCAGGAGGAAGTGATCCGGCTGCTGTTGGTTGACGATCAGTTATCCATCCGGGAAAGCCTTCAAGTGATTTTGGAGAGAGAAAAAGATTTCGAAGTCGTGGGACTTGCGGAGGACGGGGAGCAGATGCTGGAACAATGCGAGCGGCTTCGCCCTCATGTCGTTCTCATGGATTTAAATATGCCCCGCATGGACGGTGTGGAAGCGGCCAAACGGGTGAAGCAAAAGCATCCGGGTGTCCGCGTGCTGATCTTGACCACGTTTCAAGAGACTGAAAAAGCGGTTGAAGCTTTGCGAAGCGGGGCGGACGGGTATTTATTAAAGTCTTCGGAGCCTCAGGAACTTTCCGAAACGATACGTCTCGTACATCGCGGCGGGGTGATGATGATCGCCCAAGATGTCACCAACCAGCTGATTCAAAACTATGGGGGAGGAGCCCTTCAGGAGCAACCGGCAGAGCCAGACAAACCGCTTCCTCCTCCTTCGGGATTGACCCCACGGGAGATGGAAATTTTGCAATGTTTATCCAAGGGGCTTCGTTATAAATCGATTGCGGCCAAATTGTATTTGTCCGAAGGAACCGTCCGAAATTACGCTTCCACGATTTATACCAAGCTGGGCGTTCGCAATCGAGAAGAGGCCGTACAAAAAGTTTTCGGGAATCAAGTATAGATTGTAGATGGTTTGTGAAGACGGCACGGTCCTGTACCTTTGAAAGAAGGAACAGGACCGTGCTTTTTTATTTTATCCGGTGCATTTGCCCAGCATGAGCGTCATATGACATTTTGTCATCTCGGCGGAGAATTCGCTTGCGGGTCGCGGGATAAAAAAACGGTGACAGAAAATAACTCTCTCCTATGACACGTTGTTTGCCATACTAGACCCAAGAGAAGGAGGAAGGGCAGTACCGAAACTAAGCTATACGAAAAAGGATAAGAGGGAGAACTAACGATGAAAAAGATGAAACCCAAGTTGAATATGGCGGCACTATTCTTATGTGCGACGACCCTGATGACGGCATGCACACCATCCGATGAAAAGCCAGAATCGGCACAGGCGGTGGAAAAAACGAACCTGAATGGCCCGCAGGATGCCAAGGAAGTAGAGGCGTTTGCCGATCCTTTATTTGCAGAAGTAATGAAAAAACACAATGTTAATGGTTCGAATTTCGTTGTGGTCAAGGATGGAAAAGTATTGGTAAATAAGGGATACGGCTATGCCGATAAGGAAAAGAAAACTCCTGTCGATAAAAATACCGTCTTCCAAATCGGTTCCGTCACGAAGACATTCACCGGGCTGGCCGCAAATCAGCTTGCCGAGCAAGGGAAAATTGACCTTCATGAGGACATCCAAACGTATTTGGGAGGAATGAAGATTCCAAACAAGACCGATAAAAAACTGACCATGTTTGATCTGCTCACGTATAGGACCGGGGTTGATTTTCCGGATAAAACTTCTTATTATTCACCCGAGAATGCATATAAAGACATCCCGATGAAGCAGTTCCTCCTGGATCATATGCCGACGGTGGTCCGGCCCCCCGGTGAAGCTTATACGTACGACAACTTTGGCTTCATGCTGGCAGGATATGCGATAGAGAATGTAAGCGGCATGACGTTTAATCAGTATATGGACAAAAATGTGTTCAAGCCGCTCGGCATGAATTCGACTAGCACACGCCTAACCCCGGAGCTTAACAATCGCATGGCCGCTCACTATAATTCGACTGGTGATCTCATTCCAATGGACTGGGGTTCCACAACCGACGGGCCGCAGGGGAGCATCATATCGACTAGCGAAGATATGGCCAAGTACTTGACTATGCTGCTGCAAAAAGGAAAATACGGAGAACAACAGTTGGTAAGCGAAAAGACGGCCGAGCAGATGTTCACGTACCAGGTGATCGCCGATAAAAGCATTCCGCAGACTACCGTAGGGGGATTCGAAGGCTACCGCAACGAACTGGCGAATGGCCAGCATGTCGTTATAAAAGGCGGGAATGTAACAGGCCATCAATCCTTGATCGTATTGGTACCCGAGAAGAATACGGCATTTTATATGTCGTACAACCACGAATCAGTGTTGATGAGTATGGACGTGTATGAGGCGTTTATGGACCATTATTTTCCTGAAACAAAAACACTCGAGAAACCTGTTTATGTCAATTTGGATGAAAAGGATGCGGAAAAGTACTTAGGACTGTATCAGAATACGCGCTTTAGGTTCTTGAATTCGAAATTTTCGTACGCCGACGGGAAATTGCAGATGGAGACAGGAACGGGCAAGCACACATTCAAGATGATTACTCCACTGCTGTTTGAAGACGAATCAGGCCACAAGCTAGCGTTTAAAAAAGACCTTCGCGGATCGATTGAATATTTTTATTATAATACTATGGAGGGGCCTCACTTTGTCTCGGATTCGCAAAAAATCCATGGGAAGCAGCCGTTTTCGGATGTAGCGGAGGGAAGCAAATATAAAAGCTTTATTGACGATTTGCACGCCCTGGATATCATGGGTGCGAAATCAGGCAGCAGCTTTGAGCCGCAGGCAACCATGACGCAAAGCGAGTTTGCCGACGTGCTGCTTCGTGCCCAAGGATGGTATGGGATCCCCTGGGCCTTCGCTGACATGAAGAAACAACTGCAAACCGGTTTCCCTTCCTTTGATCCGAATGCGATCACTACAAGGCAGACGGCAGCGGTCATGATTCAAGCCCTGAAAGGACTCAAGCCTGCGTCCAAAGTTCAATTGAGCGGTCAAACGGATGCGTCGGCGGTTGAGGCCGTTACTGCACTGGTTTCGCAGGGCGTTATCGATCCGGATACAACCGTACAGGCGGATGGCAGCGTCGATTTCCGTTCCAACCAGCCTTTGCTTCGGCAGGAGGCAGCCGCACTGTTGGATAAAGCGTTTGGCCATTATGCTTTACCGCTCCCCATAAAATAAAGCGTCACAGCCATGCCGGTATGTTTGCAAGCGGGGTCCGTAATAATCCATCCATTGATTATTGCGTGCCCCGCCGGCAGCGGCTTCATCCCTCTATTCGATTAAAGACAGGAATGACCTCAGCTTCGCGAATACAAATTCAGGCTGCTCAATGTGCGGGGCATATGCCCTGCGTCCCCAACAACAAACTCCTCGAAACTGCCGCCTGCTTCCTCATACTGTTTAAGAACGCAGCGCATCTGGGAAACCATGGGCTGCGGCGGATATACCTCTTCGCCGGGCCAGCCTTCAATGTAGCCAAGCTTTCCTAAATACTATAAATGAGCAAAAGCGGATACAGAAATATCCAGCTTAGGTTCAAGCTAATTTAAAGTGTTCACGAACAACAGCAAAAGGTAGCCCCTTCTGAGCGCACTCATAAACAAACTGAAGCCTATCGATTTGAACTTGCTTACGAACTGCACGCAATCCATCACCAAACAGACAGAACTGCCCTAAGCCGGTTGTGCAATACAAATGCGTCCATGCCAGCAATGTCCATAGGCGGATAAAGGCGGTGGCCGACCTTTGTCCACCTTTTTCCAACCCCATGATTCCCCCGAATTTTTGATACTTGACAACTAGAAGAATCGGAGTAAAATCATGACCAAAGTCATTTTATGACTATAGTCATTTTTTCAAAAAAAGGCGGTGACCCTCCCCGATGCTTAGAGCATCCCGAAAGCAAGAACTGAAAGAACGTATTTTCACACAGGCCGTAAAGCTGTTTAAAGAAAAGGGCTTCGACAACGTCACGGTCGAGGAAATTACGCAAGCCTGCGGGATCGCCAAAGGAACGTTCTATAACTATTTTCCGAAAAAAGAAGCCGTACTGCTCCATCTTGCCGAATCCCAGCTCAAATCTGTCCATGAGAGCATCCAACGGAACGAGAACATGCCAGATCTGAAGCAACAATTGCTGCTCCTCTTCAGCGACTTGTTTCGGCGATACGCTGAACAACCGGACATGATCAGGCTGGTCGTGTCGGAAATGATGCGCGCCGACATGTTCATCCATGCGGAGATTAGAATCCTTGAAAGGTTCAGGCAAGCGCTCGCGGCACTACTTGAAGATGCAAAAAACAAAGGACAGCTCACGACACAAGCAGCCAGTGAAGATATCGCGGCGGTGTTGACTGGCGTTTATTTTAATTCGCTAATGATCTGGCTTTCGGCAGGCAGCAATACAATACGAATCGAGATGCTTTTCCAGCGACATTTCGATATCGTGTGGGAAGATATACGTTCGAGAGGAGTTGTAAAACAATGATCGCCATCATCGTCATCTCTGCCCTGCAGCTTATCAGCATTAGCGGTCTCCACGTTTATTGTGCCTTCGGCGGAACCTGGGGTTCAAGCGTTGCGATCCCGGAGACCAAAGCACGGCAGCCCGCTTTCGTCCCGGGCAAGGCCGGGACACTTGCCGTCGCTGTCCTGTTAGTCGCAGCATCGGTGCTTCTGCTGATTGAAGCGGGACTTGTCAAAGCATTTTCCGGCTTTTTTGTCGTTACTTTGGGCTGCTGGGTATGTGCCATCGTATTCGGACTACGAGCCGTCGGCGACTTCCGGTACGTGGGCTTAACGAAACGGTTACGCGGAACGCGCTTCGCCACCTTGGATAGTTATATGTTTACGCCTCTATGTTTGTGGCTTTGTTTTGCTTTTCTATTGGCGATCCAAATAGGAGGGTGAAATCCGGGGTCGTGGCTAACCGACCTTGGTTAGCTGTCGGCGGAGGTATGCGTGAGCGTCAAATACTCACCACCTTTCAAGAACCTCAAGCTCATGAGAAAATGAAGGTATCTTGAACGGGAGGTTG
>NZ_JANAVJ010000084.1 GCF_024213375.1 Paenibacillus sp. MZ04-78.2 | reverse complement strand
CACTACCAAAGTGTTGGAAAAACATGTCTATTTGTCAAACCTCAAAAAACCAGTATCTGGTTAATCAACAGGCGTGGTTTAATAGAGTAGACTGACCAGAAAGAGGCTGATGCATGTTGAAGCGCAACACCCTGCTAACGTTGTCCGTTATAACGCTCTTCCTCTACTCCGCGGACTCTGTTATGGCAGCCGACAAGACATCCAAGTTCCGCGTCTATCAGGATACTACCATGCTGCTGGAGACGTCCGATTACAAGTCCGCCGAAAATTACGCCAGGAAGCTGGCGGACAGCCACGTCGAAGAGATCGGCTCCCGCAAATGGGTATGGCACAACTACCCCCGATACAAGGTATACCAGAACGGCAACAGCTCGTCCAAATGGGAATATGCCAGCTTGGATCAGGCAATACGCGAAGCGTCCAATTGGGGACATGCCAGCGTACGCGACCTGCAATCCGGCGGCTGGGTATGGAACAATTACCCGAAGTACCGCGTCTACCAAGGCGACGATAGTACGAAGGATTCCTGGATCTTTGACACGTTGAACCAAGCGATCGCCGAAGCGAAAAAATGGGGCAATGCCCATATCGTCGAGCTTGGCACGCATCGCTGGGTATGGGACAACATTCCGGCCAGCCGCAAGACGGAGCTGCGCAGCGGCAGCAAAATTTATCAAGTCTATCAAGGTACATACTCCGCTGAGAATTGGAAGTTTGCTTACATAGAAGATGCCGTAAACGAATCACTTCGCTGGAGCGATTCGAAGATTGTGAACACCGAAACGGGCAAGGTCGTATACTCCAACGTCAGACCGTATAAAGTGTATCAGTTCGAAAAGCTGCTGAATTCGTTCCTAAGCATTGACGAGGCGGTCGCGTACGCCAAGCAGTTCGATCATACCCGAATCACCGATGACGAAGCGGCGGGACTTGAAGGCACCGCACGCGTCATATGGAATAATTATCCTTATTATCAAGTGTTTAAAAAAGACAAAAGGATGGCGGACTTCTCTACAATTGGCGCCGCTTTATCCTACGCCATGGGCTATTCCAACACCTCCATTCGGCTGTATGACGACGGGTCCAGCATCTGGAACAACCTTCGCGATCTGCAGTTCTGGGGCTGGAACGGAAGCTCCAGCGACGCCATGATCCGTAGTCAGGTGAGCAATACCTCGGGGCTGGATGTTGTCTCCCCCACCTACTTTCAGCTCGCCGACGGTTCAGGCAATTTGACCGATAGCTCGAACAAAGAAACCGTCGCTTGGCTGAAGAAGCAGGGGTATTCCGTCCATCCGCTTGTCAACAATCAATTCGATACGGCGATGACGACGCAATTTCTTGCCTCGGCGCAGGCCCGCAGCAAGTTCATTTCCGTGCTGGTCGATAAAGCCGTCGCCATCGGGGCGGACGGGCTGAACATCGACTTCGAGAGCGTCGCAGGCACGGACCGCTCCGCCTTCACGACGTTCATGAAGGAAATCGCGGATGCGGCCCATCAGAAAGGACTTGTCATCTCGGTCGACCTGCCCAGAGGAAGCGCCGCATGGAATGCAAAAGCCGCGTTCGAGCACGAGAAGCTCGGTCAGATCGTCGACTACGTCATCACGATGACCTACGACCATTATTGGAAAGGCAGCACTGAACCGGGTTCCGTGGCCGGCCTGCCTTGGGTCGAACAAGGCGTACAGGAATTTCTGTCCTACGGCATTCCGCGCGACAAGCTGATCATGGGAATTCCGTTCTATGTCCGGGAGTGGAAGATTGACACATCCGGCAAGCTGGACAGCAACCGCGCGCTGCTGATGAAGGACTTGACCGGCCTCATCGCTTCCAAGCAAGCGAAGCTCAGCTGGGATAACCGCTTCAATCAGTATAAGGTTGAGTACGAGCAGGACGGCTTCAATAACGTCTTCTGGCTGGAAAACGAAGAGACCGTCAAAGCGCGGATCGACATTGCCAAAAAGTACGAATTGGCTGGCGTGGCCGCTTGGCGCCTCGGTTACGATTCGAAGGAACTATGGAATATGATGATCCAGCAGAAATAAAAGCAAATAGGCAAAAGACCGCCGGACTCGTTCGGCGGTCTTTCCTATGAGATAAGACTTAAGACTTTTTGAGCAGAGACACAATCTCCTGCAGCTGCTTCTCGATATCATGCGGTGTGTAACCGAACCATGTATCGAGATTCAACATGTACACCCGGTTGTTTTTGACGGCAGGCAGATTCGCCCATAGCGCGGTTTTCGAAATTTCATCCAGCCGCTTCTTGGAATCGTCATCGCCAAAAGTCGACACGAACAAATAATCGGAGGCATACTCCGGAAGCTGCTCCAAGGATACCGGAACAGCCCAGAAGTTCGGGTCCTTCTCGATTTCTTTCTTCACCGGTGGCGGAGGCGTCAGCTCCAGCGCCTTGTAGATGGTGAAGCCGAAATTCCGCACACCGTATACGTAAATTTCCTTCGGGCGAATGTTATAGATCGCCGCCGTTTTTCCCGGTTCGATGACGCTCTGAATCTGCTCCCGCACCGCTTGGAATTTAGCACGGAACGCCTTGCTCCAAGCTTCGGCTTCACTCTGGCGGTTCATGATATCGCCCATAACCTTGACATGACCGAACACGTCGTGATTCATCCACGGAACGACGACCGTCGGAGCGATTTTGGACAACTTATCGTACGCCTCCTGTTCGACGTCCCCAGCGATGATCAGCTCCGGCTGGAGCTCCAATATTTTTTCGGAATTGTATTTTCCGGCTTCGCCGATATTTTCAATCCCTGCCGCTTTCTCTCCGAGATCCTTAATGAGATTGGCCGGGCCGCCAAGAGGCTTGACGCCAATGGACAGCAGCTGGCTGACATACTGGAGCGTAACGACCTTTTCCGGCTTAACGGGAATTTTCGCCTCTCCCATCGCATGCTTGTAGACGCGCTCCGCCGCCGGTTTCGCGCTGGAACTATCGGCGGAAGCGGCCTGCTTGGCATCGGGTGAATTGGCCCCGCAGCCTGCGATCACGATCAGGATTAGCAAAAACACGGCGATGCAGGTAAGCTTTGATTTTCTCACCTTAACGGCTCTCCTCCAAACCACTACTTGGGTGCTTTTGATTTATTTTGCTCTCGCAAGCAAATAAAGAAAATACGGCGCGCCGATGATCGCGACGACAATTCCGGTAGGAATTTCCGTAGGCTGGATAATGACTCGTGCAATCGTATCGGCGACGATCATCAGCAGGCCGCCGACCAAGGCCGAGGCGGGAAGCAGTATTTCGTGCCTCGGACCGATCAGACGCCGGGCCAGATGCGGACCAAGCAAGCCTACAAAGCCGATGGCTCCGCCTACCGCGACGCAAGCGCCGGCAATACCGACGGAAGCGGCAAGCAGGCCGAGCCGTTCCTTCTCAACAGGAGCGCCCAAGCCGGTCGCCATCTGTTCCCCGAGATTGATCACATTAAGTACTCTGGCTTTGTAAAACACATAAGGCAGCAGCACGATCAGCCACGGCAGAAGAGAGGTGACAAACTTCCAGTTCGAACCCCAGATGCTTCCCGCCAGCCAGACGGCGACGAACTGGTAATTTTGCGGGTTCAACCGCAGCGTCAGCACCACCATTAAGGCGCTGATGCCTGCTGCAACGGCAATCCCGGTAAGAACCATTCTTGTCGGCGACAAGCCCTCGTGCTTCTTGTAGGCCAGTCCGTAGATGATGGCCGCGGTGATGGCCGCCCCGACGAAAGCGAGAATCGGCAGTAATAAAACCGGCGCCGCCGTCTTCGACGGGAAGAACGAGATAAAGAGCACGACCATCAAGCCTGCGCCGGCATTGATCCCCAGAATACCCGGATCGGCGAGCGCATTACGGGACAGCCCCTGCAAAATGCATCCCGAAACAGCCAGTCCCGCGCCGATCAGCACCGAGATGACGATGCGGGGAAGCCGGAAATCGAACAAAATGAGCTCCTGCTTCGTCGTACCCGCACCGAACAACGTTCGGATGACATCGAGCGGCGACAGCCGGGTGTATCCGGTGTTCATGCTGACGAGAAAAGCAAGCACAATCAGCACGCCAAGAACAGATAAAACCGTAATGGCCTGAATTTTTTTGCGGCGTTCCGTCGCTCCCATTTTCATTGCTTCCATCTACAGTTCCCTCCTCTGCTTGCGCGCCAAGTAAAGGAAGAACGGAACCCCGATCAAGGCGATCAATGTGCCGATCGGCGTCTCATAGGGCGGATTGATCATTCTCGCCCCGATGTCGGCAATGACCATGAGCAAGCTGCCGAGCACTGCTGAGCAAGGAATAATCCAGCGGTAGTCGACGCCGACCAGCGACCGGGCAATATGCGGAATGACGAGCCCGACAAAACCGACTGCGCCGACCGCGGAGACGGCCGTGCCTGCAAGCACCAGCACGACAACAGTGCAAGCCAGCTTCACCCAACCTGTACGCTGGCCCAGTCCGGTCGCCACTTCATCGCCAAGACTCAGCAGAGTAATGGACCGGGAGAGCAGCAAGGCAGCGATCAGAGCGGCAATGATCCATGGAGTCATGATTTTGAGCTGGAACCACTTCGTCCCGGCTACCCCGCCGGCATACCAGAAAGCGAGATCCTGTCCGATGTTGAAATAAATCGCGATCCCCTCGCTGAACGCAATAAGAAGGGCCGCGACCGCAGACCCAGCCAGAGCGAGCCGGACCGGCGTCAGACCGTTTTTGGACATGGAACCTACCCCATACACCATAACCGCCCCGATTGCAGCGCCAAGGAAAGAATACAAAATTAACTGCATGAACGGCATACCTGGAAAAAAGGCGAAGCAGATAGCAAGCACGAATCCCGCTCCGGCATTCAAACCGAGCAGCCCTGAATCGGCAAGCGGATTTCGGGTCATCCCCTGCATAATCGCTCCCGCAACGGCGAAGCAGGCGCCGACGAGCGCCCCGGCAAGCGCCCGCGGAAGACGCAGCTCTTGAATGATCTGATGCTGGGTAATGTCCGGATTAAACTGAAACACGGCTTCCCATACGGTGGAAAGCCGGATATCCGCCGCACCGACGGAAACCGAAAAGGCCAGCCCCAGTAGCAAGACAGCAAGTCCCGCAAACAAAACAATCGTTGCCGTTACCGGCCGGGACCGCAGCTTCGGTGTGGATTGGGGCGCAGCCTCCGTATGTACGTTCATGACAACCATCCTTATCTTTGCTGGTATGAAGACTATTTTGTCTCGAGAATCATGATACTGATAATCATTATCAGTAAATGATTATACATGCAATATGCATTTCCGTCCATACTTTCAAGCAAGTTTTAGATAATCATGCCAGCGAAGTAAGCAGCAGCGAATTATAAATTTCCTTCGATCGCAATTTCATCCACCTGCTCCAGCGTTGCGATCACCCATCGACTTACATAATCAATAAATTCAGCGCTGGATGGGTTACTGATCGCTAGTTTAGACCAATGGTTCAGAATCACTTTCCATTCCGACTTACGAATGAAATTCATGCCCGTGTCATCAAAATTCTCAAAGTCTTTCTCCTTACGTGGATATACCTCCTTGATTCCTTCATATAAAAGATGAAAGTCCTCACGATATATCCATAAGCCAACACCCAAATTTTCACGCCAATGCCCCTTCTCATCTTCGGCATAAGGGTACAAACCATAGCCAATTTTCCCATCACCATGATGATGAAATTGCCGTACCTCGATGATCTTTTCTTTTTGGGTAATATGAAGCGTCAAAGCGGGATGCCCCATATGCTCTTTCAATTGCAAGACGATTTTCTCAAATTGCTTCTGTCTGCTGTTATCTTCCAAGCGATTATAAAAGCTGCATTTCAATAAGAAATGTCCACTCCGTTTCTGTTGCTCCGTCCATTGAAAAAGAAACAATTCTTTAGTCGTTCGGTCTGGTTTACCTGCATTGATCCATTCGAAAAAAGCCGTTTCCTCTTGTACAGCTGTGATAGAAAAACCCGTCTCAACAAGAAAGAAGTGGGCCGTGCCGAAATACGCTATCAAAAACGATTTGATCCGTCGTTTTTGTTCGTGAAGTGTCAAATAAGATGTGCAAGCCATTTCAGTGTCGTGACGCAATTATGTAACTCCCTTCTGACCGTGGTCATCAGAATTCCAACTGATCAAAAATCTTTACAAAAATCTTTGCAATATTCCGGGCATCATCCATTCCCCGATGGTGTGTGCCGTCTAGCGGCAGCTTAAGCATATCAAGCGCCCTTACCATACCTACACCCCGCTCCTTGCCAATCAACTTGCCGTGTTGATGTTTGATACTGATATGATTAGCAAGCCATTCCGTACTTATCGTATGTAGTTCACAATCCTTCGTTAGTTGACTTTTATCGTAAAAACCCCAAGAACATAGGATATAATCTTCTTTGCCAATCCAATCTTGAAATTGTTGAATGGCTTGCGGAAAATATTCTGCCTTATTCACATCATCTTGTGTAATGGAGGTTAGTTGTTTGCAAAAATCAGATAACCAAGGATTTAATATCGGTTTAATAGTAACTATTCAGGTATCTTATAAACGCCCAAAATCTCTGCTGTACGCGGCGGAGATTTTTTTGTAAACTTGTTCCAT
>NZ_JANAVJ010000083.1 GCF_024213375.1 Paenibacillus sp. MZ04-78.2 | reverse complement strand
TGGAACAAGTTTACAAAAAAATCTCCGCCGCGTACAGCAGAGATTTTGGGCGTTTATAAGATACCTGAATAGTTACGAATATATATTACCTGTCCGACAATGGGAATTAAGGAAAGACAAAATTTTTTTCCTCCGGATCCTGATAAATTAGTAGACTATCTTACTACCCGGGATGAGGCGAACTTTGAAGCGGTTTTATATCAAGCAAGACACTTTTGGGATGTATTACAACGCATGGAACCACATGAACGAACAATTATTTACCAAATATTTCTCAATAGTTGCCCTGCCGAGCTTCCTGATAATGTTCATATCAGCCTTGATTATTTAAGGCGAATTACAAAGCATCCAGAAGCTGAACTAAAGGAGGTTTTAGGGGCGCTTAAATCCCTTGGCTTCTTTTGTAGCTTGAGAGAAGACGATGAAAACCCAGAATTTTTTGGTAAGAGTAACATGTTAGTTCTAGAGTGGCATTGCTTTTTAATAAATGCTCCTGATAATGCAATAGATGTGGCAAATGCAATTATACACGGGGCAATCGATGGGTATTGTGAATTTCATGCTATGAAAGCACTTGAAAATTTGAATTTTGGGCAATTGTCTACCGCGACTACTGTTGAAGATGAACATCTTGGTGAAGAATAAAGAATAAATGGATTAAAGATTATTTTTGTATCTTGATCCATCACAGCCCCACACGCTCCACCAAGCCAAACTAAAGGAGAATGTTCACCATAGCGTTCTCCTTTGCCGCCTACTGCATTAATCTCCCATTTTCTCCTTCGCTTCCATTTGCCTATATGCTTCTCCAAGCCCAATGGCCTCATAGAAATCACGCATTATATCATCTATGCGCCTTGAAACAATATCGTGCTGTTCCTCTGGTATGAACTCCAACATACAGGTAATGATAGCTTGCTCAATCGCGGCTTCACGTATCTTAATCTCTTCCAGCCCATAAAGTGTATGTCCGCCCATAGCTCCATTGAAGAGCTTGTGCTTGACCTCAATGGCCTTGATGGCTGTGGCTGGGCCATCATGTCCCTCACATTCCACACCCTTCGTAGAAATTCGAAATACATTAATTTTCTAATTTTCAAGCGTTTTTTCGTCTAAAATAAATCCAATTATGGGGTTTAATATCAGGTAATATATTGTTCGAATCCTATTTAAAGTAAAGATTCTGCATAAAAATAAAAATCCTTTGAATAAATAAACAAGGGTGCGGAATGAGAGATGTCCAGAGTAGTTGGTGAGCGAATAAGGGCAATCAGAAAGGCCAAGGGGGGAGGATGGAAGTCATACCAAGATGATCCGAACGCAGCATTAAACCTATGACGATAACAATAAACCACTCGAAGGTGGCCGTTCTGGAAAAGCAGGGACGAAACGAACGCAATACGGAATCGATGAATTTCAGCATGGGTATAGTCAATCGTTAAGAAATCGGGTACACTATTTGCTGTAACCCTTTCAGCGATTGGATCTCCTTTTTGGTGTGGGAACCTTTAGGATATCATCTTTCGCCTGATTGGGTTATTTTTCTACGAGAACTTTTCACTGTCCAGAAAGCATAAGAGTTACAAAGAAACAATAAAGGGCTCGTATTGGTATAACCCAAAAGAGCCCTTGTACTCACAAAACTTATTTATTGTATTGCAATCCCAATCTTCAACAACATGTCTATGTCATAACTGCTGACTTGAGGGCTCCCCTACAGATAAAGGATCAGTCTTCGAGTGCAATCAAATCTTCTGAATCATTTTTAGCATTTATAATACTTTCTTCGATAATAACTTTAATTTCTTGTAATAAATCGTCGGTAGTTACATCGTATCTAATTGTAGGTTCTGGTATTGTTTGTTCAAATATATTTCTAATTTGTGAGGCTCTCTGGGTGGTGGAACCATCCCGTTTAAAAGCATATGCAGTCAACCATTGAGCGTGGTGGTCAATTTTCAGCCGTTCAATAACTAGATTATTTATTTTGCTCGATACATGACCCATAACCTTATTAATCATGAGTTGTTTCTCATCTTCAGAAGGTAAGGGGTTATTTCTCCATTCTTTTGGTGAGCTTAAAAATATATTTAGTCTTTGTATTAAGTAACTTGCTAAATCATCGGCGGGTTTTAGGTCATCATATCTGGTTACACCAGGCCAGTTTGCAAAACGATTTGTTAGAGCTTTAATCCTACTCCAATGTTGTTTTGGAAACTGAGACGTTTTAATACCAAGGAGACTAAGCCATTTTTGCATGAATATACTTGTGGTTTCGCTAATTACCAATATTAAGCGATCATATTCATAAGATGGGATAGGGATTAATCCCTTAGGTATATGCGGTTTTGCTACTGCTAAACATGTTTTTATTAACTTTTGCATTTCTTCGATTAATTCGTTTGGTGGGTTCTTTAAGTCGTTAGTATTACTTAAAAATATTGCTTTCTCAGACAAGCTATCTTTTAATTGACGAACCACTTTGGGGTTCATATTGTGAGTGTCAAGTAATGAATCAATAGCGCTATTCTGAATTGATAATACATGATCACGTCGATCTTCTTCATCTAATAAATTAGGTCCATTCACATCTTCGAACCTCGTATAAGTAACTATCAATTTGTCTTGATGTCCACGAAAAGTTGTATCATGAATAATTACCTTCGGAATATCCAACATTGGTTGAACAGAATTATCAACCAAGAGAATTACATCAATCTTGTTGAACTTCTCAGCAACGTCTATTGGTAAGCTTGTTGTAATACTGGAATCATGGCCGACGCCTTCTCCATCTACAAGAACCAATTTTGGAACAGTATCGTTTTTCCACCAATGTGGTCTAAATGGCCCAATTATCCTGAGACCATTCACTACTGGTGCAAGTAATTGTCCGAAGCGATTACCATCATTTCCGGCGAAAAAACGCATTAAATGCAATATTTCATTTTTATTGTTGGAATCATGTGTCCAATAGATGGGCCACCCTCTTGTATCCCGGATCATTTTTCCAGTATTATGCATCAGGTTGAATCTAAACTTAATCAATGAAAGGATGTGAGAAACAAGATCGTGGAATGTATCGGTATCTTCTCTTATCCAATCTTCATAAAGCAATTCTATTACTTTGTCAATGTCATCATCGGCTGGAGGGCAAGCATCTATAGCTTCAGTTGCTAAAAACTTTACTTTATCAATTATATAGATCATATCATCAAACAGTTGGCTTTTATCAGGATAAGGGAAGTCTAAACTTTCGCTTTCAACTATTTTACTTTGTTTTATAGTCGAATTATACTGGCCTAAAATGTAACTTAACCGAAAACGTTGTTCTGGGTGAGTAAGAAGAGCTTTTGCAATCTTCTTATCGTCATCACCGGAAACTGCCCGTTTAAAAGCTTCAATAACACATTCCTCAATAAGTCTGATTGTCTGAGCCTGACTTAAAAAAGTTACAATACAATTAGTTGTAGTTGAATCGCTAAATATAATTTCAGTATCACAAATGGTAGTTCTACTTGAAGATATTGCAGGAAAACTAACTTCGTTAGGGTCTGTTCCAATTAGTTGTCGAAGTATAGTTGTTTTACCAGCACCTGTGGTTCCCAGAAGCATTACTTTTGTGTATTCTTTTTCAGGTAGCTTATGATACTCCTCACGTATATTCCAGGGATTGTGGGAAGTATCTTCTTCCATTTGGTCGTAGAATATATTAATAGTTTTTTGATTATATAGTTCTTTTGCTCTGCGAATTTCTGTAACAGACCAATAAGTTTCGTCTTGAAGTATTGTATTGAGTTCTTCGACAATTATTTTAGCTTCTTCCTCATTAATGCCCAATCCACGTCTTATCTTTCTACCAAGATTAGCATCACGTCGATCCCTTAGGATGGGGTGTCTAAATTCAACTGCCCAGCTATTGGTACTTCCTTTCGTTAACCTTGCCGAATATTTCATTTTCTTCCCTCCAAACAATTTCAAATACACAACATGGAACAATGATAAAAAAGGGGGGGCAGAAGCTAAACAAATCAAACAGAGGGGGATTGCCCCTCTGTTTATAGACCAAGAAAGATTCGAAAAGCATGAATAATTACCAATGCCATGACTGTGGCCCAAAATCCTTTAGAGGTTAAATAGCGTAGAGCTCGATTCGTAACCCTACGTATAAAGCTGAACTTCATATCCTTTGACTGTGACATAAATCATTACCCCTTCTTGATTTTCCTACACTGTTTCAGTTGCTTTGGATTGACATTGGAACAGTGTGGAACAATGTTCCAGTTGCGTTTAAAATGATATTAACACAGCGCGGAACAATGTTCAAGGGTTAGGTATGAATTCTTTTATCCGTTATAGCGTGTAAGGTGAACCCTACCATAAGTGACGGCGAAAAATTTTGCCTTAACTGCTCAAGGGTGCGATAAGAATTATGTGATCGATCCGTTCACCATACAATTTCGGAGCTCTTCCGGACAAAGGAAAAGCTCCTTCCGCCATGTTGTTGTCAGCGGAAGGAGCTACGCTTAAAAAATGCTTCTCGGCCTCCTCATTGAAGGTGAACTCTACGATGCCCACGCACTTCCTGTTGTCCAGTGTGATTCTCATCAATCAATTTGGGAGTCGCCCGCCGTCCTACCTGCACCAACTGATGCGGGTGGTGGTGGAGCAGATGTATCGGGCGAGCGATTTGATTAATTGGGGGAACAGTGCGATAAGTGAGAGAATCCCTTTTTATATTACTGAAAGTAGGTCTTTCAAATGTATGCTTATGATTTTAACGGAGAAATTGTAGTCAATACAGAATCGCAGGTAGTTGAGTTTATTCGAAATCGTCCAGCATTTAATGCCAATCAGTTTATTTTTACCTTTGAAGAAAGTGGTATCCCTCAATTATGTGCTTTTGTTCGGGATGATTATTGTGTGTTGTATTTTTTAGATTCTGAACAAAAGGGGAATTTTGCTTCTCACGGTGATGACAATATTAGGGACGAAACGATTACCTTTTACGAAAATGTTCACGGCGCAGAAGTAGTTTTAGCAAGTACAATGGTTATTACAGTCAAACAAATGAATGATGCGTGCACAGAATTTTTCAAGACGAAAACTCGTCCAACATGTATTAAATGGATCGAATTGTAGTTTGTTAGTATATCGCTTTGACGTTGTAGGATGGGAGGGCCGGTCCCATTCAGTATCCTTTACCACGGGAAAGATAGCTGAATAACAAGTAGGATGTTTAGTAAGGCAGGTTTGTGCCAGCTATCCTCGTTTTTTTCTTAAGAGAGTCGATCATGTATACCCATCCGATCAGTCCACATAAAACAAAACCAAACGCATGCAGTAATCCGAAAATCGGAATGAAATCGTGTATGGTTAAGGAAAACGTGTTTTTCAGTAACGGATAGCAAATGGAAACAACGACAATCGTGTAAAAGGCAATGCAAGAAAGGACTAAAAAGAAGGTTGGCGTATTGCGTAAAGAGCCTTTTCTCAAGTAAGCAAGCAGATAGGTGGTGTAAATCGCAATATTACAGGCGAATAAGGTGACGCCAATATATTCAGTCGGCTTAGAGAAAATAATACCGACAGCGATCAGAATGGGTCCGATGATATCGATGGCAACGATCCAAGGATACCAGCTTTTCTTCGTCATGATCCGTCCCAGTACACCGATAAAAATCGGAACGATTGCAGATGAGAAATGGAAGTGGACCGAACTTAGAGCGTGCGTTGCGGGATTAACTTGGAAGAGATCAAATTGATATTGATATAGGGCGAACCAAATGCCTCCAATAAAAAAGTAAACGAGCCCCGCGCCAATCGCTATTTCCTCAACTCTTCCCTTGTGATTCACAATAATGATGAGACCATAGATGCAGAGCAGCAATGTGAACAGCAACCACCCTAGGGAGAGGGCCCCTGGTATTGCCGTGCCTCCCAATCCCCACGTCTTGCTGCTCATTACAGAGGCTAAGGCAAGAAGCGCAGCGGGAAATTGAAGCAGCTTCATAGCAGCATAAATGATCCTTTGATGTTTATTTTTTTCATCGTCATAGCTTAAAAGTAAAATAACAAGAGGTACAATGACGAAAGTCGCAAACATGAGAAATTTTTCGACAAGATTAAATTGGAAGTAATCTAGATAAAAGATAAGGATCGTTATGATTCCACCGGGAATCGTCGGTACGATCAAAGGTTTCATCACTTGTCTCCAAGAAGCCATTTATGGATATTCCTTTCTATCGGTGATTAGCAGAATACCTGCCTACATTCGTTTGTGAAACTTGACAATTTATAGATAGGTGGTTCCTATTAGTAGTTTAACACATTTTGCGAGGGTTATTGTTCAAGCGCATAGACTTCATATTAGACATAGAGAGCTGAGAATACGAAAATAAAAGCAATCATTAGTACCAGATATATGAGTGATGGTATGTTATGGAATCAACGAGGGCAACCGTTATGTACATAATTATGCGGCATTACAATTATCCAGAAAACCTTCGCGTTGGACAACAGGGTGCTGTGAATTCAAAACACATTACTACATTCTCCATGATGTAGACAATCATTCGGGATACGAACTAAAGATACTAAGAGCATAATTAACAAATATATACCATCTCAAAGAACCCACAACTAAGATTTTCGCTTCGATTTCTAATTTTGAACAGGCAATTGGTATAGGGGATGTTTATGATGAATTATTTTCGCCTTTATTAAATGTTGAGGCAGCAGCCACATTGGAACAAGTATAAAAATTTTTTTCGTTTCAGTTTATTACCTTTGTAAAGTGAGCGTCAAATACTCACCACCTTTCAAGAACCTCAAGCTCATGAGAAAATGAAGGTATCTTGAACGGGAGGT
>NZ_JANAVJ010000082.1 GCF_024213375.1 Paenibacillus sp. MZ04-78.2 | reverse complement strand
GTGTGCGTCGTAATCAGTTACGTATATGATCTCATGAATCCCGTCGTTTTTCTAGGTGTGGAGGATTTGACGCTTACCTTACCTCTGGGAAAATTTTCGCAAGACTGGGACTGATTCGAATAGAAGCGACCGGCCCAAACAATATTATCCAATATTTGTTTCTCCATCACAAAGGAGTTACCGTATCCCAGAAATGGTTTGGAATTCTTCTGTCGATTATTGGGATTTTAATGAATCAGCTGTGGGCGATGAGCGTATTATTTATCCCATTACTTCGACAGGTGAAGAGAAGGTTTGGAAGTGGGGTATTGACCGAATTAAACAATATCCTGATCATATCAAGATTGAGATAAATAATGATGATATTCAAGTGTACCGGCGAAATTATAGAAATGATGAAGGTTCATTGCCTGGAACTTGGTGGGATAAAGCAAGCTATGCAGCCGGGTCTCATGGTACGAATCTGTTAACTGATATATTCGGTAAAAACAGGCAATTTCTTTTTCCGAAATCTATATTTGCTGTGATGGACTGCTTGCGAGTATGTAATGCAACTGAAAAGGAAATTATATTTGATTTCTTCGCAGGTTCGGGGACGACAGGTCATGCAGTTATTAACTTAAACCGAGAGGACAATGGCAAACGAAAGTATATCCTCGTTGAAATGGGAGAATATTTTAACACTGTCACAAAATCTCGTGTAATGAAAATAATTTATTCAAATGATTGGGATAGTGGAAAGCCATCGAGTCGTAAAACGGGCGTATCCCACATAATGAAATATATTCGTCTTGAAAGCTACGAAGACGCACTTTCTAACATCCAGTTATCAGACAAAGGTCTTCAGATGCAAGCATTGTTTGGAGAAGAATACCTTGTGAATTATATGCTTGATATTGAATCAGAAGGTAGTCTGCTTAAGCTGGATTACTTTAAGACTCCATTTGAGTACAAACTGAAAGTTACGGAAAAGAACGAAATCAAGGAAAAGGTTATCGAATTGGTCGAAACATTTAATTATCTTATTGGACTTTCTGTTTCGCGTCAAAGTGCAGTGGAATATTTTAATGCAGTTTCCGATGAGAAAGGCTCTTACGAAGGCTCTGTACGACTTGTTAAAGATACAGGGGGCATTTATGCATTTAAGCAAGTAGAAGGAGTATTGCCAGATGGCCGTCGAGCGCTAATTATTTGGAGAAATATAACGGATAATTTGATTGAGAGCAATGCTGCTCTAGATGCTTATTTCGCCAAGCATCGAATTAAGCCCCATGATCGTGAATTTGATATCATTTATGTCAATGGTGACAACAATTTAGAAAACATGCGTACAGATGATGAAAGCTGGAAGGTTCGTATGACGGAAACTGATTTCAAAAAGCGTATGTTCGAGGAGGTGTAATCTGTGCCGCCTAGAAAAAAACAAAATGAGCCAACTGCTACCTTCAATGAACAACTCGTACTGTTCGAGTATTTCTTGCAGCAGTTTGGGAAATCTACGTTGAAAGGATTGGTGGGAAAGCTCAACGATTCTGACTACGAGGGCTATGATGAAAGTCAGCATACTCATTTCTCTAACTTTCTTGTTCGGCTCTGTGCATTAAATAAAGATGAGGTAAAGATTAGCAAAGACAAGCTCAGTATTTATGATGAAAACATCTGTCGCTATGTCAAACAAATTGGAGAAAAACGCGACAATGTCGTGTTGAAATACTTCCAGTACATCGCTCTGTTGTTTACTGAAATGTACCTGGATCGTTATTTTACGGAACAGGATCGTTTCATTTCTGACTTGAATCACTTTCTGGAAAAGAAACGTACAGACACTTTAGGACAAATTGACTTCAAACTTTATACAGCTGAAAGCATGAGAAAGCTGGCTTTCATGTGTGCAACGGGTAGCGGTAAAACGCTGATTATGCATATTAACATCTTGCAATATATACATTACTTAAAGAAGGCCCAGCGATTGAACAATCGTCTTGGAATCAACAAGATCATTCTGCTTGCACCTAATGAAGGGATGTCTATGCAGCATCTGGACGAACTAAAACAGTCGTCCATTAAGGCAGATTTGTTTAAAAAGGATATTTTTTCAGCAAATAATGATGGTGTGATCATTATTGATATGAATAAGCTCAAAGATGAAGGTAAAGTGAAAACCGTCTCTATTGAAAGTTTTGAACAGAATAACCTTGTTCTTGTTGATGAAGGGCATCGAGGTCTTTCTGGTGATGTTTGGTACGATTATCGCACTCGTCTGTCCGCTGAAGGGTTTGCTTTCGAATATTCTGCAACGTTTAAGCAAGCATTGAAGCCTAATAGCTCCAAGTTGGAAGATAAGCAACTTATGGAGGATTACGGGAAATCCATCATCATGGATTACTCGTATAAGTATTTCTATGAGGACGGATACGGGAAAGATTACCGCATTTATAACCTTAAGGAAAGCATTGACGAGGAACAGCGCCATCTATACCTGACGGGCTGTATATTGTCTTTCTATCAACAATTAAAACTGTTTGAAGGTTATGGAAAGGAGTACCAACCTTTCCACATTGAAAAGCCTCTACTCATTTTTGTTGGTAATCGTGTAACGGCTTCTACGTCAAAAGCAGAGCTGACTGATGTTGAAGAAGTATTAGATTTCATTGATAAATTTGTAAAGCGTAAAGAAAGTACGATATCTCGTATCAAGGCCGTACTTGAAGAGGATACCGGACTGATTGACGCAAGAGGAAATGAGCTCTTCTTTCATGATTTCTTGGCATTGCGTTCCATTTTTGGTCATACTCCTGATGCCGGGGATGTTTATAGAGACATATTGAAGGTTGTATTTAACACCGACACCGTTTCTGACGAACCTCGGCTTCATATCGAAAATCTAAGACAGGTTCAGGGAGAGATTGCTCTTAAAATTGGTGAGTTTGGTGAATATTTCGGCGTAATCAACATCGGTGATACAGCAACATTGGTCAAGAATTGCGAGGATAAAGGTATAGTTACCAAGACTGAGGAGTTTCTCAGTGAATCGCTATTTCGTTTGATCAATAGCAAGACATCTAATATTAAGGTTCTTATTGGTTCTCGTAAATTTACCGAAGGCTGGAACAGCTGGCGTGTCTCTACGATGGGCCTAATTAACTTTGCAAAAGGGGAAGGTTCGCAGGCAATTCAGCTTTTTGGACGTGGCGTACGCTTGAAGGGATATAATGGTTGTTTAAAGCGTAGCCGGAGCCTTGATAAGAATGTTAATGTACCCAAACATATAGAATTGCTTGAAACGCTGACGATCTTCGGGATAAAGGCTCAGTACATGGAGGATTTTAAAAAATATCTCGAATTGGAAGAACTGCCTACAAACGAGAATGTGTATGAGTTTAAGTTGCCGGTGATTAGTAGATATGATGAAGTAAAGGCTAAGAAATTGCGTGTTATTAAAGTGAAAGACGGAATTAACTTTAAAAAGCAAGCAAAAAGGTTAGTTCTCGATGTGCCAGATGAGGGCTTTCTGCGCTATCTTACGAATAACAAGGTTACAATTGACTGCCGCTCTAAAGTACAAACAATTGAATCCAGTTATAGTGCATTAGCGCTTCAATCAATAACTGAAGAACATGCATTAGATAATAAGTATTTGCTTTTTCTAAACTATGAGCAAATGTTTGAGGAGTTAGAGCTCTATAAGAATGAGAAGCTTTATTATAATATCATTATTGATAAGGATAAGTTGCAATCTATTCTGAGTGTGAGTGGCTGGTACTCGCTAATCATACCGAAGAGCCACTTGGAAATTGATAAAGTAGAGAAACTATACGCCGCGGCTGATTACTGTGTCATGGCTTTGAAAAGTTACATGGACAAGTTTTATAAGTATAATAAAGAGAAATGGGAAGCACCATATCTTGAGTATCAGGAGCTCTCCGAGAAAGATAACAATTTCATATCAGAATACAGTATATCCTATACCGCCTTGACCGAAGGAGATAAAGGCTCGGAGATATTGGATGATTTAATTTCCAAGATTTCCGACATTCTTCAGACAAGCAATTGGTTTGAGGATTATGAGAAGAGTGCCTTCAGGGATACATTTATTGCTTTTGATTTCCGATCACATTTGTATGCTCCGCTTATATGCCAAAAGGCGAACGGTCTGAAAATACAGGTGTCTCCTGTTAGTTTAAATGAGGATGAGAAGACCTTTGTAGATTTGCTCAAGGAGTACACGGAACAAAATACTGATATTTTTGCCGATAAAAATTTGTACCTTCTTCGAAATAAAAGCAAAGTGGGTATGGGCTTCTTTGAAGCTGGTAACTTCTATCCTGACTACGTTCTATGGATTGATACATATGACGTTCAGTATATTTCATTTATCGATCCTAAGGGTTTGTTGAGGACGATGCCGGATGATCCAAAGGTTAATTTCTACTCCAAAATTAAGGAGCTAGAGGCACAACTCCAGCCTTCCAGCAAGGATAAGAAAATAGTTCTTAATTCTTTTATCATGTCGGGAACACCGTCATTAAACTTGAAAATGTGGTGGAATATGAGCAAGCCTGAGCGTGAGGCAAAGAACGTGCTTTGTCTTGACAATAGTGACTGTATTGAAGTAATGATTGGTAAGATTTTGGGATAGAAAAATCCATATTCGGACTCCTCGGCTGTGCAATGATTTTATCCAAAAGTAACTATTTTAGAATCTGTGGGGCAGTCTCAGATGGTAAAAAAGGTGAATCGTTGAATGAAAAAGGAGCTAAGCAGCTTGTATGTGCTTAGCTTTTTCTTTTTTGCGTCTATTGCCGCTTTCTTCAGCAGGTTATGGGCAAGCGAAAGCCACTCGACCTCTAGACTTACTTTAGGTAATTAGGTAAGCCTCGAAGCAGAAATCGCATGGTAAAAATTCTTTTCGTAGGAAGTGGTAAAACATCTTTCAATGAAAACCGGCTATGTTCCGGAAGGCTTTTAATTTTATACAAAATGAAGTGATTCTCCCGCGTCAATGGGAAGCCATTGCCTATTAAAGAAGGTCGAACTTAAATCTGCATAGTACGTTGTTATGGGTAATCGACATTTTAGAAATGAGCCGATATGCATAAACGAAAGATGATAGATGTCTTGTATAATAGCATCAATTGGGAGGGAACCTTTTTTCTTTATTATTTTAATGGGCTGTGCAGTACCGACTCTCGAATGTGGATTTGTGGCAATTAAATAGGCTAAATCATCTTTTATATAACAAATTCCCTGTTTTGTTTCCCAACCTTGCTTTTTCACGTTTAAAGCCATTCTGCGATTCGTCTTTTTAATGATTTCTACCATGTCGTACTCTACATTTAAGCTGTTCATCACTTCATCCAAGTTTTTTAAATCTTCTCTGCAAACCCCATCGCGATGAAACGTAATGTGTTTCGGCATTTCTTTAAAGTGCTGTCGATATTGATCAATTGCGGAATACACGATCTGACACATCGTTTCGTGCCGAATCTTTTCTCCAGCCTCATTTGATGTATTCGCCTTACTTGATAAAACTTTGCCGTCTTTGCCCACGACCTGTACAATACCCGCTGAGTGCCTACCAGCTTCATGTGATACATCAAGTCCGATAAAACAGTCAGATGCGAGGGGAGAGTCCAAAACCCACGGTTGTATGCCGGATTTAGAGTATAGCCCTAACAGTATATTACCAAGAATGTAATCATCCGTTTTTTGCAGTGTTTCCATCGTAACGAATTGTGTTGGGATAGAAGAGTTGCCACCGAATTCCTTTTTGATGGCATCATACCACATTCCAGCTATCTTTTCAGTTGTGATTACAAGCGTAAGCTCCTGAAAAGCGGTGTTAGTCAATTCTTTAAGTAATATGGCAAACTGATGCGGGTTCGTAAAATCGATTGGTTTATTTCGATACGTTCCAGATTTTTTCAGTATCGTAAGCGGTACCCCCCATTTTTGAGACAACATGCTTAACTTCTCGGTAAATGAAGTAATTGCCGTTAGCTTGGTTTCAAAAAATTCCGGATAAACAAGTAGATTGATCGATAGTGGTTGCGGTGCTATGACGCCGCCTTTATCGAGACCATACTTTGGCTGCGTTCCAGTTGTACTTTTTCCAAATGAAAGATTAGGGTTATCAAATTTTTTTACTTCATATCCAGATTGTTGTACAAGTAACTTCTGTTTAGAAAATGTCAATTTGTCGGTCCGTGCTAAAATTTTCTGCATTTCGGCTAATAAGGTTGATATCTTCTGGTTGGCATTTTGTTTATAAATGTCCGATGTTTGACGGACAACGGCAGTCGGAAGTGAGGCAAAAGTAAGTTCCTTTTGAAGCATGGCTGGCGCATAGGCAGCTCGAAGACCATTTTGCATTTTTACATAAACAACTGGCATTTTCGGATCTAATTTTTCAACTTTCCATTCCTGTTTTCGTTCTTTAACAAAGTAGTCGATTACGGATTGTTTGAGTTCTGGAATTGCCTCATCGATCGTAGCGCTTGAAACTTCGTCGAATTCGTAGTGCAAGTTGTTGTATTTGTCGATAACGCGATCGCCTTTTGTAATGGAGTTTTCCTTTAATAGATCGTAGACTGATTCATTGGTTCGGTAACTATGATTTAAATCAAAACCAACAGCAATAACACCTTCTTGATTTACAGTTACATCGCATTGGATGACACGATGGATTGAGACATTTTGGACAACTTTTTCTGCTCTCAACCAAGTGAACTTACGTCTTCCCGCGGCGATTTCATTTCGAGGCTGAACATTTTCAATCGTCCGCAATAGCAAACGCTCAAGAACCGTTCGTTCCGTTGATGACATAGGGTCGATTGATCTAGTTTCATGCTTAATGAATGTATATTGTCCCCAATTATCAATAGGCTTCCATGCAATAATAAGGTGTTCGAAAAAATCGATGACATGGGATTTATTCAATTTTCGTAAATCTGAGCATGCATGTCCATTTTCTTTATGCAGCTCGAAAACGTTACGCACCGGTAAAGTATATAGATGAACGGTAAGATCACTTGTTTTAGTTTCCGATATCCATTCAGTAAGTACGTAATGTGCTACTGGATTCATATGTGTTTTTCCCCCGAAATTATACATGGTACTTTTTTACTATACATGATTATAAGCACCTTATCTACCCTATATTAATAAATGGATGAGCCACGAAATCCCCAAATGGGAGTTTTGCAGACTCTACAGTTGCTCCTTTAATCCCTAGTAATGCTCCTAAACAGAGTATGGACATCTGTATTTCAGACATATAAATCATCGCTCAAAAAGTATCGTTGCTTCGTAGTGGGTACAACTATTATTCATGCTTGTCTCTGAAAACCTCTAATTCTCTTTGTTCTTGACTGGCCAAATCGTCAAATACTTTACTTAAATTGCTATCAGATACGTTGTGTTCGTCAATAAAAGCCTTATATCTTAATCCGAATTTTTCTGTGCTTATCATTTTTACTTCGGCTTATTTCTTCTTGGTCTAATATTTCTTTAAACTGCTCTTCATAACTCAAACATCTCTCATCACTCACAATAAATGAATAGGTTAAATTGTGTTGCAAGTGTGAGCGTCAAATACTCACCACCTTTCAAGAACCTCAAGCTCATGAGAAAATGAAGGTATCTTGAACGGGAGGTTG
>NZ_JANAVJ010000081.1 GCF_024213375.1 Paenibacillus sp. MZ04-78.2 | reverse complement strand
AGCCAGGTATCCAATGGCCTAGCATGCCTGCTGCTGCAAGGATTCAAGCCGATTTTTGATCTGCGAAAGTTGAGTTAGGAAGTACTACTTGCATAAAGGAGAGTATCAATTAACCCTTGGATTCATTGACGAGGGAATCCAAAGCATCATGAAAAGTATGGACATATATGGGAAAATTAACGCATTTCAGGAAAGAGAAAAATGTAAGAATAATATTGTTAATTATTGCATAAAAAGTAGAAAAACAATAGAATTAAAAGATTTGGTTCTCATGAAAAAAGTATATAATCTTGTAAAACAATACTGAAAATTAATATGGTTTTGCAAAACAGGTGCTAATTGGTGCCTGTTTTTTCATTCCGCCATAGCGAGTAAATGATGATTATAAGGAATAGCTGATATGCTATTTTTGTAACATTTTGATCCGAAAGGTGGATTTTCCCATGGGTGAATTAGTATCCAGAAAGGAGGATTATGCCCGATACGATATTAACCATTTCAGCGATGAAGCATTAACCAATGCCATGAAAAACATACAGAACCAAATGGAAGAAGCCGTACAGCAAGGCGAGAGTTTAACGAGTGAATATATGGTCCAATTGAGCCAACAACTAGATACATACGTTTTAATTGCTCAAATTAGGAAAATGCGGCGTGCAAACGAGAAATCGTTATTGTTTGAGGTGTGATTGATGCAAGATAACAGAAGAACGGGAATTGTCAGGGTCGTAGACAATTTTGGGAGAATAGTAATCCCAACGGAGGTTAGGCGTGTTTTGAATCTTGAGCCCAATGTCAGGACAGAGTATTTCTATGACGACGAGAAAAAGACGATCATCGTATATAAATATCCAGCAGAAGAATGTTTGTTTTGTTCGGACAAGCAACAACTCATTTATTTCAAAAGATTTAATATTTGTATGCCATGTATTCAAAGCCTTCCGTCGCTTCAAGTTTTCCTTGAAAGGGTGGAACGCGAACGAGCGAATGAGGAAAAAAGAACACTTACACAAGAGAAAAGAATCACACCAAGAAGGAAAAAGGCATTGGATCTCCTGCATCAAGCAATGAAGGAAAACCCCAGGGCATCGCAAAAGGAACTAGCCAAAATTTTAGGATTTTCAGAAGCATGGGTCAGTAAATTGATTAGGAATCAGGCAGATTCATAAAGTGCTAACTCTTTGTAAGGGGGACGAATTTTCATCCTCCTTTTTTGATTTGAATAAGAAGATCAACGTACTTGTACAAAACTCGCTGTAATCTCATACACTTTCATCAATAGCATTCTCCCTTAATTTGGTATAAACTATAGATGAATACACCTGAAGGAGTTGTTACAATGAAACTCATGGCGAAAATTTTGTTGGTAGCAGTATTCATACTTATTTTTGTGGGGGTAGTGCATTTCATCACCTCCCAGCTTTGATTGATTAATAGTTACTGGTTATAGAAGGGCACTCAAACCTATCTTGAGGAGTGGGTTGACAATATGAAGAAAATCTTACTTTCTATACTTTTAATATTAATATTGATCATAGGGGGGATATATGGCTATATTCAAATTAAATTAAATGATCTCGAAAAGAAAATGTTACTGTATCTTGTTGAAACAAAGCATTATAAAGAGTCAGATATTTTAAATATTAAAGGGAAGTTTGGGAAAATGCCTACATATGTAATAAATGTTGTTTTTAAAAATGAACCAGAGGTCACGTATAATTATACTTTGAGAGATGATCAGCAGTGGATTCAGCTCGGACCAAGTGATGGGGATATAGAAAGAAATAAGTATACGCACATTGATGAAAAGCGACTAAAATAGATAGTATAAAATATGGATACTTACGGTTCTGCCGAAGAATTCGTCTCCGTTGAAATGCTACCTGATTTAATCCATGTAGGAAGTGTGAATGGTACAAAAGGCTATGTGCTGAGAAAAGACATTGACGGTGAACAACCAAAATCACCCGCGGAAGCCATTTCACTACAGAACAGTAGATCGCCAAGTGGTCGTGATGTCCCGCTGTATGACGTTGACGGTGAAACCGTAATTGGTGTATTTCATGTCGGAGGAAAATAATGTTATGACTGGCGAAGCAACGAACGCCTTGGCCAGAAGATATAGCGTACCGTATATTTGAATCCCTCTAATTGTTTAGCGGGTTTTTTATGAAGTCGTCTCACATAAAAAAATAATTCAGGATGGTATTGACGGCTCGCCATAAAAGCGTTATCATCAGATTAAAGATTTGCCAACGATGGCATTTCGGGGTGGAGTAGAGAGAGATGAACAGAGTGACGATCAAAGACGTTGCCGAAAGAAGCGGAATTTCAATCCGCACTGTATCGCGTGTCATCAATGATGACCCGAACGTAAAGAAGGAGACACGCATCAAAGTTCAAGCCATTATTGACGAACTCGGGTTCAAAGTGAACATGGTTGCGAGAAGCTTGAAGGAGATGAAGACGAATCAAATCGTCATTTTCATCGATCGCCGGAAAGGCATGTATTGGGGAGCCTTCCACAATGAAATTCTTCATGAATTGCATCGTTCGATGAAATCAAGAGGGTACCGGATGGTGATCTCCGCCTCCTCGCCCGACAGTTTCGAAGAGGATGAGAACGACGGCTTTTACCTTGTGAAGCACGGATTGTGCGATGGCGCCGTTATTTTCGATCCGAACATTGGCGATAAACGGATCACTTACTTAAAAGAGAAAGCGATTCCATTTGTCATTATCGGCAAAGATAAAAGCAACTTCGAGACCTCTTATGTTGATCTGGATAACAAATATGCCGGCTACTTAGGTGCAAAGTACATCTATGATCAAGGCTGGGAGAACTTTGCGTTCCTGCTGGGCAGCGAAAAATCCGTCACGAATCAGGAGAGGGCCAAAGGATTTCAGCAGTATTGCGAGGAGCACCATCTCCAGAATCCGATCATTTTCGGGCTTACCGATTTGGAATCAGCGCATCGCGAAACTGCAAAGCTGCTGGCCGACCGGAAAAGAAAAGCGATTTTCATCTCCGGAGACGAACGCGCGCTAGGCGTGTATCGGGCGATTATGGAGCAGGGGTTGAAGGTAGGGAAGGATATCGGTGTGATCGGTATCGATAACCTCCGAATGGGAGAATTTCTGTTTCCCGCTTTGACTACGATCGGGCAGCCCAAGCAAGAGATTTCGGAACTGGCGCTCGATATATTGGTAGACCAGATTCATAGCAGCAAGACCTTAGCCAAACGGATGCTGATTAGCCCTTCCATCGTAGAGAGGGAGTCAATGAAGAGTTGAGGTTAAAGTCTTGCCTCTTCTTCCACAATTTTGCCAACGATGGCAATCGTTTGGATGATAAAGTTAAATAGGCATTATAAATGAACTCATTTATAGTGCTTATCTATAAAAACCACACTTTAGGAGGAAATTGACATGAGTTTTTTGAAAATTAACGAAGAGGTTAGAACAGCTTTGGCGGAAAATAAACCGATTGTGGCTCTCGAATCGACAATTATTTCTCATGGCATGCCTTACCCGTCCAACGTGAACATGGCGCTTGAGGTAGAACAGTTGATCCGTGAGAACGGGGCTGTTCCAGCTACGATTGCCATTTTGGACGGAAAAATTTGTGTCGGGCTATCCAAAGAAGAGATCGAGCGCTTGGGAACGGACAAAAATGTTTTTAAAGCCAGTTTCCGCGATTTGCCTAAAGTGATTTCCGGCAATCTTGTCGGCGCCACAACGGTAGCGACAACGGCTTATGCGGCAGAGTTGGCCGGCATTAAATTTTTTGCCACCGGCGGTTTGGGAGGAGTTCATCGCGGGGTCAATGAAACCTTCGATATTTCCGCCGATTTGACAACGATGGCAAACTTGAATACTTGTATCGTTAGCGCAGGGGTCAAGTCCATTCTCGATATTCCGAAAACGATTGAATATTTGGAAACGATCGGTGTTGCCGTGTACGGTTTCGAAACAGACCGCTATCCAGGGTTCTATGTGCGTGATTCCGGGTATTCGGTCGAAAAAATCGGGATGCAGCAGTTGATTGATCTGCTGAAGGTGAAGGAGCAATTGAACGTGAAAGGATCGGTTTCCGTATGCGTGCCGATTCCTGTAGAAGCGGAGCTGGACCCGGCATTAGTCGAGAATACGATTACCGCCGCGCTTGAAGAAGCGGGACGCTCAGGCATTAACGGCAAAGAGGTAACACCGTTCCTGCTTTCCAAAATTAAAGAATCGTCAGGCGGCAAGAGCTTGTCTTCCAATATTGCCCTCATGAAAAATAATGCCAAAGTAGCAGCTAAGATTGCATCCGCCTATTTTAGCCTATGATTACCGTCATTGGAGATTTGCTAGCAGATATTATTGTGAGCAAAGGCGCAACGAACTTTGCTACGGACACGGACGGTTCTATCGACATTTGTCCTGGCGGACAAGCCAATAACGTAGCGGCATGGATTGCGCATGAAGGCGTTGCAAGCCGACTGATCGGAAAGGTAGGAGATGATCCCTTCGGGATCTATCTCCTCGATCAAGCGAAGAAGCAAGGAATCACTTGCGCGGTTTCGGTGGACCCGAATGCCCCAACTGGCAAAATCATCATTTTGGTCGATCAGGAGACCGGAGAGCGTTCGATGATCCCCGACCGGGGCGCAAACCTGAATTTATGCGAGAGCGACATTCACGGCGTGGAAGACAGCGATATTTTATATTTATCCGGATACAGCTTCTTTGAAGAAATGACCCGCAAGGCCATCATCGCGGCCAAGAAAACGGCGATTTCCAAGGGGATTCCGGTAGCGCTCGACCCAAGCTCAACCCACTTTTTGCGGGTTTGCAAAGACGATTTCCTGCGGTTTCTGGATGGCGT
Source organism: Paenibacillus sp. MZ04-78.2 (assembly GCF_024213375.1). Classification (GTDB taxonomy): domain Bacteria; phylum Bacillota; class Bacilli; order Paenibacillales; family NBRC-103111; genus Paenibacillus_G. The sequence continues at coordinate 3,390 of NZ_JANAVJ010000081.1, read as the reverse complement.
TACGTTTCTCATTCCCAATTACGAAGAGGGCGTGCTGCTGACAGGAGAAACAGATCCGCATCGTATTTTGGCGGCTCTTCAAGAGCTTGTGCCGTGTCCGGTTCTCAAGCTGGGGGCGGACGGTTGTATATTTTATGAGAATGACGTATGTGTGAAGCTGCCTGCACCGAAGGTAACGGCGGTAGATGTGACAGGAGCCGGGGATTCATTTATCGGGAGCTTCCTGGCAACGTATGCGACAACGAAGGACATGAGGAAATCGGTGGAAAGAGCTATCGAGATATCTTCCCAAGTCGTCACGAGAATCGGCGCACGCCCCTGCTGACGACTAGACGCAACGAAACGAATGATGATGACGCTGTTTTGCAGACGCTAACTTTACTACACAAAGGAAGTGTTTTTATGAAAAAAATGGCTGGATTACTGGCGGTAATGGTTTTTGGAAGCGTTATACTTTCCGGTTGCGGCGCGAAAGGGAATCCTTCTCCATCTGATTCCGGATCGACCTCCAAGCAATCGGAGCAAGCGACCAAGCGAATCGGCATGGTGACCGACGCTAGCGGCGTCAACGACAACTCCTTCAACGAAGGCGCTTGGAACGGGCTGCAGCGTTTGCAAACGCAAAATGAAGACAAAGTCAAGGTCAAATATTTGGAAAGCAAGTCGAACGCCGATTATGAAACGAACATGAACCAATTCGTTCAGCAAGGCTGGGATTTAAAATTCGGCATCGGCTTCCCGCTGGAGGATACGGTGAAGAAGGTGGCGCAGGCGAATCCGAAATCGCTTTTTGCGATTATCGATTCCAACCTCGGCGGTAAAATTCCCGACAACGTGACGGCCATAACGTTCCGCGAGGAGCAAGGCAGCTTCCTCGTCGGCGTCATTGCCGGATTAATGACCAAAACCAACAAGGTCGGCTTTATCGGCGGGGTCGATTTCGCTGTCATCAACCGTTTTGAAAGCGGTTTTAAGGCAGGAGTGAAGACAGTCAATCCCAAAGCGGAAATCACCAGCGTCTATACGAACTCTTTCTCGGCGCCGGATTTAGGCAAGCAAACGGCCGCTACCATGTATGACAAAGGCGCGGATATTATTTTCCACGCATCTGGCGGCACCGGAGACGGGCTGTTCAACGAGGCGAACGAGCGCAAAAACAACGGCCAGAACGTATGGGCCATCGGCGTGGATAAAGACCAGTCCCAAACGTTCGGCACGAAAGCCGTATTAACGTCGATGACCAAACGGGTGGACAACTCTATTTTTCAAGTTTGCGAACAATTCATCAAAGGTCAATTTAACGGCGGCAAGGAAATCGAATTCGGCTTAAAGGATGACGGCGTGGGGATTGCCCCGACATCGGATGTCAATGTTCCCAAAGAGATATTAAATAAGGCCATGGAATACCGGCAGCAAATTATTGACGGCAAAATAACGGTACCGCGGACAAAGGAAGAGTTCGAGAAATTTAAGCCTTAACTATTCATTTGCGTAGGCGATGTCGTCAAGGGGGGCGTTAGGTTGGTCTATCAGCCGTTGCCCCCTCCATATCAATTAACAACGCAGATGCAAAATCGGGAGTGATACGGATGGCCATTGCCGTAGAAATGAGAAATATTACGAAACGTTTTCCCGGCATTACTGCCAACGATAGCATCTCGTTCAAAGTGCAAAAAGGCGAAATCCATGCCTTGTTGGGAGAAAACGGCGCGGGGAAATCGACCCTGATGAACATTTTGTTCGGGCTCTACGAAGCCGATGAAGGCGATATTTTAATTAACGAAAACCGGGTCAGCATTACAAATCCCACGGTGGCTAACGAGCTGGGCATTGGCATGGTTCATCAGCATTTTATGCTGGTCGAGAAATTTTCGGTGCTTGAAAATATTATTCTCGGCTCGGAGCCGCGCAAAGGCATAAATGTCGATTATTCGAAAGCGAAAAAAGAGCTGGAGCAGCTTTCCGCCAAGTATGGCCTTAAAGTACAGCTGGACAGACGAATACGGGATATATCCGTTGGCATGCAGCAGCGCGTCGAGATTTTGAAGACGCTTTATAGAGGCGCGGAAATCATTATTTTCGACGAGCCGACCGCCGTTCTAACCCCACAGGAAATTCATGAATTGTTGAATATCATGCGCAATCTCGTCAAGGAAGGCAAATCCATCATCCTGATCACGCACAAATTGAAAGAGATTATGTCCATTTCCGATACCGTAACTATTATTCGTCGCGGGAAAGTGATCGATTCGGTAAAGGTGAAACAAACGACGGAGCACGAACTGGCGGCCAAAATGGTCGGACGGGAAGTATCGTTATCAATAGACAAAAGCGAGCGGCAAACCAAAGAGCTTGTGTTGCAACTGAAAGATGTGGAAGCGAACGACAATCGCGGCCTTCGCGCCTTGAATAAATTGACGTTAGACGTATATGGCGGCGAAATTGTCGGTATAGCCGGGGTGGACGGCAACGGGCAATCGGAGTTGATCGAAGTGATTACAGGGCTGCGCCGAACGTTGTCGGGGGAAATTGCATTGCATGGACAGAGCATTGCGAACATGCGCGCTCGCGAAGTGGCCGGGAAAGGGGTCGCGCACATCCCCGAAGATCGTCAGCATAGAGGGCTTGTCCTTGATTTTACCGTCGCGGAAAATATCGTTCTGAACAGCTATTATAAAGCGCCGTACAATAAGCGCGGTTTTCTCGATTACGATGAAATCTATGCTCATGCTGAGCGTTTAGTTGATAAATACGATATCCGCACGCCAAGCGTACAAACGACAACCCGCGCACTTTCCGGTGGAAATCAACAGAAGGCGATCATCGCCCGGGAAATCGTCAGCGATCCGAAGCTATTGATTGCAGCGCAGCCTACCCGCGGGGTGGATGTTGGCGCGATCGAGTTCATCCATCGCCAGCTTGTGGAGCAGCGGGACATGGGGAAGGCCGTGCTGCTCGTTTCCTTTGAGCTGGATGAAATTATGAATTTGTCCGACCGGATTGCCGTGTTGTTCGAAGGAGAGATTGTAGGAATCGTGGACCCGAAAAATACGACCGAACAGGAATTAGGCCTGCTGATGTCCGGCCAAAGAAGGAAGCGCGGTGAACGGGAATGAAGTGGTTCGATCGGATGAACAGAGGAACTATCGGCATATCGCTCCTATCGGTATTGCTCGCTTTGCTGTGCGGCGCTGTCATTATGCTTCTCGGCGGATACAATCCCATAAGCGCCTACGCCGCGTTTTTTGAAGGCGTTTTCGGCACCCCTTATTTATTTGGGGAAACCGTGCGACAAATTACGCCGCTTATTTTCACGTAAGCGTCAAATCCTCCACACCTAGAAAAACGACGGGATTCATGAGATCATATACGTAACTGATTACGACGCAC
>NZ_JANAVJ010000080.1 GCF_024213375.1 Paenibacillus sp. MZ04-78.2 | reverse complement strand
ACCTCCCGTTCAAGATACCTTCATTTTCTCATGAGCTTGAGGTTCTTGAAAGGTGGTGAGTATTTGACGCTCACATTTTCACCGGATTGGCAGTCGCCTTTGCATTTCGGACGGGATTGTTCAATATCGGTGCGGAAGGGCAGTTTATGGTCGGTCAGTTGGCTGCGGTTTCGGTAGGGATTATGTTCCAACTGCCGTGGTATTTGCACATGCCCCTCGCCATCCTGGCTGCGGCTGTCGCCGGGGGATTGTGGGGGTTGGTGCCGGGTTACTTGAAAGCGAGGCGCGGCGTTCACGAAGTCGTCACGACGATTATGATGAATTGGATCGGTCTCATCCTCGTCAATCATTTGATTCGGACTTACTTTAAGGCGCAGGCCGAACGGTCGGAAACGATTCGCGATACGGCATCACTTTCCTCCGCTTGGTTAAGCGAGTTATTCGGCGGGTCCCGCATTCATCTTGGCATTGTCGTGGCGCTCTTGGCCGCGATCGTCATTTATGTGCTGCTGTGGAAAACGAAAAAAGGGTTCGAGCTTCGCACCGTCGGCTTGAATCGTTCCGGCGCAGAGTATGCAGGCATGAACGTGAACAAGAACGTCATGATGTCGATGATGATCAGCGGAGCGCTGGCAGGCATTGGCGGAGCGTCGGAAGGCTTGGGGGTTTACGGATACATGACCCTTTCGAGCAGTTTTCCGGGATTCGGGTATGACGGCATCGCTGTCGCCCTCATCGGCGCCAACACGTCCATCGGTGTGATTTTGGGAGCGATTTTGTTTGGCGGATTGACGTTCGGAGCGCAAAATATGCAAATGGCCGCCGACGTCCCTTACGAAGTGATCCGCATTATTATTGCGCTCATTATTTTCTTTATTGCGTCAAGCTTGCTTGTATCGAGTTTCGTAAGCCGGTGCAAGAAGTGGTTGACGATACGGAAAGGGGGAAACGGTAATGGATCTGATGAATAATGCCTCAATTATTATCCACAACGCCGTCGTCTATTCGACCCCTCTGATTTTGACCGCTTTGGGAGGCGTCTATTCCGAGCGTTCGGGCGTCGTGAATATCGGATTGGAAGGCCTGATGGTTATCGGCGCTTTCTCGGGTACCGTCACCACATTGCTGACAGGCTCGCCTGTATTGGGCATCGTTACCGCCGTCTTAGCGGGCGTCTTATTCTCGCTGCTCCATGCGGTCGCATCCGTGACGTATCATGCCAATCAGGTCGTTAGCGGCGTAGCGATTAATTTTCTCGCGATCGGTTTATCGATCTTTCTGACGAAGCAAATGTTCGACGGAGCCGCCCAAACGTCTACGATCAAAAGCTTGATTCAGAAATGGGAAGTACCGGGATTAAGTCAAATTCCGTATCTCGGCAAAATGTTCTTTATCGCGTACCCGACTTCATACTTGGCGATCGGGATTGTGCTTCTCTCTTGGTACGTTCTGTACAAAACGCCGTTCGGCTTGAGGCTGCGGGCGGTCGGGGAACATCCTGCCGCAGCGGATACGCTTGGCATTCGCGTTTCCGTGATGCGTTACCTCGGGGTTATGATCAGCGGCGGCCTGGCCGGTTTGGGCGGAGCCGTCATCAGCTTGACGACAACGAGCAATTTTTCTTACAGTACGATTTCCGGTCAAGGCTTTATCGCGCTGGCCGCCGTTATTTTTGGTAAATGGCACCCGGTCGGAGCTATGCTGGCGGCTCTGTTCTTCGGCTTGGCGCAAGCCATCAACAGTTCCGCGCAAGTGCTTGGCTATTCCAATTATGTTCCAACCGCGTTTATCCAGATGCTTCCTTACGTTCTCACTTTGATTGTGCTGGCTGGATTTGTCGGTCGCGCCGAAGGTCCGAAAGCGGTGGGGAATCCTTACATCAAAGGAAGCCGCTAAATGATTGCTGTCTGTGAGAGGCCCATGTCATTTCGCATGGGCCTGCTCGCGGTACCGCCAAACAAATAACATAAAACCAACGCTAAGAAATTTTGTAGGCAAAAAAGTCATATACTCCTACGATTGGGAATTATCGGCTTTCTGCGTTCTGGATACGGAGTGGTCGTAACGCATTTGGGACAGTCAAATTTTTAGTTTGGAAGGTATATTCACAAAGAAATTTGATATGCTCCCATCCAAGAGGAGAAATGTGATGCAGCAGATTTTCTTGCAGAACATTTTTCTCTTTTATATATTCCGTCGCTTTTCCCAAATAAACAGTATTCCAGACACTAATTGCGTTGATTACGCACTGGCTCTTTGGAGTTGGTCCTGTAATGCACCGTTCACGTAACTCCCCATGTTTGCCGAAGAAGATTGCTCTAGCTAAGGCGTTCGTTGCTCCGCCTTTGTTTAATCCCCGGAAATTTTCCGTCGTAACGTTTCGCTTGAAATATAGTCCAGGATGAACATACCGACGGGAGCTATGTCATCTCTATGTCAAATATTTGGACGTTGAAAGAAAGTCCCCTTAGAAGTCATAACATTATTATCCTCCGACATGAAATACACCAATTACGGTTTCACCATCAACGTCATACAGCGGGACATCACGACCACTTGGCGATCTACTGTTCTGTAGTGAAATGGCTTCCGCGGGTGATTTTGGTTGTTCACCGTCAATGTCTTTTCTCAGCACATATCCTTTTGTACCATTCACACCTACAGCACTGATTAATTCAGGTTCCATTTTTGAAGAGGTAGTATCTATGGCAGAACCGTATGTCTGCCCGTTTTTATTTTTTGGATAGTTCATATTCTTAGCGCCGACATGAATAGAACCAATTATGGTCTTCTCATCAACATCATACAGTGGAGCATCAAGACCAAGTTCACTGAGATAATCTTTTTTTAGCACATATCCTTTAATGTCATCCACGCTTCCTGCATGGATTAAATCAGGTAGCATTTCAACGGAAACGAATTCTTCGGCAGAACCGTAAGTATGTCCTTGTTCATTTTCGGGATAATTGAGAGGATTTGCGTGGCTTTGATTAGTCGCATTATTAGCATTTGTGCTTTGGAATGCCACTACACCTCCCCCTACACAAACGATAAAAGCAACACCAACCAATAATCTGAAGCCTTTAAAGTACACTCTCACATTTGTTCACTTCCTTAAAATTTTTCACACTTTACCCTGTAACCGTTATACCCGTCTTTTTATTATACGACATCAAGCATTAAAAAGTTTCACTAATACCCATTTAGTCAAAAAAATACCAGACTATTCGGAAAAGAAAGAATGATTTTGACTAGCGACACATATAAGGTCACCATCTTTTGCAATATTCAAATAATTAATTTTCTATTAATCAAGTGGAAAAATTAGTATTTTCAAATTTGGAATAATATGATATATTTATATTTGATTGTAGTTTATTCCTAATTACAGGAAAATTGAGGTGGTTCATACCCTATAATCAGCTGTCATTCGTCTAAAAAGTATGATTCCAAAAGTATGAATAAGGGAGGATTAAATTTATCATGTTCCTAAAAAAGAAGTTCGCTTTAACCTCTACTTTAATAGTGGGTGTTGTTATTTCAACAGTCACGTCCGTTGCATTTGCAGGCAGCGCACAAGGCCCTAAATCTAGCTACGAAGTCGGTTCTTACAGGTACAGTAATTATGCAGAAGTACTAACTAGTCCCATGCCTCATAAACCTAACGATATGGTCGCAACAGGACATGTCGAAGCCAAAACAAATGTTCCAACAGGCTACATGGGTTTAAAAACTGAGTTATACTATGAAGATAAATTATGTGATGTTCAAGACTGGTATTATAATAAAGATAGTGCAGCAGGTCTTGAGACTAGTGCTCAGGGTAACTGTGGGGCAGGCAACTATTATGCTACAGGGAAAACTGCGGCATATAGTTTTGGCGAATACAAAATTTACGATATAACTAATACCCCAAAGCTTTATGGAGGCGCTAATTCTTTTACAATCACGAGTTCTTCAACATCTAGTGAATCCACTAACAAAGGTGACTCCAGTTTCCCGAAAAATAAGAATGGCGAGACATATGGATCAGCGGAAAATGTTGCATCAGGTTCAAAACCAGATTTAATTAAAGCGATTGGCGTTGATGGTACTCTCGGATATGTGCGAGCTAAAGACTTAGATACAAAAATGCCCGAAAAACCAGAGGAAGCAATTTCTAAACAACGTAGTCTTGCAGAGGAAAGTTATAGAGAAATTAAGTTATATGATGAGAATGGCGAAAAGGAAATAGGTACATTCCGCATATCTCAAAAACCAGATAATGTGAAAGAATCAAAGAAAGATTCATCCGATGATTATAAGTAATTTTTTGAGCAACATCAGCAGTAAATAATGCGAGTTGCTAAAAAACCAAGGAGCTAAGTGACATGTTCTCGCATAGCTCCTTGGTTTTTTGTATCAACACACATTATTTTATTATACGTGTCAACCATTTAATCCACTAATTTGGGGGCAATCTAAAAATTAGCGGTTGAGCTTTCAATTTGGTAACGGTAACCGGAATCGATTGCATTCAATTAAAATGGTAGCTTTATAGGACTCACGATTACGTGTGAAGAAGTGCAGACGCTGATGAGCCTTGATACGATTATGGCGTCCTTCGACCGTTGCGTAGCAGCGGAGAGAAGGCAAGCAGGGTTTCTAGCAGGCCTTGCTCTTTTCAACCAATTGATCGATGGGCGGATTCAGCAATCGATGATGTGCTGCGCTTGACACACTCCATTCAGGAAGGAGTGGTTTCAGCCTTTTTAGTAATGGGGAAACTTGTCTCTTTCGCAGGATGTTTGGAATAATGTTTATGATGAATATACCTTCCAAACTAAAAATTTGACTCTCCCAAATGCGTTACGACCACTCCGTATCCAGAACGCAGAAAATCAGTAAGTCCCTAATATATTAAAAATTATATTTTTTGCCTATAAAATCTCTTAGTGAGGGTTTTATGTAATTTGGTTGGCGGTACCCCTGCTCGAATATTCATGAACAATGAGCCCATGTGGGGCTTATTTGACGTTCATTTTTATAATAATTATAATTTAAGAAGCCATGAAAGTGATAACGAACGATTGCGCGTTTTGCCGATCAACAGAGGTTTCGAAAGGAGGGCCATCATCAAAATGAAGTCGATTATTCTGGTGACAGGGATGTCGGGTACGGGAAAATCAACGGTTCTGGCCGAGCTGGCTCGTAGAGGGCATAGGGTTGTCGATACCGATTACGATGGATGGAGCGAAAATATGGATGGTTCGGAATGGCTGTGGCGCGAGGATCGCATGGATACTCTACTCACTGAACATACCGAAGGTGCTTTATTCATTTCGGGTACGGTATCCAATCAAGTGAAATTTTACCCAAGATTCGATGCGATCGTGCTTTTAAGCGCCCCCATAGAAGTCATCCTTGAGCGTGTGGCTTCCCGTGAAACGAACGATTATGGGAAAACTGCTGAACAACGGGAAGAAATTATACAGTATGTCGAAACTATCGAGCCCCTCTTGCGTGACGCAGCTACATTTGAAATCGATACCCGTAAGCCGCTGGATCAAGTTGCAACCGAGCTTGAGCTTATTGCCAAGCGCCCAACGGTCTAATACTTTCGTTCAACAATAGAAGGGGTGATAGGATGAGTAAGAACTTTATTATATTTGGAGCAAGCCAAGGGCTGGGCGATGCATTTGTAAAAGGCTTACCCGCCAAGGGAGATACCGTATGGGTGGTGTCGCGCACACGACCAAGCAGTCTGGATATCCACGATGGCGTAACCCGTAAATGGCTCCAAATTGATTTATCGAGTCAACAGCAAATTCCTACTTTGAAAGAAACTTTAAAAGACGTTGCTATCGATGTATTAATTTATAATGTCGGAGTATGGGAAAAACGCGGTTTTGAAGATGACTATACGTTTGATCAGGATGAAGTTGGAGATATTTCGAACTTAATTAATATTAATCTAACCTCCACGATTACATATATTCAGGCGCTATTACCTAATTTAAGACAGGCGAAACACGGAAAAATCATTTTAATTGGTTCAACAGCGGGCTTGGATCATACGGGTAATGCACAAGTTTCGTTTGTCACATCTAAATTTGGCATACGCGGGATTACACATGCTTTGCGCGAGCATCTGAGACAAGATAAGATTTCTGTAACGTGCATTAATCCGGGAGAGCTTGCGGCAGAAGTACCTTATGAAGAAGGCGCAGAAAAGGCAATTGCGTTGTATCAAGGCACCCGTATTCCTGTACAAGATATTGTAGCCATTGTCCAATGCGTTATTCATCTATCGCCTGTTTCATGTGTAAAGGAAATTAATATTCCCGCCATAACCGACTTCAATGCATGATTGAAGAGCATGCCAATATACGTGTAAAAACAGATCACTTGATGGGCGATAGAAGATGCCATGAAGTGATCTGTTTTTGTGTGAACCATCACCTGCTCAAATACTTGCTGGTCAGTGAATGCTTTGCGCTTAAAAGCTGTTTTGGAGTGCCTTCGAAGATGACTTTACCGCCATTGCTGCCGCCTTCGGGACCCATATCTATGATCCAATCGGCGTTTCTGATGACATCGAGGTTATGTTCGATCACAATGACCGTATTTCCCGCATCTACAAGACGATTCATGATAGCCAGCAGATGGGCGATATCCGACATGTGCAGTCCGGTCGTCGGCTCGTCCATGACGTAAATACTTCCCTTTTTATGCAGTTCGCTGGCCAGCTTGATGCGTTGGAGCTCACCGCCCGATAGAGTGCTGAGCGGCTGGCCGAGTGTCAGATAATCCAGTCCCACGTCACTCATGGCTTGCAGCCTGCGCACAACTTCTTTGATATCAAAGAAAGCGAGAGCTTGTTCAACGGTCATCTCCAGCACATCGGCGATTGATTTATCGCCCAGCTTGTAGGCCAGCACCTCTTCTTTGAAACGTTTGCCGCCACATATTTCGCAGGTTGTTTTAACGCTGTCCAAAAATGCCACGTCGGTATACACAACACCAAGGCCTTGGCAGTTTTCACAGGCGCCCTTGGAATTAAAGCTGAACAAACCGGCGTTCACCTTGTTGGCTGAGGCGAAGGCCTTCCGCACATCGTCCATGATGCCTGTGTAAGTGGCCGGATTCGAACGGGTAGAGACACCGACAGCCGACTGGTCGATCACGATCGCATCGGGATGCTGCTGCAAAAAAACCTCGTGGATCAAGGTGCTTTTGCCGGAGCCGGCGACGCCTGTCACGACGGTGAATACGCCCGTTGGAATATCGACGTTAACATGGTTCAAATTGTGCAGGCTGGCGTCCACGACGGATAGTTTGCCCGTTGCCGGACGAAAATGATCCTTCAGCGGCATCGCCTGATTCATATGATTGCCCGTCAGCGTATCGGCCAGCAGCAGGCCGGAAAAGCTGCCTTCGTAAACAATGGTGCCGCCGCGGCTGCCGGCCAAAGGACCGACATCGACGATATGATCGGCTACTTGAATCACATCGGGGTCGTGTTCGACGACAAGGACCGTATTGCCTTTATCGCGCAGTTTTTGCAGCAATTCATTGAGCCGGTGCACATCGCGGGGATGCAAACCAACGCTCGGCTCATCAAAAATGTATACCACATCCACGAGACTGCCGCTCAGGTGTTTGACCATTTTGACACGCTGTGATTCTCCACCGGATAACGTGTCGGTTTCGCGGTCGAGGCTGAGATATTCCAGGCCAATATTAACCAAGTGCTGCAGTCTTTCCGTTAATGCTTTCACCATAGGCGCTGCTATCGGGTCTTTTATTTCTTTGATGACCTCAATCAGCCGACCTACCTCCATGGAAGACAGTTCGGCAATATGGTTGCCGTTGATTTTACAGTTGAGAGCCGCTTGGCTGAGACGAGCGCCGCGGCAAAGGCGGCATGGGCCATTGGTTATGAACGGCTCCACCATTTTCTGAGTGCGCTCCGGCCTCGTTTTAATATCTCGCTTGATGTACTTGCCGCTGAACTTCTCAATGATTCCCTCTAAAGTAAAATTTACAGATTTCCCTCCGACCTGCATTTCAACCTTATGCGGTTTGCCGTACAGTAGCTGTGCCATTTCCGCCTCGGTATAATCGGCAAGCTTTTTGTCGATATCAAACAAGCCTGACTGGGTAATAAGGTTCCAATCCCAGCTGTCCACGCCATAATCCGGAAGCAAGATAGCGCCTTCTTTAAGCGATTTGGATTTATCCAATGCTCTCTCCAAGTCCACTCCAAGCTTGCGGCCCACGCCGTTACATTCGTGAGCGTCAAATACTCACCACCTTTCAAGAACCTCAAGCTCATGAGAAAATGAAGGTATCTTGAACGGGAGGTT
>NZ_JANAVJ010000007.1 GCF_024213375.1 Paenibacillus sp. MZ04-78.2 | reverse complement strand
ACGCTCTTACACCTCACACACAACCAGAATAAATGAAGACTCTTTCCATGGAACAAGTTTACAAAAAAATCTCCGCCACGTACAGCAGAGATTTTGGGCGTTTATAAGATACCTGAATAGTTACATTTATTTTTCGTAATTTTTCATGTGCTTAAACTGATTTTGTGAGCAAATTTGTGAGCAGAAATAACAGTTAATCTAAAAGATCCCTTACCAGTTTTTTTGACTTGGAATAAGGACTATTTTTTCGAGACATTAATTACCTTGAACAATACACATGCATTAATTATGCGCATTTTTTATTGACGCTCATAATTAATGCATGTTATAATAAAGACAAGAAAGGAGGATATCGCTTGAAAAGTTACTCTTCTAGGGATTTAATCAAAATGGCTAAAGAGCGAGGTTGGTATTTCGATTCACAAGAAGGTAGTCATCATCATTACAAGCATCCAACATACAAACACAAACTAACGATACCACACCCTAGAAAAGACTTGAAGCCAAAAACTCTGCGTAATATTCTAAAGGACATGGGGCCGTAAGGCTCCTGTCCGAAAGGAGAGAATATAGATTGGATAGATACGTATTTCCTGCTTTGTTTGAGTCTGAGGAAGGAATCGAAGGCTATACGGTTTCGTTTCCCGATCTGTCTGGATGTCACACTGAAGGGGATTCATTGGAAGACGCCTTAACCATGGCTAAAGAAGCGCTTGGCCTCCACCTCTATAGTATGGAGGAAGATGGCGATAGCATACCAGTGCCATCCAACATCGCCAGCCTACCGTCCGTAGAAGATGGGTTTTATACGTTGATTGAGGTCAGGACAGGACCGATCCGGGATAAACAGTTAAATAGGTCTGTCACCAAAAACGTAACATTGCCCCGTTGGCTGGAGCTTGAGGCCACGGCTGCACAGCTCAACTATTCTCAGGTGTTACAACACGCATTGAAACAGGAACTTGGCATTGTGGAAAAGCAACAAAATTAACCTTTAGACTTAGTTCGAATTTTTACGAGAGCTAAATAAAGTACCGCCTAACGATGCCTGCGCGGAACAATTTCCTTCTCTGGGAAGAGCGCGCCGTATCCGGTCCCGTCCGGAAGACGGAAAAGTCCCGCGAATAAGAAAAGTAAATGCCGAAAGCAGTCGAATAATGCAAAAAAAGAAGAGCCGGGTTTCATTCATTCCGGACTCTCCTTACATGCAGATTCTTCTTGTCTACCCGCTTCAGATTCCGGTTAAGGAATCATTTGCACCGATACGCTGTCAGGACCAACGCTCAGTTCTTTGATTGTTTTGTCAATGATGCTGAGCGCTTGGCTTTTCTCCAGCTTGCCTGCTTGGACGGTGACCTTCCACTTGTTGGAATCTTGTGTGACAACAGCCTGCGGGAAATCTTTCGTCAAGCTTTCTTCGAGATTCGTGACTTTGGCTTCCATATCTTCGATTTTTCGCAGCTCTTCCTGCGCCTTGACGGCAGCTTCGGACGTCTGTTTCGGGTCCGCGATAATCGTCAGGAGCTGCTCAGCTTTCTTAGCCATCTCTTCGTTGCGCTTCAACTGAAGGTTTACAAAATAGTCCTTCCCCGATTGGGCATGGGCCTGCGCTTGCACCTGCTGCAGCACTGCGGCGTCCGTTTTGTTTTTGGAGACCGGCTGAGCGGCGATCGACGACGTCTCCGCTCCCGCGCTGCCGGGTTTTTCACCCTTTCCAGGCTTTTGCTCCGGTTTGCCTTCGGGCTTCATCTCGGGCTTCTGTTCGGGCTTCATCTCAGGCTTCATTTCCGGTTTTTGCTCCGGCTTCATCTCCGGCTTTTGTTCAGGCTTCATTTCCGGTTTCATCTCGGGCTTCATTTCCGGTTTTTGCTCCGGTTTCATCTCCGGCTTCTGTTCGGGTTTTATTTCGGGCTTTTGCTCGGGCTTGATCTCGGGCTTCTGCTCCGGTTTCACCTCAGGCTTCTGTTCGGGCTTCACTTCCGGTTTTTGCCCCGGCTTTTGCTCGCCTCTCGGACCGGCGTTCGCATCCGTCGCTGCGGGATGCGTCGCGTCCGTTTGCCCGGCGCTGATCGTCATTTCCTTCGGCGTCGTTCCCGTCACTTCCACGTTGCCCACGTCTTCCGTAAACAGGTAGTAGGCGGACAGCACCACCATCAAACTAAGCATGGATACAAGCCAAATGGTTTGTCTTTTCGAATTCATTGTATATCCTCCTTAACGTTTATCCTTGTTTAAATTGAATGTATCGCACCGGCCTCGTACGGCTTACTGCTTGCGAGGCTGGATCGATATCCGGTGGGCAGGTACATCCAGCCCGCGTTCTACCGCTTCGGTAATCATTTTTTTCACCGTCAAATTTTCCGCGCCCTTGGCGACGACGAGCACGCCGCGGATTTTCGGCTTGATCGTCTTGACGACTAGCGGCTGCTTGCCGCCCGAGATTTCGTAGAGCACAACTTCGCCGTTACGGGTCACGTCGGTGATATGTCTCGTGGCCCCCTGCGGATCTTTTTCATTGGTAATTTGCTGCGTTTCCTTGGTGTTGCGCTCGACGTTCAGTTCCTCCGTCGACTCAATGGTCACAAGCACTTCCACATCGCCCACTCCGACAATTTTCGATAAGACGTCTCTGAGCTCGGTTTCATACGTTTCCTCATAATCTTTGAACAGGCTCCGCTCTTTGCTGCCCTGACCGAAGGCCGGCTTGGTCTGATCGGGAGGAGACGCCCGTCCCGTGCCGATGGGGTCTACCTCCTTCACGGTGATAAACGAGTTCAGAATCATAAGCGCGGCGCCTACGAGCCCGAGCAGCAGCACCCATCGGAACGCCTGCACCCGCTTAGGACGGCCCGGGCCGCCGCCAAGCCACGATTGCATCCTTCTCCGCATCTCTCCCATCCGCATCACCTCCCCACCGCCAGCTCCAGCCGGATTTGCTCTTCGCCTACCTGCCAATCCTGCTCCAACATCAGTAATATTTGCGTCTTTTTCTGCATCCATTCAGGCGGCAGCTTATTTTCATCCGATTCCCTGTTGCTCATCCGGGAAACAGGCTTCGATTGCGGCTGTCCGATGCGGATATCGACACCGGCAACGGGCTCGACCGGTTTGACCGGCTCGATCCCTCTGCCCGGTCTTGAAGCCGTATCCGTAACGGACGTAACCGGCGGCTGCGGCTCCAAGGCAAGGGAGACGCTGCGGATGACAAGCTGGCCTTCGCGATCGGCGGCGGTCTCCACCTGAATGCTTCGCACCTTCACACCGGCCTTCTGCTCGATGCTTCGCTTCATTAGATCGGCAGCTTGCGTCTCCACCAGCTTGCGCGATTGCTCCTGCTGTTTGGCTTTCAGCGCTTCGGCCCGCTGCAGGGTGACGGGCAGCGACTCGACCTCTCCGCCCGCCATCCGTTCCGGGCTCGCGGCTCCGCTTTTGAACAGCGCATCCTTGACGCGCTCATCCAATTGGGAGCGCTGGCCAAGCAGTGAAAAGAGCGGCTGCAGCAGCGTAAGCAGCAGGAACAGGCCGATCACGGTTTTGACGTAGCGCTGCATCGACTGGTTCGGCAGCAGCAGGTCGACAAAGGCGGCAAGCAAGATGACCATGACGATCGACTTGAGCCACCCGCTCAGGAAGTCCAATCGTCATCCTCTCCTTCGTGGGGCGGGGTTCAGCGCATCATGACGGATACGTTGCCGGCGGCAATGACAATGGTGATTGCCAGGAAGAACATCAGTCCGACGACGGCAAGCGCCGCAAATACGAAAATCAAGCTTTTTCCGATGGTTTCCAAACACGAAATCATCGGGTTATCTCCCAAGGGCTGCATCACCGCGGCCGATACATTATAAATGAAGGCAAGCGCCAATATTTTGAGCGCCGGGAACGCGCAGAGCACCAGAAGAATGACGACCCCCGCCAGCCCTACCGCGTTTTTCACCAGCAGCGAGGCGCCGATCACGGTCTCCGAGGCGTCCGAGAACAGCCGCCCGACCACCGGTACGAAGTTGCCTGCAATATACTTGGCCGTCCGGATCGTCACCCCGTCCGCCGCGGCGCTGCCGATGCCTTGTACCGAAACGACCCCCAAAAATACCGTCACGAAAACTCCAAGACATCCTACGCTGACGTTTCGCAGCAAATTGGCGAGCTGGGTCACCTTGTATTTGTCCGACAGCGAGCTGACAATATGCAGCACCGCCGAGAAAAACAGCAGCGGAAATACGATGAAGTAGATCGCCGTCCCGACGGCGTGGATCATGAACACGATCAGCGGGTGCAGGACGGTGACCGACACCACGTTGCCCATCGAGGCGAGCAGCGTAAGCATCAGCGGCACGACGGCAATCATGAAGTGGATCATATCGGTGATCGCCGATTTCGCATAGCCGATCGCGACGCTGAAGCTGTTGACCGCCATAATCATCAGGACGAGAAACGAAATGGCGTAGGCGATCTTGCTGACGTTATTTTTCTCGAAGGAGCTTTGCAGCGTTTCCAGCAGCATGCTGAACACCGTAAGAATGACGATGGAAACGAGCAGCTTGCCATTGTAGAGAAGCTCGTGAAACAAATATTTGAACAATCCCGAGAAAACAGAACCGAGGCCGAAATCCTTGGCTCCGAGCAGCAGCTCCATGAAGCTCGGGGCCCGGCTGTCCGGAAAATATCCGCCGTACTGCCGGGTCAGCCGGCTCCAGAATTGCTCGACCTGATCGAGCGGCAGCCGCTGTGCCTGCTCCCGGATCAGCTCTTCCGCCGGTACGGCGGCATACGCGGCGCCGCAGCAGCCCGCTCCCCCGTCCAGCATGAGCGCCAATGCCATACCAAGCAGCAGTCCGAGCCGGAGCGTGCCACTGGCGGCCAATCTGCCGCACGAATGTCGGAACCTTTGCATCCAGCGCCGCCTCATCGCTTCGCCTCCACCCGCTTTTTCATGCCGAGCCGCCCGTCTCCGGAGCTACGCGGGAAGCAGCTTGACGACCGTTTCGATGATCGCCGAGACGATCGGAATCGCCATCACCATAATGAGAACTTTGCCGGACAGCTCGATTTTGGAGGCCATCGCTTCCTGACCTGCGTCCCGGACGATCTGAGCGCCGAATTCGGCAATGTAGGCGATGCCGATGATTTTCAGAATCGTCTTTAGAAAGATCAGGTTGATATTCGCCTTGTTAGCCAGTTCCTCCAGCACTCCGATCACGCCGGATATTTTGCCGATCAGGAACAGGAAAATCGTAATGCCGGTGAAGGCCGTCAGCAGGAAGGCGAACATTGGCTTTTGCTCCTTGATGATTAGCACCAGCACGGTCGTCACCAACCCGAGCCCTACGATTTGTATGATCTCCACGGGCTTCACCTGCTTTTATTGGAAGAGAAAAATCGTCTTGATCTCTTTAAACAAGCTGTCCAGCAGCCGGACCACCATAAACAGCACGACGACGAAGCCGATCACGGTGACCCAATGCGCCATATCTTCTTTGCCCATCTGCTTCAGCACGGTATGAATCATTGCGATAATGATGCCGATGCCGGCGATCTGGAATATCGCGTTTACGTCCACGTTCATTGGCGGCACCTCACCCTTAAGCCTGGCTCTGCTTCTAATACATTAAAATGACGACTAACGCGCCCATCAGCAGGCCGAGGCTTTTCCACATCCGCTCGTACCGCTCCCGCTCGTCCCGCGCAATGTCCGCTTCCCCTTGCAGGCTGCTGACGGCGAGTCTCAGGTGCTTCACCTGATCATCGCGGTCCGTCAGCCCCAGCGTAGAGCCAAGGTGCAGCAAAATGTCCCGCTCCGCCGCTTTCATCGACGTCGTCTTCCATCCCCTGCTCACCATCAGCTCCCAAACGGCCTGTACGGAACGGCCGCCAGGCTTACCGAGTTCCTCCGCTGCGGCCGCAAACAAAGCGCCCACCGGGGAGTCGTCCGCTCTTGCGGCGCGTCGGAGCGCGTCCGGCAGCGGCGTGAAGCCGTAGACGATTTCCGTTTCCAACCGCTGGAGCATGCGGATCAGCTCGGCGATTTGCCTCGGTCGGCGCGACAATTGGGAAGCTTGGTAAAAGCCGAACAATGTGCCTGCCAGCAAAATCAGCATGGCGCCAAGCAGCTTCAGCATGCGGGCTCCTCGTCCTCTTCGCCGGTTCGTCTCATCAGCTCAGCCCCCCTCTCCAAGCCAGCCTGTCGTCCAGCCGTTTACCCTGCTTGTCATAGACGGCCGTTTCCGGACCCGCTCCTGGCGGTCTGGCCAGCACCACGAAGCGGTCGAACACGCCGTCTTCGAGCAGCTCGCGCAGAATCGGACGACGCCTGAGCTCCGCAGCATCCCGGCCATGGGCGGTAGCGATGACGCCGACTCCGGCGTGCAGCGCTTCGTGGATCGCAAGCGCGTCCTCGGCCCGGCCGATCTCGTCGGCAATCAGCACCTCCGGCGACATGGAGCGAATCATCATCATCATGCCTTCCGCCTTCGGGCAGCCGTCCAGCACGTCCGTCCGGTACCCGACATCGAAGCGGGGCACCCCTTTGACGCAGGCGGCAATCTCGGATCGTTCGTCGACGATGCCGATCTTGAAGGACCGGCGCAAGCCGTTGTCCGCTCCTCCCGTGGCAAGCATGCGGGCCAGATCGCGGATCAGCGTCGTCTTTCCCTGCTGCGGAGGGGAGACAATCAGCGTGCGGTACACCCGCTCGCCGCCCGGTTCGAGCAGATAGGGAAGGACCGGCTTGGCGGCATGTTTCCATTCCCGCGCCAGCCGCACGTTGAAGCCGCTGACATCCTTGATGTACTTCACCTTTCCCTGTTCGAGGACGGTTCGTCCGGCGAGGCCGATCCGGTGTCCGCCGAAGACGGTAATGAATCCCCGCTTCAGCTCTTCCTCGAACGTGTACATCGAGTGCTGCGTCAGCTGCTCCAGCAGCTCGGCGCAGTCCCGGCGCGTCGGCCGGTAGGCTTGCCCGGGATCGGCGCACAAGCCGCCCTTGTCCGATACGAAGCCGCAGCCCGAAGCCCAGACAACTTCCAGAGGCCTCTCTTCGCGGATTCGGATTTCTTGCAGCTCGGCTGCAATGCGGGTTGGTAGAGTTGCTAGGATCTGCCGCATATCGGCAGAGAAGAACGGCAGCAGCGACCGGATCATGGCTATCCCTCCCAAGCTGTCCATCTTTTACAATCATATGTATGATGCAATCTACTGAACTATGACCGATTACTTTTTTAAGATTCCAATAAAAATGCAGCTTACGCCGATAAGCACCCATAGCATTTTGCCCGCCGACAGCTTATCGGCCATGCCCACGAGTCCGATCGTCGTTGTCGTAAGCAGCACGAAAGGCCCGACCAGCGCCAGTCCCGAATTGATCAGGAGCGCTTTCTCAATCTGGTTATAGCGCAGCATAAGCAGCCCCGCCATGATCTCGATGCTCCCCGAGAAGATTCGGATCAGCGCCATGCTGAGGACGATTTTGTTCATGACCGACATGCGTTTCCCCCCTTCGCTTTCCTTATCTCATGTTATGCGGGCTCGTCTCATTTTAGGCTTGCTGGGCACACCATTCGCCCAAAATGCATATGATGACACCGTAATTCAACTTTAAGTTACTGCGAGGCGATAAAAGATGGAGGTTACATCACCGCTGCAGTGGAACACCCTGCTCAGCGATCCGACCGGGCGTCGTACGGATAAGCCGCGAGCCTTAGGCAAAACGATGGTGATCGACAAGGGCCTTGGGCTTCATGCGCTTGAGGATTTGTTGCAGACGGCCGGCGTCTATATCGACATGCTGAAAATCGGATTCGGCACTTCGCCGCTTTATAAGACGGGATTGCTTAAGCGCAAAATCGAAATGGCCAAAGCCCACGACATTATGGTCTATCCCGGAGGCACTTTTCTGGAGGTGGCGATCCGTCAGGATGCGGTCGATCATTATTTTGATATGGCAGCTTACATGGGCTTCAGCGGGGTGGAAGTGTCGGACGGAACCATCGAGATGCCTCGAAGTCTGCGCAGCGAGCTGATCTCCCGAGGCGTGGATGCAGGGCTCACAGTCATCACCGAATACGGGAAAAAAGGGTGGGGCTCCACCATCGAACTGGACGAATTGATTGAAACGGTGATCGTGGATACCGGACTTGGCGCTGCGCTTGTCACGATCGAAGGCCGGGAATCCGGCAAAGGCGTCGGCATCTACGACGCTCAAGGCGCTTGCAAGGATAAGGAAATCGCGCAGGTACTGTGCCAGGTGCCGAGTCCGGGCGTTCTGCTCTGGGAAGCGCCGCAAAAGGAGCAGCAGGTGCATCTGATCCAAATGCTGGGAGCCGACGTTCATCTCGGCAACGTCGCTCCTTCGGAAGTCATCTCGCTCGAAGCGCTCCGTCGCGGGCTCCGTTCGGATACGATGCTAGCCGAAGGGCTGCAGTCCGTTGCCGTCGGCCATTCGTGGGATTGGCAAATTTGAAGCGGAGGAGGTCCGGTTTCCATGAATATTCAAGTGATCGCCTCCATTAACGAAGCGAGGTCCGACGATCTTCAACACAAAACCGTTATTGTCATTGATGTGCTTCGTGCGACCTCTACAATGCTGACAGCGCTAGCCGGGGGATGCCGGACGCTCATCCCGGTGGAAACGGTGAGTCAGGCGAAAAGCTTGCAGGGCCCCGGGAATTTGCTAGGGGGTGAACGTTCGTGCAAAAAAATTCCCGGCTTCGACTTCGGCAATTCTCCGCTTGAGTATACGCCTGATGCCGTGTCCGGAAAAACGTTAATCATGACGACGACAAACGGCACCCGGGCGATTCATAAGGCCCGGAAGGCGGATCACGTACTAATCGGCGCTTTCCTGAACGCCGGGGCCTGCGCCCGCAAGGCGGCTTCGCTGGATCAGGAAATCGTGCTGGTCTGCTCGGGAGCCCAAGACGTATTCTCGCTGGAAGACGGCCTCTGCGCCGGTCTGCTTGTGCGCGAATTGCTCGGGCTGTCCGGCTGCGACCCGGACAGTCCGGCCGCCGCACAGGCGGTCGGCGATTTCGGCCTGGCGATGCTGCACGCCTACCGGCGGGTGCAGGATCGTCTGACCGAAACGCTGCTCTCCTGCGCCGGCGGACGACGGCTGACCAAGCTCGGCTTCCGTGACGATGTGACGTACTGCTCGCAAATCGACGTCTTGTCCTTGGCCCCTATCGTACGTACCGGGAAGCTGGAGCCGGAGCAAGCCTCCGCCTTGCTCTAGTTCTAAACTAAGCCCTCATTCATACACTGGAAAAGAAACCAATGGACAAGGGGCCTGACCATGAACGGAGACATTTTGCTGGTGGCGCTGATCATCATCGGTCTGATCGGCCGCTCCCATATTATTACAACAGCCGCCTGCGTGCTGTTGATTATTAAGCTCATCAGTTTGGAACGGTATTTGCCTACCATCGAACGGCGAGGGCTGGAACTGGGGCTGCTGTTTTTGACGATGGGGGTGTTGGTTCCGTTCGCCAGCGAACGAATTTCCATTAAAGACGTGACGTCGATGTTCACCACTTGGCCGGGGATCTTGGCCTTGGTCGGGGGCGCAATCGCAACGTACATGAACGGCAAGGGCTTGGAGTTATTAAAAATAGACCCACAATTGATTGTGGGTCTTGTCATTGGTTCCATCTTCGGGATTATTTTCTTGAAAGGCATTCCGGTCGGACCGCTGATGGCCGCTGGCATTACCGCTTTTCTGTTTAAGCTGTTTACGTTCATTTTCGATAAGCTGCGTTAGCTCATCTTCTATCGGAAGGACCGCCCACGAATACGGTCTGATCCGTATCGAGGCCGTAAGCGCTGTGCAGCGCCGCGATCACTTCGTTCAAACGGTCGTTTTCAATGACGCAGGACGTCTTGATTTCGGACGTGCTCACCAGCAGGATGCTGATCCCGAGCTCGGAGATGACCTCGAACATTTTGGCCGCGACGCCCGGCGTGCTGACCATGCCCGCGCCGACGATGGATACTTTGACCAGATTGGTTTCCGAAGTCACTTGACGGAAGCCGATTTCCGGACGAATCCCTTCGATGACTTGAAGCGCCTTTTCTTGATCGGACAGCGATACGGTGCAGGAGAAATCGGCGAGACCGTTCTGTACGCCGCTTTGGACGATGATATCCACATCGATTTGCGCATTAGCCAAGGCGGTGAACACTTTAGCCAGTTGCCCCGGCTTTTCTTCCACTCCCAAAATACTGATTCTCGCCACGTTTTTGTCGTAAGCAATGCCGCGTACTACGATGCCTTGTTCCATCGCCGCTTCCTCCTTCACATTCGTGCCCTCATTATGATTGAAGCTGGATCTGACGACCAGCTGTACGTTGTAATTTTTGGCGTATTCCACGGCGCGCGGATGCAGAACCGCTGCCCCGAGGTTAGCAAGCTCCAGCATTTCGTCGTACGAAATTTCGCTTAGCTTGCGCGCGCACTTCACGATCCGCGGATCGGTGGAATAGATGCCGTCCACATCAGTGAAGATTTCGCAGACGTCCGCTTCAATGGCAGCCGCCAGCGCTACGGCCGTCGTATCCGACCCGCCGCGTCCAAGCGTCGTAATCTCGCCTTCCTCCGTCATGCCTTGGAAACCCGCAACGATGACGATTTTGCCGGCTGCGATCGCATTGCGGATACGATCCGGGCGGATATCGGTAATGCGCGCCTTGCCATGAAGCGCTTCCGTGTACATGCCGGCTTGCCAGCCCGTAAACGAAACGGCTTCATGCCCGAGGCTGTGGATCGTCATCGCCAGCAGCGCAACCGAAACCTGCTCGCCTGTCGTCAGCAGCATGTCCATTTCTCGCGCCGGCGGCGTGCCGGGGCACAGTTGTTTGGACAAATCGATCAAATCGTCCGTTGTATCTCCCATGGCCGAAACGACGACGACACAACCGTGGCCTTCAAGCTTTCGTTCCACGATGCGGTTCGCCACACGCTTCATCCGCTCCGCGTCACCTACGGAGCTCCCGCCAAATTTCATCACTATCAGAGACAAAGCTGCTCACTCCCTACGCAAACTTTTACATAACTAGTGAGTTATTATATCATAAGCTCTGTCTCTCTTGAAATAGTAAAATATCAACCCGAGCAGATAGATAAGTTGCCGTCTGTGAAGCTATGACCGGCTCCGTCGATTGACCCATCTCTGCCGCAGGGGCTGCAGAACGAAGGCGTACAAGGCGGCGCTGCCGGTGAACGTCAGCACGTAAAGCCATACGGACGGGCTCGACATCACCCCGAAGGAAACCTGCGACTCCATCCCTTGCTTGCTTGAATAAGCGTCGACGATCTTGGGCACATACCACATGGTGAGAAGCATCCCCGAAACGACTTGCACGATACCATATAGAATGTGAACTGCCGCTGCGAACAAAAAGGCGTTTCTTATCGTTTTAACCATCCGTTTCTCTCCTTGAATCCGTCGTCTATAATTTGCATGCCATCGAGTATTCGTCGAACGACTGATCACCGATTTTCAACGCGTTCGGTTCCGTGCCGAAGATTTCGAATCCGGCCGAACGGTACAATCGGACCGCCGGTTCGTTGACGGTCACCACGGACAAATTAACCTGCTCCAACCCGTCCAGCGAACGTGCCTCCTCCAGCACATGCCGAAGCAGCGCTTTGGCGATCCCTTTCCCCTGATGGGCGCTATCCACATACACTCCCCACAGCATGCCTTTATGAGCCAGATTGCGCGAAGACTCCCGTTGAAAGCCGATCATGCCCATCAGCTCGTTGTTCTCTCCGAACGCTCCCAGCAAAAATTGGTCCGCCGTATTCGGAAAACGGCGGCGAACCTCGTCCATTCCGGTAAGCGACGCGTCCTCGTAGTTCGATCCGAACGATTCCGGATGCTCTTTCAATGATTTTAACCGCAAGCTCCAAAATGCCTCCACGTCTTGAGGCTCCAATTTACGCAGTATCATGACTTACCCTCACTTTTTATATATATGTAAAAAAACGATTGACTCTGACATTAATGTCACGGTCTATACTAGAACTACGATCCGCAATCCATCTGAAGGAGGGATGTGCTCTGAAAATCGGCGAGCTGTCCAAGGCGACCGGAGCCAGCATCCGATCGCTCCGCTATTATGAGAAGCAAGGGCTAATCGCACCGCTCCGCACCGAAAGCGGCTACCGGGAATATCACAAATTTGCCGTGGAGCAGTCAAAACGATCCGGTTGTATCTGAATCTGGGCTTGACTACCGAGCAAATTGCCGGTTTTCTGCACTGCGTGCTCTTGAACAAAGAAGCGTTCTGCAACGAGATATTGCCCGTTTACCAGCAGAAGCTGAAGGAAATCGACGAGCAAATCCAGACGCTGGTCCGGATCAGGTACAATCTGGAGGAGCGCATACAATCTATTGTATCGGAACAAACCGATAACAAATCCATGGGGGGAACGAACAATGAGTCGTGAACTACCCGCCACCTACGCTTCGCTTAGAGGTGGGGGCTTCTAAGGTAATCGTACCCAGCAGTACGAAATTGACTTAGCTATCGAGCCTGTTCCATGCTCTATATATGATTATGCTAACAATCGCAATCCTTCACGCTTGATATTGATCGAAGCATTCCAGTCTCGATCTGCTACAAAACCACATTCGCAGTGGAATGTACGCTCAGAAAGTGATAGAGACTCCTTCACTTGACCGCAACTTGAACAAGTTTTGGATGAGGGAAACCACTTATCTATTTTGATAAGCCTTTTCCCTTGTTCCTCTAACTTGTATTGGAGAAATGTCGTGAACATGCCCCATGCATTATCGGCAACGCTTTTGCCAAAATGAAGGGCTTGTGACATTCCCTTCATGTTGAGATCTTCGATAACCACACAATCATACCGTTTCGCTAATCTGTGTGATTCCTTATGTAGAAAGTCTTTTCTTTGATTTGCTATTCTTTCGTGCAGTTTTGCAACGTTCAATCGCTGCTTATGCCAACGGTTAGAACCTTTCTTTCTGCGTGATAGAATACGCTGTTCCTTCGCTAATTTTTCCAAGGCTCGACGATAGAAATGAGGGGAATTGGCTGTCTTCCCCTCTTCACTTTCAACAAATAAGCCATTCATGGAAAAATCCAAGCCAATAACAGCTTGTACTTCTTTTAGTACAGGTTGATGTTCGTATTCGGTGAGGATCGAAATGTAGTATTTTCCTGTTTTTGTTCGAGAAACCGTACAAGATTTGATGATATGATGTGACGGAATTTCTCGATGCTGCTTCATTTTTACAAGTTTCAATTTCGGTAATTTGATACAGCCATCCAAGAGCATGATGTTTCCGTTGACCACGTTCGTTGTATAGGACTGCTTTGCTTTACGGCTTTTGAACTTCGGAAATTCAGCACGTCTGGAAAAGAAGTTTTGGTATGCCTTTTGCAGATGGAGCTGAGCGTTTGCTAACGCAAGGCTATCTACTTCCTTTAGCCAAGGATGCTCACTCTTGTATTTTGCAGGTGTAGGTAACTTTTGTTTCTTCAACGCATCTGGATCATCCTTGAATTGCTCGTAGGTTTCCTTTCGTTCAGCCAACATTTTGTTGTACACAAAACGAACGCAACCGAAGGTTTTTGCAAGCAGTTGTTCTTGTTGAGCCGTTGGGTACAATCGGAACTTATAGGCCTTGTTTGCTATGTCGAATCACTTCACTTCATCCCTTGTGGAAACTCTTTTTTATCAGCCTCGAGCTTGCACTTTTATAAGCATTGATGAATTTTGACAATTCGGTGTTCGGGCGTGCTTTGAACAAAATATGCACATGGTCCATATCATGATTCCATTCGACTAAGGATATATTATAGTTTTCACCTAATCGAACAAACATTTCTTTCGCATAGTCAGATATGGTATCATCCATCACTTTTCTACGATATTTCACAACCAAAACAAGATGATAATACAAAGAGAACACCGAATGATTATTGTTGTCTAACCTCATTGATATAACAACCTTTTTTTATCTAAGACTGATTATATCTCATCATAGAAAATATGGCAACAAAAAAAGACTTTAGGCTTTGCCTACCGAAATTCATCTCCCACTTTCATCAAGCTTCGCAAGATTTAGAAGTGGGAGACTTCTTTCGGAGGGAAAGTTAAAACAAGCAACGATGCCGAATTTTCCGAGGATATCCGCCAATCTGAATTGACGCTGGTCGATTTTACCGCCGCGTGGTGCCCGCCGTGCAAAAGGCTGAACCCGCTGCTGGAGGAGCTCGGGCAAGAGCTGGGAGAGCGCGTGACGATTCTAAAGGTGGATGTCGACGCTTCGCCGCACATTGCGGCCCGATTCGGGGTGATGTCGATGCCGACGGTCATCCTGCTCAAGGATGGCGAGCCTGTTGAAAGGCTGGTCGGCTTGAGGCCGAAAGAGACCTACCGTAGCTTGATTGCCAAGTATTCGGCTATAGCCGCCCACTAATCAGTTAGGCACCAGTCGTACACCGCCACCCGTTCTTCTTGTTCATCGTACCATATTTTGGCGCATGGTGGAATTCCCGTGCTGTGCTGGATGTGAAGTAACGGCGAAACGCAAACCCGCTTGAATCGACGTCGGGAGACGGTCGTATTTCAAGCGGGTTTGATGCTTGACACGCTTCGATCTCGCTTAGCGCACTTCTCCCGCACGCAGACGTCTGGCGGTTACCTCAAGCGCTGCGCCCTGTTCGTTGACCGGCATCAGCCGGACCGCGAACGTAAATTCGTGCGGCTTCAGCCGGTATGGCGGAAGCTGTCCCTGCCCGCAGCTGGCGCTCCCAAGGCCATTGTGCCGGTAATCGAGGTGCACGGTAATGAAATCCCGTTTGACCAAATCGGTCGTATGCTTCGCTTGCTCGATATCTTCCGGCGTATGCCAGTGTGCGCCGAAATCGAATTGCGGTATCCCGGCAACCAGCAGCCCCGAGCCGTCGCCGCTCAGAAAAGCGGCCCACCGGACGTCCGAGCGGTTGCCGTTCTCTTGAGGGTATACGTACGGGAACGCCAGCCCGTCGACGGAGCAGTCATACCTGCCGAACCGGGCCGCCTGCTTGCTGTCCGGGTACGATTCCCCCGGTCCCCGGCCGTACCAGACGACGCGGTCGTGGTCGCCCGGCAGTTCCATCCGCAACCCGATGCGCGGAAGCATCTCCGGCTGCTTGCCGTACGGCGTTCCCTGGACCCGAAGCTCGACAAGGCCGCTGCCGTGGACCGTATACGTCCATACGGATTCATAGCCCCAGTCGTACACGGGCGGAGCCGTGCGTATACGGCGGGTGCATCGCACCGTACTGGAGTCGAGCCGCTCCCAAGCGAACGAACGGGCGTCGTCACGCGCCAAATGAAGGCACGCCTTGCGCCAATCGGCCACGACATACATGTCGTTGTCGATCGGCGGTCGCCATAGCGTAAGCGCGGGGCTTCGGCGGAGCAGCGGACGGCCCGCGCCGGTCCACGAGCGGATATCGCCGCGCACGAGGTCGAAGCTGAGCGCGAAGTCCGTGCCGCGCAGGACAAGCTCGCCCGAGCGCTCTTCCGCGAGCAGCGGGGGCGGCGCAGGCGCAGCAGCTGGAAGGGCGTGCGGCCCGGCCGCCCAGCCCGGCAGCTCAAGCTGCGCCCAGGCCACTTCGTGGCCGTACGTCGCCCAGCTTGTGTCGAAGGCGAGCACGAAGCGCAGCTCAAGCCGGTACTCCGCGCCGGGCAGCAGGCGCGACGGTCTTTGCAGCGGAAGCGTAATTGACGCTGTGCCGCCCGGCGGCACGTCCGGCAGCGGCTTGCTGCCGCTCGCAAGCGGAGCGCCGTCTGCCGAGACGGTCCATACGAGGTGCAGGTGGCTTAGGTTGAGGAAATCGTATCGGTTCCGGAGCGTGACCGTTCCTTGTTCGGCATCGAACGCTTCCACGGTCACCGGCTCGGTGATCTTTTTGTACTCCAACAGTCCGGGCGAAGGGGTACGGTCCGGCGTGACCAGCCCGTCGATGACGAAGTTGCCGTTGTTCGGCTCGTCGCCGTAATCGCCTCCGTAGGCGTAATACGTCCGCCCGTCCGCCGTTCTGCGGCTAAGACCGTGGTCGACCCACTCCCACACAAAGCCGCCGGCGAGCCGGGGATAGGTGCGGAACGCTTCCTCATATTCGAGCAGCCCGCCGGGACCGTTGCCCATCGCATGCGCGTATTCGCACAGCACATACGGCTTCTCCTCGTTCTCGCGCTGCCCGAAGCCGATCATTTTCTCCACGGTCGAATACATCGTGCTGAATACGTCGCATAGCTTTGCCTCGCGGTCGCCTTCGTAATGAATGAGCCGCGTCGGATCGGCGCTGCGGCACCAGGCGGCCATCGCCTCATGATTGCAGCCGAAGCCGGATTCGTTGCCAAGCGACCAGAACAAGATGCTCGGATGATTTTTGTCCCGCTCGACCATCCGGCGTATCCGCTCGACATAAGCTTTCTCCCATGCGGGATCGTTGCTCAGCCGGTCGGCGTCCCCTACAAGCTCGAAGCCGTGCGTCTCCAGGTCGGTCTCGTCCATCACATACAGCCCGTACCGGTCGCACAGGTCGTAAAACCGCGGATCGTTCGGGTAATGCGCCGTCCGAACCGCGTTGATATTGTGCCGTTTCATCAGGACGACGTCCTGCTCCATCGTCTCCACCGTGACCGCCCGGCCACGCTCTGGATGATGATCGTGGCGGTTCACGCCGCGCAGCCGGATCGGCTTCCCGTTGACGAGCAGCCTGCCGCCCCGTACTTCCACCCGGCGAAAGCCGACGCGCGTCGGCACGACTTCGATCGTGTCGCCGTCCGCCGTCTTGAGCGTGAGCAGCAGGTCGTACAAAGCCGGCGTTTCCGCCGTCCACGGGCAGACGTCGCTTAGCTGCGCCCGGAAGTGCGCCAACGCTTCATTGCCTTCATCGCCTTCATCGCTCCAACCGTCTACAAGGCAAACGCCGGAAGCGGCTTCTTTCCCTTGTTCCCCGTCCGTCAGCCGCCACTCCAGCACGACGTTTCCCGTCATCGTCCGCTCCTTAGCCACCTGCGCCCGTACATGGAACAATCCGGTGCGGACGTCTGCGTCCAGATCGGCGACGACCACGTAATCTTTTATATACGTCTTCGGCTGAGCAACTAAAGCGACATCGCGAAAAATACCGCTCAGCCACCACATATCCTGATCCTCCAAATAGCTGCCGTCCGACCATTGATATACCTGCACCGCCAGCACATTCTCGCCCTCGCGCACAAACGGGGCAATCGCGAACTCCGACGGCAAGCGGCTGCCTTGACTGTAGCCGACATAGCTGCCGTTCAGCCAGACGTGAAAAGCGCTGTCCACGCCTTGAAACTGCAAGAACACGTTCCGGGACAGCCAGCCCTCCGGCAGCGTAAACGTCCGCCGGTACGTCCCGGTCGGGTTATCCGCGGGCACCTCGGGCGGACAGACCGGGAACGGATAGTACAAATCCGTATAATGCGGCGCGCCGTATCCGTGAAGCTGCCAGTGGCTCGGCACGACGAGCCGATCCCAGCCGCTATCGTCGAATTCCGGCATGTAGAACGAGGCCGGAGCCTCCTCGGGGCGTCCGGCGTAATGAAACGCCCACTCGCCGTTCAGCAGCATGAACCGGTCCGAGCTGCCCCGATCGTACGTCAGCGCCGACTCCGCTGCGCCGTACGGAACGAACGAGGCGCGGGCGGGCAGCCGATTCCGCTCTAGCACGCTCAAATTTTGCCAATCCTGTCTTGCCAGATGGTCACTCATGATAAACCTCCTAATAAACATATCTCATCACTCTGTTTTAGTGATGTTGTGCGGCAAAGAATGGGGTTGTTGCCTTCGCTGCCGCATCACCCGCCGTCGTCCCGCTATTTAATCCCCGTCTGTGCAATCCCTTCCACGATGTATCGCTGCGCGCCGAAAAATACGAGCAGCGGCGGCAGGCAGATGATTGACGTCACCGCCATCACGGACGTCATATCGACGCCGTGTATCCCTTTGAACTGGGCGAGCCCCAGCGTCAGCGTATATTTGCTGGAGTCGTTCAGGAAAATCAGCGGCCCAAGGTAATCGTTCCACGTATCGAGCATGTTGAACACGCTCACGAGAATCAAAGCAGGCAGCATCAGCGGGACGATCACACGGATGAAAATACCGAAATCACTGGCCCCATCGATCTTCGCCGCCTCCTCCAGCTCCGTCGGAATCGTCATAATAAATTGCCGCAGCAGGAAAATATAGAAGGCCGAGCCGAACCAGGCCGGGACGATCAAAGGCTTGAGCGTATTGATCCAACCGAGAAAGTTGAATTCCATATACAGCGGAATCATCGTCACGTCCCACGGGATCATCATCGTCGCCAGCACGATCAGAAACAGCGCGTCGCGTCCCGGGAACCGGTAACGCGCAAAGCCGTACGCCACCAGCGAGGAGGAAATCAGCTGCCCGATATTGCACAGAATCGTCACGGTCAACGAATTTTGCAAAAACGTATTAAACGGCTGAATCGTCCATGCTTTGACGAAGTTGCCCCACTGAATCTCCGACGGAATCCATTTGGGCGGGTACATGTAGATTTCGTCCGGTCCTTTCACGGCCGTCGTCACGAGCCAGAAGAACGGCATCAGAAACAGCAGCGAGAACAAGATGAGCAGCGTATACGTTAGCGTTTTTTTCATCTCCGGTCCCTCCTCCCCAGCATCTTTAAGCGGCTTTCCGCCGCGGCTTGCCCGCCCGTTTTGCCTTCACTTCGCCCTCGTAATACACCCACATGCCGGTCGAGCGGAAGACGAGCATCGTCAGCGTCAAGATGATCAGGAACATGATCCACGCATTCGCTGCGGCATAGCCCATATGAAAATACTTAAAAGCATTTTCATAAACGTACATAGCGTAAAAATACGTCGAGTTCGACGGTCCCCCGCCGGTCAGCGTCAACGCCAGCGTCAGCTGCTGGAACGCGCCGATGATCGAGGTGACGAGATTGAACAGCAGCGTCGGGCTGAGCATGGGCAGCGTGATCCGGAAAAATCGGGTGAACACGCCTGCCCCATCGATCGAGGCTGCCTCATACAGATCGCCCGGGATGTTCTTGAGCCCGGCCAAAAAGATCAGCATCATCGAGCCCTGCGCCCACAGGCTCGCGCCGACCATGGCCGCCAGCGCCCAGCCCGGCTCCCGCAGCCAATCCGGTCCGGCAATGCCGACAAGCGACAAAAAGTAATTCAGAATGCCGTACTCCCCGCTGTATACCCACGCCCAAATCATCGCAAGCGCGACGCCGGAGATGACGGATGGCAAATAAAAGATCGTGCGGAATATGCCGCTGCCCCGCACTTTTTGATTCAGCAGCAAGGCGAGCAGCAGCGCTACCGATAAATTCAGCGGCACAAAGATCGCGGCGAATTTGAGCGTAACGCCGAGCGAATCCCAGAAAAGCGGGTCGTCGGTGAACATCCGGGTATAATTTTGCAACCCGACAAACGTACGCTCTCCGGCAATCGGCCAGTCGTACAAGCTGATCACCAGCGAGAACAGCAGCGGCCCCAGCGTGAAGGAAACGAAACCGATCATCCAAGGAAGGACGAAGAGGTAAGGCGTAAGCCAGCCTCTTCGTTTCAGTCGGATGCCCGGCCTGGCAGCCTGTCGAACGGCGGTCGTATCCATAGGTCCATCCTTCTTCCGTTTTTCGCCTGACGGCTTTATTTGAAAAATTTCTCCGAGTCCTTGACGGCCTTGTCAAGCGAATCCTTCCCATTCTGACCGAGCATCATCGTACTGATCGCCGACCTGAGGTTGCGGTTCACTTCGTTCCATTTCGGATTCAGCAGGAACGCCGGCGTGTCGTCGCAAGTCTCCAGCATTTTGTAGAACGATTGGTAGAGCGGGTCTTGGTCGAGCTTTTTCTCAGCTACGACGCTTTTGCGCACCGGCAGGTCGGAGGTCCGCAGCTTAATTGCCTCGTCGGACGCGTAATACTTGACGAATTCCCAAGCCAGCTCTTTGTTCTTGGACGATTTGGAGATAGATACCGCCGATTCGGAGATGACGCCCTTGAGCTTCTTGCCCGGAAAGGCCGGCATAATGACCGTGCCGACGTCGATTTTGGCCTCCTTGAAGCCGCCCAGCGGCCATACGCCGCTTTCCCACATGGCGATTTTGCCCGCTTTGAAGATGTCGTCTCCGGACTGCTGGTTTTTGCCGCCGACAATGACGGCCGTTTTGTCCTTGACCAAGCTGCCGAACAGTTGCAGCACTTCGGCCGTTTCTTTACCGTTCATGAACCCTTCGATCGACTTGCCGTCCGGGCTGATAAAGCTGCCGCCGTTGCTCCAGATCACCCCCTGCAGGTCGTACGGATCGTTCTCCGCCCGGACGCCAAAGCCGTACTGCTTCTTGGCGGGATTCGTCAGCTTCTTGGCCGTTTCCTTGAAGTCGTCCCACGTCCAGCCCGCTTTCGGATAAGGTACGTTCGCCTCGTTGAACAGCTTCTTGTTATAGTACATAACGCGG
Organism: Paenibacillus sp. MZ04-78.2; assembly: GCF_024213375.1. GTDB lineage: Bacteria > Bacillota > Bacilli > Paenibacillales > NBRC-103111 > Paenibacillus_G. The sequence continues at coordinate 163,409 of NZ_JANAVJ010000007.1, read as the reverse complement.
GTCGTAAACCCGGCAGGCATGCCGTATGTCTTGCCGCCGATCTTCACGTAGTTGAACAGTCCGGGATAAAAGTCGTCCGGCTTCAACCCGGCATCGGCGGACATCATCGCATCCAGCGGTTCGAGGTTCTGGGAGTAGGTCGGAAAATCCCACATGTACATCACGTCAGGCGCATTGTTCGCTCCGATCGAAGCGGCCAGCTTCTGGTCGAAGCCGTCCCCGTACGCCTCCACCTGCACCTTGACGCCGGGGTGCTTCGCTTCGAATTGGCGCGCAATCGTCTCCTGGATTTTGAGCAGATCGCCCGTATCCCACGTCGCAAAACGCAGCGTCACCTGCTTGGCCGGATCGGACGATGGCGTCTGCGCCCCCGCTGAGCCGTTTTGAGGCTCGCTTGGCGGCTTGCTGCACCCGGCGGCCATGATTGAAACGGACAATATCGCTGCCGCAACAAGAAGCATCCTTCGTTTCATTTCGAATTCCCCCTGAACGTCTGTTAGTTAACCGCTTACATGCTTATTGTAACGAGAGTAAAGCGCATACAAAACGGAGGGATGTTCGGAAAATCGTGCCTCATCGGCTGCACGAACGGCTCCTGCCAAGCAAAGGTGTCTTTTCGTTCGATGAGAGCCGTGTTTTTAGATGACGCTTCGTTCTTCACGCCGCTCACTCCGGTATTGGCTCGGCGTTTTGCCGGTGCAGCGCTTGAACCATTTGCTGAAATATTTGGCGTCGGGCATGCCGATCTTATCCGCGATCTCCTGAACGGTAATCCCTTTGGCGGCAAGCAGCTCGCAGGCAATTTTCAGCTTCGCCCGGTACGTGAACGAGACGAAGCTTTCGCCGACCGTCTTTTTGAACAGCGTGCTGAAATGGCTGCGGCTCAGCCCTACCTCATGCGCCACCACGGACACGGACAGCTGAGTATCCGTATGCCGGACGATCAACTGCACCGCTTCGGCAATCGGAGCGGGCCATTGCCCGACGCTGATGCGATACTGCTTCTCCAGCTCCATCTGCCCGCGGGCTTTGCGCACAGCGTCGATCCATGCCTCGCGTCCGGCCAGCGGCGCTTGCCGGGACCAATGCAGCTCCGGCCGCTCGGCCTTGCGCTCGCTCAGCCGGCTGTCCCATTCGCGCTGCCCGGCTTCAGGCACAAACAGCAGCAGATGCGCGTCCCCGAAGGGCAGCACCTCGCAGGGCTCGCCCGGCGCGCAGCCGCGCAGCTCGTGCTCCAACGTCCCGCCGCCGCGTTTCCCGGGCGCGGAGATCAGATACAGCGCGGTCGGCGCATTCATCCAGTTCCACGCTCCTTGAAGCAGCCGGTCCAGCTCGGCTGGAAACCGGTCGCCAACGCCGTACAGCCATTCGAGCAGCAGCCCGGAAATCGCGGGGGCGGCAAACTCGGCGGTGGTGTTCCGTGAAGCTTCTGCGCCGTCCGTGCCGAGTTCCTGACGGAAAGCGCCCAGAAATTCCTCCAGCTCCTCGTCGTTGAACGACGTCTTCAGCAAATAGCCGGAAGCGCCCAGCTTAATCCCCTGCTGCGCATATTCGAAGTCGCGGTGACAGCTCAGCAGCAATATTTTGGTCCGGGGCTCGTATGCTTTCACTTTGCGGGCGAGCTCGATTCCATCCATCTCAGGCATCACGATGTCGGTGATCACCACCTCCGGCCGGTGCTCCAGAAACGCTTCCCAGCCCCGGCTGCCATTAGGCACGTCCGCTACGACGGTCATCCCGTACTTCTCCCACGGCACCGTCGAAATCAGCCCCCGGCGGATGATGACCTCGTCGTCGGCAATCAGCACTTTAATCGGTTTGGCATTCATGCGATTCCCTCCTTGGCTTTGATCGGTAATCGGATAACGATGCAGGTCCCCGCTCCCGGCGCGGATTGAACGGATAGCCCGTAAGCTTCGCCAAAATGCAGCTTGATGCGCTCCTCCACATTGCGCAGGCCGATGCTCCGGCGTTTGCGGACGCCGTCCGGGTGCGGCTGAAGCAGCTGCTGACGCGTGAGCTCGCCCATGCCTTTTCCGTCGTCGATCATGGAGACGAGCACCTCCGCGCCGTCCGCTTCGACGCGCAGCACGATCGTCCCCTCTCCGTCCTCGAACGCGTGAAAAAACACGTTCTCCACCAGCGGTTGAAGCGTCATTCGCGGAATGTCTACGGCGGACAGATCGACTCCGGCGGCTTCGATCCGGTAAGCGAACACGCTGCCGTACCGCAGCTCCTGCAAATTCAAATAATGATCGATCACCTCAAGCTCCCGCTCCAGCGTAACGACCTCCCGGTCGACATTCAGGTTGCCGTCCAGCACGTTGGTTAAATGATAAATCATTTTGTTGACTTCGGCGGCTCCTGCCAATCTGGCCTTCCATTGAATGGAAGCGAGCGTATTGATGAGCAAGTGAGGGTTGATCTGATGGTGCAGCGCTCGGAGCTCGGCTTCTTTTTTCTGGCGTTCGGCCTGTTTCATCTCGTGAAACATCGTCCGAAGCTGCCCCACCATCCGGTTGAAGCTGTGAGCGAGCAGCCCCAGCTCGTCTTCGGTCTGCACGTCGATCCGCGTATCGAGCTTCCCGAGGCTGACGCGCCGGATCGATTCTTTCATTTTCTTGACCCGCCTGAGCAGCGGGGCCGAACACATATATGCCAGCACGAACGCCAGCACAATCGACAAGCTGACCGCAGAAAACGTAAAGGTGCGGATCAGCAGCGACGGCTTATAAAATTGCTCGTACGGCGTCCGCACCTCAATCGTCCAGTCCGTCTCGTCCGAATGCTTCGTCCAGACGACATCGTCATCCCGCTTCGCAAACGAGCCCTCCGTCTGGTAAACCGTTTTGCCCCCGCCGGTGATCGTCAGCAGTGCGCCGGTATCCTGCTCGAATTCGTGAAACATCCGCAGCAGCTTGTCAGCGTTCGTTTGTATCAAAATGCTGCTGTTCTCCAGCACCCCCATCTGATTGCGAATGCGGAACAGCAGGCCGATGACCTTCTCCCCGGGAATGCGGGCCGTATCGTTGTAATGCTTCGGCTCGTACAGGTCGAAGCGATAACCGTCGGCATCGTCACGAAACCAAGGCTCCGCCTTGAGCAGATCGAAGCGGATGATCCGTTCGCCGTAATAGTAGCCCGATTTGGTAATCAGGAAAATGCCTTTCATATCCAAAGACTTATGGGCTTTCAAATATTGCTCAAGCTGCTGCTCTTCTTGGAAGCCCTTGTACGTCGTCGGCACCTCTTCGTGCAGCACCGTAAACTTCGGGTCGAGTAAGTACGACAAAATGTCGCTGACCGTATACTTCATTTGCCCCAAGGTGGAATCGATCTGAAATTGCAGCTGCGAGGCGGAGTTTTCCCCGTAGCGGCCGAATTGTTCGTTGATCGTTCCCGACGATTTGTGATACAAAACGTATCCAAGCGTCAGCAGCGGAATCGCGGCAGCAAGCGCAATAAGCAGCATCAGCTTGGTCTGCAGGGTGGTTCGGACACCCCGCGGCAGCTTCAATCCGTTTCCAGGCAGCATGGATAGCATGGACATCCCCCGCAAGCAGTTGTTTTCGCCTTTTCGTAAGCGCTTTCCGCGTTTATTATACCACGCCCCGAAGAACGCCAGCACCAAGCGCAGGACCAGCGCCTGCCGGAAACTTACCCTTTGCGGGAGCGTCACATGAAGCAAAAAGCCGGACTCCAAGGCGGATTCCGGCTGCTGCTCACATGGTCGGGATCACCCCGGCTTTATTTTCTTGCTCACCGGCCGGGGCGGTCTTTTTGAGATAGGCCCGCCAAGTGATGCACCATTTCGCCGGGTCGTCGAAGCTCGATTCGTCGATCCGGTGCACGGTGCTGTTATGCGGGGCGCTGCGGACGATGTCCGGCTGCTCGTAGGCTTCCTTGGCGATCTGCTCCAGGGCGTTCACGTATTCGTCCAAGTCTTCCTTGGAATACGACTCGGTCGGCTCCAGCGTGAACGGCTGCGGCACGATGTACGGATGATGGCTGGTCCAGTAATGGAGGCCGAAGTCGCACATGCGGCGCTGCACGTCTTCCGTTGTAATGCCGGTTTCCCGGGTCAGCCGCTCCCAGCTATAGCGAACCTGCTCCAGCCGTCCGCCCTCCACGTACGGAGCGCTGGCGCCCGGGATTTTCAGGATGCGGCTGTACAAATAGTTGTTGTTCAGGACCGCCACCTTCGCCGCGTCCAGCAGCCCTTCCGGTCCCAGCGCGCGAATCCACGCGTACGCGCGGAGCACCGTCTGGGCTACGCCTTGGAACATGCGGACTTTGCCGATGCTTTGGGCGGGCGAATGGTTCAGCGTGTAGCGGGTTCCGTCCGTTTCGACGAGCGGGCCGGGCAGGAACGGCGCCAGCCGCTCCGTCACGCCGAGCGCTCCCGTCGCCGGACCCCCGCACATATGAGGGGCGGCAAACGTTTTGTGCAGGTTGAAAAAGCACATGTCGAAGCCCGCTTCCTTCGCCCGGGTAATGCCGAGCAGCCCGTTCGCGTTCGCTTGGTCGTAATAGCATATCCCGCCTGCGGCGTGCACAAGGTCGGTAAACTCGCGAATCCGCGGGTTGAAGATGCCCGTATCCTCCGGATTGGCTACGACAAAGCCTGCCGTTCGCTCGGAGATTGCCCCCCGCAGCGCTTCCAAATCCGGGAATCCATCTTTGTCGGGGTACAGCGTAATGATTTTATACCCCTTCACGGCGGCTGTCGCTGCTTGTGACGGGTGGGAAAATATAGTCGTTATGATTTCGTCCCGCTTGTCGCCTTCGCCGTTCGCCTCGTGGTAGGCCCGGACGATGGACGCCATCGCGAATAGCGCCTGCGTCCCGCTTCCCGGCTGGAACGTGAACCGGTCCATGCCCGAAATCTCGCGCATCGCGAGGTCCAGTCGGTGGTACACCTCCAGCATCCCCTGTACGGTCGACTCGTCTTGCAGCGGATGCAGCTCGGTTATTTTCGGATTGCGGACCAGCATTTCGTTGACCCGCGGAATGTACTTCATCGTGCAGGTGCCCTGCCCGATCTCGACGTTGAAATCCGAGCCCAGCGTCTCCTGCGACAGACGCAGGTAATGGCGCAGCACCCGGGCTTGCCCGATCTCCGGCAAAGCCGGAGCTTGACTGCGCAGCATGCCTTGCGGCACGCAAGCTTCGGCTTTACCTACAGCCTCTGCCACTTCCTCGCTGACGGACGGCGGGATGACGCCCCGCTCGCCCGGCTGGTGCAGCTCGAAAATGACGGGTTCGTCCCATTTGGCCTGATGAAATTGACGCACGTTCCGGTTTCTAGGTATCCGTTTCATAGGTATTCGCGTGGCTCCCTTCTTGCTCTCGGGCTTACAGGACCGCGTTCAGAGCGGTCGCAAGCGTGTCGATATCTTCTTTCGTATGGATTTCGGTGACACAGTAGAGCGCGCATTGGCCCCAGGCCGGAAATTCCCCGGACAAATCCTTGCCTCCGAAGATGCCGCGCTCCAGCAGCCGCTTGTTGATGTCGCTCACCGTGCGCCCCGTCCCGTTGAAATCGACGACGAACTCTTTGAACGACAACGCCTGAAACCGAATCCGCACCCCCTCCAGCTCCGCCAGCCTGCCTGCTGCATAGCGTGCCTGCTGGATGATCGTTTCGCCGACCTCGCACATGCCGTGAGGCCCCATTAAGGCCAGATAGACGCCTGCCGTGATCCCCCACAGCGCGGTCTGGGTCCCGACCGATTCCTTTCCCTTCTCGCGCCTGGCAAAAGAAGTTCGCTCATAAGCGACGTCCCCGAAGCCGTACTCGCCTTCGACCGCGGTCGGAGCAATGCCGAACAGACGGGACGGATATTCCATGACGAATTGCTCCTCGTCGCGCGTAGCGATAAAGCCCGCTTGACCGCCACCATACTGCATGCGGATACCGAGCGGCTGCAGGTCACCGCAGACGATGTCCGCGCCGTACCGGGATGGCGGCTCAAGCAGGCCGAGCGAGATCGGATCGACGCCGACGACGGAAAGCGCGCCTGCCGCATGCGCGAGCTCGGCGAGTTCACGGCCCTGCGTCTCGATATGTCCGATGTAGGACGGATTCTCGATATATACGGCGGCCGTGTCAGCCGACAGCTTCGCCTTCAGGTCGGCCATGTCGAGGAGTCCGGTGTCCGGCGCGTAATCGACGAGCACGCAGTCCATCTGTGGCGACAAATAATTGCGGATCACCCGCAGCCGCTCGGGGTGCATCGTCGCCGGAAGCAGCGCCGTACGGCGGCCGGTGATGCGGCCCGCCATCCGCAGCGCGGTGGAAGCGGCCTGCGCCCAGTCGAACGTCGGCACGTTCACGACGTCCATGTCGACCAGCTCAGCCAGCAGGCTCTGGTACTCGAACAGCGCCTGGAAGCGGCCATGGTCCTCGTAAGGCTCGCCCGCATACGCGGTGACGAACTCCGAGCGCTGGTTAATTTCGTCGCAAACGGCCGGCACGAAATGCTGCCAGCAGCCCGCTCCGAGGAAGCTGACCGTTTCCTTCGCGCTCCGGTTGCGCTCCAGCAGCCGGTCGACGTGACGCTGCAGCTCGTACTCAGACAGCGCGGGCTCCACCTTCAGCGGGCCCGCCAGTCGAAGCTCCTTCGGCACCATGCGGTACAGCTCGTCAATGTCGGAGACCCCGATTTCCTCAAGCATCGCCCGCTGGACCTCGGGCACGGTGTTAGGGATATACGGATGAGACGTTGTTTTTTTAAACGTGGCCATGCGTCGCAACTCCTCCTTTTTCGTTATGCCAGTCCTCCGCCGTCGACGACAAGCACCGAGCCGGTCACCCACGACGACATATCGCTCGCGAGAAACAGCACCGCGTTGGCGATGTCGTCCGGCGTGCCGATGCGCTTCAAGGGCCGTTCGAGCGCCGACGCCTGCACGAACGACTGCTCTTCCCGCTGGAGCTGCTTCGCTTCGTCCCGCAGCAGCGGCGTATCCGTATCTCCGGGGCAGACGCAGTTGACCCGGATTTGCTGTCCGCCGTGGTCGATCGCCATCGCCTTCGTCAGATTGACGATCCCCGCCTTGGCGGCGCAGTATGCGGCGGCCCGGTCGCCGCCCTTCAGTCCCCAGCCGGACCCGGTGTTGATGATGCTTCCTCCCCCGCCTTCGGCCATGAGCGGAACCGCGTATTTCGAGAGCAGGAAAGCGCCCTTGAGCGAAATATCGACTACCGCGTCCCATTCTACCTCCGTCATTTCAACGACGGTACGCCGCCGGATCACCCCGGCGTTATTGAACAAAATATCCAACCGGCCGTAATCCCGGCGTATCGTTTCTACCGCCGCTTCGCAATCGGCCGCAGAGGTTACGTTGCAGCCGATGAACCGGGCTGCGAGCCCTTCGCTCCGAAGCTCGTCTGCGGCCTGACCGCCGGCCTGATCGTTCACGTCGAGGATGACGATGGACGCTCCGTGCCGGGCCAGCTTCCGCACCGTGGCGAGTCCGATCCCCGAAGCGCCACCGGTGACCGCAGCGATTTTTCCATCCAATGCAAGTAATTGTTCTGTCATTTGCATCTCCCTTATTCCCCCTTATCGTCGGACAAGCGCCGTTTAAGCGGCTTACGCCCCATATTCCCGGGCCAGCAGCAGAAAGACGCTGGACGTCCACGTGAACGCCCGGTCCCGCAGCCCGCGCCCTTCGAGCGCGTCGAAGTTTTCGGCCATGCCTGCGGAAGCCGCCATCCGGCAAAAACGCCTCGCAACGTCGGCCGCGAACTGCTCCTCGCCCGCCTCCTTCAGCCCTTCCACGAGCAGCAGCATGACCGGGGCCCAGATTGGCCCCCGCCAATAGCCGTCCGGCGCATACAGCGGGCTTCTGACGCTTTCGGTGGCGAAGCCGTGCGCCGTCAGAAAGCGCCCTTCCTCGCGCAGCCCTTCGATCAGCTTGCGTAGAATCGGCTCCGGCAGCCGCTTGCTCAAAACAACAGGCAAATACAACATCAGGCTGTCGCCTTCGTCGGCTCCGGCATGCGTGCCGGACTGTACGGCCTGGAAGCGGTCGCCGCGCCAAAAATGCTCGATCATCCGCGTCAACAGCTCCTGCGACCGGCGCTCCCACCGCTCCGGCTCCCCGGCGCGTCCCAATTTGACCGCCACCGTGGCAAGCGCTTCCATTTGCAAAATAAGAAAGGCGCACAAATCGGGACTTTCCACGGGAATCGCCGCCAAAAAAACCGTGCTGTTATCCCACCCGGAGTCGTTGCCGTGGTTGTACTGCGGCACGCCGTCGCGGTCGTCGTCGCGGTAATCGAACCACCACTGCGTCCAGCGGGCCAGCGGCTCGTAAATTTCCGCAAGCCGCTCCGGCGTAACGGCCTCGGAACGGTTCATCAGCCATCGCAGCGTCCAGCCGTGGATCGGCGGCTTGCAGCAGTTCCACAGCGCATATTTATCGTTCATGAAATCCGGCAGCATCCCGCTAACGTCCTGCCTGTCAAAAAAGATCGCAAACTGGTCCCAAGCCAAATCGGGCTCGGCTGCGGCAAGCGCCATCGCATTGAAGCAGTGGTCCCAGCTCCAAATGTTCGTCATCCAGTTTTTAGACATATACATCGCGGGCCGGGGCAAGTACCCTTCGGCCTGCACGACGCAGGACCAAGTAATATAAGCGGCCAACTCCTCGGCTTCGGACCAGACCGCGGTAACGGCGGGCATCCGGCTTCGCCAAGCGGCGTACTCGCCGTCCACCTGCGCAAGCCCTTGGTCGAACGATCCGGGGCGCGGCGAACGCGGAACGGTGCGGAATTCCTCCAGCGCAAGCTCCAGCCTCCCATCGCCGTCCGGCACACCGTCGAACGCAAGGCGCTGCGCCTTTACCCCGTCCCAGCGCACATCCTCGCGAATCGATCCGGCCACAGGGGAGAGCAGGAACCGGCGCTCGCGCACGAAGCTGTTGAACTCCCAGCCCCGCTCCCCAAGCGGAAATGCATAATCGTATACGCCGGGCGCGCAGGTCAACCGCACGCCGATACCCTGCGAACGAACACGTATAAAATCCGGCTCCGGTATGCACCACTCGGCTGTCCCTTCCTTCGCTTCAAGCCGCAATAACGTCGGAGAAGCGCTGCAAGTAAAAGGAACGGCTTGGCCGCCTGCGAGCAGCTCGATTCGGAACACGGCGCCGATATCGTGATCACCGCCCCGCACAAGCCTCAAGTACAGACCGGCTTCCCTGTCGAGACGCGCCGGAAGCATCGAAAAGGCAAAATACGAACCGAAACGGCTGAACGGCACGGTATGAAGATCGAACCACATGCGGATTCCGATAGCCCCCTCGTCGTCTTGTTAACGGCTCTCTCAAACGAAAAGAGTAAGAGAGCGTTTACATGAATTATAAGTAAAATGCGTTATACGCAAAACGGCTTTCTGTTCGCTGCTTCGTGTCTGTTTGCGCGTTTTTCTGCAGGACCGTTCCGGAAGCCCGTCAGGGTGTCATTTTGTTCGCAGCGGATCGTAAGTTTATCCGATAACGAACGCTCTTATGTAGCTACAACAAAAATAGAGCAAGCCGGCCGCTCGCTCCAGGTTCCGCACGATCTTACTTTTAGTCCTCTGCAATAAGAATCTCGATGTCTTTCTCTCTCAGCTGATGAATCCAGTCGGCCGGACATTCCCTGTCGGTGATGATCATCGAAATATCTTGCAGCGCCGCAATGTTGGCGAATGTCGTTTTTCCGAATTTCGAATGATCGGCCAATACGATCGATTCCTCGGCCCGCTCGATCATTTTGCGCGAGACGCTCGCTTCGTTCAAGTCATAGTCCGTGATCCCTTCGACGAGCGAGATGCCGCCGACGGAAATGAACGCTTTGTGCACTTTGAACTGCTGAAGCATCGCTTCGGTCAGCGTCCCCCCGACGGATTGCTGATTTACGTTGACCGCCCCGCCGGCAAAAATAATCCGGCCCTTGAACAGCTCCATCGCCAAAAGCAGCACCGGCACGGAATGTGTTACGACGGTCACGTCGGACCGGTGCTGCAAATAACGGACGATCTCCATCGTCGTCGTTCCGTTGTCGATCATGATCGTTTCGCCCTCTTTGACCAACGAAGCCGCCAGCTTGCCGATGGACGTCTTGGCGTCGTTGTTCATTTTCTCCCGCTGGATGAACGGCGGCTCCCAGCTGTCCATGCGGGTTTTGACCGCACCGCCGTAAACTTTTTTGAGCAGGCCTTCCTTTTCCAGCCTGTCCAAATCCCGCCGGATCGTTTCCGGCGACACGTTCAACTGCTCGGCTAGCGCATGCACCTGCACTTTTTCGTCCTGCGTCAGCCGCCCCATAATCGTTTTTTTGCGTTCCTCGAACGTTAATGACACCGCCGCCCCGCCCTTCTTTGATTTATGCTTATTGTTGAATGTTTGTGTTGTTTATTGCTTTATGGTAACGTGCAGTTAGGGGGATGTCAAACGGTAGAACGGCCGAGCATATCGACCTGCCGGGCTATTGAACCCCGATAGCGGCTTACTTCTTTGGATTATACATGTGAAGCGTGCTGCGGTAGGCGCGTTTCATCCGGTCCAGCTGTCCGGCGAAAAAGGGTTCAGGCTGCGCGATGGCCTTCCGAAGCGGCACAATCCGGCACTTTTTTTGCTTGCCATTCCTTGCAATACACACCCATGTCGGGACGTACTCGACCCCTGCGAGCCGGACGGAACCACGGGATGCTTTGCGAATTCGAATACGGACGATCAACCCGGTTACGGTAGCATCCTTACCGTGGAGCCGGGTGGAAATAAAGTTGCCCAGCGAGTAGATCGCGAACCGGTCTCGCGTCCGGCCGTCGACGTCTTTCACCGTGCGGCACACCGCCGGTTGAAGAACATGCGGATGCGAACCAAGCACCACATCGGCGCCTTGGCGAAACAAAAACCGGACCAGCTCCTTCTGGTGAGCGGATGGACTTTGGTGATATTCGTAGCCGCAGTGCATGCACACAATAATGAAATCCGAGATGGCCCGCAACCGCTTCAGATCCTTCTTCATACTCGTACGGACAAGCTTCTTGACGCCGGCCGGCTGGTTCTTCGGAATCGGTATCCCGTTCGTGTCTCTCGTATAGGATACAATGCCGATACGGACCCCCTCGACCTTTTGAACAAAGAGCGATCGGGACTCCTGTCGGTTCCGGTACGTTCCGACATGGGCGATCCCGTTCTTGTCGAGCACTTCAAGCGTCCGTCTGAGCCCGCGGATGCCATAGTCCATGCAATGGTTATTTGCCGTAGCAAGCACATTGAAGCCGGACGCCTTCAGCGCGGAGGCGAAGGCATCCGGACAATTGAAGGACGGATTGCCGGTCTTCGGATTGCGCTTCGTCTTCGTGTAGCCGTCTTCCGGTCCCCCGGCGAAGATGGTTTCGAGATTTCCTATCGTCAGATGCGTATCCTGCAAATAACGGGCGACCGGTTCAAACGCCTGCTCGAAATTATAAAGTCCGCTTTTATTGCCGACGGAGTCACGCGGTTTGTCACCGGTACGCATCAGCCGAATCAGCAGCGGCTTCATCAAAAGATCGCCAACAGCGGCAATGATAATCTCTCGCGACATGCCATCGTCCTCACTATAGCTGGGCTGAAATTCTCTATCCACTATATGCAATACCGCCGGATCGATTCAGCCAAGACAACACGCGATCATTCGCTTTCCGGCCTCTTCGAGGTCAGAAAATCCTCATTCACGATATTCAGCGGCATTCCGCTAACATATGCTCGAATGTTACCCAGCAACTCCTTCATATTGGTTTCCCGGGCGGTGCCCGTATACCACGCCGTGCCGGGCGTAAATACGACGTTATCGAGCTTATACAAAGGATTGCCGGTCACCTGCGCCAGGTCGTCAAGGCCCGCTCCGGCGATTTTCCCGTCCTGAAGCAGGGTGAACAACGCTTCTTCGTCCACCAGACCGCCACGGCTCGTGTTGATGAGCAGGGCCGTCTTTTTCATCAAAGACAGCAGCTCCGAGGTGATCATCCCTTTCGTCTTGGCATGGAACGGCACATGCAGCGAGACGACGTCGCTTCGCCGCATCACCTCATGGATATCCGCCGTCTCCACTCCCGGGACGGCCCTTCCGGACCGGTTCGCGCCGATCACCTGCATCCTGAAGCCCCGGGCGATCCGCGCCACCGCCTGCCCGATGCGGCCTGTGCCGATCAGCCCTAACGTTCGGCCTGCCAGTTCGCCTGCGAGGAAAGGGCCATACACATGGCTCTCGCCCTGCCGGACAAGGCGGTCGGCATGAATGATTCGCCGATTGACCGCGAGCAGAAGCGCAAACACATGCTCCGCGACCGCTTGCGCTGAATACGTCGGGCAGTTCGACACCGAAATTCCTGCGGCTCCGGCCGCCTCGATATCGACCAGGTCGTATCCGGTCATGACGAGGGCGATATGCTTCAGCCTCTGCAGCTTCCCGAACGCCAATTCCCGAAGCCGCGTCCATTCCACAATCGCAATGTCCGCCTTTGACAATCGTAGAGCGGCCGTCGTTGCGTCCGGGCGGTCGTAATACACTTCAAATTCTCCGAGCTTCTCCATCTCTCGCACAAAATTGTCCGGCAGGTAGGTAGGCTGATCCAGATAGATGATTCTCATACCGAATCCATCCTGTTCGTCATCCGTGCCGATTGCAAAATGCTGCAGGCCTCGGCAAACATATCCGGGCACCGGGCAAGCGCAACCCGGATATATCGCTCCCCCTGTCCGTGGTCGTGCCAGTAGAAATGGTCCCCCGGCAAAATCCCGAGCCCCAGTCGCTGCAGGCCGTCCACCATGTCCAAGCTGCGGATGTTGGGGTCGGTGATGCGAAGCCATTCGACGCTGATCGTCGAACCCGGATTGTTCAAGACAACCCCGGAGGAGCGAATGGCTTCCCGCAGCGTCTTGCGGTTCCGGTCAATGGTTTCCCATATGACGGACTGCAATCCGTGCCGCGCGGTATCCTTCAAATATTCGATCAGCAGTCGTAGAATAAATGGCGAGACGTTCAGCAGAATATCGTTGTGAAGCTCCAGCACGTCATCGGCCAAATCTTCGCTCATCGCCAAAATGCTGCATTTCAGATCCTGGGTCGGCCATGTTTTTCCCGTATCCTCCACCATCAAATAGCTGATGTTCGACTTTTCCAGCAGCTCGTACTGATCCCATAAAGGCTTTCTTGAGAAAAATCGGAACGTGCAGTCGACGATAAGCAGCTTGCCGTATTGACCGCACAGCGCAACAAGCCGCTCCCATTCTTCCCGCGACAGCTCGAAGCCCGTCGGGTTGTTGGGAAGTGTAACGAACACCGCATCCGCCGCCAGTCCTGCGAACGTCTCTTCCATCCGGTCGAGCCTGAGTTCCTCCTCATGCAGCGGCGTCAGGGCTACGTTTCTTCTTTGCAGCAGCGTCGCCAGATTGTCGAAGCAGGGATGCAGCAGCGCGGTCGTCAACCCCCGCGAAGCCAAATAGGTCGCGATCAAATCGGTCGACAACGAAGCCGAATAACAAAACAGCGTCCGGGTAAGACCGGCGGCGGTCGGCTGTCCGGCCAAGGTGTAGAACCGACGGCGGAACTCGTCTTCCAGCTCCGCTTGCCTCGCCGCTTCCGCCTGATCAAACAAGTCGGGCAGCCGCCCGATAATTTGCCGCTGCGCTTCGGTTTGCGGCTGATGGGCATGACCGTCGGCTACGTTAAATAACTGATTGATGCCGATCGATTCATACCTCGTCAGATTCGGCATCCGCATTAATGATTTCACTCGTCTCACTCTCCCCTTGCAGAATCGAGGTCTGTCATCTTACACCATATGGGTATCCCCCTGCCGCCGGACTCGTACAAACGCCCATTTTTCCCCACATACCCACTCCATCCGCCTGCGCCCGCCGTAGACTAAAGCATATATTCGCTGTGAAAAGGTGGGATTTGCATGCCTGCTCGAAATATTCCCGTCATCGCCGTCACTGGCAGCGCAGGAAAAACGACAACGAAAGAAATGATCGCTTCCATCCTGCGGAGACGGTGGACCATTTTCAAATCGGTGTCGAACTGGAATTTGCCATTGAACACCCGCAAGCACGCCAAGCGGATTCATGCCCGACACCGGGCGGCCGTCCTCGAATTCGGGATGCTTCGCAAAGGGCATATTCGCGAGCACTGCCGCTTGCTCCAACCAAGCTACGGCGTGATTACCAATGTCGGAACGGCGCATATCGGGAATGTCGGACACCGAGTCCAAGGCATCGCGTCTGCGAAATCGGAGCTGATCCGGCATATGCGGAGGACCGGAACACTTGTCCTGAATGCGGATAACGCGAATTCCAGGCTGCTGTCCGTCAAAGGATTTCAAGGAAGGCTGCTGAAGGTCGGCATCCGCAACAAAGCCCATTACAAGGCGCGTGGCATCCGGTTCTTGGGCCGGGGAGTTGCCTTTCGGGTTCGGCTGAACGGGAAAGAGGAACGATTTTTCATCCCGTGTCTGGGGGTTCATAACGTGTACAACGCGCTGAATGCGATCGCTATTACGCACAGCATGGGATTCACGGCGGGCGAAATCCGCAAGGGGTTGGCGAACTATCCGATTCCGTACCGCCGCTTGGTTCGAACGGAGCTGCCGAGGCGAATCACCTTGATCGACGATACGTTCAGCTCCAATCCCGATGCGACCAAGGCTGCCCTCGACACGCTCGCCTCGGTAAACCGAAAGCACAAAATCGCCATCATCGGCTATATGAAGGACATGGGAAAATACGCCGTCCGTGCTCACGACGAGGTTGGAACATATGCCGCCCGAAAAAGACTCACCCGGCTCTATACGGTCGGAGAGCTCGCGCGGCACATCGCATCGGGCGCCAGAAACGCGGGCTTCCCCGCAACCCGCATCCGCAGCTTCGCGTCCAGACCGCAGCTTCAGCAAGCGCTTGTCGGGACGATCAAGCCGGACACCGCGATTCTGGTCAAGGGCACCCATTTATTAAAGCTGGAGAAGACCGTTTCCTTCTTGAAACGAAGTTTATCCGGGAAGCGGTCCTAAGACAGAACTGGCAAGTCCCGGCGCATGCACAAAAACCGCCTTGCCGCAGCAAGCCGGTATGTTTTTCAGCGGTAGGTGGAGGGGGAATCGCGGTCTCCCCCATGCCAACCACCATTCATAACAAAATAGAACGTTCCCCGAATCTTTCCTCCAACCCCGCGCAAACGATCCGTCTTGCCTGCTCCTGCGTCTTTTCGGTCACTTCCGTCACGGTCAGCATCATGTTCATCCGTATATCCAATCCTGAACCTCCGAAATATGGCCGATTCTCGCGATCGGCCGAACCCCTTTATCCATCATCGCTTCCATGCTCGTCCTGTAGCTGATAAACGGAATGCCGGCTCCGGCCGATGCTTTGCCGTCAATCCATGAATCGCCTACCGATATCCATTCGTCCGCCGCAATGGCGCGGAATTGATTCAAGGCATACGTAAAACCGGAAGGGGACGGCTTCAGCGCTTCCATCTGCTCTCTGCCGATAATGGAGTCGAAATAAGACTTGATTCCCGTTACTTCGAGCGCCTTCAGGGCGGCGGAAAGCGAGTTGTTCGTGACCACGACCAATACGAACTTGCCCTGCAACGATTCGATCAGCTCCGGCACGCCTTTCTCCAGCCCCGCGCCTTCCATCCCGCGCACTTCATGCTTTTCCGCAATGTTCAGGCAGGAGAGGTATAAGGCTTGGTCCATACCGGCTTGCTTGGCGTGTTCGAGCATGGTGGATGTCGTATGCTCATGGAGCGGGAACCGCTCCGTCAAAATACCGTGCCCGACCAAATGCCGGCAGATGTCTTCCTTCATCACCGCAAAATCAATGCGGGATTGCAGCAGCGTATTGTCCATATCGAAAATAATGCCTTTATATTTGCGGTTATCGCGCATCGAAGTTCCCCGTTTCCTGTTTAAATTTTAAGAAAAAATCGACCAAGCTGGAGTAGCAAACACCGATCATTGTAGTACCTTCAATTGCGGCGCAACCGTAACCTTTATTATAAAAATCCTCTTGCGTTTCCCAGAACTGGTCCATGTGAGCATACACAAATTCCCGGTTGAGGAAATCTTGATTTCTCCATTCTTGTGATCGTAAATTAACGGTCCGGAAACTACCATCACTAGAAAAATCTATAGCAGGCGCATCAGAATAGGATAACATGTACACAATTTGATCCCATAGATGCAGTTCCCTCGCAGCAAATAACGAATTCAGGCTCCATCGATCATGATGGCCCGAAACTTCAAAATAGTTCATGCCAAGTTCCCTCATCCTCGGCGCAATACTGTTTCCAATAAAGCCATCAAGCTTGTCGGTAAAAGCATCATTGGATTCGTCTCCGATAAGGTAAAATCCTTTCATCCCCTTGTTCCAAACTAAGGCAGTTCTTGGCGAGTCGATTCGATCGGTAAATATCCACCCCGGATTATTGTTTTCTACAATGGACTGAACCTCCGGATGAGGATGACCATTTTCAAGAAGGGGCGCAATCTTATAAAATTGATCCCGCGACAGTTCATACATAACATCGTGACCCCTTTACTATCCGTTGTACCATGCCCTTATGCAAAAAGAAAAACCGCTCATTGACCCATCATGCATCGATTCGCGGTTATTCCCCGTTCAAAAAAACTACTTTTCCATGATTCGCTTTAGCGTTCGCAAGTCGCTCTCGATCATCGCCGTGTCGTGCGCGAAGCTTTCATCCGACATCCCGGGCGGACATCCGTCAAAATCACGAGCGCTTGCGCCAATGCCAAGCCATGTCGAGCAGGGAAGAGACGGCAATTCCCGCGCTATACCGCACGAGGTCCGCCGTCAAAAAGCCTTTTCCCAATACCAGCACCCCAAGGGTGGTTTCCCGGATCCGATTGATCCAACCAGCCTGGTACAGCTGGCTGAACTCGATCGCAAAGCAAAACGCGAGGCTGCACCACAACGCGAAAGAAATCTTCTTATGTACAAAGCATACGCGAAAACCAAAGTAAATCATGGAGGCCCACAATGCATCGCCAAAATGATCAACTACGAAGACAGGCAAATGGTCGGCGAACGCTCTGGACCCTAAGCCCAACGCCATAGCAGCGAAAACGGCTACGGTATAAGCAATCCGGGCTCTCCATCGCCGTGCGGAGCTCTCGTTAAATGTGCTCATAGGTATAGTCCGGACAATCATCCAAGACGGCCGATCTGTCTCCATAAACTTTATCCAAATGCTTTTCTCCCCATAAACAAAAGCTTTTCAGAACCGTTTTCAGGCTCCAACCGTATTCGCTAAGCTCATACTCCACTTTGGGAGGGATTTCATGGTAAACAATTCGGTGGATGATGCCATCCTTTTCGAGCTCACGAAGCTGCTGTGTCAGCATCTTTTGGGTGATATCGGGAATTAATCTTCTCAGCTCATTGGTGCGCTTTTTGCCGGTTGTCAAATGGTATAGGATGATGCTTTTCCATTTTCCCCCGATGACTTCCAGCGTGACCTCTACTCCAATGCGATATTTCTTCAAGGTTACACTCTCCCGCCTGCCCAAGGTAATAGATCAGTATAAAAAGGATACTACAGTACCTGAAGGTGCCTACTGCACTTTGAAGTGCGTACTTCACACTATATTTTATATCCTCCATAATAACATCTGTAACCGGCCATTGACTACCGCATCGAACCGTTATCCGTTGAAGCCGCCGGGAAATACATAAAGGAAGGTCGTTAACCTATGAGAGCTCTTGTCACCGTTACTCATCCCCGCCAAAATTCGCTTACGCACGCTGTAATGAACCGTTTTATGGAAGGCTTGAAGCAAAACAACCATGAAGTCGATCTGTTGGACTTGTACCACGACGGATTCAATCCTATATATACGGCTGAAGATGAGAAAGATTGGATCAATCCGGACAAAATCTACCCTCCCGAGGTTCGCAAGGAAATGGACCGGATTCTAGCGGCGGACACGCTTGTTTTCGTGTTCCCGTTATGGCAGTACAGCGTGCCTGCGATGCTTAAAGGGTACTTGGACAAAGTATGGAACATGGGGCTGTTCGGGAAAGTGAGTAATAAAAAAGTGCTGTGGATCTGCCTGACCGGCGGGGATCAAGAGCATGTGTCAAAATACAACCGCGAGGAGATGCTGACGCACTATCTCAATGTAGCGGTTTCCGGCTACGCCCGCGTGCAGGAATCCAGGGTTGAGCTACTATGCGACACCCTATCGGAATCGAAGGAGCATATTGCGAGTTTGTTGGAACGCGCTTATCAGTTGGGTCGCGAATACGAATGATAAGAAAAACCTTGCCCCATCAGGCAAGGTTTCTTTGCGAAAAGCTCAGTGCAGTCCACCACGCTTCGCGGGCCGCAGCAGCCGCTGCTTCGGCCCGGATTCCATACTCCGCCATATCCACTGTCCCCTGATCGTCGGCCCGTGCCCAGCTCCAAAGTTCCGTCCATCCTGTTCAAACGCCCACAAAAAAACGCATGCAAACTCCCTTGAAATGACGGTTGTGCAATATAACCTTATTGTTGTATAATCATAACGCACGAATATATGTCATAACATACGATTAATTCACTATAACATACATAGAGGTGCGAATTATGCTTATCCTTCCTTTCCTGTCGTACATCATAGCGACGAGCTTCACGCCCGGCCCCAATAACATCATGGCGATGTCCAACGCGAATAAATACGGGCTAAGAAAAACATTTCGGTTTATTTTTGGCGTCACCGTCGGATTTTTTGCTATTATGCTGTTGTCCAGCTTTTTCAATCTGGTTTTATACAACTATATCCCGCGGATTCAAATCGTGATGAACCTGTTGGGGAGTCTGTATATGGCCTATCTCGCCTTCAAAATTATGAAAGTTCATAAAACGCAAAATAAAGAACAAGTTACCGACACATTAAACTCGTTCTTTACGGGATTTATTTTGCAATTTATTAACCCCAAGGGGATTTTGTACGGGATCACGGCCATCTCCACCTTCGTCATTCCGTTCTACAAGTCCGGCCTTAGCTTGCTGCTCTTTTCCATGCTGCTTGCGTTTGTCGGATTCTTGTCAACGTTCATGTGGGCGGTGTTCGGTTCGTTGTTTCAAAAGTTTTTGTCCAACTACGAACAGCCCTTTCATATCGCCATGGGGTTATTACTGCTGTACAGCGCAATCTCTATCTTTTTATAAGCTGACCGATCGCTGTTCAAACAAACCGCTTGCGCGATTGGCATACGTGCAATCCAAACAATTCCATATTAATACAAAAGAGCCGTCTGCTCCAGATGGACTAAAGTATGGTATACTGGGGAAGAATTATGATCCAATCACCTCTAAGGAACGTGATGCGTTTTGTTTATAGAAGAAGAATATTACGATGAGCACTTTTTGGAGGCCCAATACTCGCAGAAGGAAGTAACCTCGGTCCGGTTCTACGATTGCACATTTACCAAATGCGATTTCAGCGAGACGGTCTTTAAAGACTGCAAATTTTCGGGATGTACCTTTGAGAACTGTAATTTAAGTTTAATTCAAGTACTCGACAGCGATTTCTCCCAGGTTTCCTTCACCCATTCCAAGTTGATCGGTATCAACTGGTCCGAGATGACTCCGCCCCGAAAAATCGGGTCCGGTCTGCTGCGGTTCGAAGAATGCACCCTAAGTCATTCCACTTTCATCGGACTGACGCTGCCGAAGTGCGTAATCACAAGATGCACGGCAAAGAACGTAGATTTCAGGGAAGCCGACCTTACGGAAGCGAACATGAGCTCTACGGATTTCTCCGAAAGTCTATTTGACCGGACGAACTTGACGGCCGCGGACTTCTCCTTTGCAACGAACTACATGATCGACCCGGGACTCAATCCAATCCGGAAAGCCAAATTTACACTGCCCGAAGCGATATCTTTGCTCAATTGCATGGACATCCAATTAATTGACGGCGACTAACCTTAACCTATAGCTAAAACGACCATCTATGGTCTTCTGGCAAGCACTCGTCGCACAGCAAATTTCCATCAACTGTAGCACCATTATTCATTACCGCTTCAAACTTCCATGCACTTCCTTCCCATCTTTTCCGAAAACTCTAAATTCTTTTATGTCACATACTCCCGCAAACGCTCCCGATAAATCCGGTAATTTTCCTCATCGAAGCAGACGAACAAAATCTGCTCTAGACTCGACTCGTGATGGCTACGGATGAAATTGGATACTGCCTCTAATGCAATTTTAGCCGCCAAAGCCTTCGGAAATCGATAAATGCCGGTGCTGATATTAGGAAAAGCGATACTGCGGGCATGATTTTTGCCGGCCAAATTCAATGTATTTACATAGCAGTTCATCAACTTCTGTTCCTCGCCGCTCTTTCCGCCGTTCCACACTGGTCCTACGGTGTGAATCACAAATGACGCCGGTAAATTTCCCGCTGTCGTCACAACGGCTTCTCCGATCTGGCAGCCGCCCTGCTGATCTCTGATCTTCCTGCATTCCTCCAAAATCTGCTTGCCGCCGGCTCTATGAATGGCTCCGTCAACCCCGCCACCGCCAAGCAAACTTGTATTCGCGGCATTCACGATGACATCCGCGGCTATTTTTGTAATATCTCCTAGGAGTAGCTTTACGGTAGTCGATTGCAGCTTTATCTCTTCCATGATCGAACCTCCAAGCAGATATTTTCTATATGAGTTGAACTAAAGACGATAGTATCTATAGGCTTCGAAGGTAACGGGCAAACACTTTTTCCATAAGTTCTTCCGGGCTCTTGGCGAGCGGTTTCACTTTATTCTCCTCATGGGCGTAATAGTAGAAGGTCGTAGCGGTATTACTCCCGGAGCCATCGAACAGAATCAAATCTCCGTCCGCTTCTTTCCAAAACTCGCCGAGGACGCCATATCGTTTGCCTGACAAATCGAGCATATACACATCGCCCAGTACAATTTGAATACCTTCCAATGAAATTCGCGAAACGGTCAGGAAAAAATTAGCCACGTCTTGGGGCAACTGAATGTTCATCAAACGCTCGCATTCTTTTATATCCTGGATGGTTGCGTTCGCTTCGAAGCTGTCGTCTTCGGAAAAACCGTTTTTTAACGAATTTGCAAATTTGGGATACGCTTCGATAAGCCGGGGGTGCTCCTCCTGCAACTGCTTCCATTTCCGTTTATTTCGTTCCTTTTTCGCCTTGACGAATTCGTCCAGCTCTTTCTTGTAGTTCTCCTGATACCGATCGGATTTGGCGAATGGAATGTTGTTGCTTTCCAAATATTGAACGGCGCCATTTTGACTGGCCAGTATAGATACCCAGCGCATGCCGTGAGTGCGGGGTTTGATTCGCAAATAGTCGCCTCTGCTCAAGAACACTTGCAACTGCTCGTCGTGATCGTTCCACCAGGTCATCCAGTCTTCGGGAGAAAGCTCGCAGGACGCCAGTTTGGTCAATTGGTCGATCAAGCTTTGTTTGTCAATCGGCATGGAATCCATCCTTTTCTTCCTTTTTCGTTAAGTCACCGAATAGCCTGCACGTCTTCGAAGAAGCTCTTTTTATTAGCCTTGATATAGGCAATTAGATGATTGAATATATTATCTTCCTGACTATCAATAGTTAATTTCTCAGCGGCGTACTGGATTTTTGCGAAAAATTCATCATCCACATTAGCATGGGCTTGCTCGAAATGATTGATTTCATACAGCTCCAAGTCCTGCAGATTGCGATGCAGCCGCCCGGTGCTCAAATTGTAGTCTTCAAGAATCCGTTTGATGTCTATCAATGCGTTCGCATCATGAACCGCTCCGATGCGCTCCAGCACTTCGATTGTCTCGTTAAGATATTTTCCGGTCGAGTTTTCCAAAAATCCCAGCATGCCGTTCATATTTAGTTCCGTATCGAAATCGACGAGCAGCACAATGTCCCGAAGTAGAGCCGGAAGCTTGAAGAAAACCTCTTCATCCTTGAGTTGAATGTTTTCCCGGCTGTACATATTTGAAGCGACGTGATCTATTATTTCATCAGAAGATGTAATTAAAAGCTCCTTATCGTCAGGCAGCAATCTTCGTAAAATGGATTGATGGATATCCATTATTGTCCTCCCTTACTTGATTCGTAACGTTTTCCGAGGTTCCGCCGCGCGAATGCAGCGTAGTCTTTATTCCCCGCACAGTCTTACATGGCTTATATCATCCTTTCGACCATAGAGCAGACTCGAGAAATTGTTTAGGAAAGCACCAGTCCGCCAAATATTTCAAATCCTTTGCACTGCCCAACTTCTTAAGCAAATTCCCGAATGACCGTCTTGGCCGTCTTGGCCGTCTCCTCGTTAATTTCTGCTCTTCCGCCGGGCAACACCCATACGTTGCTTTACGTTCCTCCTCTGACGTAGTCGTCACTGGGTTAAACTGGCCGATTGGATATCGCAAAATGTCTTCATTCATCTTCTGATTAACCTTAGAAAATATTCATGCTGACCCCGATGTAGAGCCGCAGGTTCTGCTCCGAAAATTTCCTTCTTACTTATTCGCTTCTTCACCTATATATTCCAGCAACTCTCCGGGCTGACAATTCAATGCTGCACAAATTTTATCGATTACCTCTAATGATACATACTCGTTGGTGTTCAACTTCGCCATGGTCGCAGATGAAATCCCTGTCCTCTTCATTAATTCTTGCTTTTTTATATCTCGATCGATCAGTAATTTCTGTAACGGCTTGTAGCTTATCATTCATTTATTCCTTTCAAAAATCTAAACTTTTCTTCAATTATAGCGACTAAAATTTAGTTTATCAAAATTATTTTCGTGTTCTCTTGACATAATTACCCGATGATTCCAAAATGTTTCTGTACGAATATGGATGAAAATCCAATATCCTGCAAGGGCTCGCCGAAACGATCATGTATGAGCAAGGTCTCAAAGACGGAGTTTCTTTAAGCAAAATCTTGTCCGGCGGTTAAACCGTCAGATTTACCTGTTCTTTTGAACATACGAGTCCCTCTCGCCAGAACAGGGTTCACATATCCTCTTCAACAAGCATGCTGTATAATTCCTAGCGTCTCTTCATACAACAAAAAATCCTTACCTCTCCAAAGAAAGGTAAGGATTTTCCACCGCTCATTAAGCGCGGGAAATGTATTGGCCCTCGCGGGTGTCGATCAAGAGCACGTCGCCTTCGTTGATGAAGAGCGGCACGTGAACGTTCAAGCCGGTTTCGACTTTCGCGCTCTTGGTCGCGCCTTGCGCCGTGTTGCCTTTGATGCCCGGCTCAGTTTCGATAACCTTCAGCTCAACGCTGTTCGGCAGGTTGATCCCGAGGATCTCGCCTTGGTAGCTCATGATGTGGATGTTCATGTTTTCTTTGAGGAAGTTCAGTTCCCACTTGATTTGCTTATCTTCCAGATTGATCTGGTCGAACGATTCCGTATCCATAAACGTATGCTCTTTGCCGCTGGCATACAGATATTGCATTTGACGGTTTTCGATGTGAGCGCGGCTCACGTTCTCACCGGCGCGGAACGTACGCTCGACGGTGTTGCCGTTGCGCAGGTTTTTCAGCTTGGAACGGACGAAGGCAGCGCCTTTACCCGGTTTAACGTGCTGGAAATCGACAACGGTGAACAAATCGCCGTCTACTTCGATGGTTAAGCCTGTTTTAAAATCGTTAACTGAAATCACTACAAAAACCTCCCTAAAATGTGAGCAGACGACAGTGCCGCTACCAAGTTGCATAAAGTTATGGTATCACAATCAAGTCTTTGCTGGATTGCGTTAACCTCC
The DNA here is from genome assembly GCF_024213375.1 of Paenibacillus sp. MZ04-78.2. Classification (GTDB taxonomy): domain Bacteria; phylum Bacillota; class Bacilli; order Paenibacillales; family NBRC-103111; genus Paenibacillus_G. The sequence goes on along the minus strand of NZ_JANAVJ010000007.1, from coordinate 139,612 downwards.
GATTGCCTGTTTCCGTGATGACGATATCGTCCTCGATCCGAACGCCGCCGAAGCCCGGCAAGTAAATACCTGGTTCCACGGTAACGACCATGCCTGGAGTCAGTACGACATCGCCCTGCACCGACAGCCGCGGCGATTCGTGAACCTCCATCCCGAGCCCGTGACCGGTGCCGTGGCCGAAATAGTCGCCGTAGCCGTAACGCTTGATAATATCGCGTGCGACGGCATCCGCTTCAGTGCCGGTCATTCCCGGCTTGATGCGCTCGAGCGCTTCCATTTGCGCTTCGAGAACGATCTTGTAGATGTCGCGGTGTTTATCTGTCGGCATACCAACGATCACCGTACGGGTAATGTCGGAACAGTAGTTTTTGTAATAGGCTCCGAAATCGAGCGTTACAAATTCGCCGGTCCCGATAATTTTGTCGCTGGCTTTGCCGTGCGGCAGCGCAGAGCGTTCGCCGGAAGCGACGATCGTTTCGAACGAAGTCGAAGCGGCGCCATGCTTGCGCACGAACATCTCGATTTCGAGTGAAATGTCCAGCTCTTTGAGCCCGGACTTCAGCAGCCCGAGAATGTGGACAAACGTGCGGTCCGCCAGATCGGCCGCCTGCTGCATGATGGCGATCTCTTCGTCGTCCTTGACCATGCGCAGCAATTCGACCAGCCCGCCGGTCGGCACGAATTCGATCCCGCCGAGCGCTTCGGCGTAACTGCTGTAGGTACCATAGCTGAGGTCAGTTTGCTCGAAGCCAAGCTTGTTAATACCCCACTTGCGAAGCAGATCGTTAATCGATTCCACGACCTTGGGTCCATGCTCGATGATCTCGTAGCCGGCCGCTTGCTCCGATGCCTGTGTCACGTAACGAAAATCGGTCAGCAAAACGGCCCGATCGGCCGTCATGAGCACGTAGCCTGCCGATCCGGAGAAGCCGGTCATATATTTCCGGTTCGTCGCATTCGTGATGAGCAACGCCGGCAAGCCTTTTTGTTCCAAGAGGCTGCGCAGCCGCCCGATTCGTTGTTGCTGCATTTACTATCCCTCCGCACTATCAATATACTGGACCAGCGCACGCAAGCCCAGCTCGTAGCTGTTCGCGCCGAAACCCGCGATTTGGCCCACGGCTACCGGGGCGATTACCGATACGTGGCGGAAAGCTTCCCTTTTATGAATGTTCGAAATATGTACTTCAACCGTCGGGATGCCCACAGTGCTGATGGCATCGCGGATCGCATAGCTGTAATGCGTGAACGCTCCCGGATTGAACAAGATGCCGGCTTTCTTCCCGTAGGCGGCATGAATGCGGTCGATCAGATCCCCTTCGTGATTCGACTGGTAGCATTCCAATCCGACCCCGAGCTCCTCCGCCAGCCTGGTCAGCCTGTCCGTTATCGTTTGAAGCGACAAGCTCCCGTAGATGCCGGGCTCCCGGATGCCAAGCATGTTCAAATTCGGCCCGTTCAACAACAAAATGTGCTTCATCCGTGAAACCTCCCAACCTGATAAATCCGCACACACTTAGCCATTTTACCATAACCTTCCCCGGTTTGAGAACTTTTTTTTGCGGGCTCAGGCGGCCGAATAAAGCGGTTTACCAATGTTTAGGTGATACGAAATGCACATCAATGCACGGTAGATGCGAAAGCGTACAGCCTGCGACAGTCCGCAAGCCGCACGAGTTCATGTTAACTCCGGCTCGTCCCGGCCTCCGGCAAAAGGCTCTCGCTCCTGCTCGTCCGTAAATTCGAAGCTGATCGAATAGCCGATAAACAATCCCCATAGCACGAACAGGCACGCTTGGGTCACCACCGTGTTCAGATCCAGATAGGCAATCCAATGCATCATCCCGGTCACCGGTCCTAGCAACAGGAACAAGAACGCCCACCAGGCGACGCCATATCCGATTCCACACCACGGGCCGAACGCTTTGGCGAATAACATCGCATACAATATAGCGGCAACGACGGACAGGGCGATAAATGCCAGCCACCCCAGCAAATATCCCCGCCATGTCATCAGGTAAGAATGCTTGTACAAGGGCTCAAGTAAAAATCCCGGCGATAACGAAGTAAAATGAAAATAGTTGGCCAGTATTTGCACCCCGCCCCAGATCAGCCCGGCGAAAAAACCGATATATACCGCGAAATTCCATCGATTCGTACGTGGCTTCTTATCGCTTTGGCGATTCATGCCCAAATCCTCCCTCGATTTCGGATATCCACTAGTATGTGCAAAAGTTCCACTGTTGAACACTCCCACCACCTGCGCTAATGGCGCTGAGGTGGGGGATTCTTGCGAACAGAGAAGCATCCTTCCCTTCTTGAGCAAGCGATCCCTGCGGTTCCCGCAGTTCAGCTGGTCTTCGCCAACAAACGCAGTCCTTTTTGCATTCGGATATCCACTAGTATGTGCAAAAGTTCCACCGTTGAACACTCCCACCACCTGAGTTAATGGCGCTGAGGTGGGGGATTCTTGCGAACAGAGAAGCATCCTTCTCTTCTTGAGCAAGCGATCCCTGCGGTTCCCGCAGTTCAGTTGGTCTTCGCCAACAAACGCAGTCCTTCTTGCAAGATGTTCATGCTGGCATTGTGGTCACGGTCATGGTGCGTGCCGCATCCTGAACACGTCCACGCTCGCAAGTTTAGATTTTTCACTTCGGGGTTACGCGATTGGCAACCATGACAAAGCTGACTGCTTGGATAGTTTTTGGCGACCATGCTGATCGTGCGACCATACCACGTTGCTTTATATTCCAGCATCGTGCGAAGGGTTGACCAGCTTGCTTCAGCAATGGACTTGGCTAACTTGTGATTTTTCATTAGACTTCGAACCTGCAAATCTTCCAGACAGATCGTTTGGTTTTCACGGATCCACTTGGCCCGGAGCTGATGTAGAAAGTCTTGCCGAGCGTTAGCGATTCGCTCATGCATGCGAGCGACTTTTTGTTTCGCTTTTCGATAGTTCGATCCACCTTTTAGGCGACGAGACAAACGTCGCTGCCAAAACGCAAGTTGCTTTTCGTAGGTGCGCAGGGGCTTGGGACTCGCAACGCTTTCTCCGCTGCTGCAAACGGCAAACGACTTGATGCCGAGGTCTATGCCGATGGCGGTACCCACGTGAGGAAGCGGCTGGATGTCTACTTCACACAGGATCGAAGCGAAGTACTTGCCTGTGCCGTTTCGACGCACCGTAGCAGACAAAATCCGTCCTTCGATTTCACGGGACTTGGCCAAGCGCACCCATCCCAGCTTCGGAAGTTTCAAGCAGATCACGGGCAACGGCAATATTGCCGTTCGTAAACTTCGTGGTGTAGCTTTGGACGGGATTGCGTTTGCTCTTGAAACGAGGCGGATCGTTTTGTTTTCGAAAGAAGCGATCAAAAGCATCCGCCAGGCTGCGAACGGCGGATTGCAAAGCAATGCTGTCCGCGTCCTTGAGCCAAGGCCATTCCTTTTTCAACGCTTGCAGCCCGGTTGCACAGCTCTGGTAAGACAAGCCTCTGCCTGTTTCTTGGAAGGTGTCGTTCCACCTCGCAAGGAAGTGGTTAAAGACAAAGCGAGCGCAGCCAAACATCTGATGGATCAGCGTCGTTTGCTCCTCTGTAGGGTAGATGCGAAAGCGAAAAGCTTTATGATGCAACATGCGAGACTTATCTCCTTTGGTGATTTCATGACAATTATAGCACATATGTTCGCATGCGTGCACAAGAGATGCTGATTCATCTCCCCCTTATCGAAGAGGGAGTCTTCTCAGCCTTAACGATAAACAAGTGGCAATATGACGGCGGATTCGCTAAAATACAGATATGGCATCATTTATCGTAATTTATTCATAGTAGAAGAAGGTGTATCGTATTGTCGGAAAAGAATCAACCCAATGCCGTTTACGGTGGCCAAGCCGTGATTGAAGGCGTCATGTTTGCCGGCCAGAAGGTGAACGTTACGGCGGTACGCCGAAAAGATAATACCATCCATTATCTTGAGGTACCCAGAAAAGAAATCGGCTGGGTCCAGACGCTGAAGAAGATCCCGTTCGTCCGGGGAATTGTAGGTATTGTAGAAGCAAGCGCCAAAGGGGCGCAGCACTTGAATTTTTCGGCGGAGGTGTTTGCCGAGGAAGAAGGTGTCGTTAAGGAAGAAAAGAAGGAATCGGTGACTGGTAAAATTTCCATGATTCTCGGGGTGGCGGTCGTCGGGATTTTATCCTTTTTATTCGGCAAGTTCGTGTTCACGCTTGTGCCGCCGGCGATTGAGCAGGTGCTGTTCGGAAGTTTGTTCCAGAACCAGATTGGGCATAACCTGATCGAAGGCTTGATCAAGATTATTTTGCTTGTCGGGTATATTTATTTTATTTCGCTTACACCAATGATCAGACGTTTATTTCAATACCACGGAGCCGAACATAAAGTCATTAGCGCTTACGAAGCAGGTCTGGAGCTGACCGTACAAAACGTGCAAAAGTTCAGCACGCTGCATTACCGGTGCGGCAGCAGCTTCATCGTCTTTACGGTCCTCGTCGGAGTCGTCATTTACTCGTTCTTTCAATACGATTCGTTTCTGGAGCGGGTCATTCAACGGATCGTGCTGCTTCCGCTTGTAATCGGCGTGTCCTACGAAGTTTTGCGGTTCACCAACAGCCTGCGGGACATTCCGGTGCTTCGTTTCCTCGGCTATCCCGGTCTGTGGCTGCAATTGCTCACGACCAAAGAACCGGACGATTCCCAAGTGGAAGTCTCCATTGCCTCCTTCAACCGGATGCGGGAGCTCGACCGGCAAATTTGACCTAAGATAAGGAGGGGTCCTGCATGAGAAACCGCAACAGTACGGTCGCTTACGTGATCTTCGGCTTGATCGCCATCGGGATACTGGCTAGCGTCTTGTCCAATCCGGGCACGTTTATTATCCCGATTCTCGTATTCGGCGTGATTTTCTTCCTGTACAAGTTCCCGCCGAGCCGATGGAGACAACCGAAACAGCCGTCCTCCTCCCGGTTTCAAAAAGGGAAGCGGCGCAACGCAACGTTCCGCGTCATTCAAGGCAATAAGGACAGCTCGGACGAACCGCCCAAATACCATTAATTTAAAGCGGCAGCCTCTTCTCAAGAGCGCTTGCCGCTTTTGTTTTTTCATGCTTTCTTGGAATAGCGGTTCGGAACCCGGCAGACGTGGGTCAAATAGTTGTGCTTGTACTCGGTCATCTTCCAATGCGAGAAAAATGAGTGCGTCGCCCGCTGCCCGGATTCGAATAGCTTCAGGCTCTGTTCGGTCGATATGTCGAAGTCGGTGATGCTAACGCCGAGCGTCGGAATTTTAACCGTACGGAACCGGTTCGTCTCTTGGATATAGCGGTCGTCGTGTGCCTCCAGCATGGTCGAGAACAAGGCCCGCATCATGCTGACCGGACCGTGAATGGCGTTCGGCTGCCCGGTGCCGCGGCCCACCATTTGGAAGCCGATGGTCGGGATCATCTGATCGATCGGCGGCGCTTCCGTCGAATCGAAGATCCAAAGCGGAAAGTTGCTCAGCAGTCCTCCGTCCACGATATATACGAACTGATCGATGAACTTTTCTCCGGGCAGACGGTGCTCGAACGATTTGCGGATGATCACCGGATCGAAGAAGTAAGGAATCGCCGTGCTCATCCGAACGGCTTTCGCGATCATGAGCCGGCGGGGATCGATGCCGTAATGGGCGATGTCGTCCGGCAGGACGAGCAATTTGCGGCTGGAGATGTCGGAGGCGATAATGCGAAGCTGATTCGACTTCAGATCGCCGAACGTGCGGATGCCCTTGGCTAGCAGCAGCTTATGAATCCAATGCTCCAGCGCTTCTCCGGAATACAGGCCTTTTTTGACAAACAAACGGGCCAACGGGCCGACCAGCTTCGTATCGAAGACTCGGGAACGCTGCAGGAACGCGCGAAAAGGCGTCGCTTCGATAACCTCCTTCATCTCGTCCGCACGGTATCCCGCCGCTACCAACGAAGCGACGATGGCCCCGGAGGACGTCCCCGCCACCTGATGAAACGAATGTCCGAGCTGCTCTACCGCCGACACGGCCCCCGCAAGCGCGATTCCCTTCACGCCGCCGCCTTCAAACACCGCATTGATTCTCACCCCGCATCCCCTCTTCCCGCAAAGTCTCTCCAAGAGTATGTATGAGGGGACGAATTGTCCTTATGCCTGAAAAAGAAAAAAGCCCCCATATTTCGGAGACTTACGATTCTTCCAGCTCTTTTCGGAGGCGCAGCAGTTCTTCGCCGCGGGTAGTGTCACGCTTGAAATATTCCACCAGCGTTTCGATGCATGTGATGGAGTCCCAGCTCAAGTGATGCTCGATGCCTTCGACGTCCTTATAAATATTTTCATCCGATACGCCGATCATCGTCAAAAATTCTTCCAGCAGGTGATGGCGGTCCACCAGCCGCTTTCCGACCTTTTGCCCTTTCGATGTCAGCACAAGGCCGCGGTATTTTTCATAAATTAAGTAGTTGTCTTTGTCGAGCTTTTGAATCATTTTCGTCACCGAAGACGGATGGACCTCAAGTCCTTCGGCGATATCGGAAACGCGCGCATACCCTTTCTCATCGATTAATTTATAAATGCGTTCCAAATAATCTTCCATACTGGGCGTAGCCATTCCGCGTTCCTCCCGTGTTCCAAAGACGAATCTCGGTACTTTTATGATACACCGTCTGATTTATGCAAAGCAAGCTTTGCTGTGAAGGACAAAACCTCATGTGCAGCGCAGCAAATTCCCATGTGTGCGCAGAGCGCCGATGAAGCATCCTAAGGTCAATTATAAGCGTTTTTAACTATATCACAGCCACATTCCGTAAGCAAGTCCGATACAATTCGTACCATCAGGAGGGATTTCGCACATGGCCACGGAGCTGCTCACACCCCCGATCCGCCAGACGCAAGTGTTTGTCCCGGAGCTCGTCTATTTCGAGCCCGCCGCCTTGGACTACCCCAAAGGCAAGCGAATCCACGAATGGGCGCTGAAGGAAGGGCTTCCGATCCGCATGACAACCTCCCACAACCGGATCACAAACCTTCCGGGTGAGAGCGATCTGGAGAAATACCGGATTGCCAAACGGACGCTGGTCGTCGGAATTCGCAAGACGCTGAAATTCGATACGTCCAAGCCGTCTGCTGAGTATGCCATCCCGATTGCGACAGGCTGTATGGCGCACTGCCATTACTGCTATCTGCAAACGACGCTCGGGGCGAAGCCTTATATCCGGGTCTATGTCAATACCGACGATATTTTGAAGCACGCCAAGCAGTATATCGAAGAACGAGCGCCGGAAATTACTCGCTTCGAGGCCGCCTGTACGTCGGACCCGGTCGGGCTTGAGCATATCTCGGGCTCACTCAAGGAATATATCGAATTTATGGGGCAGGAACCGCTCGGCAGACTTCGGTTCGTCACGAAATTTCACCACGTGGAACCGCTGCTGGATGCCAAGCATAACGGTCATACCCGGTTCCGGTTCAGCGTCAATGCGGATTATGTCATCAAACACTTCGAACCGGCGACCTCCAGCTTCTACGAGCGCATCGAGGCGGCCGGCAAAGTCGCCAAGGCCGGATATCCGCTCGGCTTCATCATCGCTCCGATTATCTGGCACGAAGGCTGGGAAGAAGGGTACGGCGAGCTGCTGCACAAATTGAAAGAGGCCCTTCCGCCGGAAGCGACCTCTGATTTGACATTCGAATTGATTCAACACCGCTTTACGAAAACGGCCAAAAACATCATTCACCAGCGCTATCCGAAGACGAAGCTGGAGATGGACGAAGCCAAGCGGAAATACAAATGGGGACGATGGGGCCAGGGCAAATACGTCTATCCTGACGAACAGGCCACGGCGCTGCGCGAATTCATCAGCGAACGCATCTTCGCCCATTTTCCGAAAGCGAAGATCGATTATTTTACCTGAGCGTTAGCCCATCCAGGAAGGCGTAATGCCCTGCAGCCAGATCGTGATCCGGGTCATTTGATCCGTGTACAGCAGCACGGCCACGGCAAGCATCACGGCTCCGCCTACTTTCATCATGGCGGCGGAATACTTCAAGATCCATTTGGTTGATCCGATGAAGAACGCAAGGACGAAGAACGGGATCGCGAAGCCAAGCGAATAAGCGGAAACGAGCGGCAGCCAGGAATTCGGTTCGGTTGCCGCCAGCATCAGCATCGCGGACAAAATCGGGCCGATGCAGGGCGACCATCCTGCGGCGAAGCCGATACCGATCAGCAATGAGCCGAGGTAACCGGCAGGCTTCGACTTGAGCTGCAGCTTGCGCTCGCGCATAAGCCACTGCGGTTGAAAAATGCCGAGCAAAAACAGTCCCATCACAAAGATCATGATCGCCGAAATTTGCCGGAGCAAATCGCGGTAATCGATAAAGGCGTTGGCGATGACGTTCGCCCCAAGTCCCAGCGTGTAGAAAATAATGGAGAATCCAAGAATGAAGAAGAGCGTATGGGTAATCAGCTTGAACCGGATTTCTTTGTTACTCTGCTCATCCTTGAGCTTCCCGACGGAAACACCGGTTATGTAGGACAAATACGAAGGATACAGCGGCAGGCTGCAGGGCGATATGAAAGAAGCGAAGCCAGCCCACAGCGCGATCCAAATGTTAAGTTCCACAGCTACCGTTCACCACCCTTTTTTATTCTTTCTACTTACATGCGAAGTCCCCGTTTTACCGTCAAAATGCCGACGAGCATCGCGATCAGCAGCAGCACGACCGTCGCTCCCGGCGCCAAATCCCACACACCTGCGGAGACAAGCCCGACAATGACCGCAAGCTCGGAGAACAGAATCGACCAGAAGATCGAGTGCTTGAAGCTGCGGGCGACGAGCAGGCTGCAGGCGACCGGAATCGTCAGCAGCGAGGAAACGAGCAGCGCCCCCACGATTTTGATCGAGACGCTGATGACCAGCGCCGTCAGCATTGTGATCATAATATTATAGAAGCGAAGCGGCAGACCGCTTACGCCGGCCGCGTCTTCGTCGAAGAACAGCAGGAACATTTCTTTGTAATTGATGAGCACGAAGGCTACGACGATGGCCGCAACGCCGCCGACGACCCAGAGGTCGGTATTGTCCAGCGTGTAAATGCTGCCGAAGAAATAGCTCATAACGTTTATGTTGAAGCCTTTGCCGATTGTGAACAGCAGGGTAGCAAGCGCAACGCCGCCCGACATAATAATCGCGATCGACAGTTCGGCGTAGGTCTTGTACGCTTTGCGCAGCCGCTCAATCCCGAACGAGGCCAGCAAGGCGAATAGCAGCCCGACGCCGATCGGGTAAACGTTGATCAGAAATCCGAGCGCAACACCCGCGATCGATACGTGCGCAAGCGTGTCTCCGATCATCGACAAGCGGCGCAGCACGAGAAATACGCCCATAAGCGGAGCAGTCAAGCCGATTAACAAGCCGCCGATCAGCGCCCGCTGAAAAAAGTATTCGCTAAAGATGTCCAAAGCCAGTTCTCTCCTATCTTCCCGCTGCATCCTGCCGTCGTTATCCGGTCAGGGTTATACTTCAATTGTCTCTCTAAGCTGCTGCATCGAGTGGGTCAGATCGGTTTCGCGGCAATTTTCCGGCTCGTGCGTATGCTTGACGTAGAACGATAGGCCGCCGCTCTTCTGCACCGAGTCCTCCCCGAGATACGACTGGATCATATCCATATCGTGCGTTACCATGATAAACGTGATGTGATGATGCTGGTGCATATGCCTGATCATGCGGAAAAAGCCGGCCTGCGTCTCGGCGTCGATGCCGACGGTAGGCTCGTCCAGAATAAGCAGCTCCGGGTTGTTAATTAGCGCCCGGGCGAGGAATACCCGCTGCTGCTGGCCGCCGGACAATTGGCCGATCCGCCGGTCCGCCAAATCTTCGATCCGCATCGCGTAGAGCGCATCGTCCGTTTTGCTGCGCTCCTGCTTGGTCAGACGGCGGAACATATTTTTCTTGCCGAACAGTCCGGAGGTTACGACTTCGCGGACCGTAGCCGGGAACAGCGGATTCAACGCATTTTTCTGCGGCACGTACCCGACGCGCTCCCAGTCGCGGAATTGGCCGACCGGCTGGCCGAAGAGACGGATTTCGCCGCGGGCCGGCTTCAGCAGCCCGACGATCATCTTGAGCAGCGTCGTCTTGCCTGCGCCGTTGGAACCGACCAATCCAACGAAATCGCGCTCCAGAATCGAGAAGTTCAAGCCGCTGATCACGGATTTATTTTCATAAGAAAAAAAGATTTCATCGATCGTCACGATCTGTTGATGACATCCAAAGCAAGCATTCGTTTGCATGACTAAGCTCCTTATACGGAAGGTCTCGCTTCTTATTGTAATGCTTTTATTAAATTATTCAAATTGTTTTCCATTAGGGACACATAATCGTCACCCTTTGTGGCCTGCTCTTCGGTCAACCCTTCAATCGGGCTGAGGACAAGCGTTTCGACTCCAGCGTCCTTCGCAAGCGTCTTGGCCAGCTTGTCGGATACAAGCTCCTCAAAGAATATATATTTGACTTGATTGTCTTTAATGAATTGCAAAATATTTTTCATATCCTTGGACGTCGGTTCGGCATCCGGAGCAAGACTCATAATCGCCTTCTGATTCAGTCCGTAGGCTTTGGCCAAATACCCGAACGATTGGTGCGTCACGACAATGTCCTTCTTGGACGTCTTGGAAAGCTCGCTCTTGTACTTGCCGTCCAACTGGTCAAGCCGGTCGGCAAGCTTCTTGAAATTGGCTTCGTAGTCGGCTTTGTGCACACCGTCGACTTGAATCAGCGCGTCTTTGATGTTGAGGGCCATCTGCTTGGCATTGAGCGGGCTCAGCCATACGTGCGGGTCCGTATTGCCGTGATCGTGATCGTGACCGTGATCGTCTTTAGCTTGGGCGTTCGCATCGCCGTGTTCCTCTTCCGTGCCGGGAAGCAGCTTGATGCCGCGGCTTGCTTCGACCACAACGGTCTTGTTGTCTTTCTTCAAGCTGTCGAGCGTGTCCTTTACCCAGCCCTCGAAGCCGGCGCCCAAATAGACGAACAATTCCGATTTGGCTAAATTCTGGATGTCGCGGCTTTTCGGCGACCAATCGTGGGGCTCGACGCCAGCCGGTACCAGATTGACGACGTTGACATGATCTCCGCCGATTTTGGAGGCAAAATCATATAAAGGATAAAAGCTGACTGCGATATTGATCTTGCCGTTCACAAGCGCAGGCTGCGAACGTCCTCCGCAAGCGGACAACAGCGTGGAAATCAGCAAAACCAGGATCACGGGAAGGATGGTCCGTTTGATGAATGTTGGCTTCATGAAATAATACCTCCGAGACGTAAATCGTAATTTTTTTCATTAACAACGACGATTATACGCCCCGCCCATCCGCTTGTCAACGGTAAATGTAGAAATTACGATAAAGCCAAAAATACCCCTTTGCGCCTGATGATGGCAAAGGGGTATTTCGATCTATACGGTTATAAGCTACTCGACGCGAACCGCTTGCTGCTGGGCTTTCAAGCACAATTCGGCCGCTTTGAAGGCATGCTCCTGCGTCATCGCGTTCTCCGTTCGGTGCATGCAATCGAGGATCAATTGCCCGAAGAACGGATAGCCGACTTCACCATGAACGGAGAAATGCCGCTCGCCGTCCTTGTTCACCAAATACACGTGATCGCCCTGCTTATCCCGGGCAATATCGATATATTTGCGCAGCTCGATGTACCCGTCCGTGCCGACGATGAGCGTCCGGCCGTCGCCCCAGGTGCCGAGGCCATCCGGCGTCAGCCAGTCGACGCGGAAATAGAAGGTTGCGCCGTTATCGCCGGTCAGCGTGGCGTCTCCGAAGTCTTCCAGCTCCGGGTATTGCTTGCTGTTATAGTTGGCTACCCGGCTGCTAACGACCGTGGCGTCCTTGGAGCCGGTGTAGAACAGGAATTGCTCGATCTGATGGCTGCCAATGTCGCACAGGATGCCGCCGTATTTCTCCCGCTCGAAAAACCACTGCGGACGGCTCGGCGCATTCAAACGGTGCGGGCCCCAGCCCATCACATGCACGACGCGGCCGATCGCGCCCTTCTGAATCAGCTCTCCGGCGAACACGGCGCTTTCCACATGCAGCCGTTCGCTGTAATAGACCATGTATTTCCGGCCCGTTTCCTTTACTTTCGCACGGGCGGCTTCAAGCTGCGATAACGCGGTGAACGGCGTCTTGTCGGTAAAGTAGTCTTTTCCCGCGCTCATGACACGAATCCCAAGCGCTCCGCGTTCCGAAGGGATGGCCGCTGCCGCTACGAGTTGAATGCTCGGATCGCGCAGGATTTCTTCCTCCGAGGCAGCGGCCTTGGCTTGCGGGTACCGCTTGACGAACGCTTCGACTTTTGCCGAGTCGGGGTCGTAGACGGCAACCAAATCGGCTCCCGCTTCCATCAGGCCGTTGCACATCCCGTAAATATGGCCGTGATCCAGCCCTATCGCGGCAAAAGCAAACTCGCCCGGCTTCACGACCGGATTCGGTTTCCCCTGCGGCGCATAATTCATTCCGTCGTTCTTCTGCATACAAGAAGCCTCCCACCTTGGTATCTATCGATTGTTCACGTGAACAATCCTTATTTTACCACAGATCCGTTCGGAATTGAATCGGAAACTGTCGCGAGAGTCAACCGGTCTCCTTGCGATGCGGCCAAAATCATGCCCTGCGACAATTCCCCACGCAGCTTGACCGGCTTCAGGTTCGTGACGCAGATGACTTTGCGGCCGACCATTTGCTCCGGCGTGTAATATTTGGCGATGCCGGACACAACCTGGCGCTGCTCGTAGCCGAGATCGAGCTGCAGCTTCAGCAGCTTGTCGGCGTTCTTCACCGGTTCCGCAGCGATGACTTCGGCCACCCGCAGGTCGACTTTGAAGAAATCGTCGATCGAGATTTCAGGGGAAGCCTCCGGCGCCGGTACGGCAGCCGTCTCCGCTTTCGCATCCGCAGCCTTCGGCTCTTCGGACTCCGCCGCAGGAGCCGTTCCGCCGCTCATCGATTCCGCGATGAACGCAATCTCCTTGTCCGCCTCCAGGCGCGGGAACATCGCTTCGCCCTTCGCCACGCGCGTGCCGGCAGGCAGCGTCCCGAATGCGTGCACCGTATCCCATGCGGTGAGCGGGCCGGCTTCGATGCCAAGCTGCTGCCACATGCGGCGCGGCGTCTCGGTCATGAACGGCTGAAGCAGCACGGACGAGATGCGCAGCGATTCGGCCAGCACGTACAGTACGGACCCGAGCGTCCCCCGCTTCGTTTCATCTTTGGCGAGATTCCACGGCTGCGTCTCGTCGATGTATTTGTTCGTGCGGCTGACAAGCTGCCAGATCGAGGAGAGCGCTACGGAAAACTCCATTTTTTCCATCGCTTCCTCGACTTTGGCGACCGTCGCTTCGGCCGTCTCCAGCACGGCGGCGTCGAATTCGGTCGCTCCGGCGATATACGGCTGCACCTCGCCGCCGAAATATTTGTCGATCATCGCCACGGTCCGGCTGAGCAGATTGCCGAGATCGTTCGCCAGATCGAAGTTGATCCGCTCCACGAAGCTTTCCGGCGTAAACGTGCCGTCGGAGCCGAACGGCACTTCCCGCATCAAGTAATAACGGAGCGCGTCGAGGCCGTAGCGGTCGATCAAAGTAACCGGGTCCATGACGTTGCCTTTGGATTTGGACATTTTGCCGTCCTTCATCAGCAGCCAGCCGTGGCCGATGACCTTCTTCGGCAGCGGAAGACCAAGCGCCATCAGCATCGCCGGCCAGATGATCGTATGGAAGCGCACGATCTCCTTGCTCATCAAGTGCACGTCCGCAGGCCAGTACGTTTGGTAGCGGCTGTCATCCTCGCTGCCGTAGCCGAGCACGGTAATATAGTTGGAGAGCGCGTCGATCCAGACGTAGATTACGTGCTTCGGATCGCCCGGCACGCGGATGCCCCAGTCGAACGTCGTCCGGGAGACGGCCAAATCTTCCAGACCGGGCTTGATGAAGTTGTTGATCATCTCGTTGCGGCGGGATTCCGGATGAATGAACTCCGGGTGCTTTTCGTAATGCTCAATTAACCGGTCGGCATATTTGCTGAGCCGGAAAAAGTAGCTCTCTTCCTTCACCCATTCTACCGGGCGTCCGCAGTCCGGACATTTGCCGTCAACCAGCTTGTTTTCGAGGAAAAACGACTCGCACGGCGTACAGTACCAGCCTTCGTAATGGCCGAGGTAAATATCGTCCTGCTCCATTAGCTTCGTAAAAATTTTCTCAACGGCCTGCTTGTGTCGCGCGTCGGTCGTACGGATGAAATCGTCGTACGAGATGTCGAGCTTTTTCCACAGGTCCTTAATTCCGGCGACGATGTCGTCGACGAACTGCTGCGGCGTCTTGCCTGCCTCCTGCGCTTTGCGCTCGATCTTCTGCCCGTGCTCGTCGGTGCCCGTCAAGTACATGACGTTGAATCCGCGCAGCCGCTTGTACCGCGCCATGACGTCACCCGCCACCGTCGAATACGCGTGGCCGATGTGCAGCTTGTCGCTCGGGTAATAAATGGGCGTCGTGATGTAAAAGCTTTTCTTGGTTTCAGACATGTTCAAATGACCTCCTAGTGAATTGAAAATGCAAAAAAGCTCTCATCCCTATGGGACGAGAGCTTCGAACTCACGCGGTACCACCCAACTTCCCCCGTTCGAACGCAATGTGGAACAAAGCGCCGTTCGAGGCTTAACGGTCAATCGCTGACCATCCGTTAACGCCGGAGCTACGATGAAAGCTTACCGCCTGCGGCCAGCTTCGACCGCGAGCATGGCTCGCCCTCATATCCTCCCGGACCATCTTCCTTCGCATCGGCCGACCGGTTCGCAGCGTCTCCGGCTCTCTGTGCGGCTTCCGTCAAAGTACTTATCCGTTCATAGGATCATTAAGCCAAATATATCGAAAATGAACCGCCCGTGTCAAGGGACATGATCCACTCCCCCGGGATGGAACGGATGACATTTGCAGATCCGTTTCACCGTAAGCCAAGAACCGCGGGCCGCGCCGTGCTTCTCCAGCGCTTCCAGCGCGTAGGCGGAGCAGGTCGGGTAAAACCGGCAGGTCGGCGGCTTCAGCGGCGAAATCCATTTGCGGTAAAAGCGGACGCCTCCTTGCAGTACCCGTTTCACGTGGACGCGGCTCCTTTCCTTAGCATGTTTCTATCATCATGCCTGAACGGGGGGACCGGTGTCAAACAGGAAACGTAACGAGTCGACCATGCGATAGAAAAAAGATCCGCGCCGCGTCCATCTTGCGATGGTTTACGGGCAGACCTTTGCAGACTTGGATGGGAGTAACTAGCGACTAGCTGCTCTTCTTCGCCTGCTTGCTCGCTTTGTGCTCTTGCTTCTTCGCCTGCTTGCTTGCCTTCTGCTCCTGCTTCTTCGCTTGAATCTCCTTGGCGAGCTCTTGGGCGGTTTTGCCTTGGGTGGAAATGCCCAGCTTCTCCGCCTCGGCTTTCCGCTTGGCCAGCGCATCGGCGCGCTTCTGCTCGGTGAGCGCCTTGCGCTTCTCCTGGATGGCCGCCTTCAGCTCCTTCGCCGTTTTGCCGTCGGTCGCGATCCCGAGACCCGATGCCGTCTTTTGCAGCTGCGCGAGCTGCTCGGCCTGCAGCGACGCCTTGGCTTGCTTATGCTGAGCCTTGGCCTCCTTCACGGCAGTCTGGCTCGGCTTTTGCGTGGCAGCCGGCGCAGCGCTTGCGGATACCGCTCCGCCGAGCAGCATGGCGCAGGCAATGCTGACCGTTACGAGCTTGTTCATCTTCATGTTCATTTCCTCCTAAAAGCTTTGGTCGTATGTAGTGTTGCAAGAAAAATGTACCATGGATTTATTACGTAACTATGACAAGACCGGGCCGCGTTACCGCAGCTCCTCCAGCCTGCTGCGAAGCGCCTGCATCGGCGAAAGCACCCGAGCGCCGGACGCCGCTTCGGCTCGTTCGGCCGCATCCGTCATCGACAATTGAGCCGCTGCGACCGGGGCGGACGAATGATGTATCAAGTCCAGCAGGAACGCTTCAACCTGCTCCGTATACGCCGCTTCCTGTCCTTGCAGCAGCATTTCGAAGCAAGCCGGGTCGGATACCGCTATCTGCCCCTTGAACACCCTGCCCTGCAGCCTGGCATGGGCATGCAGCCGCTCCATCGTTCCTTCTACAGTGGCTAGGTTCGTGAAGGCGACGACCGCCTCGTCCCCGAGCTTCAGCAGCTCGTCAAACCACGGCTCGTCGATCGCGATGACCGGAATACCGCCCGTCGCTTCGAGCGCTTGCTCCAAGGGCGACAGCGCGGCGATGTAATTCGTGCACGTGATGACAATGGCGTCTACCCCGCAGCCAGAGATCCATTCCAGTTGGCCTCGCAGCTTCGTTTGCACCTGCCGCGCCTCCGCTTCCGATGCCGCCGCGCGGGTCAGCCAATGGATCGCGCCGGGATCGACAAAATGCAGGCAGGAAAACGCCTCGCGAGCCAGGCCTTCCTCCAAATACCGGATGTTCGAATGATGCGCATGCAAGCAGCCCAGCCGCTTTACCGCCATGACAACCGCCTCCTATGAGCCCAAGCTTTTTTCATAGCTTAGCGGCAATTCCGTGAACGGTCAACGGCTTATATTTCGCCCGCGCAGCAGCTTCTGAGCCTGAGCCGCCTTCTAAGCGTCCTGCCGCAGAGGCTCCTCTTCCGCCTGCGCGGCGATATTCCGACCGGGGATAGCCGTCCCGCGGCTCCAGCCCTCCCGCTTAAAATCGATCATCATGCCCGCTCCCAGCGCCGTGCAATCCTGCGGCTCCGCCGCCATATGGACGGGGACGCTGGTCTCCGCCTGAATGCGCTCGACCAGCCCGTGAAGCAGCGAGCCGCCTCCGCACAGAAGAATGCCCCGCTCCACCACATCCCCGGCAAGCTCCGGCGGACAGTGCTCCAGCGTCACCCGGATCGCGTCCAAAATAGTCACCAGAAAGTCGTCCATCAGTCCGAAAATTTCGCCGGAGATCAAGCGGAGCGACCGGGGCAAACCGTCGATCAGATCCCGGCCTTTAATATCGATGGCCTTGTCCTTCTGCCGCTCGACGACCGACCCGATCTGCTTCTTGATTTCCTCCGCGGTCCGTTCGCCGATCGCCAAATTGTACGTCTTTTTGACGTATTCGATGATATCCCGATCGAGCGACATCCCTGCGCGCCGTACCGTATGGCTGACGACGATGCCTCCGAGCGACAGCACGGCCACTTGACTCGCTCCCCCGCCGATATCGAGCACCAGACTGCCGATGGGCTGGTCGACCGGAAGCCCGGCCCCAAGCGCCGCGGCCAGCGGCTCTTCCACGGCTATCGCCTTCTTGGCGCCTTTGTGCACCATCGTCTCTTCGACGGCGCGCTTCTGCACGTTCGTAATGCCGCACGGTACGGAGATATACACTTGCGAGCTGCGGAACCAGGGGGCCCGGCCTTGAATTTTTTTAATAAAATGCTGAAGCATCGCGCTCGTAATGTCAAAGTTGGCGATCACCCCGTCCATCAGCGGGTAAATGATGTCGATATTGCCAGGGGTCCTCCCGATCATCGCCTGCGCTTCCGTACCGGCTGCCACCATCTCGCCCGAATCCTGCCGGATCGCCACGACAGATGGCTCCCGCAGGACGATGCCTTTCCTGTGCTGGTAAATCACCGTATTCGAAGTTCCCAAATCAATGCCGTACAGCGTATCAAATCGCTTTAACATGTTGTCTTCCTCCTTCGTGTATTGCGCTCTGAGCCGCCGGCAGCCGGAACTCGAATACGGTTCCTTGGCCGACTTCGCTGCGGACGGTAATCGTCCCGCCATGCAGCTCTACCAGTTCCCGGACAATGGCCAGTCCGAGCCCGGTACCGCTGCTTTTTTTACTCCGGCCGCGGTCCACCTTGAAAAAGCGCTCCCAGATCATCTCCTGATCTTCGGGAGAAATTCCGATGCCGGTATCCGCCACGCGAATCACAAGCAGCTCGCTGTCCGCACGGGCGCTCAGCAAGATTTTGCCGTTTTCCGTGAATTTTACGGCATTCTTCACTAAATTTTTCATAATTTGCTCGAAGCGGTCCCGGTCCGCATATGCGTCCGGCAGTCCCTCTTCCGCCTGCGTTTCGATCGTCGTGCTGCGCTCCGCGGCTTCCGGTCCGAACATGGCGGCGATGTGAGCAAATAACTGCTGCACATCCACCGGGCTGCGGGACAAGGCGATCTCGTCGTTTTCCAGCTTGATCAGATCGGCGATGTCATCCACCAACCGGTTCATATGAAGCGTTTCTTTGTAAATGATGTCGTAATATTTCGGCTTGGCCGCATCGTCGATCAGATCATCCTGCAGCGCCTCCAGAAACCCTTGCATGGCCGTCAGCGGCGTCCGCAGCTCGTGGGATACGTTCGCCAGGAAGTCCTGGCGGATTTGCTCCTGCTTGCGCTTGTCTTCGTCCGTCCGCTGCAGCTTGTCCGCCATCTGATTGATGGTGGCGGCCAGCTCTCCGATCTCGTCGTTCGACGAAATCTCAATCCGCTCGCCGTAATCCCCGTGCCCGATGCGCAGCGCCAGCTTGTCGATCCGCTGCAGCGGCCGGGAGATAGACCACGATAAATACGACGCTGTCGCCGCCGAGAGCAGCACGCCCACGAGCGTGACCCACAGGATCGTTTCGCGCATTAACGTGATCGTTTCGTTCATTCCGGCGACCGAGGCGTGCAGCACGATTCCTCCGTATACCTCATTGTCCTTGCCCCACGGGACGACGACGGACAGCATCGACTCCTTGAGCCCCTCGAACCGCGGCTCGTTCAGCTGCGCCTCTTCGCCGTTCAAGATTTTGCGGACGACGGCAGGGTCGACGGATTTGCCGACGTACACCTCGTCCTTGCTGGAGGTGGCGGCGATTTTGCCATTACGGTCGAACAGCCAGATACGCGCGTCGAACGTCTGGTCGAAGAACAGTAGCAGCTCCTTGACGCGATCGTCCGGGACGACGACGGTTTGCACCGCCAAGTTGACCCGCTTCGCCTTGCGCAGCAGCTCTTCCTTTTGCGAATTCACGATATAGCCCTTGGTCAGCAACGAAAGCAGAAACCCGACGACGCACAGGCCCAGTAGCATGGTGAACATATGGCCGAACAGCAGTCGGCGGAAAATGCTTTTGCCGATGCCAAGCATTATTTCTGGACCTCGAATTTATACCCTACGCCCCATACCGTATGAATACAGTCGCTCCGGTACGGGAGCAGCTTCTCCCTCAATTTTTTCACGTGCACGTCGACCGTCCGGATATCTCCAATAAACTCGTAGCCCCACACCTGCTCCAGCAGCTGCTCCCGCGTATACACCGTCCCCGGCGACCGGGCCAGATGCGTCAGCAGATCGAACTCCTTCGGGCGAAGAACGATCCGCTCCTCCCCGGCCAGTACCTCGCGGCGCTCCGTGTTGATCGAGAATCCCTCGAACGTGATGGCGACCGGTTCATCCGATTCTCCCGGCAATTTGCGGCGCTGCATCCGGCGGAAGATCGCCTTGATCCGCGCCACCAGTTCCCGCGGACTGAATGGCTTCGTGACGTAATCGTCGGCGCCGAGCTCCAGCCCCAGCACCCGGTCGAATTCTTCCCGCTTCGCCGTAAGCATGATGACGGGAATATCGAATCGTTTCAAAATTTGGCGGCAGGCTTCGAAGCCGTCCATCTTGGGCATCATGACGTCGAGAATGACGATGTCCGGCGCTTCCTTCTCGACAAGCTCAAGCGCCTCCACGCCGTCCTGCGCCTCAATCATGCTGATATGCTGTTTTTCAAAATAAAGCCGAATGATCTCCCTGACGTTCGGGTCATCGTCGGCGACCAGTACTTTCCAAGAATTCATGCAGACAATGCTCCTTTTGCCGGTAAAGATACTATAGCATTCTCCCGCCCCCCCTATTTTGCGGGGGGATTAGCCGAAAAAGGGGCCGTACTCGCTAACGTTACACGAAAAATTTGAGCAAATGATGTTCAAAATCGGACCAAACGGTTAAATATCTGTGATTAAAGCATGAGCGCGTTCAAAAACAGCGAAAAGCCCCTAAAAACGGCGGTTTTCACCGAACAGTATAAGAAGTCGGCTTGCGCATTCAAGCCCGTATAAAATTGTGTTGTGGAAGGTGACGCCCGTGAGCAGTTCTAAGGAATTCATGCAAAGCCAGCTGAGGAAATGGAAGTCCGCCGCATCCCAGCTCATTTCGACGGAGAGAGAAGCCGTCGAGACCGCCGCTATCGAGCTGGAGCCTGAGGTTTACGATAAGTGCAGACGAATGGCCGAAGCCGAACAGACGACCGTCAGCGCCGTAGTTCACTATATGATCGACCAATATTTTGCCGTGCGGTCCCATGAAATGACGTTTCAAGCGACGATGGAGCAGAAGGAAAAAAATCCTCTGCTGCAGCTCGACAGCTTGACGAAGCGGAAAGAACGGTATACCGGCGAGGAGGTGCATAGCTTTGATCGCACATGATTCCGCAGCCTTGCAGCAGGCGATCTTTCTGGAGCAGTCCGCTCTGATGGCGTTTATGAATCCGGAGGACCCGTATTATTTGAAGGCCCGGTCGCTATTCTTCGACCTGGACGATATGGATCGGCATTTGGCTACGACGAACTATGTGATCTTCGAAACGCACCAATGGCTGCGCAATCATTTTGACTATTCGGATGCGCAGTTCTTCTTGAATACGATGGAAAAAGCGGTCCAACAGGGCGTGCTGACGATCGTGCCGGGGACGCCGGACCTGGAACGGGAATCGAAGCGGCTCATTATCGATTTTCCGAACTACCGCTTCTCGCTGAGCGAAGCGATGACGGCCGTGGTGATGCTATCCTGCCAGATGAAACGGATTTTCACCTTCAATCCGAATTATTCGTTCCTGCCCAAGCTGGATCGTGAAATCAAGGTGCTGCCAAGTATTTGGTAAGCTAACGAAGCGTGGAAAAAAGAAAACCTGATGGCCAGCCCGCTTGGGGCTGTGCACCGTCAGGTTTTTTCTCCTCCCATTCTACCCGCCAAGTCCCGTCTGCACCATGGAAAGCAGACTCTCCAGACGGTCTGGAGGGCAGGCGACGATATACGGCTCAGGGTTCATGCCTTCAAACGGTCGACCGTTGAAGTCGACGACCGCCGCCCCTGCTTCCTTCGCCAGCAGCAGACCCGAATACAGATCCTCGCCTTCCGAATTGTACAGCACGATGCCGTCCAGATCGCCGCGCGCGAGCATGCTCCATAACAGCGTTGGCGCCCATAGCGACAGAACCCGTTTGCTGTGCGCATCGAGATGGTTTTTCAGCGACGTGGCTTGTCCGCCCTTGCCGACATCATGCCCCTGAATCCAGCCCAAGGTCATTCGTCCGGCGGCTGCGGACGCTGCGACACGAATCGGCAGCCCGTTGCACAAAGCTCCCTTTCCCTGCTCGGCAACGTACAATTTTTCCAGATGCGAATCGTAGATGACCCCCAGCCGTGGCTCTCCCCGGTAAATCAGCGTCAGCGACACGCCGTACGTCGGAAGCCCAATCGCGTAATTGTTCGTTCCATCCAGCGGATCGACCAGCCACAGCCAGTCGCTGTCCGCTCCGGACCAGCCGCTCTCCTCGCTGCGAATCCGATGCTCCGGGAAGCGATCTTGTAGCCGATTCAAAATTTCCTTCTCAGCCAAATGATCAATCGCGGTCACCAAGTCCCCTTGATTTCCTTTGGCCATCACTTCTTTATCCCGGTCAAAATGCTCCTTCGCCAGCCTCCCCGCGGCAGCAGCCGCTTCGCAGGCGACCTCCCGGGCGAACCTCAACGTCTCGTCCATCAACAAGTTGTCTTCCTCCCCTCCGCTCAATAAGGGAAATTATACCTGATCCTCCCGTACAGCCTCAACCGGCGTAAGCTGTTTATATTTATAGGGTACATAAACCGCAAGCACGAAACTTAGCAAATACAACATCAGCTCAAAGATTTGGATGGGACCAAGAGAGGATGGTTGCTTTGCAGAAATTAGACTGGTTGCGATAAAAAACAACCAGGGAATGAGACTAATGAGCATGCATGCGATCAGATTACCCTTAAATTCCACGCGGCCTGCTTTTTTTATGGATCGACGAACGATATAATGAAAAACAATAAAATTGCAAAAAATTTGAAATCCATGCATGATTAATTCGCTTGTTTCCGATACCGGAAGTGATGCAGCTTGCCAAATTTGGTTTAACAACGGGTCAAGTAACGGCTTAAGAAGTTGAAACCCGACGAAGCCAACGATGAATAAAGACCAGCTCAGCACCGATCCGATAAGGGTATGGGCGATTACCCTTCCAATATTCACCCGTTCCCCCGCGTCCCACCATTGCCTCGTTTGTCGACCATAATCGCTCATCATCGAAAAACTCCTTATTTGACAAAAAGACTCAATCCTCGAAGCGCGCTAAGCAGCATGAGCCCAAACAGAATATACATCACATAATAAGCTTCTTTTCTAACAATCGACACAAGCAGAAACAAGCAATAACACAAGGTTGAGAATAAATTAAGCCATTCCAGCTTGGCAAAAGTCCAAGACAAAACGTAGTAGGTGCCCCAACATAGCATAGACGCAATAAAGGCTGCATATTTCAGCTTCAAGGATAAGGCCTGGATCAGACCGGTTTCCTTGACATGCCAAGAGCCTAAATAATCCTCCGTGGTTGGTCCGGGACCAACGGGAGAAGTGAATTGGGTGTACGCAGGCTGCAAATACGGCGCAGTTCCGTGTTGGGCCTGAAACCCCCAGGCAAACATTTCTTCACCTATGTTTAGCAATTGCTCCTGACTCGTTGCCGCAAGCTGAGATCCTTCCGGAAACGGCGGGAACAGCGGCACGTTGGGGTCCAGACTGAAAACAATCCGTTTACCTTCCAAGTTTCCAAAGTAATAGTGCTTGGCATTTCTCGCTCCGTACCCGGTAACGAATGCTAGCTTGTTCCATTGACTTTTCATGCTAACCTGTACACTTGCATCTACAGGTACCCAGCCTACACCCTCTACGAAAAATTCATTCCAAGCGTGCGCCCTAAGCCTGCCTGTCGCCCAAGAACCGAAAACGGTGCGGCAAGGAATATGGAGCGAACGACAGTAAGCGGCAAACAAGAAAGAAAACTCGCCGCAATCTCCCCGTTGATTTCGACGCATAGCAGACGCTCCCCGTTCCTTCGGGGGATAAATATATTTATAGTGTTGAATTAAATGAAAAAATAGCTTTCGCGCCTGTTCAATCGGTTCCTTGCTATCCCCAACAATCCGGACGGCTTCTTGACGAATTTCATCCGTCAAGGGAACAAGTGGAGTTGAACGCAAATAAAACTGGCGTTCGTCCTCCGTTAATTCCGGTACTTCTGCTTTATTATCCTTGTTCTTGTTTGGATCGAATGGAACCAACCGGGTTTCATAACTATCAAATAAGTAGGAGTAAGCAACGTTTTCGCCTGGAAGCAGTTCATAGTAAGCCAGCTGATTGCCTGTTGGCAGCAAATTCAATTCTTTAGGCGTCGTTTGCTGCAATATCCGAATGTTTCGCTGCGTCATACTGTCAGCGGGTAAAGACAGCCATAAAGAAACGGGCGAATCCTGTTTGTTGAAGTACGTATAATCAACCCGGTATGTTTTAATGAAATGATATTCGATCCGATACAATGGTTTCATGATGCTCCTTTTTATCACAGTCATTTTATTGAGATTTAACGGATGTGCGTGCTGTTGGCAAAACGCATGTGTCGTCGCAGCCGCCTGCCGGAATGATCGATCGGCGAGATGCGATAAGATCATACGTTTTTTGTCCGATCCCACAAATCGCAGCCAAATAAAGCAGCGGCACAAGCGGCCAAAGCGGGACAAGCCGCTTGCTGATCTGGATGAACGCATAAATGCCTTCGTGGGATTTAGCTTCCGTCTTCCGCTTGCTGTGCATTCGCTTTTCTAATTTATTCAAATCGAGTTGAAAGGTGTTGCAAACATTCGGCTCGCGGAACGATACGAAATGAAGGAGCCGGAACCAGTCGAGCTTCCTCAGATTGCGAATCGAAGCTTGGCAGAAGGGGCACCACCCGTCATAAAACACGATAACGTGATGTGTTTGCGGGATTGACTTCCTCCCAAAGCTGCGCGTTCGTGTCCGAAACGCATGAAGAAAGAGCCGCCGCAAACGAATCAGCTTGCGGTGTATTTTCTTATATTCTTCATCCGATATGAGCATAAAATCAATAATGCACATGATGAGCGAGAAGGTGATAAGTCCCATGGCGATGCCGATGCCTAAATGAAAAGAAACGACACAAATCACAATGAAGTATTTGGTGTATCGGTTAAACAGCAAGAACGGAAAAGCAAGCTTGATGATCACGGATGAGTAAGTGAAAAGAACGATGAAGAAATCGTTCTGTATAATCAGGTTTCGAAAGAAAGGATGGCTAAATTGATTCACTTGCATAATATAATATACAGCAGTTCCACTATGCCACATTTCACCCATGATTTGATATAGTCCGGAAGTCAGATACATGATGCACAGGTTGATAATGCAGAACAGTACGGCAAAGTTGTGAAAAACAGCTTTGACCTTGTACCATGTCCCCTCTTCCGCTGCCGAACGTTTCTTCCAATACTTTTCGGCATCCACGGAAAAGTAAGCTGTTGTATTGGCAAAGATCATATAGCAAAGAAGGACGCGAAGAATATTGTCGCCGCCATCTCCAATAAGATAATTCCGGTCCAAAAGCGAATACGTAAAAATAAAGAAAAGAATGGACATCAATCGGCCTTTCCAACCGATGACATAGAGGATCGTGACCATGATCCCTATATGATACACGATATCGAAATACAGCATCGAAGGGCTCCATGCGTATAACGATAACGAAAATCCTTTCGTCGTTGTTAAATAAGTAGCGTGATCAATTAAGCCTTGATCGGACCAGAGAAGATAGCGCTGCGCATAATGGATCAAATACATGTAAAGAAGAACGAGACCAAAGCCAATTCTGGCAAGAGACGTTCCTATCAAAAGGTTTTCGCGATAAAACCATCGCAGCCAGATAGAACGGTTTACATTTGCAATAGCTTGCATGCAAAAGCACCTTCTTTTTCAGGTAGTGAGCAGCTTTTAAATGGAGGGAATCACCGGGATATAATCCTTCCAATGGTAGTCCACATATTGGGGAACCGTCTTATAGTCGGGATTGTTGCGTTCCGAAAATGGTTTAACCTTTGCAAAGGTGACGCGCATGCGAATGGAATCCACCTGTTGATTCGGAAAATATTTGGGCACATTAGAGTATCCCATACGGTACATCAGATTAATTCCTTGCGAACGGAAATCTTCCAGTAGCTTTTGGTTTTCCTTAGAAGTCGTTAAATCTTGTTTATTAAATTTTTGTTTTTTCACTTCTAACTTTTCCGCTAGTTCATCTTGATGAATTGTTTGCATAAACGAATCCGTACCAAAACGCATGAGGCGGTTCACAGGAGAAATGTACTGCTCCCAATTGGAAGTAATCATTGGAGTGGTAAGGTCGATCCACTCGCTCTCCACTTGCTCATGATTGGCATTCTGCAGCTTGGCTTGCATATAGATCGTATAGTTCGTACTAATCGGATCAGGTGCGAACAGATGCCAGTTTTGATAAAAAACAGTCGAGGTGTACCATCTAACCAAACCATTGAACTTGGATGTCATCGGATTAAATGGGAGAACATGCATGAAAATGATGCTGAAGTGAAACACCATAAATCCGACTAACAAGAAGGGGAGGAATAAGAGCGCACCCCGCTGAAGCTTTCCGGTTTTCACGAAAGGCACCGCCTTTCCGTTAAAAATATAGTAATGGATGAAGAGGAAGAGAGAATCGTTCTGCAAATGAACGTAATCTCTCTTCCAACTTTAAATAACGATAAACGTTATACTTTTACCTACGACTAGTTGTCGAACAAGATGTCCGATTCCTGGATGTGGGGTGCTGGATTGCTAAAACCAAAAATGCGATCCAGACCCTTCCCGACAGCCCAACCAACCGCAGCGCTGGCCACAGTTGATGCCGCCGCTCTCACTGCAGGTGTAGCGGCAAGACGTGCTGCTGCTGCAGCTACAGCAGGAATTGCTGCAGGCTCTACAAATTCCTCCCTGTCAATAGAAGCAAAGTTCGTTGTTGTTTGCGCGTCCGTAGTGGAAGCGCCGGCAGAAGCAGACAACAGACCTGCCGAAACCAGAGACAAGGACAGAACAATAACAATATATTTCTTTTTCATAAAACGAAATGCCTCCTTTACTCTCACGATTGGGATAATCGAACCATTCCTGTTGTCGATCGGTTTCGCAACCAGGGCGAGCTGGCCAGCTTTTTTTTCACACCCAGATTTATGCGAGAACGAAAGACTTTCAAAAATGGCTTATATCAACTATAAATCAGATAGGTAGAATTGTAAATATTTTCTTTATTAAGTTTATATTAATATATTTTAAATTAACTGGAATTTTACTTTTGATTATCTCATGGTTTGTTTTTTAGTCGCAATTTAGCGAAAGATTCTTCTTCCCGGCGATTCTGTGGTAAGATGGAGGAAATGAACGTAGAGGGGATACTGATGCAAACCGTTTCCATTTTAGGCGTACCATTCTCCAAATTATCTTTAGACGAAACCGTAAGCGAGCTGCACCGCCGGCTGGACCGCAACGATTCGCGGCTGTTTCACTTGATTACGGCCAACCCCGAAATTGTGATGAATGCAAGAAAAGATAGCGAGCTGCGGCAAATTGTCGAACAGGCCGACATGATTACCCCCGACGGCATCGGCATCGTCCTGGCTTCGCGTTACAAGGGCGAGCCGGTGCCCGAGCGCGTGACCGGCTACGAAATGCTTCTCCGGCTTCTGGCGCTCGGCCACGAGAACGGATGGTCGTTCTACTTCTTGGGAGCCGACGAAGAAACAAGCAAGAAAGCCGTCGACCTGATCGCGAATCAATACCCGGGCCTCAAGGTCGCCGGCCGGCGTAACGGCTTCTTCACCGCTGACGACGAACCGCAGCTCGTGGAGCAGATTGCAAGCGTGAAGCCTGACCTGCTCATCGTAGCCATGGGCGCGCCGCTGGCCGAAAAATGGATCTTCAAATACAAAAACCGGTTATCCGCCAAGCTCGCAATGGGCGTCGGCGGCAGTCTGGATGTCATCGCGGGCAAAGTCAAGCGCGCCCCGGTCGTCTGGCAAAAGCTGAATCTGGAATGGCTATATCGCTTGCTGCGGCAGCCTTCCCGCTGGAGACGGCAATTGGTGCTTCCCCGATTCGCCATCCTGTTTCTCTTGAAGGGTCGCAAGAGTTAACATTGCAAAAGGCCACCGAACCTTATCGGTTCGATGGCCTGTCCATCCTATCGGTTATACGGAACGCCTCGCCTGTTGCGCGGGGCGTTTTTTTCTCGCCTGATTGGGCCCGCCTGCCTTAACCGAGCACGACGCGGTCGTCCGCAAGCTTGACGCCGCGAATCCGCTCGAACTGTTGCAACAGCCTTTCGATGGTCAGCCCCCGCTTCTCCTGCTCCGGCACATCCAAAATAATGCGTCCTTTATCCATCATGATCAGCCGGTTGCCGAGCCGGATTGCTTGATCCATATTGTGCGTCACCATGAGCGTCGTCAGCCTCAGCTCGGCGACGATCTGCTCGGTCAGCGATGTAATCAGCTCCGCCCGCGAAGGATCGAGCGCCGCGGTATGCTCGTCGAGCAGCAGAATGCGCGGCTCGGTGAAGGTCGCCATCAGCAGGCTGAGCGCCTGCCGCTCCCCGCCCGAGAGCAGGCCGACCTTGGCGTTCAGCCGGTTCTCCAGCCCGATGCCGAGCCGGCTGAGCTGCTCGCGGAACATCGTCCGCTTGCGCCCCGTAACGCCGATGGCGAGCCCTCTGCGCTCGCTGCGCTTATAGGCCATGGCCAAATTTTCTTCGATGGTCATCGTCGGCGCAGTACCGGCCATCGGATCTTGGAACACCCGGCCGATCCATGCACTGCGGCGATACTCGGGCATCGATCCGACCTCGTTTCCGCCAATGACGACCTTCCCGAGATCCGGCGTCATCACGCCCGAGATGATATTCATGAGCGTGGACTTGCCGGCGCCGTTGCTGCCGATCACCGTGACAAAATCGCCCTCCTTCAATTGGAGGTTAATATGCGATAAGGCGAGCTTTTCGTCCGGCGTCCCCGGGTTAAACAGCTTGGAAACATGTTCGACGCGTAACATTATCGGCCACCTCCTGCCGAAACGTTCCGTGCGCGGGAATGTTCGAGATCGGCCGCCCGTTGGCGGATGACCGACTTTTGGCGCAGCTTGCTCCGCACCATCGGGAGCGTCAAGGCGATAATAACGATGAGCGCGGTCATCAGCTTCATGTCCGTCGATTCCAGTCCGACGCGAAGCGCCAGCGCCACGATCAGCCGGTAGATGATCGCGCCCAGCAAGACGGCCAGCGTCGCGCGGATGACCGTCTTCGCGCCGAACAGCGCTTCCCCGATAATGACCGAGGCAAGCCCGATCACGATCATGCCGATCCCCATGGAAACATCCGCGAAGGCCGAATGCTGCGCGATCAAAGCGCCGGAGAGCGCCACGAGCCCGTTCGACAAGCTGACGCCGACGATGACCGTATTGTCGGTGTTCACGCCGAAGCTGCGGATCATCCGGGGGTTATCTCCGGTTGCTCTGAGCGCAAGGCCCAGGTCCGTGTGCAGGAACCAGTCCAACGCGAATTTAATTGCCAGCACGACAACCGGCATCACCCAAAGCAGCGGCAAGCCAGTAAGCAGCGTATCTTCTCCGAGCAGCGAAACGTTTGCTTTCTTGTCCATAATTCGAAGATTGATCGAATACAGCGCAATCATCATCAAAATCCCGGACAGCAGCGCATTCACTTTGCCTTTGGTGTGCAGCAGTCCGGTGCACGCTCCGGCTACGAGGCCGCCTCCGAAGGCCGCCAGCGTGGCAAGTAACGGGGATACGCCGGAAGAGATCATGACCGCGGCAATCGCGCCGCCGGTCGTAAAGCTGCCGTCCACCGTCAAATCGGGAAAATCCAAAATGCGAAACGTCAAATAAACGCCGAGCGCCATAACGGCATACAGCATGCCGAGTTCCAGAGAACCTGTAAATGCATCATACATATGTCCATCCTCCTGCGAAGAAATGCAAAAGTGACCTTTGATCCGTTCGGAAGGTCACTCTGCCTGGGTCTTACGAAATTATTTTGCCGAACCGCTGAGCAGGTTTTTCTTATCCTGTACTTTATTTTTCATAGAATCGGTTACTTCTACGCCCTGCTTTTTGGCGGCATCGAGGTTGATGATCAGGTCAAGCTTGTCCGGATAGCTGACTTTCATGTCGCCCGGCTTGGACCCGTTCTTGAGAATCTCGACGGCCATTTTGCCCGCTTGGTAGCCGTGATCGTAATATTTGAAGCCGTAGGTGGCGAGAGCTCCTTTTTCAACCGAATCGCGGTCGCTGGAGAAGAACGGAATTTTCTTGTCGTTCGCCAGCTTGATAATCGAATCGACGGCGCTGACGACCGTGTTATCCAGCGTGGTGTAGATCGCGTCGACGCGTCCCACGAGCGATTCGGCGGCCTGCTTCACTTCGGAGCTGTTCGCAACCGACGCTTTGACGACCTGAATGTTATGCTTCGCAAACGCCGCTTCCGCCGTCTTCACCATGAACGCGACATTCGCTTCGCCTTCGTTCGCCACGATTCCGATCTTCTTGACCTTCGGGAAATCGGAAGCGATGAAGTCGATCAGCTTCGGAATAGCGTCCGGATGCGTATCGGCGGCGCCGGTCACGTTGCCGCCCGGCTTGTCCAGACTTTTAACGAGCTTCGCGGATACCGGATCGGAAACAGCCCCGAACAGTATCGGCGCGTCTTTTACGTTCTGCACGACGGCTTGGGCCGACGGTGTGGCGATAGCGAATACCAGATCTTTTTTGTCGGCGGCGAACTTTTGCCCGATGGTCAGGTTGGCCGTGGAGTCGCCTTGCGCGTTCTGGTAGTCGACCTGCATCGTTTCTTTGTCGACGAAGCCGCCGTCCTTGAGCGCGGCCAGGAAGCCTTCGCGCGTCGCGTTGAGCGACGGATGTTCGACAATTTGGGAAATGCCGATTTTGACAACTTTCTTGTCCTGAGGCTTGGAAGCGTCTCCACCTCCGGACGGATTGGCGGGCGCCGGTGCTTTGGTCCCGCAGCCTGCGATCAAAAGCGGTACGGCGATCAGCAGGGATAACAGTTTAGCGGATGTTTTCAATGATTTCGGACCTCCTAGTTTAACGTGTATATGCTTTAAAGCGATAATGTTATCATAGTATGGGGGTAGTCATCCGTCAATCCATAATTGAACGTCTGCTGAATTTAACAAATTCTGAAATAGAGCGGCTGTACCCGGATTGAAACGCCCATTGGGATCATTTACCACTCGCTCCGTACGGCAGGTCTTGATACTTGAACAGCGAAGTTTATGTCATTGTCGAAAATGATGTCAGCCCCGGAGGCGAATACCCGTGAAAATTGCAATCATGGTTGCGCTGCTGCTGTTATACCCCCTTTTTTTGCGTTGGGTGCATATTACCGATCTGCGCGCCATTCCGCTTGTCGTCCCGTATCTGCTCGGCGCGATGTCGGTCATGATCCTGCTTACGGAGCTTGGCAAAGGAGCCGCCCGCCTGTTCCGCAGAAAAAAATAGCTTGGACATACTCGTACTTGCAGGCACGAGTCGAAATAAGTCCTTTTTTGTAATCAAAGGGTATATTTGGTAGTCACTTCTCCATCAAAACAGATTTTCCGTTCTGATTCAAGTTTTTTTTGTGATTTTTATAAACGCGGTCGAGTACCCGACCGGTCGCTGAAAAAAAGGCATCCCTCCAGCTGTGGCAGGCACGGCATCGGATTGGAAATCACGGTTCGCAGCGCCATGGTGATCAGTTCCGTCGTTCTCATGCCGTTACACCCGCCGCTCCGGCCGGAATCTGCGCCAGTCGCTCGTCACGGACGATCAGACCGTCCCGGATCGACACCACGCGTTTGGCGTTCTCGGCGATATGCAAATCGTGCGTGATCAGCACGATGGTATTGCCCTGCTCGTTGAGCCGGATAATCAGCTCCAGCACTTCCTTGCCGGTCTTGGAATCCAGCGCTCCCGTCGGCTCGTCGGCCAGCATCAGCGACGGCGACACCGCCAACGCTCGCGCAATCGCTACCCGCTGCTGCTGTCCCCCGGACAGCTCGCTCGGTTTATGGTGGCCGCGTTGGCCCATCCCCAGCAGCTCCAGCATCCTGAGCGCCGTCTCGCGGCGCTTCTTGGCCTGCACGCCCGAAGCAAGGGCAGTTCCACATTTTCCAGCGCGGTCAGTTTCGGAAGCAGATTGAACTGTTGAAAAATAAAGCCGATTTTTTTATTCCGCAGCTCTGCGAGCTGGTTGTCCGTCATCTTCTCGGTAGCGCCTTGGAACTGCTGGCGCAGCCTGTCGATCTCGGTCTGGCTTAAATTATGCCGCTGCTGCCGCACGGGCACGACGACTTTGTCGCCTTCCTTGAGCCCTTCGGTAATCTCCACATCGGTTTTGCTGCGGATGCCGATCTTGATCTCCTTCTCCTCCCGCGTGCCGTCCGCCCGTTCCACGGTAACGAGCCGTTTGCCTTTTTGCTGCTGGAGCGCCTCCATCGGCAGGACGAGAATGTTCTTTTTGTCCTGGATCAAAATGTTCGCCGTTCCCGTCATGCCATAGCGCAGGTCGCCCGTATTTTTGACCGCCACGACGGCGTCGTAGAACGTCACTCCGTTGGTCGTCGTTCCGACCGTGGACACCTGGGTCACTTCTCCTTCGAATTTGCGCCCCGGCAGCGAATCGACGCTGCGTCCGCCGATCGCCGCCGTCCCTTTCACTTTCATCCCGGCATCCAGCGTCCCGTCGTTCGCTGCGGTCACTTCGACATCGACCAGCTTGCCGCCGGAGCTGTCCGCTCTTGTTAATGTCCCTACCGACGCGATCGTTCCCGTCTTCGTCAACAGGAAGCCATCGGGAGCCAGATCGAGCGTGTCGCCCTTCTTCAGCTGCGCCGCATCCTCCAGCAAAAACGGCAGCTTCACCGTGAGCGAAGACAAGTCCGCAATCGTGCACACGCGGCTCGATTTGGTCGTGTTCGAGCCTGTGTCCAGATTGCCGGGCAACGTCAGCTTGCCGCTGATCGGGGCGGCAATCCGCATATTCCCTTGCTGGGTCCGCAGATCGTTCAAATCATTTTCCATCTGCCGAAGGCTCGTTTGCGCCTCCTGCAAGTTCGTTTCGAGCGTCGGATCGGCGATGCCGACTTTTTCGGTTTTTGTTGCAAATATACATACGTTCCGGCTCCGACCACCAAAAGGCCAAGGATGCCGATGATCCATTTTTTGTAGCGCAGCCACGCCATCCGCGTATCTCCTTTCTAAATCGATGTAGCGTTGATCACCTCTTTCAATGTAGCACCCGTTTGTAAAAAAAAGTGAAATGTCGCTTAATCCCAACTTAAAGTAAGAGCGGCGGCCCGATGCTGCTAAGAAGGAACGCCAAAAAGCCCGCAGCAACGACAAAATCGTTGATGCAGGCTAATGCTGGTGTATTCAAAATTCAGCTTTAGCTCAAACGAGGACCGGCGGCGCGAACCGCCTCAGGCGCATCCGCAAACTTCCCGAAGTTGCTGACGAACCGTTCGGCAAGCTCCCGGGCTTTGGCGTCGTAAGCTTGTTTGTCTTCCCACGTGCTGCGCGGCTGCAGCACTTCGTCCGGCACGCCGGGAACGCGGCTTGGCACCAGCACGCCGAATACCGGGTCCGGGGCAAATTCCGCTTGCTCCAGCGTGCCTTCCAAGGCCGCCGTGACCATTGCGCGGGTGTACGCCAAATTCATCCGCTTGCCCACACCGTAAGGTCCTCCGGACCAGCCGGTGTTCACCAGGTAGACGCGGGCTTCGTGCCGGTCGATCTTGCGTCCCAACATCTCGGCGTAGACGCTCGGACTGAGCGGCAGGAACGGCGACCCGAAGCAAGCGGAGAACGTCGCTTCCGGCTCCGTCACGCCACGCTCCGTCCCGGCCAGCTTCGACGTATAGCCGGACAGAAAATGATACATCGCCTGCTCCTTCGTCAGCTTCGCGATCGGTGGCAGCACCCCAAACGCGTCGGCCGTCAGGAAGACGATCGTCTCCGGATGCCCCGCCGTACCGGGGATCACCGCATTCGCAATCGATTCAAGCGGGTAAGCGGCCCGCGTATTTTCCGTACAGGAACCGTCATGGTAATCCGCTTCCTGTGTGCCCGGCCGCAGCACCACATTTTCCAGCACGGCTCCGAACCGGATCGCATGCCAAATTTGCGGCTCCTTCTCTTCGGTAAGCCCAATGCATTTGGCGTAGCAGCCGCCCTCGAAGTTGAACACGCCGCGGTCCGACCAGCCATGCTCGTCGTCGCCGATCAAGCGTCGGTTCGGATCGGCGGACAGCGTTGTTTTGCCCGTGCCGGACAGTCCGAAGAACAGCGCCACATCGCCCTTTTCTCCGACGTTGGCCGAGCAGTGCATCGGAAACACGCCGCGGAATGGCAGCAAATAGTTCAACACGCTGAAGATCGACTTCTTCATCTCGCCCGCATATTCCGTGCCGCCGATCAGTACGATGCGCTTCTCCATCGAAACGGCGATGAACGTGCCGGAGTTCGTCCCGTCTGTGGCAGGATCGGCCTGCAAGCCGGGCAGCGTAATAACCGTAAATTCCGCTCGGTGCTCCTTCAATTCCTCCGCCGTCGGACGAATAAACAGCTGGCGCACGAACAGATTGTGCCACGCATATTCGTTCACGACGCGAATCGGCAGCCGGTATTCTTCATCCGCACCGGCGTAGCCGTCAAACACGTACAGTTCGCGTTCCTTCATATATTGTGCGGCTTTGGCTAATAAACGATCGAAGTGCTGCTCCGCCATCGGCTGGTTGACGGCTCCCCAAGCGATGTGCCCGTCGACGGAAGTCTCCTGTACGATATATTTGTCCTTGGGCGAACGGCCCGTAAATTTTCCGGTGAAGGCCCGCAGCGCCCCGCTGGATGCCAGCTCCCCCTCCTGCCGCTTCAACGCGGCTTGAACCAAAACCGGCACCGGCAAATGATATTGAACGTTCCCCCCGGCCAGAAGCGCCGCAGCCGCAGTATCGAAGCTGTACTCCGACGTTTTCATGAAATGCCCCAACCCTTTCTATCTTCAAGTCATTCTCCATTTATTGTACACTATTCTTTTGTATATTGTATACTAATTGATCAAAAAGTTCGCGGTTTTTACTAATAATTCCGCAACATAACTAAACTTATAGGCATTATTAAAAAAAGAGGGGCTCTAGCCCCGCGCAAGCCAAAAAGGCTGCCGCCCGACGATCTGTCCGTCAGGCGTGCAGCCTTTTGCCTTATTGCGTCTTAGCGCGCTTCGCTATCGTATCCCAATCGGCTGCGGTCACATTCCCCATATGCCACAGCGAGACGCCTTTTAGTCCGTAATACTTGGCCAGCCACAGCTTTTTGGCGATGCTGTCCGCATCCTCGTAGTAGATCGTATGGCTGCCGCGCTCATCTTGAAAAGCGATTTGCTTCAGAAAATAAGGATAAGTGCGGTTCAATGCGATGCCCGGGGAAGCCATCCGCTTCTCCACCTCTGCAATATCCGGCTGCGCCAGCGCAACCTTCCCTCCCGTCGTAACCCACTGATTCGCCTGCTTCGAGATGCCCAGCACCAGCTTCTCTTTAGGAACGGAGAGGAGCGCTTGCTTCACCGTATCGCTGACCAGCGGCAGCGGAGCCGAAGGCAGCCCGGAATCTTGATGGGTGAAATCGTAAGCCATCAAAATGATACTGTCCGCGACCTCGCCGATTCCGCGCAGATCGTACCCTTTATAGTAGTACGTCGGCGGTACGGCTACCGTTAGCGTTTTGCTCCCGAGGCCCGCCTTCACTTCACGCAAAAACGCCACATAGTCCGCAGCAGCGTCCGCTTCCTTCAGCCCCTCCAAGTCGAGACAAACTCCCGTGAACGCCTCTCCCGATTCGGACAGCACGGATTTCAGCGATTCGACGAAGCTTTTCCTCGCCGCGGCATCCCGGAGAAACTCCTTTACGCGGTCGCGCGGCTCGGTCGCGAAGATCATCAGCTCCTTGCCGAGCTTCGCCCGAGCAGCTGCATTGATCGGCTCCTGCCAGCTGTCCGGAAACCGGTACTCCGTCGACTTCGTATCCAGCTTCGCGCTTCCGCCGCCCTCGTAGTATAAACGGGACCAGCCGAACGCGACGCGATCGAGCAGCGGCATCCGCTGGATGGCGGGGTACGAACGGATCGCATAGAATCCGGTCACTTCAAGCTTTCGCTGCGCGATTCCGGCATTCAGCAGCCGGTAAATCGTCGCGGCAGCTTCCTTGCGAGTCAAAGAGCTTGCAGGACGAAACCCGCTCGCGTCCCCTTCCATGATCCCTTGGTGGACGGCAAAATAAACGTAGGGCGCAAGGCTCTCACCAATCGCCCCATGATCGGAAAAGCGCCGCAGCTCCCGCTCCTTCGTCCATTCGCCTTCCGTCCAGCGCTTCGCGACATCAGACGTTTCCAGGCTCAGCAAATATTTTCCGATAGCGGCGGCCACTTCCTCCCGCTTCACCGCAAGTTCCGGACGGAGCGCACCCGATGCATCCGGCATAAAATCGATCCACTGCTTATTCAGCGCCGCGTTAATGTAAGGATAAGACCATCGCTCCGCCGGCACATCCGTCAGCTTCGCGCCCGCTTCGCTCGGAACGTTCCCGGCATCCGGACGCGCCGCGTTCACGAGCAGCTTGATGAACGCTTCGCGTGACAACGAATCGTTCGGGCGGTACGTCAGGTCTTCGTAGCCCTCGATCACCCCGAGCGCCGACAAGGAGTATACGGCGTCCTCGGACCAGTCCTTGAGCGCCAGATCCGCGAACGGCTTCAACTGCGCCTCGTAAGCGGAGGCCGTTCCCGCAGCCGCGAGCAGCAGGCCTGCCGCAAGCAGCGCCATTTTCTTCATCATTCCGTTTTCCCCTCTCCCAAAGTAGCGTAAAGTTATACGCCACGAAGAGAGCGGAGGTTGCGCTCGTACCGGCTGACAAGCATCTGACAACTGACTGACACCAAGCTGACGTTCCTATCATACGCCGCGACAGCGCAAAGCCCGACGGAGCGTTGCTTCCGACGGGCTTTTAGTCGCTTGATCTCAATCTTGGTTGCTTTTCTGCTTTGTCGGCAGCTGCTTCCCGGGATGGCCTTTCCCCTGATGCTCCCGGTTTTTCTCATCCTTCTCCTGCGTTTCGTGCAGCTTGTCCAGCCAGGCTTCCGTATCGCCGGCCAAGTCGTCTCTCATCTTGTGCAATCCCTCCTTTCGTCGTCGCTATTATGCCCTTGCCGTCGAAAAAATATGGAGCAAACGCCAGACATTAACACTAAAAAACATTATTGACAGCGTTTACAATAAGAGGTATGATAACTCTCAACAATAAACAATAACATAATATAGGTTTCGATTTAGTAAAAAGTAAATAATGTAAAAGTCAGGTGATCCTATGCGAATTGTTCTTATTAATATGCCTTTCGCATCCGTGTACAGACCTTCAATCGGAATTGGCCTTCTTCAATCCGCGCTTGAGAAGCGGGGGATCGCATGTCAAAGCCTTTATTTGAATCTTGAATTCGCTTCGATCATCGGGCTGGAAGCCTATGATCACCTCTCCGAATATACTTCCTACCCGACCAATGCGCTGGCGGGAGATTGGATATTCACCCAGTCCCTGTTCGACATCGACAACTTTGACGAGTACCGCGACTATCTTCTTACAACCTTCCCTCATGCTCGCAGAAAGCCGGATGCCCCGGACCGCTCCTTCCAAAGACTGTTGGATATACGCAGCCGTGTGGAAGCTTTTCTTGAACAAGCTGTCGAAAAATACGATTGGCACAAGTATGATGTCATCGGATTTACGACCGTGTTTCAGCAAAATACGGCTGCGCTTAGTCTCGCCAGACGTCTGAAAAGGAGATTTCCCGATAAATTTATTATTTTCGGCGGGGCTAACGTGGAAGGGCCTATGGGACTCGGCACATTAAACGCCTACGACTTTGTGGATGCGGTCTGTTCAGGCGAAGGCGACAATTCGTTTATTGCATTTATCGAAGCGCTGAGGGAGAAGCGTAACCCTGCTCTTTGCCGGGTGCCCGGCATTACGCTGCGCGCCGACTTCGGTGCGGCGCTTCCCCCGGAACCGTCCTCGGCGGTGCCTGTTCATGATATGGATTCCCTTCCTTACCCCGACTACGACGACTATTTTGAGCAATTTGAATCCTTCGACTTGCCCGAGAACGAGCGAAAGAGGCGTCTGCTGTTCGAAGCTTCGCGCGGATGCTGGTGGGGGCAGAAATCCCATTGCCTGTTTTGCGGATTGAACGGCTCCACCTTGAAATTCCGCAGCAAGTCCGCCGAGCGGGCGCTGGAGGAAATTTTGTACTTGCGGGAACGGTACCATGCTTACACGAACAAGATGACCGCCGTGGACAATATCATTGACATGGACTATTTCAAAACGCTGCTTCCGGAAATCAGGGACCGGAATCTGGATTTGGATATGTTCTACGAAACGAAAGCGAATCTAACCAAAGAACAGATCCAGCTCTTTCAACAGGCAGGCTTCCATTACGTTCAACCCGGTATTGAAAGCGTTATCACTTCCGTGCTCAAGCTGATGAGGAAGGGAGTGAGCATGCTTCAGAATGTACGGCTGCTCAAATGGTGCGCAGAATTTTCGATCACCCCATTGTGGAACTTCCTATACGGTTTTCCTGGCGAGAATGCGCAAGAGTATGATGAGACTTCCTACCTTATTCCCAGCCTGACCCATCTCATGCCACCAGGCAGCGTCAGCCCGATCCGGCTCGACCGCTTCAGCCCTTACTACACCTCGGCAAGCCAATACGGGATTCATAATATTCGTCCCTTGCGTTCTTACGAACTCATTTACCCTTCTTTGTCCTCACAAGACCGCATGAATATTGCCTATCATTTCGATTTTGACTATGTCCATGAACAACATCCAGCTGTCTACACAATGCGTATTACTCAAGCGATCCGGAAATGGCAGTCCGAATACGAGCAGAGCGAGTTTTTCTCCGTGATGAAAGAAGGAAGCCTCATTCTGGTCGACACCCGATCGGTGGCCCTTCAGCCGACCACGCTGCTGTCTCCGTTTGAGACCGCCGTATATCTGGAATGCGACAATATGATTTCCAGTCTGAATGTGACCATCCGCCTGAAAGAAAAGGGCATGGATGTCAGCAAAGAGGACGTTCATCAATGTTTGATGAAGTTCGTTCGCAGGAGCTGGATGTTAACCGAAGGCGACGTCTTTTTGAGTCTGGCCATTCCTCTTGGGAACTACTCTCCGAAAAAAGCGGGATTGCAGCGTCTGATGGACATCACGAGCCCCGTACCGCAGGCTGTTGTTCGTACAAGTTCATAGTCTTCATGATCTTGTTTACATCATACATTGTGCGAATAGTTTAAACCGACAGGAGGTCGAGAGCAGAGCACGAGAAGCATCGTCTGTCTTTTCAATACGTTTCTAAATTTGATGAAGGAGTGAACAAAATGGCAACTGAAAAAAAGCAACTGCAATTGAACCCCGATGCATTTACGGTTAACGAAAACGGTGAAGTCGTCATCAATAACGCGGAGCTGGCTAAAGCGATTATGCAGACGACCGAGACCAATCAAGTCGGGGAACAAGGCGTACAGGTTAGCGTTTCCGTATCCTTCTAGAACATGGCAGGAGCGGTCAGCCGCCGGCAGGCGGCTGGCCGCTCTTTCTCCCTATGATGGGCGGGCCCGCAATAAAGCAAGCAGCAGATCGTCGGAAAGGGGCGGAGCTAGATCAGATGTTCTCCGAACTTGTAACGAAGGCCGTCTTTGAAAATTGTCTTCAAGTCACCATTCGCAAAATTCCACACGCCAGGACGTTGAATATTGGCTTATTTATTAATCACGGCGTAAAGGATGAAGAAAATCACGTCAACGGAATTTCCCATTTCATTGAGCATATTGCGTTTAATTATGCGAATATGAGCCCTTATGTCCGTTCCCTTCTTGGGAATTTAATGGATAACGGCGCTTTGTACGAGGCGTTCACAGGCAAGGAAATGACCCGGTGCACCTTGTCGGCGCAAAGGGAGCATATGCCGCTCATGATCGAGACGCTTAGTCAAATCATGATGAATTACAATGTAAGCGAAAAAAGTATGGAGCATGAACGCGCCATTATTTTGCATGAAGCGGAAACGTATTTTTCTTCCGGCAAAGTCAAGGAAGAACTGGTAGAGCAAGCGCTCTGGGGCAACCGCTCCCTCGGCCAATTCGTGATCGGCAGCCTTGAAAACATCAGGACGTTTACATTCAACCAGCTCGAGGAACGTATACATCAATATTACATACCGAATAATACCCAGCTTATCGTGCAGGGGAGCGTTGAACCGGAAGAGGTTATTGACAAAATAGGTACTTATTTTAGGAAATGGAAGCATGAAGGGCGTCAGAAAGATGTGCTGATTGAAATCGAACCGAGCGTTGTCGGTCTGCCGACCGGTCATTCGCGGGTCGACTTAAGCATTTCCTTTGTCGGAGCTCCGTTTCATTCTCATGAGCGGCAGGCGATGAGCATGCTTTCTTACATTCTCGGTACCGGACTGAAGTCGCGGCTGCATGTGGAGCTGCGGGAGAAGCAGGAGCTGGCCTATATTGTGTATGCCTACACGCAGAGCTATGCGCTTAGCGGATATTTGACGATCAACGTCAACTGCCGTAAGGATCAGTTGGCGGAAGTATACAAAGTGATCCGCTCCATTTTGGAGGAATTGCGAACCGTAGAGGTCGGAGAGGAAGAATTGCAGCGGGCGAAAGCGGCAAGGATCACGAATCTCATGCAAATTCCCGGGAATGATGCGAAGCACTTGCAGATTACGGGACGGTATGCGCTGCTTAACAAAGATTTTTTTGTCGATCTGGAGAAAGTGGAGATTGAAGCGTTGACCGCGGAGGAGTTGAAGACATTCGCCCGGGATCTCTTTACGGAAAGCCGTATGGCGTTGTCGGCCATTGGAGCCAGTTCTGAAGAATTAGCTATGTTACTCTGAAGGAGGTTTCAACCGCATGAAAACAACGCAAAATACGGAACTTACCGAAAGGCTCATCAAAGACCGCGGAATGGAAGTGTTTCTGAATTTGATGGAAGCACCGGCAACGGCCGGCGAATTGTCGGACCGTCTCGGTTTTTCCCGGGCGAAGATCAATTACATCCTCGATACGATGCTGAAACAAGATTTTATAGCTTTGCATTCCGAAAAGGTGAACGGCTCCGTAGTCGAAAAATGTTACACCTCCAACGCAAACACGTTTCATCTGTTTTTCGGACGGGATAACAGCGAGGCGGATAAAGTATCCGCCATTTTATATATGCTCGATACGATGAAATCGAACTTGATAGTCAACTTAAACAACCAGGATTCGTTTCACCTGGGCATGGTCCACGCGAAGATTCCTCCGGAAAGAGCTCGGGAATACATGGAGCGGCTGCGGCAGCTGCAGGCGGAATTCGATGACGAGAATCTGGTTTCCGACGACCCTGATTGCAGGTGGTATACCATGGCAGTTTCTTTATTTCATGGTCCGACGCCAAGCCTTAACCTGGATGAAAGGAATTGATCCGTTTGGTT
This sequence comes from Paenibacillus sp. MZ04-78.2, assembly GCF_024213375.1. Lineage (GTDB taxonomy): Bacteria > Bacillota > Bacilli > Paenibacillales > NBRC-103111 > Paenibacillus_G. The sequence goes on along the minus strand of NZ_JANAVJ010000007.1, from coordinate 98,697 downwards.
TCCCATGAACATGCGAAAGAGGATTCGAGCCATCAGCCCTCTTACCGGAGCTTGCTGGCGCTTCCCAACTACCGGCTCCTGCTGTTGTCCCAGATCGTGTCAGCCATCGGCGACGGCGTCTATGCTATCGCTCTCATTTGGCTAATGAAAATTCTTACCGGCAGCGCCCTTCTGATGTCGATTCTGCTTGCCGCAGAAACGGTGCCGCTGCTGTTGTTTGGCTTGTTTGCGGGCGTTATCGTCGACCGGGGAAGCAAGAAAAAAATCATGATGTTATGCGATATAGCCAGGGGAACCATTGTTGCTCTTCTGGTTCTGCTATGGGTGAACGGCTGGCTTCTGCCTTACATGCTCATCATCGCGGCGGTATTGTTATCGTCATTCAGCGCTTTCTTCGGCCCTTCGCGTGTCGTGGCCATCCGTACGCTGGTGCCCGAGGATCACATGGTGCAGGCGCAAAGCTTGGCGCAGCTTGTTCAGACGGTCGTCGGCCTGAGCGCTCCGGCGATAGGGGCGTGGCTTCTGTATTACGGCACATCATTTGCTTTTATATTCAACGCGGCGACGTTCTTCGCTTCCTTTCTGTTTATTTGGCTCATTCGGAACGAGCGGTTGACCGAAACCCGCGTCACGACGTTGAATCGCCGCAGCTTTGTCGTGGAATTCAAGGAAGGTATCGTAGCCGTTACTTCCCACGCTCTGCTGCGAAGCCTGATTCTATATATTGTGCTCATCAATTTTATGCTGGCGCCTACCACATTGCTATTTCCGCTCATTGTGGACGATTCGTCCGAGCTGGCGCTACTTCAAATGGCGTTTTTCGTGGGTATTACCGCCGGCGTATTTCTTCTCGGCTTGGTGAAAAAATGGCGGCGCATCGCCGCACTGGCCACGGGCATCGGCTTGATGCTTGTCGGCTTAGGGATGTTGACTTGGGTACACGGGCTGTACGCGGGGTTATTGTGCGTTTTTGTCGCCGGTCTGGGTAGCCCGCTGGCGAACGTGACGCTGCAAACGCTGTTTGTGCTCAAAGTGCCCAAAGAGGTGCTCGGAAGAGCTTCCAGTCTCATGAAGGTGCTTCTGGAATCGTCCCGGCCCCTCGCTATGCTGTTGACCGGGGTGTTGCTCGCATGGATTCCCGTCCGGTTATTTTTCGGGATCATGGGGCTGTTTGGCGTGCTGCTGGTCGTTACAATGGTGCTGAATCGCAGCATACGCAAGGAGCAGGATGAGCCGAAGCCCGGGCGGATCATCGGCGACAATTCGGCCGTGAAGGAGGTACAGTAATCATGTTTAAGTATTTGGCGCCATCGGAGATGAAAAATGATTTTGTCTACGACTTCGTTAGCAAAAAGCGGCTGGAATCGCTAAAACAGCATTTGATCGCGTGCAGGCAAGCGGCGAAAGAGGATGGGAATGGGGATCTGGAAGGACTGCTGACCGAGGAGCTCTGGCGCGAGGCGAATCATCCGGTGCTCATTTATTGGATGAGCACCAGGCTGCTTCCCGCCTTTCAAGGCGGCCCGCCTTCGGTGGAGGAAGCGCGGACATTGCTTGAGCAATTCCCCCGTTTTTTTCTGATTCCGCTATGGAGCAGAGGGTTTGCTTTGCCCCGCCTTCGCGTTCGGCTGGATGAAGGAGGCCGTCTGTATTTTCCGGGACATCCCGTCCATCTTGCGCTTGGAAAAGAATACGCGCATGTCACGGTTGAAGTCGAGACGGCGGGCCAGACGGTCCGCCTCCGCACGAATCGCCTTGATGACGCCGTGCCGCTGCCGGAGTTGCTGGATACCGCTTATGGAGAGTCTAAGTGGCTGAGGCGGCTGGACGTGTGGAGCGAGCGGACCGTCGTGTTCGGAGGAGCCGATCCGCTAATGGACGAATTCCTTGGCGGAGGGCTGCCCCGGCTGATTCAGGAATACGGCAAGCAGGCTGCGCCTTTCGAGCTGATTTCCTCTCTCTCGCTTGGACAGCAATGGTATTATGCCAAAGCCATGAGCCTTATCAAGCAATATTGGCCGAAAATGTACGGGGAGGCGGTCGGACATATCCGCATGATCGCGCTGCTGAAGGGCGATTCCATTGGCGCGCTGACGCACTCCTGCTTCCAGGGAGGCATATTTCTGACGCACCGGGATGATCTGATGTGGACGGCGGAAAATTTGATCCATGAATTTGGCCATTCGCGTTTGGATCAATTGTTCGAGCTGGACGATCTTATCGGCAATGGAGAAGAGGAGCGCTACCGGTCTCCATGGCGGGACGACCCCCGTCCGGTGAAAGGGATCGTCCACGGCTTGTTCGTATTCGCGCGCATTGCCTTATGGTACGAGCTGCTTCTGGCTTCCGGGGAGAAGCACGGCGAAGTAAGAAGGAGATTAACCGTCGTCTTACGGCAAACGGGCGAGGCGATCGACGTTCTCCGCTCGCATGCGGTATGGACGCCGATCGGACAAGGACTCTTTGACGAGCTAATCGGCGAATACGAACGCTTGGCGGCCATCTTCCCGCTTGAACGGGCGGTCGGCTAATTATAATTCGGCGAGCAAAAGAACGGCCTGTGACCGGCAGCTTTGATAAGAAGCTGTCAGCATCACAGGCCTGATTGCATTTATAAAGGAAGAAAAAAACTGCCTGACGCAATCCTGATAAACCGATGACTACGCTTTGTCCCGGTCAAGGCGTGTGATATAATGGGAAATCATGACTAATCGAATATTGACGGAATGTGGAGGGATTTTTATTCTTTACGCGGCAGCGTTTCTCATGTCATTTACCATCGTATTCGTGCTTATCCCCCCGCTGCGCCGCTTGGCGTTTCGCATCGATTTTGTGGACAAGCCCAAAGTCGATAACGAGAGGAAAATACATAGAGAACCGATACCACTGACGGCCGGTCTCGCGATCTTCGCCGGGTTCGTGATCACCTACTTGTGCTTCGTGCGGGACGATTGGAAGCAGTCCGCCGCCATCCTGGCCGGATCGCTGCTGATTCTTATCATCGGCATGGTGGACGACTGGTACAAAACCCGCGGCAAGGAACTTGCCGCGTGGCCGAAGCTGATCGTGCAGCTTTCCGCAGCCGTCATCGTGTACAGCTCCGGCGTCGTCTTTTATGGGTTCAACAATCCGTTTACCGGAAGTGACGTCATCCTGCCGGTCTGGCTGCAATTTTTTCTGACGGTCATGTGGATTTTCGGGGTGACGACCGTCATTAACTTTACGGACGGCATGGACGGGCTGGCCGGCGGCTTATCGGCGATTTCGGCGGTCACGCTGTTCGTTGTCGCGCTGGCCAAGGCAAAGTCCGATTCGGCAATGATCGCCATCATCCTGGTCGGAGCGGCGCTAGCCTATTTGAAATACAACAAGCCCCCGGCCAAAGTATTCATGGGCGACGCGGGCGCGACGCTGTTCGGCTTTCTGCTCGGCGTCATCGCCTTGGACGGGGCGTTCAAAGGCGCGACCGTGTTGTCGCTGCTCGTTCCGATTCTGGCGCTCGGCGTACCGATTTTCGACAACTTGTTCGTCGTGTTCAAGCGGATGATGACCGGCAAGCCGATCTATCAGGCCGACGCCAGCCAAGCGCATTACCGGCTGCTGCGCAGCGGCTTGAATCCGAAGCAAGTCGTGCTGTTTCTTTGCTTGATCAATACGTGCTTTAGCCTAACCTCGATCATTTTACTATTGCTTACGGTATAATCCATCGTCATTATTGTTCATACGGAAAGTCGCAAAACAAGCCTGCCGCATCATTACGGCAAGGCTTGTTTTGTTTTTGTGACGTGTTTCCATTTCAAAGCCAAAGCCGGCTCCAGCGCCTAAACTTATGTGCACCCAAAAAAACGCCTGCTCCGAGCTTGCGCCGGAACATGCGTTTTTTTGGTACGGGCGTTATACCTCGTTGCCGGTGTTGCCTCTGTACGCGTGGGAGTGCGGTCTCATGCCGTTTACGGTCGTATATCCTTCGAAATAATGATAATGTCCTCTGCCGGGTAGTGGAATGGCCGGACCTGTTACGCCCCGGATCGTATGGGTATGACCGTCGTTAAACGAAGTGACGGCGTAATAGCCATGAACATGCCGAGGGCCGCTCGGCGCGGGCTCAGTCATGCCGGCATAATAATGAAGATGCCCGTCATTGTACGAAGTCGCTCCCGAAAAGGGATGAACGTGAACGGGCCGACCGTCCCACGACGTAATATAAAGCCTGTGCGCGTGACGAGGATCTTCGCCGTCAGAATGAACCACGAATCCCGTTACGGGAATGTCCATATGCACCAACCTCTTCTCCATGAAGAATCGTACTCCATCGTATGAGAAGAAAGCTTGGGCCGTATGGGCGTTCGTCTAAGAGTGGAAACGGGCCGCTGCCCGCCCTATTTCAGATGCTCGGGATTCAGCTTCTCCAGCTCTGGCACGACAAAGCGGCCGTCCTTGCGGATCAGACGATCGTCAAAATAAATTTCGCCGCCGCCGTATTCCGGACGCTGGATCAGCACGATATCCCAGTGAACCGAAGACCGGTTGCCGTTATCCGCATCCGTGTAAGCGTTGCCCGGCGTAAAGTGGATGCTGCCGTCGATTTTCTCGTCGAACAAAATGTCTTTCATCGGATGCTGTATGTACGGATTGACGCCGATCGCGAACTCGCCGACAAAGCGTGCTCCGTCGTCGATATCCAAAATTTCGTTCAGCTTGGCGGTATTGTTCGCCGTCGCCTCGACGATCTTGCCGTTGTCAAAGCGGAGCATGATGTTCTCGAACGAAGTACCCATATAAATCGTCGGAGCGTTATAAGAGATGACGCCGTTGACCGAATCCTTGACGGGCGCAGTGAATACTTCGCCGTCCGGAATATTGAACTGACCTGCGCATTTGATCGCCGGAATGTCCTTGATCGAAAAGCTGAGATCGGTGCCCGGTCCGACGAGCCGCACCTTGTCCGTCTTGTTCATCAGCTCGACAAGCGCGTCCATGGCCCCGGACATTTTACTGTAGTCGAGGTTGCACACTTGGAAATAAAAATCTTCGAACGCCTCGGTGCTCGTATTCGCCTGCTGCGCCATCGACGGGTTCGGGTAACGCATCACGCACCATTTCGTATGATTGACCCGCTGGTCGACGACCGGACGCTGATACACCTTCATGAATAAGCGCAGCTTATCCTCAGGCACATCGGACGTTTCGGTGATATTATCGCCGCTGCGAACGGCAATGTACGCTTGCATCTGCTTCATGCGGTCCACCTCAATGGCCGCCATCCGCTCGTACAGCTCCTGGTTGCCGCCAAGCATCAGCTTGCGCGTAACTTCGGGATAACGGAACTCGATGAACGGATGTCCGCCTGCCGCGTACACCTCTTCTATTAAACACTTGGTCAATTCCTGATCGCGAAGGCCGATCATTTCGATCAGGATGTTCTCGCCCGGCTGAAGGTCGACGGAATATCGTACCAGGTTTCTCGCAAACTGCTGCAATCGTGGATCTCGCATCTTCTTCTCTCCTTTGGGGACAGCATCTGAACTCACCTTCTCAACGTACCAAATTTTCGCGGAAAGTTCAAACCCTAATGAAGGTTTTCGGACAAAAGATCGCGATTATTTTACATTTTGAGGAATGCTATCGCCGGAAGGCTAAATCCAGCTTTGCAGCGCCCGGTCATAAGCCAAAAGCTCTTCCGCCTTGAAAAAGTTAGCAATTTCCCGTTCCGCGCTTTCCGGAGAATCGGAGCCGTGAATGATGTTATTGCCGGTATGAACCGCGTAGTCGCCGCGGATCGTTCCCGGCGCCGCGTCCAGCGGTTTCGTCTTGCCCATCATGGCGCGGGACAGCGCAATGACGCTATCGCCCTGCCATACCATCGCAAAGACCGGACCGGAGGTAATAAATTGAACCAGCTCGCCGAAAAACGGCTTTTCCTTATGCTCGGCATAATGGGTTTCCGCCTGCTCCTTCGTGATGACCATCAATTTGGAGCCGATCAGTTGAAAGCCTTTATCTTCAAAGCGCTGTACCAGCCTGCCGATCAACCCCCGCTGTACGCCGTCAGGCTTGATCATCAAAAATGTTTTTTCCATGTTCGTTTTACTCCGTTTCTACAATGATAGATTGCTAATCTTACACCGGAAGCTGTGTGCATCCCAGTATAACCTTTTCCTTCATTTCCCATGCCTATGGGTTTCCAGAACAAGACACAAGAGCGCCGCCTGCACCCTTGCCCATGCAGGCGGCGTATGACCTCGTTCGATCTGCCTTGTTGCTTAAGCGCTCCGGCCGCCGGACGTGACGGGTTCTTCCGAAGCCGTCTCCGGCGACGTTGCGCTTCCCAAGGCCAGCTGCGCTTGCGCAGCGGCGATTCTGGCGAGCGGCACCCGGTATGGCGAGCAGCTGACATAATCCAGCCCCACTCCGTGGCAGAAGAAGATCGACTGCTTGTCGCCCCCGTGCTCGCCGCAAATGCCGGTCTTGAGCTGCGGCTTCACGGCGCGTCCGCGCTCGACCGCCCACTCGATCAACGTTCCGACGCCGTCCCGGTCCAGCACTTGGAACGGATTGTCGGGAAGCAGCTTCGTCTCCACATAATGCGTCAAAAATTTGCCTTCGGCATCGTCCCGGCTGTAGCCGAACGTCATCTGCGTCAAATCGTTCGTGCCGAACGAGAAGAAATCGGCGTGCTGCGCAATATCCCCTGCCGTAACGGCGGCCCGCGGCACTTCGATCATCGTGCCGATGCGGTAGCGGAACGTGCGGGCGAACTCGCCGAGCACCTCGTCCGCCTTGCGGGTCACGAGCTCGCGCATCCGCTTCAGCTCGTTCGCATGGCCGACCAGCGGAATCATAATGTCCGGCCGAACGTCGAGCTTCTCGCGCAGACAACTGAGCACGGCGCGGAAAACGGCCTCAATCTGCATCTCATAAATGTCCGGCAGCACGAGTCCGAGACGGCAGCCCCGGGTACCGAGCATCGGGTTCATCTCATGCAGCGCTCGTACTTTGCGCAGCAGCTTCTCCAGACGTTCCTTTCGGTCTGGCTCCGCATCCGGTTGGCCGTTCAAGCGCTCGCGCTCGACGACCAACTGCTCCATATTCGGCAAAAATTCGTGCAGCGGCGGGTCGAGCAGGCGAATCGTCACCGGCAGTCCGTCCATCGCCCGGAAAATGCCTTCGAAGTCCTCCTGCTGCATCGGCAGCAGCTTCGCCAGCGCTTCCGTCCGCTCTTCCTCCGTCTCCGCCAAAATCATCGCTTGCACGACCGGCACCCGCTCGGCGCTCATGAACATGTGCTCCGTCCGGCACAGCCCGATGCCTTCGGCGCCGAAGCTGCGCGCCTTGGCCGCATCCTCCGGTGTGTCGGCGTTCGTATACACCTCCAGCGTGCGAATCTCGTCCGCCCAGGCGAGAAGCTGCTCCAGCTCGCCCGTCAGCTCGGGCTCGCGCAAGCTGACTTCGCCGAGGATGACCCGTCCGGTCGCGCCGTCGATGGAAAGCGCCTCGCCCTCGCGTACCGTGACGGTTTCTCCGTCAGCGGTCATCACGGCAAAGGCCCGGTCCGTCAACCGCACCGCTTCGCAGCCGCAGACGCACGGCTTGCCCATCCCGCGGGCAACGACCGCCGCATGGCTGGTCATGCCGCCCCGGCTGGTCAGCACGCCTTCGGCCGCCAGCACGCCGTGAATATCCTCCGGCGTCGTCTCCGAGCGCACGAGGATGACTTTGCGGCCCGCGCGGGCCCAAGCCTCGGCCGTGTCCGCGTCGAACACCGCGACGCCGGAAGCGGCTCCCGGCGACGCCGGCAGGCCGGCTGCCAGCACATGCAGCGGCTTGTCGGTATTGATCGCGCGATGCAGCAGCTGATCCAGATGAAACGGCTCGATGCGGTTGACCGCTTCGCCAGTATCGATCACACCCTCGCGCACCAGATCTACGGCGATTTTGACCGCAGCTTGGGCCGTCCGCTTGCCGTCTCGCGTTTGCAGCAGGTAGAGCTTGCCCTGTTCAACCGTAAATTCGATATCCTGCATATCCGTATAATGCCGTTCCAGCTTTTCCGCCGTCCGCACGAGTTGTTCAAAGACAAGCGGCATTTCCTCGCCGAGCTTCGCAATCGGAACAGGCGTCCGTACGCCGGCTACGACGTCTTCCCCTTGCGCGTTCATCAAGTATTCGCCGTACAGCACGGGTTCTCCGGTAGACGGATTCCGTGTGAACACGACGCCTGTCCCGCAATCGCTACCCATATTGCCGAACACCATCGTCTGAATGTTGACGGCCGTTCCTTGTTCGTCGGGAATCTGGTGCACCTTGCGATATACTTGTGCCCGCGCATTGTTCCACGAACGGAATACCGCTTCAATGGCCAGCTCGAGCTGCTCCTCCACCTGCTGCGGAAACTCGCGTCCCGCTTCCTTGCGGATCACCGTCTTGTACTCTCCGATCAGCTCCGTCCAGCCTTCAGCGCTTACTTCGCTGTCCTGGCTTACCGCTAACCGCTGCTTGAGGTGGTGCAGCAGCCGTTCGAATTGATACGTTTCGATGTCGAACACGACGTTGCCGAACATTTGGATCAAACGGCGGTAACAATCGAACGCAAATCTCGGGTTGCCGGTCAATGCCGCAAGCCCTTGCACCGTTTCGTCGTTCAAGCCCAGGTTGAGAATCGTATCCATCATACCGGGCATCGAAGTCACCGAGCCCGACCGTACGGACACGAGCAGGGGCTTGGCCGGATCGCCGAAGCCTTGACCCTTCGCTTGCTCCAGCTCCCGCATCGCTTGGTGGACCTGCTCCATCAGCCCCGCCGGAAGCTGCTTGCCTGCTTCGTAGTAGGAGCGGCACACATCCGTCGTAATGGTAAAGCCTGGCGGCACCGGCAAACCGGTGTTCGTCATCTCAGCCAGATTGGCCCCTTTACCGCCAAGAAGCTGCTTTAAGCCAGCATGACCCGAATGAAACGGCACTACACTTTGCATGATTGATAATCCTCCCGTCGTTTTAGAACCTACGGTACGCAGACCGCGAGCACACACATGAAGTGTTATGGATGTTTAATGATGTATAAAACATACCATAGCTTTTTTCCATTGTAAATAGTGTGTATTATTTATATTTAATACGCACTATTTAGTGTGACTTCTGCGGTCCCGGACTCGGTCGGAAAAGTAACGGCGTCCGAAAAAGTAGCAGACCGGATTGGAGATGAAATAATCCGACATGTCCTGTCGGCGGAAGCGACCGCGAACAGCAAAAAACCTCTCCGCAGAGAGGTTTCATTGAGGCATAATAAAGCTTGCCCAATCCGTTTCGATGATCTGCTCACGCCATCTCGGCAGCCCGGCCATCCTGCTCCGTCTCCCGCTCATGCAGCGAAAGCTCGGCGCCCAGCGCGCGGAAGCTGCCGATCACATCGTCGTAGCCGCGCTCCAGATGCTCCACGCCCGTAATGCGCGTGCGGCCTTCGGCTGCGAGTCCCGCCAGCACCAGACACGTGCCCGCGCGTACATCGGTCGCATGCACCCAATCGCCGACAAGCGGCCGCCCACCTTGAATAAAAGCACTTTCTCCGCGGACCTCGATCTCGGCTCCCATGCGCCGAAGCTGCGGCACATGATTGAACCGGTTCGGGTACACCCGTTCCGTGACGATGCTCTTGCCTTTGGCCTGCGTCAGCAAAGCCGTCATCGGCTGCTGCAGGTCCGTAGCGAAGCCCGGATACATCGTTGCGCGGACCCGGGTCGCGCGGATCTGGCCGGTACTGCGTGCGGTAATGCTGTTTTCGTCCCACTCCATCTCAAGCCCCGTCTCGCTCAGCTTGGCGATGCACGCCCCGAGGTGCTCGGGAATGACATCCTTCACGGTCACGCTACCGCCGGTGATGCCCACACTCATCAAGAATGCCCCGGCGACGAGCCGGTCGGGAATCACGGTATGCCTTCCCCCATTCAGGTAAGGCACGCCCTCAATCCGTATACGGTCCGTCCCTGCGCCATAAATGCGCGCGCCCAGACCGTTCAGGAACGCTGCCGTATCGACGACCTCCGGATCGACTGCGGCATGATACAGATTCGTCCGGCCTTGAGCGCGGACCGCCGCCAGAATGGCGTTGATCGTTGCGCCCGACGTCACGGTGTCGAAGTAAATATCCGCCCCGCGCAGCGTTTTTGCCTCCACAATATAGTGGTCCTCGCGGAGCTTCACCGTCGCGCCCAGCGCTTGGAACGCCTTCATATGCTGGTCGATCGGCCTAGAGACAAAGTTGTCTCCCCCCGGAAACCCGACCGTTACCCGACCGAATTTGGCAAGCAAGGCTCCGGCAAAATAGTAGGAAGCCCGGTAAGCGGACGCCTTGCCCGGATCGATGATGGCGCTGTGGATGTAGCGCGGGTCCAGCACAATTTCGCCGGATGGCCGGCGGGTGATTGCCATACCGATGTCTTTGCCGATCTGGGCAATCAATTTCACATCGTCGATATTCGGAATACCCTCCAGCGTCACCAGACCGTCCGCCAGTGAAGCGGCGGCCAACAAGGCGAGCGAGCTGTTTTTAGAACCGGGAATATGTACGCAGCCGTTCAGCGGGCCGGCTGGTTCCACTTCAATCCATCTCATTGACCCTTACCCACTTTCCGATGATGTCGTTAGTTGTTATGAAGCTCCAGCACGTATCCGCTGCCGCGAACCGCGCTGATGAGAAAGGTGTCTTTGCCGTATTTTTTGCGAATCCGGTACACCAGCGCATTCAATTCGTCCATCGTCACATCCGGAATCCCGTCCTCGCCGACCGAGCGCTCCGGCCATACAGCCTGCTTGATTTCGGCAATCGGCACGAGCCGATTGGCATGATCGTACAACAGCTGAATAAGCAAAAATTCTTTCTCGGACATTGAAATCCGCTTCCCGTCAACCACGCACTCCCGTTTCTCCCAATGGATCGTCAGCGGGCCGCTCGGCTCGTCCCACCGCTGCGTAATGCTGAGCGGCTCGAGCTCCAGTGTCTGATCGGCGAAAAGATACGAGAAATGCAGTACAGTCATTCCTTTAGCCAGCTTGATAATATCAAACGATTTCAGCGGATACGGTTGATTCGGTTCGACGATCACACCGTTGATTTCCGTGCCGTGCATGCTGCCCAGATCGTACAGGACCGCACGCTCCTCTTCTTGTCGGATCACTATATGTTTACGGGAAATAAACGCGTTCGAAAAAGCAAAGTCCGGAGAATACGAGTTCGATGCCCTGCCGATAACCGTTTCGGCGGCGGTCAGATTGAGGCACGTTCCCGAGCGGAAAGGCTCTCCGCGAATCACATAAAGACAAGCGAATGTATCCAGTTTCGTTCCCTCCGAATGCTGCACAGCGGCCATTCGTCGTTGTGCGGTCGATAAAAATATGTTGACCTCCTATCATCATAGCTTATTTCAGCCTTGAAGGAAAATAGGCTACGCTGACGCAACAGTTATATTTCGGTAATACGACCTTGATGCGCCGCACTATCTACAAGACGAATGTCCATGATACAATAACACTAATGTAACGAAAACACATTCAAACAGGAGATCCGCCTATGCCTTTGTTTCTTCGCCTAACGGCTTTGACCTGCGGCTTATTTCTTCTTATTATTTTGCAAGCTTCGGGCTACACTCGACCTTCCGTCCCTCTGCCGCCGCCCGAGATTGAAATTCAAACCGGGCGGGCGCCCGAAGAGCTGCAAAAGCCCCCGAACATCATCATCCTGCTCAGCGAAACATTTTGGGACATCACTCAAATCAAAAGCCTGCAATTCAGCAATGACCCGGCGCCGATGTTCCATGCGCTGCAGGAGAAGTTCACCCATGGCACCCTGCTTTCCCCGATGTTCGGCGGCGGTACGGCCAACGTCGAGCTGGAAGTGCTGACCGGGCATTCGATGCGCTTTTTCCCGGAGAATTCCATTCCTTACGAACAGTACATCAAGCAGCCGACCGCTTCGCTGGCCAGTCTGTTGTCGGGACAAGGCTATACGACGACGGCAATCAGTCCGTTTTACCATTGGTATTTCAACAGCTCGGAGGTTTACAAGCATCTCGGATTTTCGCGCTTCATCAGTCTCGAATATTTCAATCCGAATGAGTATGTCGGTCCTTATATCGGAGATCATGCCGTCGTGCGGCGCATCATCGAGGAGACCGAACGAAATCCCGGCCCAAACTTCATTTTTGCCAATACGATGGAAAACCATTACCATTACTGGCCGGGCAAGTTTAAAAAGAACCATATCGAAGTGAAAGGCAAAATGTCCTACGCGGCCACAGGCATTGCCGAGACATATGCGCAAGGCTTGTCGGGCGCCGACCGGGCGCTGCAGGAGCTGGTTATGCATTTCAACAAGGTGAAGGAGCCGACGATCATTGTTTTTTTCGGCGACCATCTGCCGTCCTTGGAAAAGCACTTGGTTTATAAGGAATCGAACTACATCAGCGGCGAGGACGACCCCGACTTTTTGGAAAAAATGCATAACACTCCCGTCGTCATCTGGAGCAACTACTTGCCGAAGGAAGCGAAAGAGGAGCTGCATATGAGCCCGTCGTTTCTCGGGCCATACATTTTGAATCTGGCGAAGCGGCCGGGCAGTCCATACATGGACTATTTGTCCGACCTGTACCGAAAAATGCCGGTGCTGCCGCCGAAAACATACTATGAAGCGATGAACATCGACGTGAATCTGGCGCAGCAGTACGAGGCTAGGCAGAAGGCCATCCTGGAACTGGAGAAGCAGGCGTCCGCAAGCAGCGGAAGCTCAAGCTCGGCGGGCGGGAATACGAAAGGAAATCCGTTTATTCTAGGCTATGGCGAACCGCTGATCGAACGGGTAAGCCCCGCTTCTTTAACCGTCGAGGGCAATGCTTTCGGAATATCGCAGCTTACCGTACATGGCGGAAGATACGGCCTTGGCAGCACCGTGTTCATCAACGGCGAACCGCAACAGACGATTTGGCAGAGCGAATCCTCGCTTAGCGTTAGCCTGCCGAAGGCACTGACGGCCAAAGCCGCAATGCTTGACGTCCAGGTCTGCGTTGTCGATTCCAAGAACCAGGTGCTGGCAGCCTCGCGAACCGTAAAGGTACCTGTGCAAGAGAATAAGCATTAAAAGCCGAGCATATGTATTGTAGAACCTTGTCGACTCCTGCGCTTGCCCGGGAAATGGACGAAGCGCAGCAGTCCGTCCGGGCAAGCGCCGCTTTGCCGCATTCAACAACGGCGCCCAAGGCCATCTTCAAAATCAGGTTTCTATGTTATCGAATGCTTCGTCCCGCTCCACCGCTCGTAGAATAGCATCGTGTCCCGCCGCACGAAGCAGAGCAGCGCATGGATGCCGAAGACAAGGTTCAGGAGCCCTGCGACAAGCAGCAACGGGATCATCACCATCGAAGGGAGGTTGCTCATTTCGCCGCTGATAAACAGCACGTTAGGACCGCCGATCACAAAATACAAGGAAACGCAGCGGACCAAAAGCGCATGCAGCGTCAACCCGCCAACCTTTCCGTTCAGGCGAATGCGCACGATCCGCTTGCCCAGCGTCCTGCCTTCGGTCAAGTATGGCACGACGACAAAATAGAACAGGACGACCCCTGCAATGGGAAGCAGCGTATGCCGCCCGAGGAAAAATAGAACGAACGGCGACAATACCGCCCAGTCGATCAGCCACGCGACAAATCGACGCGTGTAGCTGACACGTGTAACGGACAGATCGACGCCTTCGTCCAGTGTATCGCTTTTGGGCATAAAGGCCGTTAGCCATGGAGCTACCGCATAACCGACCAGGCCGCCTGCCGTATTAAGCATCAGATCGTCCACATCGAACAGACGGTAGGGGCAATCGTAAATCCCGTACAGCCCTGTTCCCTGCGTCACTTCAAAAAACAGCGACACTAGAAACGTCGTAACCGTCGTCCGGAGAATGCGACGCCGGAAATAATAGCGCAAAAATACGCCCAGAGGGACAAGCAGCAGCACATTGAACGCTACTTGCAGAAAAGCCCGTTCCCCGAACACCTTAAGATAGGTTGCCGGATTGTTCCACTGCAGACCCGTTTCCCGCAGAAAATCGCGCACAAACTGGAACGGTACCCACAGATTGAACGAGCTCGGCGTCCCGGAGCAAGTATGCCGGGTATCCGGCAGCGGCAGGATGACCAAATACAAGGCGCACAATAAATACAGTAGAAAAGAATACAGGACAATGACGCGTATTTTATTGACGTAGCCGTATTTCCGGTACTGCACGATCAAAAACGGCAGCGTAAAGACGAATGCCAGCAGCGGAAACGTCTGCAACGCGTAGCCGATTGGAAACAAATAAGCTTGAAACATTGTTGTTCACACCCATGCTGTAGTATTGATAAAAATTATATCGGAAATACGGCGGTCTTCCTATAGATTCGGCTTGCAGGAGTGACATTATTGTCACCCTGTACACGCAAAAAAACACGCTGAAAACCAGCGTGTCATGCGATTTTGTACAAAAATGGCCTGTCCCGCTAAAACCTTTTTTACAGCTCCTTACGCATACGTATGTGCCAGATTCCGGCGTCGAGGAACGGCTCGGTCGAAACCGTTTTGTAGCCTAATTTCTCGTAAAACGCCTCCGCATGGGTCTGGGCGTCCAGAATGATCACCGGAACGCCCTGCGTCCGGACATCCTCTTCCATCGCTTGAATGATCTGACGTCCGAGCCCGTATCCGCGGTACGGCTTCATTACGGCAATCCGCTGGAGCTTGGCCGTCTTCCCGTCGTACATGATCCAGCGGGCAGCCGCGGCGGGCTCATTTCCGTTCTTGATCAGAAAGTGCCTTGCGGCGCTTGGCGAAGCATCGTATTCGTCTATCTCTTCTTCCGGTGAAACCCCTTGCTCCTCCACGAACACGCGAACACGTACGGCAAAGCAGTCGCGAAGTTGTTCTTCCGTATGTACTGGCATAATACTCAAATCCATGATGTCTTTTCCCCCAAGCTATAACGTAAGTTTTTCTCCCGGCTGCAATGCCCGGCTCTGGATGCCTTTATCCCGAAGTCCGGCGGCGAAACGGTCCGCATCCTGAACGATCGGCGGGAACGTATTGAAATGAAGCGGCACGACCGTTTTCGCGCCCAGCCACTCGGCGGCTAAGGCCGCATCGTCCGGTCCCATCGTAAATACGTCGCCGATCGGCAGGAACGCCAGATCGATCTTGTGGCGCTGGCCGATCAGCTTCATATCGGAGAATAACGCCGTGTCCCCGCTGTGAAGAATCGTCAGCCCGTCCCACTTGATCACATATCCGCCGGGCATCCCCGCATAGATGATTTTCTTCTCTTCTTCCAGTACGATTCCCGAGCTGTGGATCGCTTGAATCATCTCGATCTCCGCAAATCCGATCGACCCTCTGCCGCCGATATTCATCGCGAAGGTGTTGACGCCCTGCCAGCTCATGTACGTCGCCAGCTCGAACGTGGCAATGACCGTTGCATTGTTGTTTTTGGCGATGGGTACGGTATCGAGAATATGGTCGGTATGTCCGTGTGTAAGGAGGACATATTCCGCCTTCACATCCTCGGACTTGGTTGTCGCCAGACGGTTCCCGGAAATAAACGGATCGATGATTAAGGAATGTCCTCCATGAGTCAATTGAACGCAGGAATGACCGTGATACCAAATCTCCATACGACCAGCTCCTTCTTTTGATTCGAATAGTTGCTTTCACACGCATTCTATTGTACCAAAGAGATGACGCGAAACTCAAAAAAAAAGGCCTCCGTTTCTGACGGCCCTTTCGCGGCTGCACCTATGCATCGTCAATCCTGGCTCGCAAACGCCTTCTTCAAAGCCTCCCGGACCCGATCCTTGCTGAACGGCTTGACGATAAAATCGCTTGCTCCCATTGAGACGGCCCGGATCAACAGCGCCTGCTGGCCCATAGCAGACACCATGATTACTTTGGCGTCGGGGTCCATATTCTTGATCTCCTCCAGCGCCGTGATCCCATCCATTTCGGGCATCGTAATGTCAAGCGTAACAAGATCCGGCTTCAGTTCAGAGTATAATGTCAGCGCTTCCAGTCCATTGCTCGCCTCGGCTACCGTTTCGTAACCCAATTCCTGAATTACGTTTCTCAGTATCATCCGCATGAATAGCGAATCGTCCACGATCAAGATTTTTTTCACGCCGAATTGCCCCCAACCCGTTGTTTTTGAATACAAAAAAATAAGACCACCCCAAACGCCAAAAGGGAGGCCGTGTTCGACTATTTCCTCTTGTCCTTCGGCAGCTGGCTGACATTGGTGTTACACCTTAGTCCCTATAGCTTTGCGTCCTTGACTTTCGCCAAGTTTGCCATGTCGGTGACAAAAATCGACTGTAAATTGTATTATAAGCATCCGGGGGGGAAAATACAAGTACAGAACAAAAAGACCTCTTCGCAACGTCTCCAGCCACTTGAGAGTTTCGTTTGAAAGGCCTTATGCTTTGGGATTACGCAGTCTCAGCCGAACGGTCCATGTTCTTT
Source organism: Paenibacillus sp. MZ04-78.2 (assembly GCF_024213375.1). Taxonomy (GTDB): domain Bacteria; phylum Bacillota; class Bacilli; order Paenibacillales; family NBRC-103111; genus Paenibacillus_G. Next base: position 82,176 of record NZ_JANAVJ010000007.1, on the reverse strand, counting down.
AAGAATCGTTCAAATTCATCCGGCGGCAGCGGCCTGCTGTAATAGTAGCCTTGCACTAAATCGCATTTTTTGTCGCGTAAAAAGTCGATCTGTTCCTGTGTCTCCACGCCTTCCGCGATGACTTGGAGGCCGAGATGGTGCGCCATGGCTACAATCGTAGCGACAATCGACGCCCCGCTGGACCCATGGGCAATGTCGCGTACGAACGATTGATCGATTTTCAGCTTGTCGATCGGGAACCGGTTCAAGTAGCTGAGCGAGCTGTAGCCCGTGCCAAAATCGTCCATGCTGACTTGCACGCCGATTTGCTTCAGCCGGCGCAGCGTCGTTTCCGCATTCTTCGCGTCCGCGGCCATCATGCTTTCCGTAATTTCCAGATCGAGATATTTCGGCTCCAGACCCGATTCCTGCAGCGCTTCCCGGATCGATTCGATCAAATGCGGCTGCTCGAACTGCTTGTTCGACAGGTTGACGGAGACGGGCATCGGCGAGAATCCGGCTTCCTGCCACAATTTGTTTTGCCGGCAGGCCCTACGCAGCACACATTCGCCGATCCGATGAATCAGTCCGCTTTCCTCAGCGACCGGGATGAATAGTCCCGGCGAAACGAGACCTTGCTCGGGATGCCGCCAGCGCACCAGCGCCTCGGCTCCGATCACCCGGCCTTGCATATTGACCTGCGGCTGATAGTGCACCTCGAACTCATCCCGCTCCAGCGCAAGCCTCAAGCCGTTTTCAAGCGCAAGCTTCTGTTCGGATGCTTCGTCCATTTCCGAGGAATAAGCTTGTACCCGGTTGCGCCCTTGTTTTTTGGAATAAAACAACGCCGAATCGGCATGCTTCAACAGCATTTCTCCGTTAGCGGCGACAGGCTGTACCGCGTAGCCGATGGTGAGGCTGAGATACACTTTGTGCGCTCCCAGCGTAAAGGGACGCTGGAGCCTCTCGTGAAGCCGCAGCGCTTCTACGGCCGCTTCGCTCTCTCCTCCTGCAATCCCGCTCAGCAGCACGGCAAACTCGTCGCTGCCGATTCGCGCGATAACCTTGTCTTCGCCGGCGGCGTGATACAGACGGTCCGACAGCTGCCGCAGCAACTTGTCCCCTTGCTTCTGCCCGATGGAATCGTTGATCAGCTTGAAGCGGTCGATATCGATGACCAGAAGCGCCTTTTCGGTTTCTTCTTCCGCCTCCGTCAGCACGTTCAACGTTTCCAGCAAATAACGGCGGTTCGGCATCCCTGTCAGATCGTCCCGGTAAGCAAGGTCGTTAATCCGGCGCTCCGCTTGTTTCTTCTCCGTGATGTCTTGACATATCCCGAACAGTCCGGTGACCTCCCGGTTGACGACAATGGGAACGCAGGTGATGCTGAGATCGATAGCTTGCCCCTGCTTATGCGTGATGGTCATTTCGAACTTCTGGGGGATGCCTTTTACGGATTCCGCAACCCTCCAGCCAAGCTCATCGGTATTCCAAAGCTCCGAGATGCCGCTTAAGCTGCGTCCAACGGTCTCCTCCGCCGAATAGCCCGTAATCGCCTCGACCGCCGGATTCGCGGCGATGAACCGCCCTTCCAGATCAATGGAAAACACCGCATCCGTATTATAATCAAACAGCGATTGAAAATGCTGCTCGCTTTCGTGAAGCTTGGCCGCATGGTACGCAAGCCGCTTGTCCACGAACGACGTCACAAGCGCAATCCCCAGCAGCAACAGCGTCATCATGACGATCACATAAGCGATCAACGACGTTTCCACGCTCAGCTCGTTATTCATCCAATGCATATGATCCAGACTGATGAAGCGGGCTGCCTCCATCCCCGTGTAATGCATGCCGGAAATCGCCGCGCCCATAACAAAGCCGCTGCCGATTTTATAGTAAATGCGGGACCTGCCGATGTCATCGCGAAAATGAAAGGTCAGCCACATCGCAGCCATGGACGCGATCACTGCGATGACAACGGATAGGACCAAGTATAGCGGGCTGTACTGAACGACCGCGTTCATCTTCATCGCCGTCATTCCCGTATAATGCATGCCTACGATGCCGAAGGCCATAAACAGACCTCCAACGATCCAATTCCGCCATCCAAAATGCCTTCCCCCGACCGCGGCCAAAGCAATATATGAAGCGATGACGGCAAAGATCATCGAAAGCAGAACAAGGGAAACGTCGTAATGGACCTCCATCGGCATCCGGTAGGCAAGCATTCCTACAAAATGCATCGACCAGATCCCTAGCCCCATGGCCAGCGCCCCGCCACTAAGCCATATTAACCGGGTACGCCCCCGGGCCGCTTTGACTCTGCCTCCCATATCCAATGCCGTGTAAGAAGCCAGGACCGAGATCACATAGGAAAGAAAGACCAAAAACCAATCATAGGTGCCAATCATTTGCTGCATAGTCTTTACCTTCTTTCCAATTCGATCCTATTCTTTTCTATATTATACCTACGAGGCCTATATACCGTCTACATCTTTTTGTCGAAATAACTCGAATTATAATGAAGATGCCGGTAAGAGCGAATTTCTGTTCGATGGCATGCAAAAGAAGCAGATCTGCGCAGACCTGCTTCTCTCTTTGATCTGTTATTTACGCGGCGGTACGTTTCGATCTGCCTGCGGACAGCAAGCCGTCGAGCGCCAGCAGCGAGCTCCCGGCAATGGCCAAGGCGAGTGCCATGACGAAGAACGCCAAATCCAATTCGTACCCGGCCATCTGCGGACTTCCCAAAAATCCGCCGGCCCATTTCGCCTTCACGATCGCGCCGATCATGATCAATGCGAACAAAGAAGATACGATCCGGGTACCAAGGCCCAGGATCAAGGCGATTCCTCCGACCACCTCAATAATTCCTATGACATAGGCGGCGAAGCCCGGAAGACCTATACTTTCGAACCAACCGGCGATGTTGCCAATGCCGCTCTGAAATTTAACTACGCCATGAACCAAAAAAGAAATGCCAAGCACAAGCCGGATCAACAGCAGACTCACTTCATAGTTTCTATTCAAAAGTTCTCTCTCCTTATTTTCGTGTAGATATCGTTTAAAATTGCAAACACATATAGCTGAGCGTGCCTAAGTCGTAGCTCCGATGAATCACCTGAGCTTGTTCTTCCCCGCTTCCCATCGCGATGAACAGCGGCACGAAATGCTCCGCTCTCGGCACGGCCTGACGGGCATACGGGGCTTGTTCCTCATAATGGAACAACGCATTCAAGTCGCTGGACTGCAGCTTCTCAAGCAGCCAGTCGTCGAAGGCAACCGCCCACGGCTCCGGCGTCTTCTGGCCCCAGTTCAGCATCCGGAGGTTGTGCACGGTTACCCCGCTGCCGATCACCAGGATGCCTTCCCGTCCCAGCCCGCGAATCGCCTCGCCGATCCGGTATTGCCGCTCAGGAGCAAGATATGGATTCACCGATACTTGGACTACCGGAATATCCGCCTTCGGATACATGCGATGAAGAAGCGTCCAAGAGCCGTGATCGAGCCCCCTGACCGAATCGGTGCGAACTTCGATACCGTTTGCCGTCAGTTTTTGCTCCAGCATCGCCGCGATCGCTGTGGACCCTCTGGCCGGGTACTTAACCTGATACAGTTCATCCGGGAACCCGCCGAAATCGTAGATCGTATCGTAGACATCGTCCGTCGAAGAAATCATTAGCGTCTCGCTTTCCCAATGCGCCGTAAAGATGACAATCGCCCGGGGCTCGTACTGCTCACCCAATTTCGCCAAAAAATCGGTATAAGGCGTCTGCTCGATAGCAAGCATCGGAGAGCCGTGCGCTAAAAATAACGCTGGAATCATCATGGTACCCCCTAAGTAATAAGGTTACTTTATGTAAGTAAGTATATGATGATAAATGAAGTATGTCAAGTAACTATATTTTTGTTTGCAACTATACTAATTCATTGGATCATGCGGTATAATAGAACTAAAGCGAGGTGACGGGATATGAATCAGAATTCAGTATGCCCCAGATTTGAAAAAGGCATGCGGATCGTCAGTAAACGATGGGCCGGGCTTATCATCCATCAGCTGCTTAAGGGCCCTCAGCGGTTCTGTGCCATAGAGACCGCCCTTCAGATCAGCGGAAGATTGCTATCGGAGCGATTAAAAGATTTGGAGCAAGAGGGGGTTGTCAAGCGGGACGTGTATCCGGAAACTCCCGTTCGCATCGAGTATTCTCTCACGGACAAAGGCCGCGCTCTGGCTCCCGTCTTCCGGGAATTGGAGAAATGGACGAGCGCCTGGGTAGAGCTCGACGAGGAACCTTCGGCCGATCCGCATGTGCCATAAAAGCAAACAAAAAGGCGCCATTTGGCGCCTTTGCGTGTTTATCATTTTGTCGGATTAAGTAATATTTTTAGGAACCTTCTCAGGCTCATCCAGGAAATTAGTAAGCAAGGCACCTATAAAATAAAGTATAGCAACTACCCAAGTGACACCGCTTGCACCAATGTAATTTATGAATAGACCAACTATTGCCGGGCCAATAACAACAGACAAACCTGTTCCCAGGTTCAATACTGACATGATTGCCCCTTTATCATTTTCAACCATATTAGCTGACATTGCATCTAATGGTATATAACCTGCTACACCTGCTCCCCAAATCATCCCAAGTATAAGTACTATAATGTAGTTTGCTCCAACCAGTTGTGGAGCAAAAAATAGAAGCAAAGATGCTACTCCAGTCAAAACTCCACCACACCAAATAATAGTTCTTTTATATCCTATTTTGTCTCCAACTATTCCCCAAATCAAATTAAACAAGATATTACTAGTAAAAGCAGTTGCCCATATGCTTAGCCATTCGGAGGTAGTAAAACCTTGAGATATCATATACATAGGCAAGTAGACAGGAAAAGCATACTGAGAAAGTGAATTTATAATTCGAAGGATACAAGCTATAAATAGCTTGGGATGTTCTTTAAGAATTGTTATTCCTTTTAGAACCTCTTTAATTTTATCCATTGTACTATTATTACTTTGAGGGCTAATATTATCGCGATTAAGTACGAGCGCAAAAAAAGCGCCAGTAATAATAAAAATGAGCGTAGTCCATAAAGTATTAATATGACCCAGTTGATTGATAGCCCAACTAGCATAAAAAGTAGCCAACACTTGCATCCCGCCTGAAAAGACAAAGTAAAACCATCCATATGCTGTACTTAGTTTTTCGGCTGGGCTTCTATATGCAATCCAAACTGAAAACGCATAGGCAAAAAGAGGATATCCAAACCCTTTTATGGCCTGTGTAATCAATAATATCGAATAAGACATTTCTTTTAACCCTAAGCTTACGAAACCTACTGTACCAACGACACAAAAAATTACTCCTAATAGCATTGTTCGTTTAGCACCAAATGTTTCAAAAAATACGCCGGCAAACCAGGATGATATCGCTACAGTCACACCATACATACTAAATAAAGTAGAAACTTGTTGAATACTTAATCCATTATCCTCCAAATAGGGACTTAACCAGCCTATTTCGATCCCATTACCAATCATAAATACTAAAACACCCAAATAACTCCACGATAAGACACTTGGTATACCAATTCTATCAAAAAAGCTCTCTCTCCCAGCCTTCATCCTATCCCCACCTAACTAATTTATACGAGCCGGTCAAGTAAACAATCTGTACGGAAATAGTGTTTAGTAAGGGTTTTCATTACTTAGAAGCACACGGAACTGGATTACACTTTTGGGTTGATTCCCTGGGGCAAAGTCCATTGACTGCCATGATTATAAGCTTTCGAAATTTAATAAGGAATTGTAACCGCATTCATTCAAAGTCAATAAATCTTTGCTTCTAAATAATCGATTGACCCGGATTTTGGAATGTTGACAAATGGCTTTTTGTGCAGCGCCTATGGCACTGCACAAATTAAATGCCATAACCTACATTTTTTGATGCCATAAACAGGTGAATCCCTCTCTGAAACTCTTTTACCCTAAAAACAAGTGTAAGCTCCATCAATGCGGAAGTCCGCCCCTGTTGTATAAGAACTCATATCTCCTGCTAGATAAACAGCAATAGCTTCCAACTCTTCCGGTTTTCCCATTCTATGCACCGGAATCAACTTTTCCCACTGACTGATCAATGGCGTCAATCCCGGATCATTCAGTGTCATCTCCGTCGCCATATATCCCGGGCTGATCGTATTGACACGCACATTTTTATCCGCCCACTCCACAGCCATATTTCTTGACATGGCTATCACACCTGCTTTCGATGCCGCATACGAACATTCTTTCTGAGGAACGTTTGTAATATGGGCTGACATTGAGGCGGTATTAATAATCGAGCCTCCTCCTTGTTGTATCATCACTCTCCCGGCTGCCTGCGCGGTTAAGAAAGTTCCATTTAAGTTTACGTTGATGACTCTGGTCCAATCTTCCAGCGTATCCTCTTCTACCGGTACCACATGTCCGATTCCTGCATTACAAAAGGCTACATCCAGTCTGCCGAATTCTTTTAGAATCGTCTCAATCATCTTATTCACTTCGTCAGGCTTGGTAATATCCGTTTTAATGGCAATCGTTTTATTATGATTGGCCTGTGCAATTTCCTTTGCGGTTTTCTGTGCCTCTTCCAAATCAACATCAACGATGGCCACATCTGCCCCGGCTTCGGAAAGTGCGATTGCAAAGCGTTTTCCGATTCCTCTTGCACCGCCTGTAACAAATATTTTCTTCCCGTCCAATCTCATTTTTTCTAAAATTCCCATTTTCTTTTCCTCCTCTTATTTTAAAATTCCCAACTTATTCGCCAATAATCTGCACACGCACCATGCGTGTACGCTCTCTCGTCTGATCCATATCCGAAAAATAGATTCTTCCGAACTCACCTAAAGTCATTTCACCTTCCAAAAGCGGAATTGTCTCCGACCGCCCAAGCAAAACAGAACGTAAATGTCCGTCTGTGTTCAGCAACCATTCCGGCTTTTCATCCCTTAATTCCATTGCATTTTTTGTATGAATCGGACCCGGATGCAGGTATTGCCCCTCATACTGACATGTCGGAATGATTTTCTCCAATGCGTTTATCATATCCTGAAGGATCAGCGGAGTGTTCCAAAAAGTAACATCCTCTGAATCCTCCTGTAGAAATACGCTGCAGCTTGTGTGCTGTGAAAAAACATTGACAAGCCCGTTTTTAATTCCTGATTTTTTTACACATTCCTGTACCTGTTCTGTAACGTCATCAAAACTCACTCTTCTGCCTGTTTCAAGTTTAAATACTTCATGAAATACTGCCATAATATGAATTCTCCTTTTATTTTTTTCTTATCTTCCATGCTTCTGCCACTGATGCAATCATCTTTTCCATCATTTCTACTGGCTTCTCTGCCTTTAGGATTCCGCTGGTTGAACCCGTGGCATCAGCTCCAGCTTTAATGATTGCGTAAACATCTTTTTCATCGGTTATTCCCGCTCCATGCAAAATCAGCATATTAGGATTCACCTGGTGTATGGCATGATTGATTTTTGCAATCTCTTCCATATCCTGAGGACCGCGTGCGCCCTTCCCTATGAGTGCGGGTGATTCAGCTAAAATAATATCCGGGTTCAGACATGCTACTGCGGCCCCTTCTTCAGGGCTTCCAGCACATACTAATGTTGCCAGACCCACTTCATGTGCTCTTTTTATACTTTGTGTCAGCACTTCCATGGTCAATGGTTTCTCCGCATGATTCAAAAGAACGCCAACCGCTCCTGCTGCTTTTACCGCCTCAGGCAAAACCGCTCCCACTCCTCTTCCCGGATAAATGGGGTCCATGTGCTGCGCAAATACTTTAATGTATTGGGTTGCCCTTGAAATCGGCTCAATATCTGTATACTGAGCAGTAAAAATGATATCAACTTCATATTTTTCACAGAGTCTGTCAGCTTCTACTGCCAGTTCTACCGCTTCTTTTCCATAGAGATATGTCTTGGGGCCAATTTCGAAAAATGGCTTGCTTATTTTAAAATCATTTGTCATAACATCACCTACTTCAACATCTTCTTTAAAAACTCCGCGGTCTCGGGCAGTGTCTTCGATGGATCTCCGCAGGTGCTGCATTCTAAATTGAGAAAGCCATTGTAACCAACCTCTTTCAACGCATTGAAGCACGCCTTCCAATCGATTGCTCCGTAGCCCGGAAGCAGACGGTTATTGTCGCCTAAATGAACATGTTGAATCGAGTCTCCTGCGTATTTAATGCTTTCAACCATATCCGTCTCTTCTATGGACATATGGAAGAAATCTGCTAAAACTCCGGAGTTATCTATGTTTAATTTGTCAATGACATCCTTGCAGTCTTTGATACTGTTTAAGTATGGGCTTTCATATCTATTAATCCCTTCAAGCAGCATCCTGCCCTTGGTCCCCCTAAGGGGTTGGGCCACTTCTTTGTACATTTCCAGAAACTCCAGCTCTTCCGCTTCGGTCATTTTTTGATAAGGATGAAACAATGGCAGCGGATTCTGCGGACCGTATGCAAATTCAAGCTCTGTGACTGCTCCGATTTCACCACTGATTTCAGCCGCCAGCTTATACATTTCCCTGCTCTTTTTTCTGAGTTCCATATTGTCATCCATTAAGCGTCCGTAAATCTCGTCTCCAAAGGCAAACTCACACGGGATGATTCCTGTTCTTTCCTGCAACGCAAGTATTTCCTGGTGCAGTTCTTCGCTCCATTCGCTATAGTTCACAAATATCGCGATGCCATCGTAACCCCATTTGTACAGTTGGCTGGCCTGCTCGGTCAAACTGTTTCCCGGCAGCATTAAATTCGTACATGCTATCTTCATTTTAAGCCTCCTTTTACAACGTTGTAATTTTTAAACAAAAAAATTTAACGCTTACATGTTTTCTTTTGTTTGTTTTCCAACGTTGTAATGATCATATTAGCTTTTAATCGTTTTGTCAATCACTCTTTCGAATTCGCTTTTCGTGTCTCGAAGCTCATTGACAACGTTGTAAATATATTGTACTCTGTTCTAGATATTTATCCACACAACCTTCCGCGTTATTGCTCCTCATTGAAGAAAGGAGTATCCGGCAATGACAGATACAAACAAACCGATTACGATTAAAACCATTGCAAAGGAATTGAACATCTCATTTTCAACTGTATCTAAAGCCTTGAACAACAACCCTGCCATTAAAGAAGAGACCCGAAAGATGGTTTTAGATAAAGCAAATGAAATGGGCTATACTCCGAATTCACTAGCCAAAGGCCTGCGAAGCAATTCTACCAAAACCATTGCAATCATTTTTAATGATATCGAAAACCCTGTACTTACCTATATTTTCCGCATCATTTCGATCAAGATGGCTGATCATGGATATACCACGATGATTTTTGATTCGCAGTTCAGTGAAAAAATTGAACGCGCCAATATACTGACTGTTCTTTCCAGACAGCCGGATTTTATTATTCTCGAACCGACATCCATGAACTCAACTAATTTACAGCTGTTATCAGAGATGTCCAATCGGTTAATCCTTCAGGGCGTTCGCTACGAGACAAATTGTCACCATGTTCATGTTGATTATGCGCATGGCGGATATCTTGCAGCTTGTAAAATGCTGTCCAATGGACATCGGGATTGTTTAGTGATCACAGAGCCCTTATCCTTTCCCACGAGTGAACAGTTTGTATTAGGGATCGAACGGGCTTACAGCGAATATCATATTCCGTTTAACAGAGATATGGTTAAAACAACACATTCATCCATCGCAAACGGCTTTCAGACCATGCAGAAATTATGGGATTACGACACGAATGCGTTCAGTATTCCGTTTACAGGTGTACTGACCTTTGATGATACGTTGGCTCACGGAGTATACAAAGCTGCTATGCAGTACAATTTTAAAATTCCGGAAGATATCAGTGTTATTGGATTCGATGATAATCCTCTTTCAGCTTTTTCCATGCCGCCTCTGACCACCATACACCTGCCCAAAGAAAAAATGGCAGAGAACTACATCAGGATTTTACAATCGGCGTTATTGGAAGGACGTACTGAAACATGCTTTTTTTCTTCTGACCCCATCCTCGTTTCCAGAGATTCTGTAGGCAATTTGTTAAAAAAAAACAGGAGGAACGAAGTATGAATATCATATCGATTGATTTGGGTACGACGAATATCAAAGTTTCTGTATACGACAAGCATCTGACTCCGCTTACTACACTTTCAGAAACCGTACATTATAACCGCAGTGGCGATTTTGTAGAATTTGACCCTGACCAGTATTTCACATGCATTAAAGAAATGATCTGCAAAACGGCTGCAATCGGAAAAACTTCAAACAACGAAGATGTCATCCAGATTGTCCTGACCGGGCAGGCAGAATCTCTTATTTTACTGGACGAAAACAAAACGCCCGTACATCCCGCAATCTCCTGGTTGGATATGCGCTCCCGCAAAGAATGTGAAGAATTATCTTCTGTATTTGATTCCGAGCTGTGCTACCGCATTACAGGCCAGCCCGAATTAATCCCAACATGGCCGATTACAAAGATGCTTTGGATGAACCGAAATAAACCCGATATATTCAATCAGACTGCTCATTATTTATTGCTGAAAGATTATATCATCTATCGATTATGCGGCCGCATAGCCGGAGATTACTCTATCTATAGCTTTTCTCATTATTTTAACATCACAGAAAAATGCTACTGGGAAGATATCCTCCATTACTGCGGCGTGAAGACAGAGCAGTTGCCTGAAGTGCTTCCTTCCTGCAGTATTGCCGGGACCCTTTTATCGGCATGGATTGATTCCGAGATCGGGTTGACTTCTGATACGAAGATCAATGTAGGAACATTGGATCATTTTGCCGGCATGATCGGAACCGGAAACATCAAAGAAGGCGTCATCAGCGAATCTGCGGGAACCGTTTTATCTATCGCTACTCTGGTAAACGCCCCTCTTTTCAGTGAAAGCCGGATTCCGCTGAATTGCGGACCTTTCCCGGATACTTACGTCCTGTTACCGGTATGCGAGAGTGGCGGATTTAGTTTGGAATGGTACAAGAATGAGTTTTTGGAAGACATTTCATTTACAGATATCAATGAGACCCTTATGCAGCGACCCCATCGTATACCGCCTGTATTTTTACCATACTTGACAGGAGTAAACGCTCCTGACTTTAATGAAAATGCTTCCGGCGTCTTCTTCGGTATCCATGCTTCGCATGATAAATACGATTTCGCACTGGCTATTATGCAGGGTGTTGCCTGTCTGCTGAAAAAGAATCTGGACTATATGCGCGATTCCGGAGTCAACATAAATAAAATCATTTCCACCGGTGGCGGAGCAAAATCGCCTTTGTGGACCCAACTGAAGTCAGATATCACAAAGCAGGTCATTGAGCTTCCAGAAAACGAAGAGGCTCCTTGCTACGGCGCTGCCATGATTGGCGCCGTATCAGAAGGGTTTTTCCCGACATTCAAAGATGCTGTGGATCATTGTGTCGTCATGAAGAAGAGATATGAACCTGCTGAACGTATGGAGTATGATAAGACCTACGCTGTTTTCACTGCCTTGTATCATTCTCTGAAAGATGTATATGAGTTGAATGCACATGAAAGAATGAGGGATTTTTAACAGGTTTTAAAACAAGCTTGAGGCCATCGGGAGTATTGCTCCCGTGGCCTCATTTTCTTGTGCGGCAATGACCGGACTGCTATTTTATTATACTTTCAAACTTTGCTTGTAATTTATCCAATGTATCCTTAGGGCTGGCTTGTTTCGTTACGGCTTTATGAAGCTCCTCCGACATGGCCGAATCCATTTCTCCCCATTCCGAGATTCTGGGGCGCAAATCGCTTATTTTAAGAGCTTCAAGCGTCATTGGCATGTATTCGATCTTGCTGATTTCCGGATCTTTAAAGACGGATTCTCTTGCTGGAATCCCTCCGAGCAACGTCCATTTTTTCTGCGTCTCCTTGGATAGCGCCCATGTGAAGAACTGGTAGGCCTCCTTCGAATGTTTGGAATTGGCCGGAATCATGTAGGTCCACGAGCCATAATTGGCTGTTGGACGATCATTGGCCGGTTGTAGAGCGTATCCCATTTTTCCGGCTACTTTGGACTTGGATTCATCGAGCAGATTTGGAATTTGATCGTTATAGTTAATGGTAGCGAAGGTCAAATCCTGCTGCATCGCTGTCGTCACTTCATCCCAGGTATAATCCACACTGCCCGGCACGGCATAATCGAACAAGGACACATAATACTTGAGCGCCTCCATGTTTTTATCGGAATTCATCACGATTTTTCCGCTTTCATAGCCTTTATCAAATATACCGCCACCATATGCCCATGCCCAGCTCAGCCAATCCGCTGAGAGTGCCGAGTGCCTTTTGGCCATAATCGACATCCCGTAGAAATTGTGGTCCAGTGCCTTGCCCGCCAAAGTTTCGCCTTTCTTGCGGGTAAAAAATTGTGCCATATCCTTCATTTGTTGTGGCGTCTTAGGCACACTTAATTCATATCCGAAGCGTTTGAGAAACGCTTCTTTCTCGGACGAGTTCTCCAACAAGTCTTTCCGGTACCACATGAACGTAATCGTAGGATTCGATGGAAAACCGTACATCTTGCCTTTCCAGTTAGCGCTTCCATTCCACATGGCAGGAATAATGTCTTTCGCATCAAAATCATCTGGTGTTAAAGTCTTGTCGTTCAAATATTCATCGATTGACTTGACATACCCTTTATCGACCAGCCGCCCCAAATATTCGTAGGGTAATGATACTGCATCGTAAGATCCCGTGCCGGAAGTAAAGTCCAGCATCGTTTTCTGCACGACCATATCGTATGGAAGCTTTTCAAACTCTACCTTGATGCCCGTTTTTTGAGTAAACTCGGGAACCAGACTCTCCAAGGCGTCCGTTAATCCCGAGGCCTCAGCAACAAACCGAATCGTCGTATCGGACGCTTTATTCTGATTCTCTGTCGCCTGCTGAGTACAACCGACAGAGGTGAGCGTAAATATGGAAACCAACGAAACTGCAAGTAATTTGCTTCTAAGCTTCATTTATTTTCCTCCTTGATCGAATTCGTTATCATGATCGTTGGCTGGTTATTTCACAGCACCCATAGTCATTCCTTTGACCAAATGGCGTTGAACGGCGAGCGTAAATATCGCGATCGGTACTGAAACCACTGTTCCGACAGCGCATATTTCCCCCCATAACGTACCACTCGAGCTGATTAGGCCTGGAATTGCGACTGGCAATGTGGCGGTACTTTTTCCTGTTAAAACGCTGGCTAACAAATATTCATTCCATGAGGTGATAATACACAGGATGGAGGATGCGCCAAGCCCTCCGAGCACAAGCGGCATCACGATTCTGAAAAAAACCGATATGTTTGTACAACCGTCTACTGCGGCCGCTTCTTCAATTTCTTTGGGAACGGTATCAAAAAAACTTTTCATCATCCATACCATAAGTGGAATGGTCAATATAGAGTGGGCAAGCACCGCACCCGTCATTGTATTCATCAACTTCAGCTTTACCATCAACACATAGAATGGAATTGCGATGACGACAGGGGGAACCATTCGGGTAAGCAATGCCATCATAAGTAACAGCCCATCCCCCTTTGCTTTGGAACGCGATAAAGCATAAGCCCCCGGCACACCGATTAAGATCGCTATTCCCGTGGAAGTGACAGCCAGTTTCACACTGTTCATCAAGTTCTGCAGGAAGGACTTGTGAACAAACGCTTCTGTATAGTTGGCCGTCGTAGGGCTGAATACGAATTTTGGGGGAATGGAGAAAAGGTCCAGCCTGCCCTTCAACGAGCCGAGTAGCATCCACAAATAAGGGAATAGCGCCATAATAGATAAAACGCATAGGACAGTATAGGTCATGAACATTTCTCTTGTTCGGATTTGCCGCATTTCGTAAAATCCCTCCGCTAGGTCTCTTTTCTTGTTAATTTCAGAGACAATAAGCTCATAAGCAACACCATAATCAAGGTAATTACGCCGATGCTGGCTCCGTACCCCATATCCCAATTATGGAAGTTTACTTTGTAGGTAAGCATCTCGACTGACTCCGTACTGGAACCAGGACCTCCCCCCGTAAGCACCAATATTTCATCGAATATACGGAACAAATCGATGGAACGAAACAGTACGGCGGTAACTAAAATCGGCTTCAGTAAAGGCAAGGTTACGTACCATACCGTTTGCAGTTTGGAGGCGCCTTCCAACTCAATTGCTTCATACGGCTCTACTGGAAGCGATTGCAAACCTGCTAACAGCAGCAAAGCGACATAGGGCGTCCAATGCCAAATATCCAATAGAATGATGGAAGCAAGCGCAGGTATGCGCTGACCCAGAATAGAACCTCCAAGATCGATGCCTAGATACTCCAAATACCATGAGACCAGACCGAATCTATCAATGAGCAGCAATCTCCCGATGAGTCCGACTACAATGGGCGCAATGGTCATCGGAAGAAAAATAAACGAAGAAAATATTTTGGTCCCCCGCAAATTTTTGGCAAGCAGCCCGGCAATGAAAAAGCCGGCAACCAACTGTGCTGGAATAACGAACAGGATGATCGTGAATGTAACGCCCAGCGAGCCCCAGAAGTTGGGATCAAGCAAGGCCCTTGTATAATTGTCCAATCCGATAAACTGGCCCTCATATCCCGGCAAAGCAAAGCTGAACTTGCGAAAGCTCAAATTAACGGTATACAGAATCGGAAAACCTGCTACAAGTAGCATATAGACCCAAACCGGGATTCGAAAATAAAAATTGACAGATTTTTTTAACATTGCATTCTCCCTTGCTATCCATTATGCCATTTATGGCTTTTACCAAATAAAGCACTTTCAAATCGTCATATCCGTTTTTTGCTTTTTCACCGGCATGCCTCCTCTGTTGTTTCCTCCACAGTTCATTCTTCCAATGGCTTGTCATGCGGGATATTTCTATTGTATGAAGTTTTGGTCAGGCGTGAGGTAGGTAAATGGATAGTTAAGGTGTCTTATCTTACTGTATTTCTACTAAAAAACAGAATATCAGGAATCCTTGTAGGTCACGGCTGGAAAAAAGAGCTCCACGCAAGTGCCTTTCTCCGGTTCACTGTCAATTTTTATGCCATATTCTTCTCCGAAATAAAGCTTGATTCGCTGCGTTATGTTTTTTAATCCGTAGCTGCCACTATGATTGTCGGCTTCAATAAGCCCCGCTTCCAATTTAACGACCGTCTCCCGGTCCATACCGGCGCCATCGTCTATAATTCGCAGCTTAATGATTTGACCATCCTTAAACCCCACAATGCGGATTACACCCTTCTGGTCGGGCTTCTTTTGAATACCGTGAAATATTGCATTTTCGACGATAGGCTGAAGTAAAAGTTTTATTGTGCTGTAGCTGTAAAGCTCCGGGCAAATATCGAAATACGCCTCTATGTCGTCCTCGAATCTGTTTTTCTGAATATCGATGTACGTTTTGATATGTTCGATTTCATCCTCGATATTGACAATATCCCTGCCCCCATTGAGGGATAGCCGGTAAAACCTGCTGAGCAACTGAGTCATGTGCATAATATCGCGCGCTTTATATTTAAGAGCCATCCAGTTAATCGTATCCATCGTATTATACAGAAAATGAGGATTGATTTGTGCTTGAAGGGCCCTCATTTCCGCTTCTTTTTTGCTTACTTTTTCCTGGTACACTTCTTTGATCAATGTACGGTTGCGGGCCACCATCTTATTGAAAGAAATCATCAGACTACTCAGTTCGTCATTATGCTCTACCTTGAGTTCATAATCATCGTCCTCGATATCCACTCTCCTCACATACTCAATCAATTGAAGAACCCGTCCTGTCACATTTTTGGATAACAGTACGGCCAACAGGATGGATAATAGGAGGATGAGTGCGAATGATTGGAGCAGAAATTTCAAAATAATTACGTTCTTTTCAGAAATGCTTTCCATCGGGATAACCGAGACGATGTTCATATCTAACGATTCAATAGGTTTCACCTGAACCAATGAGTTTTTGCCCATGACATCAGCGCGAACAAATTTTTTTTCATTCAGCGACTTTTCATTCAGCGACTTTTCATTCAGCGACAAATGCTCGAATCCTTTCATCGTGTATATCGATTTACCAATTAGTGCGCTATCTCGGTTGGATAAAATTGTGCCACTGCCATTCACGATAAACAGCCTTCCGTTAACGACTTCCTCCGTTGCCTCCAATATCTTGAAAATATCTCTTTCCTTTAAATCAATGCTGACATATCCAAGGCGCTTGTCCAACTGCTTAAGATCGTTGAGGACGCGAACACAGGAAATAATATTTTCCTGCCATGCATGATAAAACTTGTATGGATAGGTGCTGGTCCAGACAATTTTGCCGTTGCGCTCATTTACATCCTTATACCAAGGGGCCGAAGCCGCCTGCTCCATCCCAAGCAGATTCACTTTATTACTCGAATAGAAGATAGGGGTATCGAAAAAAATCCGTATTTTAAAAACTTCCTGCTTGTAAGGAAAAGACTGGATAATATCATTGATCTTTCTGAAATCTTCCATACTTTGTTGAAAATCGTCGTCCGTAACCGGTCGTGTTAAATACTCTCGAATATTCGGATTCGCGCTGATGGAGTCGGATACTTGTCTAATACTATCCGTCAGGTTCACTACATCGATCGCTACTCTGGACAATGTGTTTTGAATATTTTTCGCCGTTTCCTCCTGCATGATCTGAGTCGATTTCCAATAATAGATCGTGCCTAAACTCGACATAACAATCATGTTAATAATGAGAAAATAAATGATGATCTTTGTCCGCAGACTGTAACTGCCGTATTTTTTTGTAAAGAAAGCTAACTCTATTTTCATCGTTCGGATCTCTCCATTAGCATCATTTATATTCTGAGGGGCTCAGGCCGGTTATCTTCTTAAACAGTTTGCTGAAGTACTTTGGGTCCGAATAACCAATGTCGAGACAGATTTCATACAATTTGCTTGAGCCCTGCCGCAGCAGTTCCTTTGCTTTTTCAATTCTGACACGTGTCAAGAAGCCGTTAATGGTTTCCCCCGTTTTTTGTTTAAAAAGAAGACTTGTATAAGCAGGGGAAAGAAATACTTCCTTGGCGATCAGCTCAATGGTTAAATTTTCGGCATACCTCTCTTCGATCAAGCTTTTTATATCATCAACAATTTGGGATTGCCGGTCACGACCAGTGGCGACATAATGGCATACTTTTGCGCAATGAGTTAGCACAAACTGCTTCATATCTTCTATAGTTTCTAACCTGAACAGTTCATTGGCAATGGTAAAAACGTCCAGCGCAGGATTCTCTGATCGGTCGTCCGCATATTCAGCATAGATACGTTGAAAAACAGCAGTGAACTGCAGGCATACACTCTGAACGTATTGCAGGGAGCATGAGCGGTTCAAATGTTCAAATACATCCTCGATCCGGAGCCGGGCTTTGTCCATATCCCCCGCTTTTAAAGCAGCGTAAGTCTGTTCGTAGATTTTGTATCCGAAGGTTGCGTCTTTTTCATGAAGGATCGACACGTTATCGGCGTAGATGATATGATTTTTACCTCGATGCAGCTTTTGATTTACGGCATGCACGGCCCTGTAATAAGAAAAACTTATTTTCTCGACACTGTCCACCCATTCCCCGACGCCGATGGTAACGCTTAAATCAAGATCCCGATTCAGACCGTTCTGGAGCGTTTGCATCCATTCGCCTGCACTTTCGGCTATAGCCTCTCCATGCGCAGTACGAGAGGGGATAATGCCAGCTAACTCACCTTCGGTCAGTTGAACCATGATTCCCTTACCATCCATCGTTTTCTGGGCCATACTGATTATTTCCATAGATAGTAGTTTCAACTCAAACGGCTGTTTATGCGAGCTAATCACAGAGTAGTCATCAACATCGACAACAAAAACAAGATAACCGGTATCTTCGACTGGAAGATCGATAGCAAGATGTCTCATCTTTTCATCGATCAAATCCTTTTCGCCGATCTCACCCAACACGAGCATGGAAAGAAACTGGTCCCGAAGCACCGGAATGCTTTCGTGAAGCCTGCTTTCCAATTCCAGTCGATTCTGCTCTTTCTTTTTTTCGATTTCGCAAAGTTCAGCCGTCTTCCTGATGACACTTTCCAACTCGTCTATATCTATAGGCTTTAGTATATAATCGATGATGCCTTCCTTGAAGGCTGACTTCATATAGGAAAGATCCGAGTAACCGGTAATAAAAATGATTTTGGTTTCCGGTAGAAGCTGTCTCAACTCCCTGGAAAATTCAATGCCATCCATGACAGGCATCCGGATATCTGTCAAAACAATATCGGGCCTTACTTGAACGGCCAGGTCTAACCCGTCGCTCCCATTCCTTGCTTGTCCTGCAATTACAATCCCGTAATCTGTCCAATCGAGGCATTCCTTAATGCCCTCAACCGTTTTTTTCTCGTCATCAACAATAATCATTTTTAACAAATGAACCACCTCGCCTAGATTGGGATAACGATTTCATAAAAATATAACAACGATTCGCGCGACTTTATTCTGTCATGGATACCGCCTTTATTTGTTCATTTTACTTATTCCACTCATTTTTGCAACCGTCTTCATTTATCCAATTATTTACCCATTGACAACGATTCATTTACGTAATAATATATTTTTACGTGGTAAATACTGTTTTACGGAGATGAACCATTGTGACCGAAGACATATTGGAAAGCCTGCGGATTGAAGCCCCGGAGCAGGCGATGGCCCTGCTTAATCCGCTGCGGGCGGATATTGCCGCACGGCTGGCGTCGCCCGCTTCCGCGGCGGAAGTGGCCCGAGCGATCGGCGAAGCGCCACAGCGGATCAACTATCACTTGAAGGCGCTGGAGAAAGCCGGTCTGGTGCGCCGGGTCGGTACGAGGCAGGTACGCAACCTGGTCGAGGTGCTTTATCAAGCCGTCGCCAAGACGTTCATCCTGTCCGATCAACTGGGAATGAAGCCGGAAACGGTCCGCCGCCTCAAGGACCAAGGCTCGCTGTCCCATCTGGTTCAAACGGCGGAACGCATCAAGCAGGATGCGCTGCTCCTGATGGAGCATTCGGACGAAGGCCAAGACATTCCAAGCGCGTCGCTGCAGTTTCAAGTCTCTCTCCGGGATGCGGAGGAGCGGCAAGCTTTTGTCGAGGAGTACGCCGCCCTTGTCCGGCAGTTGACCGCCAAGTACCGCAAACCGGCGAACGAAGCGGAACCCGCAGACCCATATCAGGTCGTGCTGGCCGTGTATCCGCAAATTAATCAAACCTCGGGAGGGAATGCGTAATGGAACGTGAACTGGAGCGCAAAGCAAAGCAGAGCGGCGATGCCGAAGCCGGTGGAGAAAACTCCCCGGCCGTCGTATGGCAATGGTCGGAGCCGCAAAAGGACCGGGAAGCCGAACGAGGCTGCCGGCCAGTAACGCAATTGGACGACTACCGGCAGGCCGGAACCGATCGCTCGGAAGCGACCGTGACCCGCTGGGCGCTGCCTTCGCGAACCGGAGCGCCGGGCGGCGAGGAAGTTCTCATCATGGTCTCCTCGGGCTTTACTGCACGCAGCCAACGCGGCGTGAGCCGTGGAGACACAACGATTCAAGCGCTGGCCGCGTAAGCGGTCTGAGCCACAAGGAGGGCATCAAGTATGAACTATGTACCGGTTGTCGTGGAACAAACCGGCCGTGGGGAGCGTTCCTACGATATTTATTCCCGCTTGCTGAAAGACCGCATCGTCTTTCTCGGAAGCGAGATCGACGATCAAGTCGCCAACTCGATCACCGCTCAGCTGCTGCTGCTGTCGGCGGAGGACCCCGAAAAAGACATTCATCTCTACATCAATTCGCCGGGCGGCTCGACCACCGCAGGCTTCGCGATTTACGATACGATGCAGTTCATCAAACCCGACGTATCGACCATCTGCGTAGGCTGCGCCGCTTCCTTCGCCGCCGTTCTGCTCGTCGCCGGAGCCAAGGGCAAGCGATTTGCGCTGCCTAACGCCGAGGTCATGATTCATCAGCCATGGGGCGGGATGAAGGGGCAAGCGTCCGATATGAAAATTCATGCCGACCGCATCCTCGATACCCGGGACCGGTTAAACCGGATCGTCTCCGAGCGCTCGGGCCAGCCGCTGGAAAAGGTGGCGCGGGATATGGACCGCGATTACTTCATGTCCGCGGACGATGCGGTGACCTATGGTCTGATCGATAAGATTATGCAGCCTTGAGGCAGCGATCCCTAACCAAAAAGCACTTTTCGTCCCGTACGACGCGCATGGCGCAGTCGACTGGCGAAAAGTGCTTTTTTCATCAGAGGCCTTTACGTTCGGTTAAGCTGCGGAAACGCCGAGGTTTAAGGCAGCGGCTCTGCAGAACCATCCGAGATGGTGACAGTCTCCGTCTTCAAGTTGTCGCTCGCTTGTCTAAGCCGGAGGCTCGCCGAACCGTTCGTTCCCGGCTTAATCTGAACCGTCAAATCTTTCGTAGCCTTTCCTTGACTGTTGGCCGTAAGCGAAAAATTCGCGCTATAACCGTAGTCCGTCGGCCACGAGCCGTCCGCATTGCGGATCTTCGCCACTTGGGTTCCGCCTGTCAAGTAAATGCCCAGTTTTAAGTCCGACACCGTGGCTCCGGGAGCCAAGTTGTCCACGACGACACGAATCTGGAACTCTTCGTCGTTCGGGAGCGGCTCCTGTTTGACGAAGCTGTATGTCGGATTGTCGACCTCCGGCCCGGACCCGTACCCGTACGATCCCGGCTTGAACGTCGAACGGTCCCACCATTTATATCCGGGCGCCGGCGCTGCCCACGGCTCGGGCTTCGGCTCGGTCGAGCTTGCCGGGTTTTCAAACGGCAGCAGCGCAGTTGGTTGGTCCAGCTGCAGGTTCGGGACTTGGTCGAGCCGTGTGTAGCTTTCCTTTTTGGCGAGCCAGTTTATGACATTCACCAGCAGCTCGCCGTCGTTCTGCTCCTCGAATCCGTCATAAGTCTTCTTGACTTGTCCCGTTTCTTCGCGGCGGTATTTCGGCGTGGCATCCTCAACCGGCGACGAATCGCCAATGAACGCCGCCTTCCCGGCAGCCACTTTGGCGACAGCCGCGTACGGCCCCTCCGCCTTCCCTCCGCCGTTATATACGCCTTGATCCACCGCATTCGGCCACGCGGCGTTCGTCTTCGGCAAATACACGATGCCTTTCGCCTTGAGAGGATCGATGATGGCAAGAGTCGAACCGGCATGCATCGCGACCGTCGAGACGCCCTGGGTAATGCCGAACGCCTGGTTAGGCGGAACGATCTGGTTGGCCGTAACGTCCCCCAGCGCATTGTAACGGAAACGGACGCCGAAATTCGTGGCGAGCCAATCCGAGCCGGCCACTCCCTGCATGGCCTCGGAAGCGCGCTCTTCGGCGCTCATGCCTTTCGCCGGATTGGTCCAGGCTCCTCGCCGGTAGCCGTTCATCACCTCCGAAGCATCCCAGCGGTTTTTGTTACGGTCCGCGTTATAATGGTCGGCGATGAAAAAGATGCTGCCGCCATTCCGGACGTACTGCGCCATCGCGTCCTGCTCGCTTGTTTT
Organism: Paenibacillus sp. MZ04-78.2; assembly: GCF_024213375.1. Classification (GTDB taxonomy): domain Bacteria; phylum Bacillota; class Bacilli; order Paenibacillales; family NBRC-103111; genus Paenibacillus_G. The sequence goes on along the minus strand of NZ_JANAVJ010000007.1, from coordinate 60,553 downwards.
GTAAGGAATGTTGGCTTCTCCAATCACGAACACGTCGTAACTGCTCAGGTCGTTCAGTGTGATCGGCGACGTTTTGCGAAGCTCCTTCACATAGTAGCCGTTGTTCGCGAGCGCATTGGCAAAATCCGAGAACGCCCCGTCGATGACCCAGTCGGCAGCTCCGGCCGTCTGGCCGTGCGTGTTGTCGAACAAAATTTTTTTGCCCGCATTCTCGTTCACAACCGTAGGATTAAGGAACGGGGCAGGGTCCGTCGGTCCTTCCGCCAGCGCCCTTGGCGTCTCCCCTATCCACCCCGGCAGCGAAAGGAGAAGCGAAAGCGCCAGTGCCGTTTTTGCAAGAACAGCTTTAAAGGATCTCATTAGTTACCTCCATTATTTTCTATATTGGGGCATATAACCCAGATCCATTTTACCATTTTGTCAAAGCTTGGGAGATTAAGTTTTCGTAAAAATCTGGATGAACAACGGTTCACAGTTCGGTGTATGAAAACAAGACGCCGCCCCTTCGTCCCGGATACGGCAGTTTTGACTGCGGCTATCCCGAGGCAGAAGGAGCGGCGCTTCGGCATCGACGTCCTGCGGCAGTGTCGGGCAATAGGTCCGCTGCGCGCTAGAACAGATTCGGCGACCATCAATACAAGGGGGACCAGCTTTCTAAAGTCGCCCGCCGCCGATACCGTACTGAAATAACCGGTATGGGTCAAGGTCACGACAATATCGGTAACCTCCCAGCCGTACAGCCCTTGTTTCAAGGTCTGGTGGACCGTCTCTTCAATGGCTTTATGGAAGGCCAGCGGCAGCGAGCCTAATTCGACTTCCATGCGGTAGGCGATTCCGCTTCCGGGCAAGCCGGGCTCGACTCTGAACCCTACGGTCGCATAAAAAGGATTATCGCCTTCCTCGATGATCTCCAGCGCCTGACCCGTTCCTTCCGGCTTTTCCAGGCAAACCGTTCGGGTCTCCGAAAACCTGACTTCCAAATCGTACTGTTCCTTCAAGGCCGCTTCGATCACTTCTTTTTGCACTTCGCCAAAAATGCGGATATAAAGCTCTTGATGAACATCATCTTTCATCACCTGAATTAGCGGATCTTCCTCCGACAGGCCGATAAGCGCCTTGTACAGCAGATGGTCCTTGCTTGGGCTTGGCTCCGCCGTTTCGATTCGCGACTCCATTTGAGGGACTGCGAAGCTGAAATGCTTGATGAGAGGAGACTGCTCGCCGACGACATCCCCGATCCGCACGTCTTCCAGCCCCCATACTTTGCCTAAATCCCCCGAGGTTACCTTGGCGGCGGGAACCATCTCTCCGTTTATCAAGGCATGAAGCTTTTTGATTTTGCAGGTGCGCGCTTCGAATTCGCTCTCCCCGTTTTCCGCTGCAGCTTCACTTGCTCCCTTAGGCTTAAACTAAGGAGAATAATATGAACGGTGAAAAGAGGATTTTAACATATGCCTACTATGAATATAGGGATTCTGGCGCACGTAATGAGGTTAAGTTGCCGGTTTTGACGGATTATTCCAACGAATGGCGCTTATGTCTTACGATCGGATATGCTATCCACCGAACGTTCTCCACCTGCTGCTTCTGAAACCGGGATAGCCGGAACATGCTTAGATCGAACGCGTCGGGTTTTCCTTCGATCCGGTCCGCCAACATTTCGCCGACGACGCTGGCAAACTTGAAGCCGTGACCCGAAAAGCCGCAGGCGATCTGAATGTTCGGCTCGCACGGCGCTTGGTCGATGATGAAATGTTCGTCCGGCGAAAGCTCGTATTTGCACACCCCGCCGCGCAGCAGAGCGCCCGCCGCAGCCGGCATATACGTCTCCAGCGCCCGGCGGACATCGCCTTCGTCCTCCGGCAGCGTCCCGAATTCAGCCGGCTGCCCGACCGGCGAGAGCGGAAGACCGGTCTCGTGCCGACCGATCTTCACGCCGGACCCTTGTATGCTCGGAAAGCCGTAAAAGCCGCCCTCCGGAGTGCTTAACGTGAATCCCGGGAACCGCTCGGAAGCGAACAGCGCTTCGTCAGCCTGAAACCAAGCGACCGCTTTGCGGACCGACGCCACGGGCAGCTCAAGCGACGGAAGCAGCACGCTGCCGATTCCCGCGCCCGCGCTGACAATAAGCCGGTCCGCGTGGAAGTCGCCGACCCCGGTTTTTACAGTGACGCCTGCGCTCCCCGTCACGACCTCCGTTACGCGCGTGTACGGAAGCAGCACCGCCCGGTGCGCCAGCGCCGTCTCGCGGTACGCCTGCACGCATTGCTCGCTGAGCAAATAGCCGGCCTCCGGCTCGAACAGCCCCGCATAGTCGTCCGGCAGTTGAACGCCCTGCCAGCGCTTGGCAATCTCCTCCGGCCGCAGCAGCTCGACCGGCAATTGAAGCGCAACCGACGATTCGAGCTTGTCGCGGAGTCCCGAATGCCCTGCCGGCGCCATATTCAGCACGCCGCTGCGAAAGAACAGCTTCCGGCCGCTTTCCTCCTCCAGCTCGTTCCAGAGCCGGTGCGCCCGGACCGCCATGGCCGCGTAAGGGCCCCCTCCGGAGTAGGCATGACGGAGCAGTCTCGTCTCCCCGTGATGGCTGCCTCCCCCATGGGGCGGGTCGAACGCGTCGATCAGCAGCGTGCTTATCCCTCTCCGCGCCAAATGCGCCCCCGCACTCATGCCCATGGAGCCTGCGCCGATGACGATGACATCGTAAGACGTACGGATAACGGTCACTCCTTTTCAATCGTATATTAAACCGCCTTATAATTAGGTATAATCAGACTATGAGCACCTACATTCCCGAAGGAGTGAACTTTTTTGGAACATAGACCTTTCGGCGCGTCCGACAAGCAATTTCCGATTCTCGGCTTCGGCGCCCAGCGCATCGTGGACGAGCATCAATGTACGGAGGAGGAAACGATACGCATCGTTAACCGGGCGATCGACGAAGGCATCACCTACTTCGATACGGCCCCGAGCTATTCCGACGGGCAGTCGGAGGAGCGGCTGGGCAAAGCGCTCCGGCACCGCCGCAGCGACGTCTGGATCGCAACGAAGACGCACGACCGGACCAGAGACGGCTCGTGGCGTCTGCTCGAAGCCAGCCTGAACCGGCTGCAAACCGACCGTGTCGACGAATGGCGTCTGCATAATCTGGTGACGATGGACGATTTGGAGCAGTGCTTCGCCAAGGGCGGAGCGATGGAGGCGATGCGCGAAGCGAAGGAGCAGGGCATCATCAAGGCGATCAGCGTCAGCGGGCATACGAACCCGGAAGTGCAGCTCGAAGCCATCGAACGGTTCCCCTTCGACAGCGCCTTGGTGGCGCTATCCGCCGCCGACCACTTCATCTACAGCTTCGCGCACGAATTTGTTCCGCGGGCCGTCGAGAAAGGAGTCGCCGTGATCGGCATGAAGGCGATGGCGCTCGGGAAGCTCGCCCCGTGGTACGAGCAGGCGCTGCGGTACACGTTCTCGCTACCCGTAGCCACGACCATTATTGGAATGGAAACCATGGAGCAGCTGGAGAAAAATCTCGCCATCGCCAAACAATTCCGCCCGATGTCCGACACGGAGCAGCTCGGCTTTTTGAAAGAAATCATCCATCTCGCCACGCCGGACGTGCTGCGCTGGAAAGCGAGCGAGTGGATGTCCGGCGAGTGGTACCGACGCGACTAACCTCGGAGACGGTCCAAAGCGTGAACCGCCGCAAGCGCAAATAAAGCCGCACCCGGCGCCAGCGCATCCTCATTCAGCGTAAATTTCGGATGGTGCCATTCCTCCGTTCCGCTCGTGCCCATCCAGAAGTAGCAGCCCGGCACCTGTTCCTGGTAGTGCGCAAAATCTTCGCCGCCCGTGGAACGCCGGGCCTCCGTCACCTGGAGGCTCAAAGCTTGCGCCGCTTCGCGGACGATCTCCACCGCTTCCGGATGATTCGCAACCGACGGAATTCCCGCATACCAAGTCAGGCGCGCCTCCGCGCCGTAGCCCGCAGCGATGCCGCTGGCGATGCGCCCCAGCAAGTCCGGCAGCTTCCGCCGGACCTCCGGGCGGAACGTCCGCACGGTGCCGTCCAGAACGGCATTGTCCGGGATAACGTTCCACGTGCTGCCCGCATGAAAGCTGCACACGCTGACGACCGCGCTATCGAGCGGGCTGATGCTGCGGCTGACCGCGGTTTGGAGGCCGCCTACAACCGCGCTGGCGGCGACGATCGGGTCAATCGCCGTATCGGGAATGGCCGCATGGCCGCCCTTGCCGGTCACCGTCAGCTTGAAGCCGTCGACGCTGGCCATCAGCGGCCCCGAGGCCAAGCCCACGGTGCCGACCGGCAGCTCAGGCTTGTTATGCATGCCGAAGATCGCCTGCACGCCTTCCAAAGCACCCGCTCCGATCATCGCTTTCGCTCCCGTGCCCTTCTCTTCCGCCGGCTGAAACAGCAGCCTCACGGTTCCTTTCAGCTCTGCGGCATGTCGCTTGAGCAGCAGCGCCGCGCCGACCATCGCCGCGGTGTGAAAATCGTGCCCGCAAGCGTGCATTTTTCCCGGAATTTCCGAGGCGAACGGCAGCCCGGTTTCTTCCGTCACCGGCAGCGCGTCGATATCCGCCCGCAGCGCCACCGTAGGCCCGGGCTCGGCCCCTTCGACCTCCGCCAGCACGCCGACAGGCAGGTCGAGCGGCAGCAGCCGGATGCCCGCTCCGCTTAACGCTTCCCGGATTTTGCGGGTCGTCTCCACCTCCTGCATCGACAGCTCCGGATGGCGGTGCAAGTCGCGGCGAAGCCGCACCAATTCGTGCTTCAGTTCCTCGGCCTCGTGAAGCAATCGTTCAGGGTTCATGCGCAGCCTCTCCTCGTTTCAGCCTGTGGTGGCGCGGACTTCAGGCAGCAAATTTTTACGCAAAAAGACAAGCTTGTCGTCCCGTCCCAGCTCCCGATCATAGAAGCGCACATAGCCTTTACGTTCGTACATGGGCAGCAGCCAAGGATGCTTCGCCGAAGTCGCGAGAACAACAGCCGGCGAAAGCAGAATGTCCCGTACGACCGCTTCCTCCGCATAGGCCAGAAGCTTGCTGCCGACGCCGCGGTTCGCATACGCCGGATCGACGGCAAAGTTGTACAAGAACGGCAGATCGGTTACTTCCGGCAGCGACCGGAGCGAAATGGTCGCGACGATCGTCCCATTGATCTCCAGCACGTAGCTGGCATACTCGGCGATATTCGTCCGCACCATCTCCAAATCCGCATGGACGGCCGCAAATTCGATTTCCAGCTCCCCGATGCTACGATAAGCTCTGCGAATCACACTCAGAAGCCGCTCGGCATCGTCCAGAGTCGCTTGACGGTACACCTCGTTCACGGAACTCACCTCACGATTTTGGCTATTTATATCACATAACTCCATTCCGGCGTAATTCGTCTTAAGAACTGCTTGGTGCGCTCTTCCTGGGGGCGGGAGAAAATGTCCTCCGGCTTGCCCTCCTCGACGATGACGCCTTCATCCATAAACACCACGCGGTTCGACACTTCGCGGGCAAAGCTCATCTCATGCGTCACGACGATCATCGTGATGCCTTCACGGGCAATTTTGCGGATGACGGACAGCACCTCGCCGACCAACTCGGGATCAAGCGCCGACGTCGGTTCGTCGAACAAAATCACCTCGGGATTGAGCGCCAAAGCCCGGGCGATCCCGACCCGCTGCTGCTGCCCGCCCGAGAGCTGGCTGGGGTAGGCATCGACTTTTGCCGCGAGGCCGACCTTCTCCAGCACCTGAAGGCTGCGCTCCCTCGCCTCTTCCTTCGGCACTTTCTGCGCAATGACGAGGCCTTCCATCACATTTTCCAGCGCCGTCTTGTGCTTGAACAAATTGTAATGCTGGAACACCATCGCCGTTTTGCGGCGCAGCGTCAAGATGTCGCGCTTGCTCGGATGCTTGCAGTTGACCGTAAAATCACCGATCGCCACCTCCCCGTCCTGCGGGCGCTCCAGCAGGTTGACGCAGCGGAGCAGCGTCGTTTTGCCCGATCCGCTGGGCCCGAGAATGACGACGACTTCCCCTTTGTCCACCGACAAGTCGATCCCTTTCAGCACCGTCTGCTTGCCGAACGACTTTTGAATGTTCGTCAGCCGTATCATGTCACGCCTCCCCGATTGTATTTGGTTACCCTTTTCTCCAAATAAGCCGTCAGCCGCTCCGCCACGACCGTAATTCCCCAATAAATCAGCGCCGCCGCGATAAAGGCTTCCAGAAACTTCAAATTGTTCGACGCCACGACGCTGGCTTTGCCAAGCAGCTCCATCTGCGAGAACGTGAACGCAAACGTCGACGTATGCAAAAATCCGACGAACAGGTTGCACAGATTCGGCAAAATGACCCCGATCGCCTGCGGCAGCATGATGCGTCTGAGCGCTTGCGGCGTGCTCATGCCGACGGAGTAAGCGGCTTCGATCTGACCGCGGTTTACCGCCAGGAGACCGGAACGGATGATCTCGGACATATAAGCGCCGGCCGTCAGGGAGAACGCCGTCAGCACGAACGACAGGATCGGGATCGAAGCCGTCTTGATCCCCCATCCGTAATGCGTCGACAGCTTGTCGATCAGCATCGGCAGTCCCCAATAAATGAGGAATACGTGCAGAATGACCGGCGTTCCGCGCAAAAAGGAAACATAGGCGTCGGCGATCCGGTGAAGCACCTTCACCTTGTACATGCGGATCAGCGCCGTCGCCACGCCGATGACGAACCCGAACAGAAGCGGGACAATCGTAATGACCAGCGTCAAGGGCAGCGCGTCCAATAGTTCAAAAAAAGCCGTCACAATAAACCCGATGTCGATACTCATTCGTTCTCACTCCATCCCCGGACCGGCAGCCGGTCATGCGCTCGCGATTTTTTGTTCGTGCCGCTGCAATCGGATTTCCGTCAGCGCAAAGCCCTTCTCCAGCACGAGCACGGTCAAATAGTATATGATCGTCAGGCCGATATACACCTCCAGCGTGTGGGCGGTCGTCGCAATCAGCGTCTGTCCCCGTCCCATCATGTCCATAACGCCGATGGAGTACGCCAGCGACGTATCTTTCAAAAAGCCGATCACCGTGCTCGCGAAGTTCGGAAAAGCAACGACGAACGCCTGCGGCAGGACGATCCGGAAGAAGGCCTGTGGCCCTGTCATGCCCACGGCGTACGCGCCTTCAAGCTGGCCGCGGTCTACGGCGTTGACCGCCCCGCGGATCACCTCGGAGATCGAGGCGGCGCTGCCGAGCGCATACGTAATAATGACGAACACGATCGGATTCATCCGCGACATGTCGAAGTTCACGAGAAGCAGCAGCGCAGGCACCCCGTAAAAGACGAGAAACAATTGGATCAAAATCGGTGTTCCACGGACAAACGAGACGTAAACGGCGGCGATCCGATTCAGCACCGGAACGTCGTACAGCCGGGGCAGCGCAATCAGCAGTCCCAGCAGCACGCCGAAGAAGAGCGAAGCAGCCAAAATAAACAGAGTAATGTGCAGGTAAGACAGCAGTATAGGAAGGAACTCCCCTATGAGCGCGGCGTCGAACGATTTCCCCATTCCTACCCATACCTTTCTGTAAGGAGATTTGGTTTACTTCTCTACGGTATAGTCGTCGCCCAGCCATTGCTTGCTCAGCTTCGCCAGCGTCCCGTCAGCCTTGATCGCCTTCAACGCCTCGTCGATCCTGCTTTTCAGCTCGCCTTCGTCCTTGCGAAGCATGAAATACACCTTCGAATTGGAGAGCGTCTCGCCGACCGTTTTGAGCTGAGCGTCCACGCTTTTGTTCAAGTAGTCAATGGCAAACTGCGTGCTGATCATGGCGTCGACCCGCCCGGTTTTGACTTGCGCGCTCGCGTCTTCGCCTGCGCCGGTATAGACGATCTGGATCGGGTTGCCGTGCTCCTTATTGTATTTTTCGGCCAGCGCCGCCGCATTGCTCGTCGCGGTTGCGATCAGCTTCTTGCCCTTCAAATCCGCAATCGACTTGACGTCGTTATTGTCCTTGTGCACGATGATTTTATTCGGGAAAATGTTGTACGCTTCGTCGTTATACAAAAATTTCTTCTGTCTCTCCTCGTTCACTTCCATTTGATGCGCGATAAAATCGATCTTTTTCGTTTCCAGACTCAGCAGCAAATTTTTGAACTCCATCGTTTTTAACTCGAACTCATATTCCGGCAGACGCTTGTCGATTTCTTTGACGAGCTCCACGTCGTACCCGGTCAGCTTGCCGTCCTTGTCGATGAAGCAAATGTTCGGAAACTGCGTGCCCGTGCCGACGATCATTTTTTTCACGGCCTGGCCGCCCGCGGAAGCCGGTGCGCTTGAGCTGCCCGCTCCCCCCGCCGCTTCTTTGTTCCCCGCCCCTCCCGTAGAGGCTTGAGCGCCGCAGCCTGCCAGAAGAAGGACAGTGAGCAGTGACGCCGAAAGAAATCTTTTTTTCATATGGTACCCCCCATAATCATGATGAATTGCCAAGAACGAATCCGCTCAGGAGCTTTTCACAAAATCTTGCGGTGCTCGTCTGGCGAGCGTATGGCGGTTTTCCGGCTTGGCGAGGCCCAAATTCCCGCGCAGCGTGTCGGACTCGTACGCCTCCCGGTATATTCCCCGCTCCTGTAGGATCGGTACGACCAACTCGACGAAATCGTCGAGTCCTCCCGGTACACTCGAATGAATAATAAATCCGTCGGCCGCCTTCTCCTCGAACCACTGCTGGACAAGGTCGGCCACCTTTTCCGGCGTCCCGATGAACCGCCCTTTCGGCGTCGCCGTCTGGAGCGCCACCTGTCGCAGCGTCAATTGCTGCTCTTTGGCCGTCTGCTTGATTTTGTCCGTCGTGCTGCGGAAGCTGTTGCTGCCGACATCGCCCAACTCGGGGAAAGGCTCGTCGAGCGGGAACGGCGAGAAATCGAAATGGTCGAAGAAGCGGCCGAGGTAGTTCAGCGCGTTCTCGATCGTCATGAGGTTCGCAATCTCTTCGTATTTGCGCTCGGCCTCCCCCTGCGTCCGCCCGACGATCGGCCCGATGCCCGGAAAAATGAGGATATCGTCGGCGCTGCGGCCGTATGCGGCTGCTCGCGTCTTCACATCCTGGTAAAAGCGCTTGGCGTCCTCGATCGACTCGTGCCCGGTGAATACCGCGTCGGCCGTTTTGGCCGCCAAGGTGCGGCCGCTGTCCGACGACCCGGCTTGGAACACAATCGGGTGCCCCTGCTTGGAGCGGGCAATGTTCAGCGGACCCTGCACGGAGAAAAATGGCCCTTGATGATCGAGCCGGTGCATTTTGCCCGGATCGAAGAACACGCCCGAAGCTTTATCCCGCACGAACGCGTCGTCCTCCCAAGAGTCCCACAGCCCGCGGGTCACCTCCAAAAATTCCTCGGCGATCTTATAGCGCAAGTCATGCGACGGATGCTCTTTTTTGCCGTAGTTGAGGGCGGAGCCTTCCAGCGGAGAGGTGACCACATTCCATCCGGCCCGGCCTCCGCTGATATGATCGAGGGAAGCGAACTGTCTGGCGACCGTGAACGGTTCGCTGTAGGAGGTCGACAAGGTGCCGACGAGACCGATCTTCGAAGTGACCGCGCCGAGCGCGGATAAAATCGTGAGCGGCTCGAACCGGTTCAGAAAGTGCGGGATCGACTTTTCGTTAATGAACAAGCCGTCGGCGATAAACACCAGATCGAACTTGCCTTCTTCTGCCTTGCGGGCTTGCTGCGTGTAAAACTCGAAGCTGACGCTGGCGTCCGCCTGAATTTTCGGATGTCTCCAAGCCGCCATATTTCCTCCGACGCCGTGGATGATTGCGCCCAACTTCAGCTTTCTTCCGTTTGCCATTCCGATTCCTCCCTCGTTTTCCACGTTTATACGACCGACTCAGCGAATGCTTCCTTGAGCTGCGACAGCGCCTGAAGCCGCTGTTCGAATTCCTTCAGAGCGAAAATCAGAATGAGTTCGTCCACGCCGTACTTCCGCTGGATGTCCAGCAGCTTGGCGCGCACGGTTTCCTTGGAGCCGTGCACGACGTCCGCATCCTTGACTTCGATCGTGTATTCTTCCTCGCTTTGCCGCCCGAATTGTTCCGCGTGCTCTACGGTTTTCACGGTGATCGTCCTTCCGCTTTCCAAGTGAATTTTCACAAGCTTGGCGTCGGCGGCAAGCCGCTTCGCTTCCTCGTCCGTATCCGCCACAAGGACCGAAAGTGCGAGAATGACCTCCGGCCGGAGGGACTTCCGGGGAGCAAACCGGTTCCGGTACGTGTCCAGCGATTGCCGGACAATCGCCTCGTCCCCGTTAATAAACTGCGCGAACACGTAGGGAATGCCCCGGCTCGCCGCAAGCTCCGCGCTGGCCGGCGACGTTCCGAGCAGGTACAAGTCCGCAGGCTCGGCCGGAACCGGAATCGCTTTGAGCCCATGAAGCGGATGGTCCCCGGGGATCGTATCGGTCAAGTACTGCTCCAGCTCGATCAGCTTATCCGCCAGCGGTCTGCTTTTCCCGGCCGTCTCCTGCTGGAGCGCCTTCGTCGAGAGGGGAAGCCCTCCCGGCGCCCGGCCGATGCCGAGGTCCACCCGTCCCGGGGCGAGCGAGGCGAGCACGTTGAAATTTTCCGCCACCTTGTACGGACTGTAGTGCTGCAGCATGACCCCGCCCGAGCCGATGCGAATCCGCTCGGTCTGCGCCAGCAAATGCGCGATCAGCACCTCCGGGGAAGAGCCTGCGACGGCCGCCGAATCGTGATGCTCGGATACCCAGAACCGGTGGTAGCCGAGCTCCTCCGCTTTGCGTGCCAGAGCCACCGTATGCCGGAACGCGTCGACGGCCGTTTTTCCTTCGTCCAACGGACTTTGATCCAAGATGCTTAGCTTCAGCCCCATCGCCCATCCCTCCTGTAATCCGGCTATTGAATTTAGTAAAATCCAATAGGTTTTGTTGGTTTTATTGGTTAAAAAAAGTCTATCACCGCCCCTGTCGTCCGTCAACGGGGTTCGTAATAGAGGATTTCTATTCTTAAATCGAACAATTCGATTAAGCATTTCGTTTCCAATCGATCTCTCGGCTGAGTTCCAGCGCCATTTTGCCGAGAGCCGAGCCTTCCCCTTTGAGCGAAACGAGATTGGTGCGCAAGGTGATGCCGGCGAGGGAAGGAATGTCGACCGGCCAGAGCAGCCCTTCCTTCACTTCTTTGCGTACGCACAGCTCCGGCAGGAAGCTGATTCCCATTTCTTTCAGTACCAGCTTCTTGGCCGTCTCCAGGTTATCGAGGTGCAGCTCGATATTCGGCGGGCGGTCGAGCGTGTCGAACAGCCGATGAATTTTCATCCAATCGAGAGCCCCGCATTCGAAAAACACGATCGGCTCGCTTCCGATATCCTCCAGCGCAATGCGCTCCTGGCTCACAAACGGATGCCCCTGGTATACGAAAAGGCGGATCGGGTCCTCGTAGAACCGGACGGAGTCCACATGCGGATGCGTAATGTTGCGCACAAGTCCGACGTCCACTTCCTTGTTCAGCAGCTTTTCCAAGATGATGTCGCTCGAAGCCGTCACTAATTTTAGCTGGAGATCGGGGTATTTTTGCTTGAAGAGAGGCGCCAGCTCCGGGATCATATAATTGGCTGCCGACGCGGTGCAGCCGATCCGAAGCTCGTGAGGCGCGGCGTTCATTTGCTGCAGCTGCTGCTTGCCTTTCTTGTAGGTCTGCAGCACTTGCTGGGCGTAGGGCAAAAACTGCTTGCCCTTGTCCGTCAGCGAAAAATGTCGGCCCTCCCGATCGAAAAGCTTGACGTCCAATTCGCGCTCCAGCGACTGGATTCTGGCGCTAATGGACGGCTGGGACAAGAACAGCGCGTCGGCTGCTTTGTTAAAGCTGTTGAAATGAATGACATAGACGAACGCCTCGAGATTCTCAATATTCACGAGCGCTCCCTCCTCCTTCCAGCTCTTGACGAACTTGTAAAAATCAATATATCATAAGTATTCCATTAGGAATAGTATAATTTATGCGCGGACAAAACGATGATCTGGTACGGCGAGGGCGGCGATACGTACCAGGCATCCGAACGAACAAAGGCCAGCCCGGAGGCTGACCTTCAGTGTTGAGAAAACAGTTCGACAAAATGAGATAAGCTCAACCTGCCGCCTTCAGCTTGCCTTGGAGTTTCTCCTTCCTTCCGAAGCCCTGCTGACCCAAGAAAAGCATGGACAGCAAGGACGATTTGGACATGATCCAAGCCACCCCTAACGGAAGCACCACGCCGGCAAGCGTAAAGACAAACGAACCGTACTCCATGCCTAAACCGAACTTTAGCACGATATTGACCGGAATGTGCAGGTACATGATCGAGATGGTCACGGTCCCCAAAAATGCCAGAATGGAAGACACCCGCCAACGCGAAATCCAGTAGCACAATTGAAGCACGACGAGGACGCACGCCAGCGGAACGATGAGATCCAGCACCGGCTGGGTGTAACCCTTCATTTTCATATCCATACGAAAAATCCAGATTCGTTCTATATTAAGAACAATTGCAGCTGTCGAAATCAGCAGCGCCGGAATGAACCAGGTCCTCCGCTCCAGCCATGAAGCCAATGGAGATTTAACCGTATAGCCCAGAAAAAAGAACGCAACCGCCATAAGCGCCACATCCGCATTCCAAGGGATATCCTTTTCGGCGAAAGGCGTCATGCTGACGAAATGAGCGGCCGTATAGGACACAAGCACCGCTGCTGCTTGTACCTTAACCGGATATCGGGTAAGAAACCCCATCAAAAGATGCACAAGCAGCAAACAGGTGATGAACCAGAAGACGCCGTACCACCCGCCTAGCACCGTTCCCCCATAAATAAGATTACAAATATCGCGGGAAACGGATAACGGATCTCTCTGCTTGGCTGCAACCAGTATGGCAATGCCAATCCCGTAGGCGAAATAGGGAATCATAAACGTTCGAATACGTTTCAGCGCCCACGATATGTACTTGTCCGGCATAACGCTTTTGAACAAAAGCCCGCTGACCAGAAAAAACAACGGCATACGGAACCAACCGAAATAATGGTCGATCCATTCATTCCCCGAATGCCCCAATACGACCAAAATGATGCTTACCCCCCTGGCGACGTCAATCCATTTTCTGCGCTCCTGCATAACCGCTCCTCCTCCCAGTTTCGTAACTCAGCTAAAACGATACTAGATTTGGAAAGCGGATAAAATGGGTTCATTTGTCGAAAACTGTAGGCCTTCCGGATGGAATATGGACAGCCCCCGGCAGCGGCTCCCCACTCAGACGCAGAAAGCTGCTCCAAATGGCTCATTCATTTTACCGTTCGCGCAGCCGATAATCCGCTACCCGGAACCGGCGATCATGACGATCCCTGCGATGACGATGACCGATGCGGCGAGCCTTCTTGCCCCCTGTCGTTCGTTGAGTACGATCAGGCCCAGCAGCGTGCCGAAGACGATACCGATTTCCCGCAGCGGGGCAATATAGGACACTTGAGCGTGCCTCATCGCCAGCAAAAACAACAAATACGAACCGGGAGACAAAAGCGATCCGAGCAGCACGATCTTCCACCGCCCGCGTACCGCCCGCTTCAATCTCCCGGAGGCCAGAGCGGCCGGAATCAGACCGAGCACGAATCCGATATTGGAGACCCACAGAAACGCGCTTTTGTCCTCGCTTTGCTTGGCGAACAAATTCCACACCGCGTGCGTCATGCCCGATCCGATCACAAGCAGCAATGAAAGTACAATGTTCAAGCACCTCAGATTTTCAATTTTTCCAACATAATAACACACATATACACATATATACAACGACTTATTGTTCTTTACATAAACGAAGACCGCCGCATCCAAAGCAAAAAGTCCCGGACAAGCTCCGGGACTCCAGACTTACTGCGTATGTTTTGTAGCTGGCGGAACGGCTCCCACTATTGGTAGACGATCTCGATGCCATGCTTGTTATATTTGTCCACGATGGCCGGATCGATGTTCGAATCGGTCACGAACCGTTCGATCTCCGCGCAGCCGCACACTTTGATCAGCGAAACCGCCTCGAACTTGCTGCTGTCGGCCAGCGCAATCGTCCGTTTGGCGTTCTTCAGCATAATTTTCTTCATCTGCACTTCGCCGAGACCATAGTCTGTAACGCCTTCGGTCAGCGTAACGCCGCTCATGCTCATAAAAAACAAATCGGCATGGAACCGGGAAGTGAACTCCTCGGCCAAATCCCCGATCATGCCCTGCTCCTCGTTGCGGATTACGCCCCCGATCAAAATGATCGTGTACCCCGGCATATGAACCAGCTCGTTTGCAATGGGCAGCGAATTAGTAATGACCGTCAACCGTTCGATCTTTTTTTTCAGCACTTTGACAAACTGGGTATTGGTCGTGCTTACGTCCAGCGCGATGGACTGCCCCTCCGTCACATACCGCGCGGCAATTTCGGACAGCTCGTTTTTCCCGTTCAAATGGACCTTTTCCCGGACCGTCATCGAAATTTCTTCGCGGTAATCCCACTCCTTCAGGATTGCGCCGCCATGGACGCGCTTCAAGTACCCCGCCTTCTCCAGATGCTCCAGATCGCGCCGGACCGTTTCGAACGATACGCCGAACAGCTCTATCAGGTCCGACGCTTTGATCGACTTCTCGCGGTTTATTTTTTGAATAATCGCTTGATGCCTTTGCTCTGCGAACAATCCCGCCCCCTCCTCTCCGTGAAATGCCGGACACCGCCGCATTTCCATGCAAGTAGTCTACCACAAATAAAAGTAAACACAAACATTTGCACATCGAACGAAGAGCTGCTTACGGCGGGAGCGACTGTCTCCGGGCAGGCTTGTATGACGGTATCCGTTTCTGGAGACAATACTTCTATCATTTCCGCTTAAAGCAAGAAAACCCTTGATTTTCTCAAGGATTTTCCTGTAGCGGCTTATTTGACAGCTGCTTGCATGCTACCGGCACGCCGTCGCTGTCTTAGCGAATAACGCGACGAGCGGTAACGAAAGTCTTGTCCCAAGCGCTGCCTTTAAAGTTGGAAATGGTAACGCCGACGCCGACCCGATACGTATGGAGCAGCTTACCGTTCCCAATATAAATGCTCACATGATTGATTTTTCCATCTCGATTCGTGTCCGAGAATACCAGATCGCCAGGCCGCAGTTGACTCTTGGCAACCTTGGTGCCAACCGTAGCTTGTTGTCTGGAGGTACGAGGAAGATTGATTCCGTGCCGCTTGAACACATATTGAGTAAAGGAAGAGCAATCAAATACATTCGTTCTTCCCGCAGGCGCCCCGAACTGATAGCGGACTCCTAAATAACGCTTCCCCGTAGCTATGATTTTATCTGCAACTGATGCACGGGATACGGTAGCTGCTTGAGCCGACTGCGGCACTGCAAGCATGTTTCCCGTGACGGCAATCGATAGGCTCATCGTTATTCCAAGTATCGCTTTCGCGATCCGGCTTTTCTTCGTGTTAATCATGATGACTTCCTCCTTGGTTTGGCGAATTGGGTAAGTACCTCAAAACCACCATAACACAAATAAAAAGTACACGATTTACCAGAAAATCATTTTTTCCGCGCCCCGCCTGCTGTAAGAAGCTATTATTAGAAATCAATGAGAAAATTTTTAACTTAAACTTGTTGACAAAAAAAGCCGCGCTCCGGGAGAGGAGCACGACTTCCTGCGTTCACTGTACGAATAAAGATCAATCCATAAAATCTTTCAGCCGCTTGCTGCGGCTCGGATGTCTGAGCTTGCGCAGCGCCTTGGCTTCGATCTGCCGGATGCGCTCCCGGGTCACACCGAATACCTTGCCCACTTCTTCCAGCGTTCGCGTGCGCCCGTCATCAAGACCGAAACGAAGACGCAGCACGTTCTCTTCCCGCTCCGTAAGCGTGTCGAGCACATCTTCAAGCTGCTCCTTCAACAGCTCGTAAGCTGCCGCGTCCGCGGGGGCAAGCGCCTCCTGGTCCTCGATAAAGTCGCCCAAGTTCGAATCGTTTTCCTCGCCAATCGGCGTTTCGAGCGACACAGGCTCCTGTGCAATCTTCATAATTTCCCGCACCTTATCGGGCGTCAAGTCCATTTCCTTCGCAATTTCTTCCGGGGTAGCTTCCCGGCCAAGCTCCTGCAGCAGCTGTCTGGACACGCGTACGAGCTTGTTGATCGTTTCCACCATATGTACCGGTATCCGGATCGTTCTCGCCTGATCGGCAATCGCACGCGTAATTGCCTGACGAATCCACCATGTGGCATACGTACTGAATTTGAAGCCCTTGGTATGGTCGAACTTTTCTACCGCTTTGATTAAACCCATATTGCCTTCCTGTATCAAATCAAGAAACAGCATACCCCGGCCGACATAGCGTCTCGCGATACTGACCACCAGACGGAGGTTCGCCTCGGCCAGTCTGCGCTTCGCTTCTTCGTCCCCCTGCTGAATCCGTTCCGCCAGCTCGATTTCATTATCCCCCGAAAGCAGCGGCACCCGTCCGATCTCCTTCAGATACATACGCACCGGGTCATTGATCTTGATCCCCGGCGGAAGCGACAGATCGTCATGCAGCAGCTCGTGTTCCTCATGATCCGGTCCGAACACAGGCTCCCCGTCCGACTCGCTACCCACCTCGATACCAAGCTCACTAAGCTGCTCGACGAACTCGCTGATTTGTTCCGGATCGGGATCGAACGGAGCGAGTTTCTCCGTAATTTCTTTGTAAGCGAGCGAAGCTTGCTCTTTGCCCTGCGCGATGAGTTGCTGTTTCACCCGATCAATCGTAAGCTCTGTCTCCGCTTCCTTGTGCTGATCGTTCGCCATACGCTGCCCCCTCTTCTCCGAACCCACTCTTTATTAATTCTTGACAAAGCCGTAAAGATATGATAGTATAGAAATGGATATTAGTGATAAATATCACATTGCTTCAACCGCTACCCATCATTTTAACACAAAAACGATTAACATTCAACTGTTTCAATTAAACCGGTATCCGCCTTGGCGGACGCCGGTTTTTCGCATCTGTCGCCAATATGAGCAAGGCCTGTCTGGGCTAAACGATTTCCCAACGAACGTCAATTCATCAAGCCGCGTTAGGTTGCGACCCAATAAGGATAGGAAAAAACCGTCTGGACATTTCCAGACGGTTTTGCTTTGCCAACTGAAATTATCTATCCAAGAAGACCGGACTCCCGCACTTGAGCATAAAAATTACCGAACTCTTCGATATTGAGCTGCTGGGCGGCATCGGACAATGCCGTGGATGGGTCCGGATGCACTTCGACCATGACCCCGTCGGCCCCGGCGGCTAGAGCCGCTTTAGCGCATGGGGCAAGAATGTCTTTGCGTCCTGTCGAGTGCGTGACGTCGACAAGCACCGGCAGATGGCTTTCTTGCTTCAGGATCGGCACGGCGGAAATATCGAGCGTATTGCGGGTCGCCTTTTCGTACGTGCGAATACCGCGTTCGATGAGCATGACCTGCGTGTTGCCGCGAGCCAATATATATTCAGCCGCATGAAGGAATTCGTCGATCGTTGCCGCCAGCCCGCGCTTGAGCAGAATCGGCTTGCGAACCTCGCCTGCCGCTTTCAACAGCTCGAAGTTTTGCATATTGCGTGCGCCGATCTGAATGACATCGATATACTCGCATGCCAATTCCACATGAGCGGGATCTACGATTTCGCTGATCGTTTTCAGACCGAATTCGTCGCCGACTTCCTTCAAAATTTTCAGCCCCTCGATGCCCAGCCCCTGAAAATCGTAAGGGGAAGTTCTCGGCTTAAACGCTCCTCCGCGCAGCACGGTAACCCCCGCCTGCTTCAGCGCCGCGGCTACCGTCCGCGTCTGATCGTAGCTCTCCACTGAGCACGGTCCCGCAATTAGAACGGGACTTCCTCCGCCGACCTTCACATCGTCTCCCAACGTAACGACGGTATCTTCCTTCTGCTTCTTCCGGCTGACCAGAAGCTGCTTCTTGTGATCGGTTACCTGAAGATTCAGCGAAGCCTGGAAAATTTGCTTGAACAGGTGCCGGATCGTTTCGTCGGTGAAAGGCCCTTTATTGCTGGCCACCAGATCCGTCAGCATTTCCTTTTCCCGAACAGGGTCGAATTTCGGAATGCCCTGCTTCTCTTTGACGTTCCCAATTTCCTGGGCAATCTTGGCGCGTTCCGACAACAGCTCCAGAAGCTGGCGGTTCGTTTCGTCTAATTTTTGGCGTAAAGGTTCTAAACTTGGTTGGTTCATTTCTCATCCGCTCCTTGAATTGTTTTTTTGTTGGAACATAAAAAAGGCCCCCCGTCGCAAGGGACGAGGAGCCGTGGTACCACCCTTATTAGAAGCGCGCTCCCTTCGCAAAACGAACCGGAGTGCTCTTCTCACTTTCTATCCTTTAACGCAGGACCTTACGGGTAACCCTACCGAGAAGCCTTATTGATTCAGGCCGCTCATCAGGCACCAGCTCCGGAGTGAACTTCAGCGCAGTGCTTCTTCGGGTGCTCTCAGTCGCCGGCACACCGTCCCTGGCAAGAAGCGTTCTTCGCTTACTCTCTCCTTCATTGCTTGTCAGAATTTAGTTGATTTAATTAAGATGCATTTTATAACGAAACAAACATGAATTACAAGAGCATGATTTAAAGCGACTTTGCTTTATAGCAGCGAAGCGTTTTAGTTTATACAAGGCGGATTGATTAACAGAGCCGTCACAGCTTCAACTGCGCGGCCCCGTTTTCATGGGTACAGCTTTCGAGAGCGGCCCTCATCTTCGCATGTACGAGAGCGATAATTTGTGCAATATCCTGCTTCGTCGCGTGATCGATATGGATTCCCATAATCACGACGGCACGATGGCGAAGCTTCGATGCTGCGTTTTCGGCCAGTTCCTTGACCAGCTCCCCTTCCCGGTGCCCGGGTACCGATATCGTCTCCGACCGGAGTCCTCCTTCGTGCCAGTAAGCGCAAGCGACCGCGCCCACATGCGCTTCTCCCCCGGTTATCAGAAACACATAATCGTCCCCCGCCCGATACGAATTGATTCGAATCCCGTAGTCGTTACCGTTATTTTCCATAGCCTTTTACCCCCTCAGATGCATTTACCCTACTCCATTTCGTCCCCGCAAGCTATGAACCGGATCACGAAAGAAGGAAGCGTCGTCTTTTATGATGGAAATGCAGTACATGGCGATTCCTCCCAAGTTTGTGCTGGAATCCCATCTGGAAAAATCCATAATCTGCTGTTCATAGCTCATTTTTCCAATAATATCCATTCTGATCATTGTTATGACCATAGAGCTAGCAAATATTATACAAAATTAGGTACTTTATACTCATTTTGATTGATATTTACATCTGATATAATAGGGAATATATTACATTAAAGGTGTTGATTGTGATAAGCCCACGTAAATGCATCGTTCGTTCAACCTAGTCAGATTCTCAGAAAAGTATGTCCAAATTAATCCTAAAGGAGAGATTGTACCAATGTTCAAAAGATTTGCAGCTCTTACTCTAGTAGGTGGACTTTTTGTTGCAATGAGTTCAAGCGCTCTTGCTACCGAAAACGTAAATGGAAAAATTTCACCTGGCTCGACAATTCCTGCTGATGTTAAAGCGAAGTTGGACCGTAAGGATGCCAAAGGAGATATCTTTTTCGATGCTAATGTTTCAGCATCAGATAAAGTAAAACTCTCTCAAGTTATGGCATCCTTGGACAAGGAAGATCGCGAGAATGTTCTTTTCATTGATCAAGACGGTAGTGTGATTGCGAATAGACCGGAAATAGTTGAAGAGTTTAGAAAGCAAAACAAAGATAAATTCGATTCAAACGGAAAATTAAAAATAAAGGATGAAAAGCCACTTAAGGAAACAAATCCAGACGATAAATGTAAGATTGACGCTACTAATCTCATGACAATAGCTGGCGCCGGTTGGAAAAACGCTGAATATAACTGCGGAACTGTTGATAGAACTGGCCCCTATCGTCGCGTTATTTCAGACAAGGGATATTCTCGTTTCCACACTAATATATATCTTCCATCTAAGGCCAGTGGCCTTTATATCAACCCTAATTCAACAAAGGGAGATACAGCTCATATTTACACAGGAGCGACTGATAAGGATGGGGATAGCGTAGATATTGGGCTGCAATATAATAATCCTACCGGGAATAACTTTCCGTGGGACGATACATGGGCCATGTTCCTTCGCGGTGCAGGAAATGTCAACGTGCCAACATACGCTAACTTCCGACCGGGACAGTGGGTGGTAATGAAGTTTTATGTACCTTCCAACAATTCCGTTGCTTTAAATGTTACCGGATACGATACTACCGGGGTAATAAGATCCTCTACGATCACAGGTACACTGGGTTGGTTTAGTGACTTTAAGGCGGATGGAACAGGAATGAACATTAAAAAAGTGACATCAATGGCGCAAATCTCTCCTGATGATTTGACAACGGGATCTCAACTTGGCTCGACAACAACACCAGTAAAATGGGAAAATGGCAGAATTGGAAAGGGGAATGATGTAAATTCCCTTGCTCCGATGACAGTAGGATGGTTTTGTGGGTATAATATAAATAATGTTCTTGTTGATTTCATAGACCATAACAATGAGAATGTTGTTGTCGGAACTAAGACTTTTACCCCGTAACCACCTTAAATATCTTCAAGTAATAGGCGGTCTGTCGCCTTGCCTTAGTAGGAAGGGTTTGGTGCGATTGAAAAAACGTTATTACATCAGCCTTGCTGCGCTTTTGGTTCTCGCGGGATTTATCTTTTACAAGTATTACTATGTGAATCCTTACGCAGATCATAACATCGTACAAAAGGAACTCTTAAATTCTTTTTACGGTGCTTTCAGAACGAAAGATTACGGGTCGATAGCGGATCTTATGTCAAATCACAATCCACAAATGGTGATTACCGTAAGGCATTGGTACGGCGAGGTAACCAGCTTTCAGATAAAAGAAATTCGGAAAACTTCTGCTACTGAGAAAAAAGCAGTGGTATCTGTAACAAGCCGTCGGAATAACGAACAGCATGTCAATACTGATTACCTTATACTCACAAAAGGTATAGAAGGTTGGAAAATTAGATCGTATGAGTCCGACCTTGATTACAAACTGCCTGGTTAGTATCCAAACAAAAACAAAAGAAACCGTTCCTTGGTGAAATGGAAGTGTGATCAACCATTACAAAAGGAGACGGTTTCTTTGTACATTCAATATTACGGGGATCAACTTTGATTCCCGCAAGTCACCTCGTTCGCGTGATAAACGCCGCCGTCAATCATCTCGACGCGGGCTTGCCCTCCAGTAACCCTCCGATTACAGAAATACAAAATAAATGATAGCCGCAAGCACCAGGCGGTAGATCGCAAACGGCGCGAGCTTGATGCGGTTGATCAGCTTCAGGAAGAAGCGGATCGACAGGAGCGCGAAGATGAAGGCGCTAATAAATCCGACGACGAAAAACGGAATAGTGCTCGCCGTGATCGAGTCCCAGCTCTTCAAGAGCGACAGGAAGCTTGCCCCGGCCATAATCGGCACCGCCATAATGAAGGTGAAATCCGCAGCCGCGCGATGGCTCATCCCAAGCAGGACCCCGCCGGAGATGGTCGATCCGGAGCGGGAAAAGCCCGGCCACAGCGCCAAGCATTGAAACAATCCCATAAAAAACGCCTGCTTGTATGTAACTTGGTCGGCCGTCTCCGTCTTCGGGCGGCGGGGCCGGAACCAATCGGCCGCGAGCATGAGCACAGCTCCGAGCACCAGACCGACGATGACTGTCTTGGTAGAGAACAAGTATTCATCGATTTTTTTATTGAACAGTACCCCGAGAATGCCGGCGGGAACTAAACCGACGAAAACCTGCAGCAGATTCAAGCGCGGGCCGGAAGGCGTTTGTCCCGGCAATTTTTTAAGTCCGAGCAAATTCATGAACCGGTCCCACATCAGGACGACGACGGCCAGAATCGAACCCAATTGGATCACGACCTTGAACGTATTCGCTACGCTCGGGGAAAAGATGTTCTTGGACTGGAACAAGAAATCGTCAACAATGATCATGTGACCGGTCGAAGAAACCGGCGCGAACTCGGTAAGGCCCTCCACGAGTCCCAGAATAAAGGCAACAAACATTTCCCACAAATTCAACAGCTCCACACTCCTATTTTCTTGTCTGCATATCTATATCAATGAATATCTACCTTTTTGAAGTAGATAATCGTTGCCGCAAGTCCTATTCCGATTCGGAAAGCACCACGTTGGCCATCGTGACCTAAGTCGTAAAGATGATGGTGGGAACGTAACTTTTGAACAAAAAGGTGATCAACATCGTCGGCGTGCACAGGAGAAACAGAAGCGTGCCTCCCACGACGCATTGTTTCAAGGATTGGAGCACCAGAGCCGAAGTCAAGCCTTCAAACTGTCCGATCAGCCTCAGAATCAGCGTCAACAACCACATGATGAGCGTCAGTACCGTAATCCACAGGAACAGCAAAATCAGCTTGCTTACGATCAGACTAACTCGGGATACCGGGATGGTCAACAAGTTTTTCAGCAAGGCGAGAAAGATCATGATAGGGGCCGACACGGCTCCGAGCATGCTGACCATAAACATCTTGGCCCGCTTCAGTTTGATCAGTTCCGTATAGAGCAAGTTAACCAATCGTCCCGCCCCCTATCAATTTTATAAAGTAATCTTCCAATCTGTCTACACTCATTGTCATTTTTGTGACTTCTATCCCATGCTCCACCAGCATCCGGTTGAGTTTCCCTGCTCGCCGATATGGCTGTATACCCGGATCACCCGTTCGCCATGAACCTCATAATCCGTAATGCCGAAGTGCTTTTCCAGCGGCCCCGCTCCCTTGAGCGGAAGGATTCCTTGCCCGGTCCGTCCGGTACATTCGTTCGAACACGCGGGGCAAATCGCCCGCCAAAAAGCGGCGTTCTTCCTTGAACACAAAAAAAGCTTGATTTCTCAAGCTTTATCATTCAAACGGAGGCGCTTCGATAAACTCCGTAATTAACTCCAGCTCGTCATGCACAAACGAGCGTTCCCGCCGCTGTTGCTAGGTCATGTAGGTTTTTTTACGCCGATTTCGTCAGACCTGCGGCAGTCAAGCGGCGGACAGCCTCGCTTCTGCAAAATGTCCATCGCAAGCGTCGGACCCTGTTTGGAAGATACTATTCCTGCTCCAAGACGCCGGCCGTTTCCTGCGATGCCATTTGCTTCTGCGCGGTGGCAACCGGATTCCGGTTATGCTCGAATTCGTTTATTTCGCTAAATGATTCCATGCCGCTTTCTTGCGTCTGCTTCTCTTTGTCGGAGGCTTTGAATTCCGCCATTGGCTTCCCTCGCTTGTCGGGTTATTGGGGCTTCCACATGTATAGAATATCCAGCACGACCCGAATCGTATGCACGGCCTCCCGCGCTTCACACCGAAGCGGCAGCCTCATAATTGGTGAAGTCGCCGCTCGATCGGAACCGTCAGCCTATCGAATTCTAATCCAGCACGGTGCTCTCCCCCGCAGGGGCATTCGCCGGCCTTGCACGGACCAGGTAATAAAGAATGGCTACCGCAAAGATGACGACAACGACGCCCCAGAGCGGAACACTCAAGCCGAACAGCGGAAGCGAGGTCGTCATGAGGCTGTAGCGGATCACGCAATAGAGGAACACCAGCCCCAGAATTAGCGCAATCGCCGGAATGATGGGAGAGGCCACTTTAAAAGGCCGCTCCATATTCGGTTCTTTCACACGCAGAATGAACAAGGAAATCATGCTGAGACAGTACATGACGACGGCGCCGAATACCGAAAGCAGGACCAAGGCGTTGGCAAAAGTCGCCGAGCCGGCGCAGATCACGCCGATCACGCCCGGTACGATGAGCCCCCATACCGGCGCGCTTTTGGAATTGAGCCGGGTCAGAAACTTCGGGAAGTAGCCGGCGCGAGCCAGCGCGTATGTCTGCCGGGAATAGCCAATAATAATGCCGTGCAGGCTGGCAATCAGGCCGAACAATCCGATAACCGCCACACTCATGGCAAGCAGGCTGCCTTCGCCGTAAACGCTTCCAAGGGCTTGGGGAAGTGGATAATCTGCCGGTTTTCCGATGCCTCCACCTAGACCGGCTGTCACGAACAACGTCAATAGCGTAGCTGTGGCTAGCGTTAAGATGCCGGAGATAAAGCCGCGCGGAATGTCCCGCTTCGGATTCTTGACTTCTTCAGCCGCCATCGCGCCGCCTTCGATTGCGAGGAAGAACCAGATCGCAAACGGAATGGCCGCCATGACGCCGCCGCCTCCCCCGATAAACGAGTTCGCGTTCACCAAATTCTCAACCTTCACATGCGGCAGTCCCGCTACGTAAAAAATCGCAAGTCCGATCAGCGCGGCGATCGTCGCGCAAAGCTCGATTAACGCGGCTCCTTTCATGCCCACCAGGTTTATCAAAATAAAAAATACGAACACGCCGATGGTCACATAGACCGGTTGAACCGCCGGAATCAGGAAGTTAACGTACGCCCCCGTCGAAACCGCAATAGCCGGTGGCGCAAACACAAACTCCATCAGACACGCAATTCCGGCAATAAAACCGCCGAACGGCCCCATCGCCCTTGCCGCGTACGCCGAAGGCCCGCCGGCGTTAGGAATGGACGTGGACAGCTCGGAATAGCTGAATATAAAACAGGTAAAAAATACGATGACGAGCAGCGAAGCGATCGCAAGGCCCATAATTCCGCCTTTCTCAAACCCGTAGTTCCACCCAAAATATTGACCGGAAATGACCATCCCGACCGCGATTGCCCAAAGATGAATCGGCTTTAACGTTTTTTTCAATTCATGATTTTCCATCGTCAGTTCTCCCTTCATGTGGGCTATGAGGACTATTTTAACAATTTCTCTTCGGTTGATCCTAAACTCACGCTTTTTTCGGTATTTCGGAAGGCTCCCGTATTATCGTCCCTTCCTTGCAACAAATATTTGGCGTTTCCTGTGCCTATGCCGTTAGCTGCCGTTTTCGACAATTCCCCGATTTCCCCTCCCTTCAACCGATTGACGATCAATCCCAGCTTCATGTCTTTAAAATCCGTCAGCATCGCCGTATCGCCATCGCTGTCTCCGGCCACGAAGATCGGCCCGTGCCCGTATTTGGATACCAGAAAACGTTCGATCGTCTTCGTCTTTCCTTTGCCCTGCGTCTGGTCGTACCCCTTGCGATATTCCGACTGGATGACCCCTGCGGCATCCCGTTCCAGCTCCATTGCCAGGACGTGATCCTCCGGGAGAGAGTAGCCGTATTTCGGATTCGACGCAAATTGTTTGACCACATCGATGAAGGAAGCGGAGCATATATAAACATCGATTCCGTTGTCCATGAACATTTTATACAGATTTTGCTGCTCGGCGAACGCCCGCAAGCCGGTTTTTATCTTCACTTCGACAACGCCCGCTTGACCCGGCAGCTCGCTTGGACTGGTCAGCGTTTTTTCGCCGATGGCGTCCTTGAGATTGTAATCGATGGAGGCTCCCGCCAATTGACGCACTTCCTTTTCCGTCATGCCGGAGAACAAATACGTCACCCAAGGATAGCTTACATCCGGGCTGAAGGTTCCCCCGATCGCTTCGTAAAGATATCTGGCCTTGGCGACAAAATCTTGATATTGCGGGGCTGCTTTTATTTCCTCCAACGATTTGGTTCCCTTGAACCCTTTGTAGTTTTCGTAAAGATACTTGTAATCCGAGTTCAAATCTTCACTGATAAGATCGATCCGGACAGGCTTCCCAGCCTTATTATTGAATTCTTTCTTGAAATTATCCTTCGGGATATTCTTTTTGATTGCGCTTACAAATTGCTCCGGCGTCATTTTAAACTGCAAGTTCGTAAGCTGATACGTTAACAAGGTTTCTTCGACGTCGTTGAATGCGGAGGTATTGTCCCAATCGAAGACGGCATATGGCCTTTTGTCCTTGTTATAGTTTTTGCTGCGGATGCCGAAGTCGTCGATTAAGGCTTGAATCGCTTTGTGATTGGCCGGGGCCCACTGCAAAAGGGCCAGTTGTTGCGAAGGGGATGGCGCAGGTTGTTCCGTTTGGGTCTTGACTTCCTGCCGCGTTGTGGTCGATGGGCTGCAGCCTGCCGACAAGCTTACGAATGCGGCCGCTAAAATCAAAGTAACCATTTTGGGCAATTTGGCGCTGCCCGGTGGTCTTGCCGTTCTCTTTGGTTCGACCAGCCTCATGCTTATCTCCCGCCCTCCTTTTTCGATCCCAATCCTTCCGGAAACAAAAAAATGCCTTGGAACAGAAGCGTAATCGTACACTTCTGCAGCCATGGCACCGTTGCCCTGTGTATCCACTTGTATAAAATGATATTAAAACCAACCGCCTGAATTTGCAACCTAAATTTTTTTTAGAAAATTTCGCCACTTACATTTTTTACTGTATCACGGACGACGATTTGATGCGGAAGATACGTTCTGAGTGTGGGCGGACCCGCTCCGTCCAGCACTTCTTGAAGCGTTCGGACGGCCTTGTAGCCGATCTCGTAAATCGGCTGGGCGACGGTCGTCAACCGCGGCAGCGACATATTAGCGATTCTCGTGTTGTCCAGCCCAAGGACGGATACGTCATCGGGCACCCGGATTCCGCTTCGATAGAGGAAATAAATCGCCCCGAGCGCCATCTCGTCACTTGCCGCGAATACGGCGGTCAGCTCCGGTTTTTTGTTCCACAGTCTCTCCATCGCCGCATAGCCGTCGTCATAACGGTAGTTCCCGAACTCCACAAACTGGCTGGAATCGAACTCAAGCTCGTTTGTTCTCATCGCTCGCATGAAGCCCTGCAGACGGGACATGCCGGCGATCGGGTCCAGATGTGGCCCGCTAATCATGGCGATCCGCCGATGCCCGCAATCGATCAAATATTGCCCCGCATCGAAGCCGGCCTGCTCGTCGTCGATTTTGACGGAAGGGATGGCGTACTCCAGGCTTTGCGTGGAAGCCAGCACGACCGGCAAGCCGAGCTGATGGAAGATGTCGTAATAATCGGGATAGACCGGCTCGCTGGTGAACACGAAGCCGTCGATTTGCTTTTCCTTCATGCTTCGGAGCGCCGTGATCATCCGCTGCTTGTCCTTATCGGTGTTGCAAATGATAATGTTATGCCCGAATTCCTGCGCCGCATCCTCCATGCCCCGGAACATTTCGGCATAATAATAATTCGAAATATCAGGGATCAGGATGCCCAATGTTTTCGTCTTTTTATGGATCAGACCTCTGGCCAGTGCATTGGGGTGATATTTCAATTGGTCGATGGCGCGGAGAACCCGTTCCCTTTTGTCCTTCGAGACTTTGTCCGGCGCATTCAACACCCGCGAAATGGTGCTGATGGACACACCCGCCAGTTTTGCAACATCTTTTATCGTAGCCATGATCTTGTTTATCTCCCGATTCAGGGGAATGTGTATGAAAAGGTTTTCAACCTGTTTTATTGTAAATGATTTGCCATCCTTCGTCAAATCGCCCGAAAGTCGCACAAAAATAAACCTCCGG
Organism: Paenibacillus sp. MZ04-78.2; assembly: GCF_024213375.1. Lineage (GTDB taxonomy): Bacteria > Bacillota > Bacilli > Paenibacillales > NBRC-103111 > Paenibacillus_G. Next base: position 32,966 of record NZ_JANAVJ010000007.1, on the reverse strand, counting down.
CTCCATCTTCACAGCGGCTTCGGAGGTTTATTTTGCTTTATTCGGCGACTGCCTGTTTATCGAACTCGAACTTGCGGCAATATGGCTTCCAAGGAAAGCTCGGCCGTGCTTTTGTACACCAGATCGGCATGGCCGAACAGCTCCTTCGCGCCGATCGCTACCGCGAACATGCCCGCTCCTTTAATCGCTTCTACTCCGGCCGCCGCGTCTTCGACGCCAATGCAAGCGCCGGGCTCCACTTCCAGCAGACGAGCGGCTTTTAAAAAAATTTCGGGGTCCGGCTTGCCGCGCTGCACCGTCTTGGCATCGACAATCGCGTGAAACTTGTCCTTGAGACCGAGCGACTCCAGAACCGCAAACGCGTTTTTGCTAGCCGACGCCAGTCCGATCTTAAGCCCTTGAGCTTGAATCTCGGCAATAAATTCGCTGATACCCGGCAATACGTCCGCAGGAGTAATGTTTTGAATCAAGGTCAAATAATGCTCGTTTTTTTTGTTTGCCAGCGCGATTTTTTGTTCCTCGGTAACATCGTGCGCTTTGCCGCCGAGAACGAGAATTTTTTCCAACGATTCCATCCGGGAGATCCCTTTCAGCTCCTCGTTGAATTCGCGCGTAAACGGGATGGACAGCTCCTCAGCCAGCGCCTTCCACGCCTCGTAATGGTATTCGGCCGTATCCGTAATGACGCCGTCCAGATCGAAAATGACTGCTCGCACCGGTGTGTTCATGTCTGTTTCCCCTTTCAAATGCCAGGCTTAGGCCGCTCGGTTAGTTTGCTTTCAAGGCGCGTTCCAACAGCCGATTATGCTGCACCGTCACGTCGTCCCCGTACAGCTTGAGCGTCAGCGCTTCGCCTGCTTCCAGCGTAAGCCGGATGCTCTGACGGTCGATATCCACGGCGAGTTGGCGTCCGCGGTATTGAAGACGGAACGAATACCGGTTCCACTGCCCCGGAATCGCCGGTGCTAGCGACAGCCCGCTCTCTTTCAAACGGAGGCCGGCAAAGCCGTAAACGATCGACATCCAGGTGCCGCCCATATTCGCCATATGCAGGCCATCCTTGGTATTGCCGTGCGTATTGTCGAGATCGAGACGGGCCGTTTCGATAAAATAATCGTAAGCTTTGGCATCGTACCCCAGCTTGGAGGCCATAATGCTGAAGATGCAGGAAGACAGCGACGAATCATGGGTCGTGATCTTTTCGTAATAGGTATACGAGTTGCGGATCGTCTCCAGCTCCTGCTCGTCCTCCAACAGGAAGTGAGCGAGTACCGTATCCGCTTGCTTGCACACCTGGTAACGGTAGAGCGTCAACGGATGGTAATGCAGCAGCAGCGGGTAGTTTTCTTCCGGCGTGTTTTCAAAATCCCAAACCGCTTTTTGCAGGAACGTATCGTCCTGAGGGTTAATGTTCAGCGTCGGATCATACGGCAGGTACATGCATTCCGCTGCTTTTTGCCATGCCTCCGCTTCCTGCTCCGCCACGTTCAGCCGCGCGCAAATCTCCGGGGCGATGTCGGCCAGCAGCCGGTAAGCCTTGGCCGCCCACTTCAGATTATGCTTGGCCATCACGTTGGTATAGTAATTGTTATTGACAACGCACGTATATTCGTCGGGGCCGGTCACGTTGTCGATCCGGAACTCTCCGTTCAAGTAATGGCCCATATCCAGCCACAGACGTGCCGTTTCAAACAGCAATTCGGCGCCGTACGTTTTCATGAATTCGTCGTCCTGCGTGCCGAGATAATACTGAATGTAGCTGTAGGCGATATCCGCGCTAATATGATACTGGGCCGTGCCCGACGGGAAGAACGACGAGCACTCCCGGACGTAAATTAATTTGAAAAGCTTTTCAAATTCGCGATCAAAGCAAAACTTCCAGCATAGAGAACCATTCCACTCTATTATTAATATGATTTTGGGCTATTGTAAAGTGGTTTTTTGTGAAAAGCTTTTCAAATGACATCCTATATTATCCAGAACGGAATAACCCGCCAATTTGAAATTGACGGGTGAAGAACAAGCTCCTTCTTTATTTTTGGAGATCGTCATACATCTTCTTAATCCCTTTACGAATAATATCCGAACGGGTCGTATCCAGCTTCTCGGCGCAAGCATCAAGCATATTCAAAATGGCTTGATCGGCACGTACTCGAATCAATTCGATTTTGGGATTGTCAGATGGAGGACGCCCCAGCTTTTTGGACGACATTGCCTCACCCCCACTTTTTGTGTCCATAACAAGTATATGGGTGTAGCAACAAAAAGTCAATTCGATTTTTCACCGCTCACATGTCGAAAATCATATTTTTGCGTTTAATTAACTCCCGATTTTCCCATAGAAGCATGCGCAAATTCGACTTAGATCCTTGAATGACAAAATGCGGAATTTGTTTTTGCTTTGCAATTTCAACGCAGCTCCAGGTAGCTCGGTGCGATGTGGCCGTCAGTAGAAAGAATAAAGCATCGGCTTTGCTTAAATCCGCGTGAATTCGCTCCGGGGCATCGCCGCTATCATGTATGAGTATTGCGCCGGTCTCCGCCACAACCCCCTCGAACCATTTCCGCAGACCGCCGACTATAACAATTTTACAGTTTTCTAAGAAAGGATCAGGCTTTGTCTTCTTAATTTGCCCCCTAAGTAAAGATGGCTTTTGCGTTTTTATTTCTTGCTCGGCTACAGACTGTTTTGTTTTCCGGTATAAGCGAGATAATCGGGCAAAATGCCCTTCGTTAGCAATATTGAACAGACATGGATCTCCGTCGTTCGGCCGTTGGATTTCAATATCTCGTTGATGCAATGGATATCGGTTTTGAGAATCGTTCATATCTACACAGTACCAAGTGAAATAATCTCCGAGCTTGATATATCCAACAAATTGACGGACCGGAGCATAGGTATCATCTCCTTGAAGCAGGAGCTCGATATCATATAGTGTCGTTCCGTTTTGTTGCTTGCCCGGCGAACATTTTACTTCGGCTTCATGCTCAAGACCGTGCTGATGGACGATCGATTCCGTAACGTTAAACGCTTTTCCGTCCTCCAGCACGACGTAACCGCCATGATCACGACGATAGAACGTACCAACACAAGATTGCCCGCTCACCTCTGGTGCGCTTGGAGCTGATTCAAACGAATGATCGCTTAGCTGTACATGATCATTAGATCGCGCTTGCCCATGTTCAAGCTGAAACTGCTCCAAAAAATCAATCAAGTCAAAAATTTTCCTTATTTGAGCTCGAAGAGCAGGCGCGTTCTCCGGATTTCCTTGCCGAAGCTCCTGTAAAAGCTTGTCTGACTCCGATAATAAGGATTTTGCAAGAAGCACGATCAGATCGTGCGTGTTCCTCTGTTCCTTCATCTCATACCGTTGTTTCCATTTTTCCAATTCTTGCTCCACTTTCACCACAGTGGCTTTCATTTTCTCGACTTTGAATTCCGCTTCTTTCACCAGATCTTGCAGTTCGTTTTTTTCCTTATTCAGACGATGCAGCCGACCTTCCAGCTGATCCCGAAACACTTCCGCTTCCGCTTTTTGCTTCGTCGCTTGTTCTTTCACAATCGTTAATTGCGCCGCGAATTGCTTCTTGTCGCTTTCTATTTTTTCCAATTTTTTTGTTTGAATTCCAAGTTCCTTGCGCAGCTGCTCTACTTCCTTTTCCCTTGTCTGGCGTAAGGCAAGCTCGCTCTTCAGCTTTTGCTCAATAACCATAAGCTTTTCGTCGCTTGAACGGGCATCTGGCAGGCTCTTCGCTTCCTGAGCCTTTCCTTTTAATCCTTCTTCAAACTCTCTCATGGCCTCTTCCCAAGATGTTCTTCTTGTCGCGCGACCGGGATGGAACCGGAGAGCCCAATAAACATGCCATTTCCCAAATTTTAAGACGTTATCCTCTTTCGCAGCCAGAAATGTTTCCAGGGAGCCGGGAGATTCGTTTTTCAACACATCTAACACTGTAAATATGATAACCCAATAAAGCCGTTCTCGATCGGAGATGAGATACTGTTTTTGTAGTTGGAGGAGCAATTTATGAAAGAGAGCATCGGGAAATTTTTTATACTTGGAGAAAACAATGGGGAAATGTAAGAAATGGGCTATCGCTCGTTTTTGTGGAACGGATAGTTCACTAATTAAATACCTGAACTTATCGCTGGGAAAAGGAAGACTTATCTCTTCTTGTACAGCTTGCATAAAATTCGGCTTTTGTTCCTCATCTCCCTCAGCTAAGGAGCTAAATTGACGGACTTCGGCCTTCTCGCTCATAAACACCCTCCTATATAATGAATTATTCTCCATTATTTAGGATTCGATGTTCACCTTCTATTTCCTCCGAATTTCTAAAAAAAAATTTATGTTCCAGCTAAAATTTCCTGCATGACCGAATCCCCGCAAAATGTCCGGATTCACCTTCCTTGATTCAACCTCGCTTTGCGGGGCGGTGCAGCGACCGTAAGTGGCTTCCCCACTCCTGTCTCTAATGAACTATCCCTGCCTTGGCGGCTTGTTATATCCTTTGTCCCCGTAGGGCTGCAATTTCTCCAGCCACGGTTTTTCTATCATTTTGAGCTCCCACTTCATATCCGTCACATCATCCGTTTTCTTTTCCTCCAGCACTTCATAGGTGAAGGCTTCGGCCCCGAACTCCTTCCAATCCTTTTGCAGCTCTAAATTGGCGAATCTCCCCATATCCAGCTGCATCTTGATGGTCATCCATTTGTTTTTCAGATTCGGATAGCTGTCCACGTAAATTTTTCCGTTGCCTTTGTTTGTAATTTGGATGACACCCATGTAAGTCTTCATCTGCTTAAATTCCTCCAGCAGCTCCTTGCGCTTGTTCTTATCCATCTTTTTTCTCTCCCTTCACGCCCCGGCATCCACCTCAGACCGATGACCACTTCCCCTAATCCAAGTTAATACCCCATATCCTTCAAAATTCCGGATAACGTGCGCAGCCGTTCCCCGATCAGTTCGCCGTCATCGCTCAAAGCCTGATTGAACAGCTTGATATCTTCATTGATTCTTTCGTTGTCCGTACAGATGGCCACGGTCATGGCATCCCCTTGCAGACCGACCCGGTCGATGACCGGCTCCTGCGGATCGTACAAATGCTCATATCGGTAAGCTTCACGAAGATGCGCCATCGTCCGGCATATCAAAATGGACAAATCTAGAACGCGGTGGAGAGGCATCTCCTCCGATTGCCGGGACCATTTTTCTCCCGTGTACCGCCATACCTTGGCCGAAATATCGATTTTCCCCCTGTCGTTCCATTGGGCCAATCCCAAGGAAAGACCTTTGGCATCCGTATTGCGGGCGAACCGTCCGTCAACCTGCTCGTAATTTTCGGAAACGACAACGGGCTTATGCTTTAACGTAGTCGGTATTTTCATAGGATATCCTTCTTTCCATTTTACTAAATTACTGATTTACTAATTTACTAAATTACTAAATTACTAAATTACTAAATCGCACTCTCATTTTATCCTGCACTTGATCGAATGTCAATCCGTTGGTTGACCTGCTGCCGCCAAAAGAAAAAGAGCCGTATCGGCTTCCCTTATTATGGGGAACCCCGGCTCACTGTACTATTCCGAAAATTAGAAAACGGAGCCCGCAAACCTGCGTGACTCCGTTTTGGTTGTTGCGTGAATGCCCGGATTGCGGACAACCCCCACTCATGACAAGGAACCGACCGCCAGGCGGTCTTCGATTAGGGAGCACAGTGCCTCCTCGGTTTCCAAACCGGCCCAATACGTCTTAAGCTCCTGGTTGATGACGGACAGCTCCCTTGCGCTGATCGCCAGATCCGTAAAATACCGAAAGCCGGGAATCGTTTCGCGAAATAGTGAAAATCTCGACGGAAGATACCGTTTTTCTTCCCCTACCCACTCGGCGGCCGATTTTCTGGCTGGAAGACTGTACGTGTTCTGCCGAACGAAAAGCTGGGCATTGTTACCGGTCAAAAATTCCACCAGCTTTGCGGCGGCAGCCTTGACGTGCGACTGGCGATTAATCGCAAGCCCAATGTTCAACAGCATCGTCATCGGTGTGCCCCTATGCGGTACGGGCGCAATGTCAAAGGATACCCGCTCGCCAAGCAAATAATTCAAATAAAAATAACTGGTCATGGTCATCGACGTTTTCCCCTTGGCCAGAAGCAGCTCCGATTCGCCGGTCCTAACTCCTTCCGATAAAGAGGGAATACGTTGCTTCATCTCTCCGCAGTAGCGGAGTGCGTCCATCATCGGCGTACCGGCAAGCTTAAGGCGGCCGCCTTCATAACGCTCGAACTTCCCTCCGGTTTGCAGCAGCAGAAGAGGCCAGCGGTTCGACGAATACAAGTCGCAGTGAAAGCCGAACCGTTCGCCCGGAATCGCGAGCCGTGACGAATATTCGATCAGATCGTTCCACTGCCAGCTGCTGTCCGGCTCGGATAAATTGGCCTCTCGAAAATGTTCCCGGTTATAGCAAAGAATGAGCGGGGAAAAAATAAACGGCTGCACGAACTGGCGGCCGTTCACTGTAAACGCGTCCGACAGGAAGGAATACAACTCCGGATTGCGTTCCATCGGCTCCAGCAATCCTTCGGTCCCGTTCTCCACACATTCCTGAAAATTCATAAAGTTCATCATGACCACATCGAGAATGCCGCCGGACATGTACTCGCTGATATAATTGGTGCTGGATGTAGGCACGGCTTGTACCCGAATATGCGGGTTTTCCTTCTGAAAGACGGACAGCAACTGATGTATCCCCGCTTCTCCGGTGATGGAGCTGTGAAAGCCCAGCTTCACGGTGACGAAAGCTCCGTTCTGAGGACCGACAACCTTCGTTCCGACGCGCGGTATTTTTTCGATCAGCCCCTCTGAAACTAGAACGTCCAGCCCTTTTCGCACCGATTGATTGCTCAACTGGAATTGCGCGGCGAAAGATTTTTCCGAGGGCAAATAGTCTCCTACCGGCCGCTTCCCCGTCAATATGTCTTCCCGCAGCGTACTGACGAGTTCACTCAGCCGCTCGCGGGACGTTTTGTGACTTGTCCTTTCTTCCATTCTAAGACCTCATTTCCATCCGATACACAGTAAAAAACAGAACATAGGGAGTAATCCTATATCCGCTCTACTAGTTGTTATTATAGCAATGTTCCACTATTCCATGTCAACGTACGAAGGATTCACGGCATAACGATTACCGCTATACCGTGAATCCCGTCAAGATCAAGCCATCAAAAAGTTGCCGGCGCTGTGTTTCACCGTATCGTTTTCCGCCGGTAGCGCTGTCCGGTTGACCTTCTCTTCCAAGCACGAGGTCATGAAGAAGTACCCTCCGCTACCGAAAGCGCCGCCCGCCGCTTCATACTTGCCGCCCGTGAAATGAGAGCCGACGGCCTTCAGTTTGTTCGTTCCGCCTTGGATGTGAAAATGTGCCGTGTTCGCGTCCGCAGCGGCGCTCCTACAGTTTCCGAAGCTCCACGTAATGACGTTCGCCGGATCGACGCTCTTCAGGAACGCCTTCTCGCCGTTCGTTCCGCCGAATACGGCGCCGCCGTCGATCGTGATCGATTGGTCGGGTTTATTCTTCGCATTGTTGACATCGCCAATCTTGTCCCACGCGCCGGTGAACAACAAGCAGCAATCTATAAGTCCGCCCCCCTGCATGACGATTTCACGCGTGCCGATCTTGACCGTGCCTCCGGCCTGAGGCAAACCCTTGAACCACGTATTGATGAGCGTCAGCTTATCGATACTCCCGAGGTTGACGTCCTCGACGTTGTAAAACTCGCTGTTGAGAATCGTCAATTCCCCATTGCACGGCGTGTAGCCGACTTGGGTCGTTCCCGTGCGGATCGGACGGGCGATTTCATATCCTTTCAGCATACCGAAGGAACAGCTGTCGATCATATTTTTCCTTTTGCCCCGGGAGGTGCCCTTCGAAATCGTTATCATCTCTTGCGCCGTGCAGCCTCTCATCTGCAGGCCATCCATGTTGACCCAGAACGAGCCTGAATTCGCCATTTTCACACCGGGCTTCGTATACGTTACGACCGCATGGCAATCTTCTAGCGTCAGATCGGTGATCCGCTTGTGCGCGACAATCCGCGAAGCGATATGCTTCTTGACGGTCACCCGCTTGGCGCTGTCGCCCCAAGTCGAGCCGCTGTTCGCGAACGATAACAAGCCGGAGTTGTTGATATACGTCAGATCGTGCTCGAATTGACCGTGCGTGACGAACGGGCCGTACTCGTCGCCGTCTCCGTGGCAGTTCTCGACCATGCAGTAGGCTGCGCACGTAAAGTCGTTCAAGTGACGGGCATTGCTCGAATTGCAATCCCTGACGTGACCGTACAGCACGTTGATCTGCTGCGTCAAGTAGCCGGTGCCACCCCAGTCGCGTTCTTCCGGGTTCATCAGCTGGCAGCGTTCCGTCACATAATGAGTGTTGTATCTCCGCATGACGACCGGCCAGAACACTTTGGTCGCCTTGATGCCCGATGCGTCGCATTCGACCGCGAATTCGTACGCGACCGGATTCGATCCGATCTGGTCCCAGGTCGGGAACGGCCGGGAGCTTGTGCCGTTAGTCGGCACCGGGATGCCCGTAAAGCTCATATTCCGCACGTGGCAGCGGAAAGCCGGGTTGATCTTTCGGTAGGTCAACTGGCGTCCCTTCGCCAGCGGCCAGCCGAGCTTATAATTGAACCGGACATGGGTAGCGTCAAGAATTTCCGTTACCTGGATCAGGTAATCGAGCTCGCGCTGCGCGCTTCCGCCCGGATTGTTCTTGATCTGGGCATGCCACCAGCTATTCACCACGAAGATGGACGAATTGGCGACCTCGAAAATATCCGAGTACTCCGGCAGCTCTTCGGTCAGCGTCACCGTGTGGACCATGTCGGTTTTGATCCCTTGGAAAAACATAACCGCGCCGAACGGATTGTCTACCGTGTTCAGCTCGATGCCCTCGGTCGTTATGGTATGTCCCTGAAAATCAATCTCGATATCGCTGCGGTGAAATACATGGCGCTTGACGAAGTTCAGATCGGAGTACGCTTCGATACGGCGGATCGACAAATCGTTGACCAGCGCATCCAGCGCCCCGTCCGCATTCGTCTTCGCATCGAAAATGCCGAACCAGCGAAACTCCCCTACCCCGTCATGCACGACTTCAAAGCAGCCTTGGCCTTTTAACGGCTTGTGTACCGTACCGCCGTTATCGGCCTTGGCGCTGCCGGCCATATAGCGAACAAGCTTGCCTCCCCCGTCGCCGCTCATGTAATAGCCGCCAACGAACACATGCAGGCCGTCCTTGAGTTGGCCGGGCGGGAGGGACTTCAGCTCCTCCACGCTGGCGACCCACATGACTTGACGCTCCCCCTTGTCGCTGGATTGCAGACTTTCTGCCGAGGCAAACCGAGAACCGCCGAAGGCGGTACCGGCCAATATGGCCCCGCCGATTCCTAAGGTTTTCAGCACTTTTCGTCTGCTGATCGCTTCGTTCGCCTTACCGTTCATACCGATCGTTCCATTCTCCTCGCTGGTTACGTTCGCTGCATTCGGCTTTCCCGTCTTGTTGTCTGAGAAGAACATCGTTCAACAGCTCCTTTTCGCTGGGTATCAGTTTTCTGCTTTGAACTTGATCGTCTTGCCCTTTGCTGCGGAAGTAAGCTCGGCATAGTTGTCGAAAAGCGCTTTACCGCCGAATTTCGTCATGATTTCTTGGCGGTATTGCGGCCAGTTGGAAGCATCCTTTTCTTTAAACACGATTTGAACATGCTGCTCGTTCATACGCTTGCGCATGGCGCTCAGGTCCATGCCTTCCTTGACCGTGAGAGCGGTGCCGACGGACGGAAGCAATTTGTACGAGTTGATTTTCTCAACGATTTTTTTATCGCGCTCGGTCACTTTCGGGTCGACAACGTCAAGTCCGAACACTTCCGGCTTACGAGGCGTGAACCAGCCGTATACTTCAATAAAGTTGTTGTTGTCGGTAATGTCCTTTTGATAAGCGTCCTGAATGATTTCGATCTTGTTGCCGCTGCGCTTGTAATGAACCCCTTCTTTGCCGTAGCGCGTCAGGAGAAAGCCTTCTTCGCCCGCGAGCCAGTTGAGAATTTCGACCGAGCGCTGCACTTTCTCATCGGAAGCTTTGGAGCTGATCAGGAACGGATTGTTCGGAATCGTTTCGACCCATGTGCCGGTTTTTTCCCAAGGATGGAACGGCTGCCAGTTGGCGGTCGTTTGACCTGCTTGCTTCGATTTCATCTGGAGGCCGGCGGGATTGTTGTCGAAGGCGATATCCCGGCCTTGGCCGACCACGATACCGGCTTTGCCCTGTGCCGCTTTGTCGAATTGCTGACCGTTTTTGTTCAAGAACCAGTCCGGATCGACGACTTTCAGATCCAGCAGCTTCTTGATATCGCCAAGCACGTTTTGCATGCGGATGTCGCTGCGGACATCAACGAACTGATCGCCTTCTACGTACGTGTCGCCGACCAGCCCGTTTTTCAGGTATTCCGGGAAGTCCATCGGAATGCTGGTACCGCTGCCCGCCGCTGTAAAACCATAAGTATCGTTCTTGCCGTTGCCGTCCGGATCTTTGAATGTGAACGCTTTCATAACGTCGACCAGCTCGTCGTAGTTCGTCGGCATGCTCATGCCCAGCTTGTCGAGCCAATCTTTCCGAATATAGAATGTCCGGTAGTAGTTCGTTTCGTACGGGACGGGAGCGCGCTTGAATGCGCCCTGTATCTGGTATGATTTCAGATTGGCCTCGGTCATCCAATACTTGAAATAGTTCGGCATTTTATCCGGTGCAACGACACCGGTCAAATCGCGTGCGACACCGTCGCGGATGTAGTTGTTGGACGATATGCCTTCCGTGTAGAAAACGTCCGGAATGTCGCCGGATGCGATCATGGTATTCAGCTTGTTCGTATAATCTTGACCGAGCGGCATATAGACCATTTTCAGATTAACGTTGAACTTTTCTTCGATTGCCTTTTTCACGAAGTCTTTGTCAGGCGAAGGAAGCTGGGTGCTCGCGTCCGCGATGACCATCCATTTCAGGTCCAACTTACCCGTGCCTCCCGACGAAGCAGTCTCTTCTTTCGCGCCCGAACATGCGGCAAGCACAAGCGAAGAAGTCAATAGTACGGCAGTCATTTTAGATAACGTTTTCAAAGTAAACCCTCCCTATTTTTTCCGGATCTTATCCTTTCACAGCGCCCAGCAGCATGCCTTTGACGAAATATTTTTGCAGGAACGGGTACACGATCAGAACCGGCACAATCGCCACCACGACGGTTGCCATCTTGATCGTTTCCGGCGGCATCGCGTTCAGCGCCGATTGAGGAACGGCAAGCTCCTGGCTGACGGCCGGCGACACGATCATGTTGCGAAGCACAACCTGCAGCGGATAAAGACTGCGGTCATTCAGATACATGACCCCTCCGAAGTACGCATTCCAGTGATTCACGCCATAAAACAATCCGAGCGTCGCCATAATCGGCAGCGAGAGCGGCAGCACGATCCGGATCAGCGTACCGATGTCACTGCAGCCGTCCACCTTCGCCGCCTCCTCGATTTCGTACGGCAGCCCTTCGAAAAAGGTTTTCATGATTAGTACATTAAACGACGATACGAGACCCGGTATGATAAGAGCCCAAAGCGTATCCATCAGCCCGGTCGCTTTGACCGTCAAATAGGTGGGGATCAGTCCGCCGGAGAACAGCATGGTGAACACGACGCCCAACAGGACGGCGTTCCGCCCCGGCAAAAATTTCTTGGACAACGGATACGCCAGCATGGTCGTCACCGCCAAATTGCACGCCGTGCCGACGACCGTGATGAAAACCGTCACTTGAAGCGCTTTCGGAACGGTGTTGCTGGAAAAAATCGTTTTGAACGCTTCGAACGTGACGGTTTTCGGAAAAATGACAAAGCCGCCGTTCTTGAGCACTTCCGTATAGGGCGTGATTGACATAACGAATACAAAGATGATGGGAAACAGCGTTGCCAAACAAAAAACGGTAAGCACCGTGAAAATCACAGCGTCTATGATGCGGTCTGACTTGGTTTTCTTGAGCGCGAATGGCATGATGAGGCCTCCTTTACCAGATACCGGAACCGCCGACTTTTTTGGCCAGTTTGTTGGCCCCGATCACGAGCGCCAGACCGATCACCGATTTGAACACGCCCATAGCCGCCGGCACGCTAAATTCCATTTGTTCGATCCCGCGACGGAAGATCCATGTGTCGAGAATGTCGCCGACATCATACACGCGGGCGTTCAGAAAAATATAGACCTGCTCGAAGCCGGCATCCATAATATGACCGATCCGCAGGATCAGCAGCAAAATGAACACTTCGCGAATGCCCGGCAGCGTAATGTGCCATAACTGCCGCCATCGGCCCGCGCCGTCGACGACGGACGCTTCGTACAGCTCGTGATTGATTGAGGACAGCGCGGCCAAATAGATGATGGCGCCGAAACCGGTGCTTTTCCAAATATCCGTCGACACCAGCAGCGAACGGAAATATTCCGAGTTCGCAAGCACATCCAGCTCGCCCCAGCCCAAATCGCGGAAAAACGTCGTCACCAACCCCGCGCCGGGCGCAAAAAACGAAAACACCAGGCCGTACACGATAATCCATGACAAGAAGTGAGGGCCGTACGTGATCGTCTGTACGATGCGCTTAAACCAGTTAACGCGAATCTCGTTCAGCATAAGAGCCAGCAGCACGTCTGGAACCATGTTGAACAAAATGCGGTACACGCTGATCAGGATCGTATTTCGCAGCAGGGAAGGAAATTCCGGCGACGTAAAGATCGTCCGGAAATTATCGAAGCCGACCCACTCGCTTCCCCACATCCCTTTCATCAGGTTGTACTTCTTAAACGCAACCACAAGCCCGAACATCGGGACATAATGAAAAACGAGGTAATAGACGATTCCCGGAACCATAAGCAAATACAGCCATTTGTAGCGGAGAAAAGTTTTCCAGAAACTAGAATTACTCCGTTTTTTTAAGATAGGCTCGCTGGAAACCGCAGTAGCGTCCGCTCGCATATGCCATCGCCTCCTTTACCCTTTATCCAAGGAACCCGTTGCTTGAGCGGAGCCGGGTCCGGCATAACGAACGACAATTCCCATCGCTTCCTGCGGCTTTTCCAAGCAGCTCCCGTACATCGCGGGCAATTCGTCAAGCGCGCATTCGTGGGTGATGAGCGATTGCATGTCAATCCGCTTCTCCGCTATCAAGCGTAAAAACTCGCCCATATTTCGACCTTCCGTCCATCGCACGTAGCCGATCGGATAGTCGACTCCTTGCTGCTCGTAAGTTTCCTCATAGCGGCCTGGGCCGCCTGCGCGTGAGATATGTATGCTCGCTTCTTTCATAAAAAGCAGATCCCGATCGAATTCCGTTCCCGTATCCCCGACAATTACGACGCGGCCACGGTCGCGAAGCCAGCTAATCGCATCATCCACCATACTGTTCTTCCGGCTGCTCGCACAAAGCATGACGGCATCCGCGCCATGGCAGGACGTGTCGGATTTAACGGCCCTTTGCAGCTCTTCTTGAGAGCGGCAGGCGATCGCTCCGATCGCTTCGAGCATGCGGCGGCGCTCCTCCATCAGCTCAAGACCAATCACCCTGTAGCACGCGGCATGCGCGATTTGGGCGATCGCCTGCCCTAAAATGCCTAACCCCACAACAATGATCGTTTCCCCGAATCTCAGCTCGGCTTGGCGCAGGGCATGAACCGCAATCGCGCCGATGCCGACAAACGCCGCCTCCTGCTGCGTGACGCCTTCCGGCACCGGCACTACCAGATGCTTCGGCACGAGCAGCAACTCCCGGTGGGCCGGCACCCCGTAACACGCAACCCGTTGCCCGGGAACGACGTGGGTCACTCCCTCCCCCACTTCCACGACAACGCCGCTAGCGCTGTAACCCAAATTCGCATCCTCGTTACTTCGTATCATCAACAGTTCGGTCCCTACGCTCACGACGGAATAATCGGTTCTCACTTTGACGAATTGAGGAAGCGCTTCCGGGTTTGGAAGCTCCAATACTTGCGCTGTCCCGTTTATACCTTTTACCGCTCTCACAACACCGGCCCCTTCCTAGTGGTTTAATTCTGATTAAATCTATTCATTTATGAATGCAAAATTATTCCACTAATTTGTTTCTAGTTTGTTTTTTTCATTATAAATAGCAAATTCTAATATTGTCAATCATTTTTGTAATCGCTTACTCTTTAAACTTCACAAGAAAGCCTGTCTTCCGAAAGACAGGCTCCCGTAATGATTAGGCCAGGATCATGATTCCCGCCTCGTGTTTCACGACATCGCTTTCCGCCGGAAGAGAGGAGCGGTTCACGCCTTCCTCGATGCAAGCCGTTATGAGCAAATACGAGCCGCTGCCAAACGATCCGGCCGCAACTTCATACCGACCGCCCGAAAACCGGGAGCCGACCGCTCTTAATTTGTTGCAGCCGCCTTGGATGCTAAAGTGGGCCGTCTCGGCATCCCGCGCCGAGCTGTTGCAATCGCCGAAGATCCATGTCATGATTCCTGCCGTATTGCTGCTCTTCAAAAACGCCTTTCCCGCATTCGTTCCACGGAACGATGCGCCGCTGTCTACCGTAATGGACTGGTCCAGCGTGCCCGTTACGGACGGGTCAAATACGCCCGTCAGCTCCATGCCGCTATTCACGAAGCCGCCGCCCTGAACGATGACCTCGGCACACCCGACACGAACCGGGCTCGCTTCCGGAGAAGCGCCTATAAACCATGTGTTCGTCAACACAAGACGGTTTATGCTTCCGATCACGTTATTGTCCACGTTGTGAACTTTGCAATTTTGCATGACAAAATCCGTTATGACCGGACGAAAGCCTGCATGGGGGACGCCGGGACGCCGGGCGATTTCGGCATCCCTGGTCATCCCAAAGTAGCAGCCGTCCGCGAGATTGCCCCGCTTCGAGCGGGATGAGCTCTGCGAGAGCGTAAGCATCGTGTCGGCGGTGCAGCCCCTCATGTGCAAGCCGTCCGCGTTAGCCCAAATCGTGCCGGAATCGACCAGCCCTTCTTTCCAGACCGCATGAACATCCTCCAGCGTCAAATCGGTAATTCGCTTATGCGCAACCACTCGCGGGCCGACATGCTTTTTAACCGTAATCCGTTTGGCGCTATCTCCCCACGTCGTACCGCTGTTGGCAAAAGAAAGCAGCCCCGAGTTGCCGACATACGTGAGATCATGCTCATATTGGCCATGGGTAACGAACGAACCGTGCTCGTCGCCATCGCCATGGCAGTTCTCCACCATGCAGTAAGCGGCGCATGTGAAATCGTTCAAGTGGCGCGCGTTGCTCGTATGGCAATCGCGGACATGTCCGTACAAAACGTTTAGCTGCTGCGTCAGGTAACCGGTGCCGCCCCATATCACTTCCTCGGGGTTGATTAACTTGCAGCGCTCCGTTACGTAATGGGTACAGTACCGCCGCTCAACGACGGGCCAAAACACCTTCGTCGCCTTGACATCGACGACGTCGCATTCTACAGCGAATTCGTAGGCAATCGGATGGGAGCCGAGCTGATCCCAGTGATCGAATGGCTGCTCGGTCGTAGACCCATTCTCCGGCACCGGTACGCCGATAAAGTTCATATTGCGCACATGGCTGCGGAAGACAGGATTCATCTTCGTGTAAGTGATTTCCCTCCCCGGAGCCAGCGACCAGCCGAGCTTGTAGTTCACTCGAACATGGGTGCGGTCCATGATTTCGGTGATCTGAAGCAAATAATCCAGCTCGCGCTGCGCACGGCCTTCCGGGTGATTGTTCACCCTGGCGATCCACCAATCCCCTACCTCGAAGGCCGACGATTCCAGCACCTCCAGCACATCGGTCTGCTCCGGGAGCTCCGCGGACAGCGTAACGGTTTGCGTTGCGCCAGCGGCCTTTCCTTGGAAAAAAATAACCGCTCCGAACGGATTGCTTTTCGTATTTAACTCGATGCCTTCCGTAGTGACGGAATGTCCGTAAAAATTAAGCTCGATATGGCTGCGGTCGTAGGTATGACGGCGGACAAAGTTAAGATCCGTATGCGCCTCGATCCGGTGAATCGAAGAATCGTTCACCATCGCGTCCATCGCATCGTCCGCATGTTGGGCCGGGCCGAATAGTCCGAACCACCGAAAATCTCCCACTCCGTTATGTACAGTTTCCCAGCGGCCGCTGCCGCCGAGGCCAGGATCATGAACCGTCCCGCCGTTGTCGTCTTTGGTGCTGCAAGCGATCCAGCGGACAAGCTTGCCGCCCCCGTCCCCCTCTTGATGGTATCCGCTTACATAAACAAGCTGTCCGTCATCCTTAGGAGAGGGTCTATACGCAAGCAGCTCTTCCAAGTTTGATAGTTGGATCATCGCATGGCCTCCGATTGCTCATCTGGTTTTATTCTGATTTATATTCATGGAATAATACCTGAAATTTCACATTGCTAGTTTGTTTCAGGTTTATTTTATATGTCCATCATTCATGAATTTGTAATCGTTGTCAATCATTTTTTAAAAATGCAGCATAAAAAAAGGACTTCACCCCGACTTGGAGAAGTTTTCAAGCGGTCAAGCCCGAAAACAACCAAGGAAGTGAAGTCTCTTGTCTATTCTTCCGTTTTTTCTAAAACAATTTTCGCTATTTTATGAGCATACTCGTCAGGATCAAGTTCGTCGCAGTTACTGAATACTGCAACAGACAAACGATCTTCCGGGAACCGTATGAAGTATGAGCTGTACCCTGCCCAGCCCCCTGAATGTTTCAAGCATCGACAACCAAAATCTTCTGCATGTATCAGTCCAAAAGCATAATCCTCATTGTCTATAATCGTCTCTCCAGTTGGAGAAATTCGGGGACCTGTTTCACTCATTCTTTGAACAAGCTCTTTTCCGCCAACGGTACCTGTAGTTAAATTTTCTCCCCATTTTACCAAGTCTTCAACCGTTGTATGAACCGCCCCATCCCCTGTATGTTCCCAAGGGCTTTCATAGATTTCATAGGCTCCTTGCTCGTTCTTCAAATATCCGCTAGCAATGAACATCGTCGTTGGATAGCAATCGACAATTGTTGTGTCGTTCATATGTAAAGGTTCAAAAATACGCTCCTTCGCAAACTCACGGTGAGACTTGCCGCTTGCTTTCTCTATGACTTGCGATAATAAAAAATAGCCTGTATTGCTATACTCAAATTTCGTTCCGACCGGAAAACTTGCTGCTTGATGGTTTATAAGGTGTTTCAGCGATTGTTCCGCAGTTAATTTATCCGTATCTTTAATATTCGCCGCTTCAGCCAATTCCATATAATCAACTAATCCACTAGTGTGATGAATGAGATGTCTCAACGTTACAGGCTCAGCATAGGCCCCTAAGGAAGGCACAAACTTTAAAATAGAATCATCCAGACTCAATTTTCCTTCTTGCTCTAAGAGTAGAATGGAAAATGCCGTGAATTGTTTGGAGACTGAAGCAATATTAAAAATTGTTGTTGTGGTGATCGGCAGGCCTTCCTCTATCGAAGCTAAGCCAACTGCGCCTTTATAAGTTACTCCGCTATCGAAACTGGCAATATACGCACAACCGGGACCTTCTGGTGAAAGCTTGTTCAATAATTGTTTAATCGACGCATGTGTCTTTTCACTATACGTATGATTCATTAAAATCCACCCCCTGGCTAATTATAACCCAAGAAGGTCATACTTTTCCACTTTCGCTAGACTGTCGGCTTGAGTTGGATAAGCAGTTCAGCTTCTCGCTGGGATGAAACGTTTTACAAAAACTGTAGCCAGCAATCCCAACAGCAAGCAGCCCGCCAAGCTTGAAAACGTAAGGACATAATTGCCGGTCCCGAGCAACTGAATAACCAGGATGGGTCCGATGGTAGCGCCTAAATTCACAATTACCGTATAGATGGAAATCGCTGCACCTCTTGCAGCTCCCCCCTACGGATCGCACATATAATATCTGTTCATTCGAGAATCCGAAAAGAGGGCTGCTTAAAAATTGTCCGACAATTCCTGCCATAAGAAAACCTGCGCTCATACAGCTAAGGGCGAATACTTTTTTATTTTGCGGGAACAACTCCATCACATAGGGAAGCACGATGGGAGAGAAGGTAGCCGCAGCCAAGCCTTGTATTCCTTCAGAAACCGAAAACTCCTTTGAAAAGACGGAGATTAAGGGGATCGTGGCATAGAAAACACGACTATGTCAAGCTGTACTTTTTCTTAAGACTGCAATTTATCGAATGAGCTTTCTTGTCATTCCAACCGTAAATTTCTTGAATCCAAAAGACGCATAATAGGATTCCAAGCTTTCTGTACACATAAGCTGGGGAATGACGCGATTGCGCTCACAATGGTCAATCATTCGATTCAGCATTTCTTTGCCGATCCCTTTGGACTGATAACTCGGCAGTACGCACAGTCCACATATCAACCCAGTAATCACTCCATCTGAAATAATACGTCCCATCCCCACCAATTTTTGATCATCAAAAGCATAAATTGCGTACCAGCTTTGATTACACATTTTTTCTAAATCATCAACGGATAAGTTAAGTGAATTCCATCCTAATGATTCATAAAGGGAAAGTAATTGCGCAAAATCTGTAGGGGGTTCTGTTGTAAAATGAATCTTGTTCACGCTATTGCCTCCAATTCATATGTGGATCATTCATGTGTTTTCCATTGGCATTCTGTTATCTTCATCTCGCTAAAAACAGAAGTAAATGAGGAATTTTCCGGACTACATGCATAGATTCCCAGTTGAATTTCGCCTTTACCTTCAAACAAATGAAAAATGCGCATTTGTTTATATTCGATGCCATCGTATGAATTCTCGATGCAGAAATCACTCTCGCGGCGGCTAACTCTGTAAAACATACTTTTAATATTCGAATCAATATCTGTCGTCGCCCAATCTGAAAATCCATGGTTCGTCACAACGCTTCCTAATCGTTGATACTCTTCATTTTCATACTCAATTGAAGCCTTGAACCAATTATCACTATTCTGGTAAATAATGACACCACATTGATCAAAACGATGTTTGCTATCGAACTCTGTTCTGACTACGAAAGAAAAGTAGGGTTCATTGATCTTGAATAACAAGGCCGGAGCATTATCGTTTCTAAACCCGTAGTATGTACGCTGCCAGAAGTCCGTGCCAGGGTCAGTTGTAATCACAATCTCATCTTCCTGAATCGAATAACTCACGGGTTCATTTACCCAAAATAAATTGTTCGCATCGTAGTTCATTAAACGTCCCTCCTGCACTTTTCCCAGCTATTCATTCATGCTTTTTTTATATTTATTCTTATCTTCATCCGTGATTTCCCTCAGCACACGACAAGGATTTCCAACAGCGATTACACCTGAGGGAATATTTTTTGTGACAACACTCCCGCCGCCAATAACGGTATTGTCGCCTATTGTTACTCCCGGCATAACAGAAACATTCCCCCCGATCCATACATTGTTTCCGACTTTGATCGGATAGGCATATTCCAGCCCCATATTACGCTGTTCCACGTCCAGTGGATGACCTGCTGTATAGAACCCGCAGTTAGGAGCAATGAACACATTATCTCCAAAGGTAACCTTTGCACCGTCTAATATCACCAGATTATGATTAGAGTAAAAATTCTCTCCTATTTCAATGTTATACCCATAATCACAATAAAAAGATGATTCGATCAAAAAGCTATTCCCCGTTTTGCCAAATAACTTTTTTATGATATCTTTTCTTTCTTCCGCTCTTGAGGGGGGAAGCTGGTTATACTGAAAACATATCTCCTTCGCGTATTCTCGTTCTTTAATGAGCGACTCGTTGCCGTTCGCATCGTAAAGCAACCCGAGCTCCATTTTTTCTTTCTCCGTCTTATTCATCATTGTCGTTTATACCTCCCGCTATATTCCTTACATATTCCCGGATTCAGGCGAAGATAATCTCTGAACGACAGGTGTCGTTCAAGCAGAATGTCGATAATCAAATTTTAAGTTCAATAAATAGTTGCTACGCATGAGAGGTAAGCGGAAATCTAAAATGTTTCCCTTCATCCAGGGCAAACGGTCGAACAAACAACGTATCATCCGTCTCTGTGATCAAGGTGGATTGGATGTTCTCATTGTCACTGTCAGGCACAAAGTAAAAATGAACAAACTCCGTCTTTTCAGAAATGATGTGACTGACAACTTTCTCTAAATCGACTTTCCTTTTACTTACGATATCATAAACATGCAACGTATTCTCTTTTTGTTCAAATAGAAGTATCGCATCCTCATCATGGTCATAGTAGATGGCATCACGAAAAACAACAATAAAGTAAACCATCAACAAATGCTCATTATTCTTTACGCCAAATGCTGACGATACAGGTATTCTTTCAACTGCAAACTCCTTCATCAGCTCGAAGTCCGCCGGATTGTCGACATCCAACTTGCGCAGAGCCGGCTGCACCACTTGCTTTTTCAAATCCGAGACTGCCAGAGTGTAGCTGCTTTCATGGACCTTCTCAAAGCCAAATTTCGGATAAAAATCCAGCACCGTTTCATTCGCAAACAAATAGATAAAATCATATTCCGTTTCATATTTTTCTAGGATATGGTTCATCAGCTTAGCCGACAACCCTTGATGCCGATATTCGGGATGGGTCATGACCGTCCCCACTTGGATGGCCTTATATTCTTTGCCATTTGACGTAAGAAGCATCTTATTGATCGAAGCATTTGCAATAATCGTATCCCCGTCTACGAATGAATAACAAATATAATCATCATTCCAACAACCCTTATCATACCATTCTTTAAAATCAAGCCCAAAGGTCTGCTTTGCAAGTTCATTAAAGCTCTCTTTATATACTTCGTTCTGCTTGTAGTCACTAATTAGTCGGTACTCTCTCATCGTAACTCCTCCATTTTCTTTTGAGGCGACCATGGGTCATCGGCGAGTTTTCATTTTCCTTAACGATTCCATATCCCCGCTTACGATCGCCTCGATATGTTGATTGATGATTTCAATATCATTATCCCACCAACGGATTTCCAACAACTCCTCAATGATCTCCGGTGAATAACGATTTCGTATTTCTTTTGCAGGGTTTCCGCCAACGATCGTGTATGGCTTCACATCCTTTACGACTACCGACTCGGCGCCTATGATGGCTCCATCCCCAATACGTACGCCCGGCATAATGGTTGCACGTCTGCCTATCCAGACGTCGTTGCCAACAACCGTATCCCCTTTAAGCGGCAGTTGTTCCAATGTAGGGGTATAAGCTTCCCAGCCGTTACCGAAAATGTTGAATGGGTAAGTTGAGCCATCCATTCGATGATTACCGCCCCCCATAATAAATCTGGTTTCAGGAGCGATCGAACAAAACTTTCCAATCACCAGTTTCGTACCCAGCACTTCATAATGGTAAAGCACTTGGTCCTCAAACGATTCTCCATGCAATGCATCATAGTATGAATAATCCCCAACGATGATGTTGGATTTTGTGATCGTATTGTTGATGAACTGTACATTTTTATTCCCCGGTATAGGGTACTTCTCTGATTGGATTTGGTCCTGGCATAGGTGATCATCCCTTCTTCTGAGCAAATTTGTCTTAGACGACGAAAAAAGGCTGCGAATGCAGACGCACTCGCAGCCGGTTAGACTATAAAAGCCACAGCATAGTACACAAATATGCCTAAGTAAACTTGGACTTTACAATTAAAGTAAAGTTTACGCTCGTCGTGGTTTTCCAGTCTTCGTCTCCAACATGAGTTATCTGAGCAATTAGGGATGGGTACACCATACCTAATGCGGCTACCGTCTTCGTAGCGCCTGCATTCCGTATCCTTTTGTTAGGGATTAGGAAGCGATCAGATAGTACATGTTAGAACTGGATACCACCTTTCCTTGAGATATTCATTAATATACTGGATTTATCCACGTTTGGCAACTATGAACACTATTTTCAGGCGAGTTCATCATAAAGGAAAGGACTATTCAACCAGCTTCATAAACTTGCTTGCAGCAGTAGAAAGCGGCATGTTCCGCATAATCATAATCCCCACGTGAGCTGGCGGCAGCTCCACGTCTAATTGAACCTCGAAGAGGGAGCCCTCTTCCAGCTCCTTCGCAACAAATTCTCTGGTCACGTAGGAGATCCCAAGACCTTTCCGCGCAAACTCGATGAGAAGATCCACGCTTCCGACCTCGATTTCAGGTTTGAGTAGATAGCCGTAGCTTTGAAATAACTCCGTAATGGCCATTCGTGCCCGGCTATTACGCGAGAATAGGATAACGGGGTACTGGAGCAGCATATCAAGCGAAAGCACCGCGTCCTTAAGCTTGGCATAACGTCCCCCCGCCACAAAGCAATCTTGCAGTTGGATACTCTCCCTCACCTCAAGCAAAGGATCGGCGATAGGCATACGAACGACGCCCAAATCAATTGTACCTTCTTTCAAGTAAGCAATAATTTCCGGGGTCGTTCCATGATTCAGGTAAAGCTTGATGCCGGGATGCTGCTGATGAAAGTCCTCCAAGTATGGAAGCAAATAATGCTTGAATAGCGAATCGCTTCCGCCGATCCGCAGCTCGCCGCTGTCCAAATTTTTAAGCGCCACCATTTTTTCTTCAGCCAGAGATATTAAGATTTGAGACTGTTCGATATAGGAATACAGGACGGCGCCCTCTTGCGTCAGCGACACTCCTTTAGAGTTCCGGTAAAACAAAGTGATGCCAAAGCTGTCTTCCAGTTGTTTGATAGCGTAGCTGACGCTCGGCTGGGTGAGGTATAGAGCCCTCGCAGCCTGAGTCAAGCTGCCTGTCTTCGCAGCCCAATAAAACACTTTATATAATTCGTAATTATTGTTCATAGACACAGTCTATAGCTCCTGTGAAATATATTTATTACTTGTATAGGTCATAATCGTATTATAGTGGAACTACGAAAGAGAAACCATACCCCTTTTCCGGATTGGAAAATTCATATGAACAAAAAAACGAAATGAAAGAAGGAGAAGAACAATATGTCTGCAACTCAAACTATTGATCAATTAGCTATCGATACGATCCGAACACTGTCGATCGACGCCATCAACTCCGCGAATTCCGGTCATCCCGGGCTGCCGATGGGTGCCGCGCCGATGGCATACACCCTTTGGTCCAAACTGTTAAATCATAATCCCGGTCATGCAAAATGGTTTAACCGCGACCGCTTCGTTCTGTCCGCAGGTCACGGTTCGGCCCTGCTGTACAGCCTCCTGCATTTGTCCGGATACCAGGTCTCGCTTGAGGATTTAAAACAGTTTCGCAAGCTGAACAGCAAAACACCGGGACATCCTGAATTTGGACATACGGATGGCGTAGACGCAACAACAGGACCTCTGGGACAAGGAATCGCGATGGCCGTCGGGATGGCGATGGCTGAAGCTCATCTGGCCGCGAAATTCAATCAAGACAATTTCCCAGTTGTCGACCATTACACGTATGCGCTTGTCGGAGACGGCTGCTTGATGGAGGGCATCTCTTACGAGGCGATGTCCATGGCAGGACATATGAAGCTTGGCAAATTAATCGTATTGTATGATTCCAACGACATCTCGTTGGACGGAGAGCTTAACCTTTCTTTCAGTGAAAATATACAGAAAAGAGCGGAATCAGCCGACTGGCACTATATACGGGTTGAGGACGGTAACGATATTTCGCGAATTGCCGAAGCGATCGAAGCAGCCAAGTGCAACGATTCGCAGCCGACTCTGATTGAAATTCGGACGGTTATCGGATACGGCAGCAAGTTAGCAGGAACGAACAAAGTACACGGCAATCCGCTCGGTAAAGAAGAGGCCAAGGCCACCAAGGAAGCTTATGGTTGGAAGTATGAGGAAGAGTTTACCGTTCCGGAAGAAGTGCGAGCTCTTTTCGAGCAGCTTAAACATAAAGGCGAGGCCAAAGAAGAAGAATGGAACCAATTAGTCGCTTCCTATCAAGCGCAGTATCCTTTGCAAGGCAAAGAGCTTGAGCAAGTCATTAACGGTTCCGTTTCGTTAGATGCCGCAGACATCCTTACGTTTGATGCTTCCAAAACGATTTCTACGCGCGTAGCAAGCGGTGAAGCCATTAATCATTATGTAAAAACCGTTTCTTCGATTTTTGGAGGAAGCGCGGATTTATCGCATTCTACGATGACGGATATTAAAGGGGAGCAAAAATTCGCTTTCGAATCCTACGCGGGACGGAATATTTACTTTGGTGTCCGCGAGCATGCCATGGGCGCGGCTGGCAATGGAATGGCCCTGCATGGAGGCGTAAAACCATTCGTAAGCACGTTCTTCGTATTCAGCGATTATTTGCGCCCGTCCATTCGTTTAGCCGCTCTGCAAAAGCTGCCCGTGATTTATGTGTTTACCCATGATTCGATTGCCGTCGGAGAAGATGGACCTACGCATGAGCCTGTTGAGCACCTGGCCGCGCTGCGCACCATCCCGGGACTTACGGTCATTCGTCCAACCGATGCCAACGAAACAGCAAGTGCATGGGCGTATGCCTTGCAGCAAAATGAAGGGCCCGTAGCGCTGATACTCAGCAGACAGAACTTGCCTGTATATGAAGCGACCAAAGCCAATGTTCAAGAGGTGGCCAAAGGAGCGTATGTTCTGGCGGAAACAAACAATAAGCCGGATGTCATCCTGATCGGAACCGGGTCCGAGGTCACTCTGGCCATGAGTGCCAAAGCAGAGCTGGAGCAGGAAAACATTTCCGTACGCGTGGTCGCTATGCCGAGCAGAGAACTGTTTGATCGTCAGCCCGAAAGCTACAAGCAGAGTGTTCTTCCGGATTCTGTTTCGAAGCGGATTGCCATGGAAGCCGGCATATCGTTAGGCTGGGAGCGTTACACGGGACAAGGCGGAAAAGTGTTGTCGATCGATACGTTCGGCGCTTCAGGTCCCGGTACGGAGGTCATGGAATACTTTGGTTTCTCCACGAATCATGTGGTTCGTTTGACGAAAGAATTACTGAAGTAAAATGAACATACGGAGGTAGTTAGCCATGAAATTTTTTATCGACACCGCAAATCTGGAAGACATCAAAAAAGCGTATAAAATCGGCGTCTTATCCGGCGTTACGACAAATCCGTCTTTGGTCGCCAAGGAAGGGGTTAAATTCGAAGATCGAATCGCCGAGATTTTGCGGGAAGTACCTGAGGTTGAATCCGTTTCTGCCGAAGTAACGCCAGATGCGGTTACAGCCGAAGACATGATCGCGCAAGCGAATGAACTGATCAAAATCAATAACGGTGATAAAAACATCACCATTAAGCTTCCCATGACGCTGGCAGGTTTGGAAGCTTGTCGTTACCTGAGTAAAAAAGGCGTGAAAACAAATGTAACGCTGATCTTCACGGTTAACCAAGCCCTATTGGCCGCTCGCGCGGGCGCTACCTATGTCTCTCCGTTCCTCGGCCGACTGGATGATATTTCGGAAGATGGCGTACAGCTCGTTTCGAAAGTCGCTGAATTGTTCCGTATTCATAATTTGGATGCCCAAATCATCGCTGCATCCGTCCGCCACCCGGATCACGTGACTCGCGTAGCGATGGCAGGCGCTCATATTGCAACGATTCCCTTTGCCGTCATCGAACAAATTTCAAAACATCCTTTAACAGATCAAGGCATGGACAAATTCGCGGCCGATTGGGCAAAATCAGCTCAGCTTTAATAAAGGGAAGCTTTCACAGCAACATGGGCACTCTTTCGGATAAAAGAGTGCTTTTTCTTTTTTACTTGTATAGTTTTGCTAATCAATATTCCGTTTTTGCTCCTTTAACATTTAAAGATCGCAGCACGTTCAATATACATCTTTCTCAAGGGCTGAAATTGCATACTGAATAATGCTTTCGCGAATTTTCTCTGGTAAATTTATATTCCCATGCATATATGCAAACTCATTCACACTTACTTCCTTGCCGTCTCGTTGTAACCTTTTAACCAACGAGGACAACGTATCCAATGGATTTACCGGCGTGCGTAACAGTGATGAAGTTATTTCAACCAGCATCTTATTTCGATCTATCTCTTGAAAATGAAGGCGGCCTGCCGTCTTTTCAATATGTACTTCATAATGATCATAATGTTCACGAACTTCCCAATTGGGCCACAGCTCTTTCATTCTCTGAATCACGTTTGGAAAAAAGTCTGCATGCCACATGTCGATTTGCTTGTTCTTGAAGTCAAGATGAAGCCCGGAAGATGGAAAATCTGTTGTCCAGTCTCCAACACGAAATTCTGTGAAACCAAAGGATCGATCACAACTCTGTAAGACCTTCGGTCCATGCAGCAAAAATCCTTCAATGTTACCATATAGAGGGAAAATCAGTGTTTCCTCGTCAAACGTAATACTTATAATAGTATCAATCCAATCTTTAGCCTCTGGTGGCGCTAAACTGATATCAACTAAATCATCATCTTCGCTTGCTAAAACCACTTCTCTTGGGACTCCAACATATTCTGCAATATCGATGATACCTTCGTTTGCCCACCGGAGATCCCATTCCTCCCAAACTTTTTGCATTAAACTTAGGAAGATTCTTCTGTACGGAATATTATATAGCTCTTCTTCGCCGCCAAAAAATAAAAGCAGCTTTTTCTCCGCATCAAGGACAACTCCGCCTTCAGCCCAAATATCGTTCAACCAATCTGTCTCGTCTACCTTTGCTTGAGCCTCTATAAATGAAATCGCATGTTGCGGTCCCCAAAATAAATCTCGTGGAAGAGTATTAGCACACCAGTGATTATAATAAAGATCGTATCCACCTTGTTTCGTGATAACTAGATTGGCTCGTTGCCCCATCGATACTATCTCCTTTATCTTGTTTTACACCAAGTTATCTCAATCATATTCTCCCCCCACATTATACCATGAGTTTAATATTTGTTCTGTTCCGCTATTCTGAGGGAGCTTAGCCCATATCTGGCGGACGCCGGAAAAGTGTTGCCTGCTCAAAACTATAGGCGATGCTAATTAGCGTGGGTTCACTAAAAGCCTTCCCGGAAAAGACAACGCCAAATGGACCCTGCGTCGAATCGCCATCCGCATCAATTGTTCCTTTGGCTGAATAACCGGCAGGCACCGTAATAAGGGGATACCCTAACCGGGCAGCAATGTACATGCCATCAATGTCACCGGGTAACATGAATGCATCTAGGCCGTGTTGATCGAGTACATAGTCAATCCCTTGCGTTACGGCCGGATGACTATATTCTTGACGTTTAAGTTGATAGGTTGTCTCGTTTAGCGCATTTTGTTCCGAGCGAATCAGATTGTCTTGGCCAAACTTCAATGCGGAAGCAGCGTGTTTCTGATTATAAGCTATCAGATCTTGAAGAGAATGCACGGGCATATCCGAATTCAACTTCGATAAATAGCGATTCAGACCTGTTTTGAATTCGTAGCAGATAACATCATTGTTCCATGGATGCTGTTCCATATGGAGGTCCACAGGATCGACAACTGTAGCACCTTGCTCACGCAGAACATCAATGGCGGATTCCATGATGGAAAGTCTTTCTTCATCCAACGACCGATAGTATTGTCTGGGAATCCCGATACGAGCTTTATGCAGAAAATCTCGGTCGAGATAAGTTGTGTAGTCGTGAAATATACGATGCGGGCTAGCCCAAGTTGCTTTATCGTTTTCGTCAATCCCGAAGAGTGCCCCAAGTAAAATCGCTGCATCAGTGACTGTCTTGGAAATTGGCCCTGGCGTATCCTGACTTATGGAGATCGGAATAATGCCGCTGCGGCTCGCAAGTCCTACAGTAGGCTTTATTCCGACGAGAAAATGTTGGCTGGCCGGCCCAATAATCGAACCTGCGGTTTCTGTTCCGATCGCTGCTGCTGTCAGGTTGGCCGCTACGGCTGCAGCCGATCCTGAACTTGACCCGCTGACAAAAAGCTTGCCAGGTCCATATGGATTCAACACATATCCGCCTCTGGAACTGTACCCAGCTGGCATACGATTGGACATAAAATTCGACCACTCGGTCATATTGGCCTTACCCAAAAGAACTGCGCCGGCAGCGCGAAGCTTTGTGACTATGAACGCATCTTCAGGAGCAAACGACTCCGCCAATGCGATTGAACCAGCGCTCGTATGCATCCGGTCGTGCGTATCAATGTTATCCTTGAGCAGGATTGGAATTCCGTGCAGCGGCCCCCTACTACCTGTTGTATTTCGCTCAAGGTCAAGATTCCTTGCGATTTCAAGCGCATCTGGATTGATCTCTAATACGGCATTGATCAAAGGATTATACCTATGAATGCGTTCGATATATGCAAGAATGAGGGCTTCGGAAGTGCATTCACCCGTAGTCATTGCCTTCTGCATGCTCACCAAATCGGCTTCTTGAATCCAATCTTGCAAGTTGATGCTCATATATTTAGTACCCCCGACACTGGTAGATTTTCAGACAGCAATAACATGGTAACATGCTGCCTTACCAAGGGTATAGGGAAAGTTTCGATTAGATTAGAAAGTATCGGTTGGGCATTGCAGTAGAGCTTACTTTCCCGAATGTCAAATACAGGCCGCCATTTCAGGCCACTGGAGCAGCAAATTTCCGAAGGTGTTCTCACCCCAATAATCCTGATCACTTCCACTTCCTTCTTTTCTCTTTTTGTGAATGCTATAATACTCATATCCATTACCAGATATCGTATAAAAGGAGGGCACCCGTTCATGAACGCGAACCAAATTCTCGAAACGTTGCCGCATCGCTATCCGCTCCTGCTTGTCGATCGAATTGAATCGGTTGAGGAAGGTCAAAAGGCGGTCGGGATCAAGAATGTCAGCATCAACGAACCGTTTTTCCAAGGGCATTTCCCAGGATTTCCGGTGATGCCGGGGGTGCTGATCGTCGAGGCGATGGCACAGGTTGGAGGCGTCGCGATGTTGAGCGTGCCGGACTTTAAAGGCAAGATCGCCTTCCTGGCCGGGATTGACGGTGCTCGCTTCCGCCGCCAAGTCGTTCCGGGCGACCAACTGCGCATTGAAGTCTCGATCACGAAACTCAAAGGCGTCATCGGCAAAGGACGGGGCGTTGCTTATGTCGACGGCGAGCTGGCCGCTGAAGCGGAACTGACCTTCGCGATCAAAAAAGACTAATTTTGAAGACAAAAAAAGGGATTCTCACGACCCGCGTGAGAATCCCTTTTTGGCGTTATGAAGTGGTGCCGACGAGACTGCGATGCTCGTGGGCAAACGTTTCAAGGAACGTCGGGTCCAGGCCGAATGCGGAGTAGAGCTCTTGGCAGAAGGCAAGGATCGACGCAGCTGCTTTTGGTTCCGAGAGCAGCATCATGTGGTTGGACGAGTCGATGTCGAACAGGTGGAAATCGTCGATCTGACGTTCAAATTCGGCCCAATAATCCCCTTGGTCGAATACGGGGCTCGTCTTGACTTTGAAGTACGGTTCCAGCGCCCCGAGGAACGAGCCGCTTTTGTTGCGGAAGAAATAGGCGCTGACCTCTTGCGGATTGGGCAACGGCAAGATGGTAAATCCGCTGCGGTCGAACGCTTCCTGCACGTCAGAACTACTCTGAATCATGGTGTTCAGGTAGTCTTCCGTGCGCTTGTAGCCGCGCTCGCGGGCCAGGGTCAGCAACTGCTTGGAATATTCCTCATCCGAGAGCGTCGGGTCCAGATCATCACGGTGAATCAATGTGGTCGGAATCTTCTCCGGCTCGTGCTGAATCTCGGTGAGCAGGGTCATGTTGAGCGATTGCAGGATCGCGGTTTTTCTATTGAACATCGCTTCCGGCAACATGGTCTTGGTGTAGATTTTGTCCGAATACAAGGTGTCGAGGAACACGATGGAGTTCACTTTTTGCCCCAGTTCCTGCAACTGACGGGCCACTTCGAAGGCGAGGAGGCCGCCGAGCGAATAGCCGCCGAGGTCATACGGCCCTTCCGGCTGCACGGTCTGAATGATGTGCACGTAATACGCGGCCATCGCGTAGATGCCTCGGATCGGGGTGCGGTTGCTCATCCAACCACGCGCTTGGATGCCGTAGAAGGGTCGGTTGCTCACTTTGGCGATCATCGAGTAGATGCCGACGCCGCCTGCCGTCCCGTGCATCCAGAAGATCGAACGACCTTCCGTGGCTTGGTTCAGCAGGACGAGTTCCGGGAACTGCGGCAAGCTGGTCTGCACGGGCTTGTGGGCCGGCGGTGCTGCGAGCGGTGCTTGCGGCGGTGCGGGAGTCTGGGTCGCTTTCGGTTTCGCCTTGGTCGCCCCATTGGGGACCAGCTCTCGAATCAGGTCTTCCATCGATCGGCATTCGCTCAGTTTGACGAAGGAGAAGGACGGGTCGATCTGCGTTTGTATCTGCTGTAGCAGCTGCATGAACAGAATCGAGTCAAACCCGTAGTGGTCGAGCGGCTTGTTCACCTTCAGCTCCGCAGGCGTGAGGCCCACCAGTTCGGAGATGATGCCGATGACTCGCTCCCGCAGATCCTCCGCGATGGCGAGGTCCTGTTCCTCACAGACGGGAACCGCCTCGGAAGCAAAAGCTGCAGCGACTGCTGGCAGGCTCTGCGTTGTCAGCTCTCGTCTTGCGATTGTCGGAGCGGTCAGCCAGCAGCGGCGGCGCTCAAACGGATAGGTCGGCAAGGAGATGCGACGGGCGGACGCTCCGCCTTGCAGCGCTTCCCAAGGAATCTTGCCGCCTTTCGCCCAGTAGAGGGCTAATTTTCCAAGATTGCCCTCTGCCAGCAAGGCTCGAAGAACGGTCTCTCCGGTGATCCCGGCTAGAAGATCGAGGATCTCGGAATGAGACTCGTTCAGGTCGCCGAGATAGAGCGCGATGGGCGCGTCGCCTTTTTTCAAATAGCCTCGCAGACCTTGCATCAGCTCGTCGCGGCTTTGTACCACCATCGCAAGTCGCGCCTCCATCTCGTCACGGCCGACTTGCAGCGTGTGCGCGATGTCAGGCAGCTTCAAGCTCTCGTCGGCCTCTTGGAACGCGAGCAGTTGTGCGGCAACCTCGTCCAGACGCTCGCGATTCTTCGCGGAGAGGACGATGATCTGCGGTGCATCCGTCGGTTCGTGATCGACCGCCTCTTGCTGCGCCGGGATGTATTCTTCGACCACAAGATGCGCGTTCGTGCCGCTGATGCCGGTCGTGCTGACTGCACCGAGGCGCGGGCGCTCATCGGCCGTGGTCCACGATCTGTTCTTGGTATGAATCACGAACGGGCTGTCTGTCAGGTTGATGTAGTCGTTGCTCGACTCATAGTTGTGCAGAGCCGGAATCGTCCGCTCTTTCATCGCCATCAGCATGGAGATCAAGCTGACGACGCCGGATACGGCGAACGTATGCCCGGAGAGATCCCCTCCGTTGGAGACATTTCCAAGACGACGGAGCTGTAGCTCTCCTGGAATTCTTCCCAGGTAACCTTCCGCCTACCGATGGCCGGATCAATAATTTTAACGCTGTTTTTGTTGATTTTGTCTACAACTACGTAATGACTTTCGTTCCAGTAGGCTATGGCTGGTAACCGAACCTGGGAAAGCTGATTTAGATCCATTCGAAACACTTTTGCTTCGAATCCTAACCGAACCGCCAAATTCCTCATCGTAAAGAGCGTTACGCCATCGCGCCCGATACCTGCCATATTCCGCAGTTCCCGTAATGTTCTGTTCGCATTGTATTTCCCTGCTATCATCGAAATACAGCAGAGCCCGCATTCCGTCTGCTGCATTTGTTCCACGAACGGTGTTCTTTTTACGAACATCAATCCACCCCATGCAACGGGATGTCCAAAGCAAGTATTGATGGTACACCGGCATCGCAGAGTCGCAGCATACCGAAAGCGATGCCACTTAAACCAGTAAACAAACCGAGCGATTCGATAGAGGGATGCATACCAATCCGCCAAATCGATTCTGGCGTTTTCCGCAGCAGCGTCCATTTTTCCGCATCGTCTGGTTCACGGCCATGAATCAGACGATGCACATCCAAAAGAATGCTGCGATTGCCTAGTTCACCATGACACAGCGAATGTCCGATCGTTTCCTCCGATTCGTCGAGTTCATCCAACAATCGGTCAATCAATAACAGATCGGCCGGTAAATCAGGAAGCAGACGAAAAATATGAGTGCGGGCTAGCAAAATACCGTAAGAGCCGTGACACCAATAATTAGAGGCTAACGAATGACTGTTTTCTCGTAAATCAAGCCACTTCTTCTCCGACTCCACAGGGGTTGAAGCCGACGGGAGAGGTAAAGCGGAAGTGTGGAACGGCCATATATGGATTAAGCTCTACGACATTTGCGAAACAGCACCTCGTAAACCGGCAATCGAAAGCAACTAGCGGTAATAGAGTAAGCCCTCGCCGTGCAATAGGGACATGCTCTCGCTGTGGAGATGTGGTGACCAGGAAAAAGAACTTGTATCAGGGTATGTGCGATTATTGCCGAGAACGATCTTTATCGAGGAAACCAGCAAGGGCGCTCTTGAATTATTACAGAGTTGTGTTAACGATAAGTCCTGATATCTTATTTTGGATCCCACATTTCGCATGTCAGTAAATGAAAATGAATAATAACAACCGCTGATGCGGTTCAAGAGGAACTGTCTTAGGCTTGGAGGGAGAATGGTTGCCTAAATTCGACATCATTCCCCCTATTTCGACAGCGGATTATCATACGGTGTCTGTATGGACTTAGCGGCTTGTGATTTCGACAGGATTCGCGGTGTAGATGGTCATGTCGTACCCCGCCATTTCCACCACCCGGCAGGCAAGATCATCTGCATTGTCCGTCAGCACGCGCTCAGTTCGGTCGGCATATCGAATCAGCATCACTTTGATTTGCTGCAGCATGACAAGCAAGACTTGACCTGTCGGCTTGTAATCCCG
>NZ_JANAVJ010000079.1 GCF_024213375.1 Paenibacillus sp. MZ04-78.2 | reverse complement strand
CGCGTCGTAATCAGTTACGTATATGATCTCATGAATCCCGTCGTTTTTCTAGGTGTGGAGGATTTGACGCTTACATTTTAATAAAGATATCCCCTAGACTTGGCTCTTTCGTTTCTATTCGATCAATTAACCCTCGTTTCATCCAATCGGCTATTTGATCAGCCGTTCCCTCATCTATCGGGAGCTCGTATGCTTCCCCATTGATTAAGTCAACACAAACTACGTTTTCCCGATGCTGTTTTTTTAGTTCCCTTGGTGAGCCGATGGTTTGGATTTGTCCTTGATACAAAATCGCTACACGGTTACATATCAATTCGGCCTCAGTCATATCGTGCGTAGTTAAAAAAATCGTTGTCCCATTCTCATTTAAGTAGCGTAAGCCTTTATAAATATGTGCTGAGTTTACTGGATCTAAAGCCGAAGTAGGTTCATCTAAAAATAATAATTCTGGCTCATGGATAATCGCGCATGCCAACATGACACGCTGACGCATCCCTTTCGATAAGAGATTGACTTTCTTTTTGCGCTCTCCGCTTAAGTTTACAAACTGCAGCACCTTATCGATCGAAGATCTGGGAAGATCATATAATTGGCGATACAGCGCTAGATTTTCCTCAATAGTTAATCTCTCATATAGACCACTGTTATCCGTCAAAATGCCAAAGCGCATCTTCTGTGCAGACTGATTCATCATCTCCGCTGGCTGGTTAAATACACTTGCCTGTCCACTTGTCGGATTTAATTGCGCAGTTAAAATCTTTATTAATGTTGTTTTTCCTGAACCACTCGGACCTAGGAAACCAAAAATTTCCCCTTTCGGAATCGAAAAAGACACGTCTGCTAATGCATCCTTATTTCCAAATCTCTTTCGAATATGTTCTACATGGATAACATCCATTAACACCACTTCCTTAGAGTTGATGGCTTAAATATATAAAGAATGCATGCTTCCAGCCATCAAAACCCGCCGAAATGTAGCTGTTAACGCCTGAATGGTACCATGGAATGCTTGATTGGTTCGACATTATTACCCCGGAAATTAAATGTTAAGAAGTGCTTTTAATTCATGCAATTTTGAACGAGATAACGGAACCACGGCATCTTTACCTATATTTAATCGCAAGCTGTAGCTATTCTTCGTCCATGTAATAATCTCTCTTACTTTTTGCAGATTAACGATGTAGGAACGATGACACCTAAAAAACCCGAAATTTAACAATCTCTGCTCAAGCTCGGTTAGCGTCAAAGCACAGTCATAATTTTCCCCATCCGCATGAACAACGATCGAACCATCGATACTTTCTATAAAATCGATTTCAGGCGGATTAAATAAAATCACTTTGTCATTTCTTTTCGTATAAATCTTCTGCAAGGTTATATTGGCCCGATCTTGTTCCTGCACTTCCTGTTTATCCTCTTCTGAGTCCCGAATATCCAATTGATGAAATCCGGACTCGTTCAATCGATAAATGGCATCACAGGAAATAATGGCATCCTCCAAATTCGAAGTTAAAATTAAAATCTGCTTTTCTTTCGAAAGGTCATCTAAAATCCGTTTAAAATGACGACGATCTTGTTCTTCCAAGTAAAAATAGGGTTCCTCCAGTACAAGTGTAGGCTGATGCGCAAAAAAGACACGCAGCAACGTCACATACATCCTTTTCGATGGGCTTAGATCCTTGATTTTTACCTTCCGTTCTTCTTTTAAAGCAAAATAATCCATTAACAAAGCGACACGCTCATTCCTCTCCGTTACTTTGATTAGAAAAGTGATTAGCTCTTCCACCGTTAAACGCATATACTCGCCTTGTTGAGCTCGAAATAAATAATATTGGGAATGATTCACTAATTGATTCATTAAAAGCTGCTTTCGCTTCAAGTCCGTTATAATGCCAATCGATTGGTTCGATGTCATATTTAATTCGATCTTCGGTAGAAATAACTCCCCATCATCATACAATGGTTGAAATTGCATGCCATCCTCCTGGTCAGTGCCGCTATAGGATATATAAACCAATTATAATGTTAGGATACTTTTTTGTCAGTTTCTATCGAAAAATATAACGGCATGTCTTCTCTAATAGATACCAACAATGCATAGGTCGGGAACATACGATGAGAGGGGGATTTTTTATGCAAAAACGCTTTCAAAACTTGGATCGGCTCATTCACTCGGGGTCTTTGTTCAATTTAGTAAGGGCTTTAGTAAACCTCCTCTCCATAATTCTCCTCCTAATTGTTTGGATTATGAAATCCATTTTTAATTATACGAGCGTATCACCCATTCATCTTTTTTATACACAAGCCAATATTCCGACTTAGCCTTCGCCTTATGTCTTTCCATGTTGTTATAAACATCATCAAAATCCATAATTTTCCCAATTACATTAAAGGGGATTTCTACGCTGTTTCGAGATTTAATAACCCTATATAGATCAATTAATATTCCATCTTTGGCGAATAACGCTAATTGTTCTCCAATGTCTTGACTTAATGGCGATACGTTCTTCCGATAAGATTTCACTCTATTTGAAACCAGACGTCCTAATACATCAATATATTGATTTTTGTCTTTATAGAAAATTTTGTTGAACCAACCATCATCATGTGCCAAATATACAAACTTATTATTGAGTTTTTCGAAAAATGGGCTTCCAAGTGGTTGTTTATAATAACCTAAATACAACAACTCTGCTTTTTCATGAGGAGTGAGATTATCAAGGGTAAAAATCCAATCAAAATCCACCCAACAAAAATCTCCATAAGAATACACATTTTCTTTGTAAAGGTCATTCAGATTTTGATTTCTTACAAATTCTAATCTTAGTCCATAATGATAGTCCTCACCTGTATATCCAGATGCAAGGAGCAAGATATTGTTTGGTTCAATTGTAAGACAATTGATAAAGTCAATAAATTCAATTCCCATTGATGTTACTGACTGTTCATTTTCGTTATAGATCATGTAAATGACATCTTTTGTTTTCATCTGTAAACCTCCGAAATTTAATAATTGCTCCTCATTTATTGGTCGTGTTTATCATCCTTATCGGGTTTCCTAACAAATTGTTGTCTACAACGTTCTTCAAAAGCCCAAACCCAAGCATCATTTTCACTATACCATATCCCGGAACAATTATTTTGTCGTATCGCTTCTAACTTTACTCATTTCTGCCCGATCACCAACAAGGAATCCCTTGTTGACAGAATATTAAAACCGTACATAAATGGTCATGTTTTACCAATAAACCAATCAAAAAAGTGGTTAACTTAAAAAGTGCTGGATTTCCATCAATATCAAAACAAAAATAATCATAAATCTAACCATTATCTTCATCATGACTTTGGATTACATGGGCGAAACGGTCTGGGCATGTATATCCCTCTCCATTTATTCTCCGTTTGCAACAGACAGACTTGTACATTTACAATAAGAAAATGACAAGGGCTAAATACATATCGACAGGAGGAAATTAGATGCCGCAATTAATTTTTAGAGGAATTCCAGCCGAGGGCATACGTGCAATTAGTATAGCGCTCGTAGAGGAGATGGCCGCAATATGCCAATGCGGAACGGATAATTTCACCTTGGAGTGCCTGCACGTCACCGCTATATTCGACGGGAAATATACCGATTCGTACCCTTTCATCGACGTATGGTGGTTTGAGCGGGGGGACGAAGTGCGCGATAAGATGGCCGAGGCGATTGATAGGCATGTCCGGTCGCTCGGTATACCCGATCTGGAGATTTCCTTCCGTGTTGGCCGCGAGGACAATTTTTATATGAACGGACGTCGGTATAGTTCCTAGCTGATTCATTGGGAAGTGTTTTAAAATGAAAATATTCAGTACGGCTCCAGAAGGAAATGAATTGGCACAATATGGACACTAATAATTTTGAAGAAACTAAACCGTAAATCTGGCAGAAGATATCAGATTTGATCCTGAAGCAGGAATGTTTTGTGCATAGACTTTAAAAAAGCCTGTGAAGATGATGCAATTGCCTGGCTTGTGGAGCAGGCAAACGTCAAAATCCTTCAGCCCTCGAAAGAAACTTCATTTTAAAGAGCTTGCATTTTGGCTCGAATTGCTGTAGTATAAGAGAGCTGGTCAACATTAAAGATCACAATGCTTAGTTATACTATCGCGGGGTGGAGCAGCCCGGTAGCTCGTCGGGCTCATAACCCGAAGGCCGCAGGTTCAAATCCTGCCCCCGCAACCAACTTACAATTCTAGCTCGGCATATATATCAAAATGCCTTTAACCCGCTGAACGTGGATTAAAGGCATTTTTGCGTTATCATATAATTTCATGGCTCCTTGGGCAATAGGAGCTCTGTCTATTATTTGTATAACACCTTATCTACATTGTACTTAGCCTTATATTCGTTGATAATGTACGTCTCGTATATTTCTCTATGGAGGGGATCCTCGACTAAACAAACCTCGATTCTGATCACTTCCTCCCGCTTCTCTTTGATGACCGATACCGTATCCTCGAAATGCTTCTTGATTCGGGGTCTTAGCTTCCGGGCCTTGCCAACGAATAGGAGTTCATCCTTATCATTGTAGAACATAAAAATCCCCGCTTTATCTCTTGGAATCAGAATGAAATCCGTAAACCCGTAAATATGGCTTAATTCGGGGGCCTTCTGTTTGTAAATCGTGACATCCGGAGTCGGAATCTTTATTTGTATCATGAACATTCACTCTCTCTTCTGCGTCATTGTTATTTTCGGTTCGCCTCATGTACCTTCAGCAGCTTGCCTTTGATCGTCGTATCCTTCATCTTATCAAGAACGAGGCACCCTTTGCCATTGAGGATATCCACGTAGGAGGCGTTATCCTCTATCGTGATAATCCCGATGTCATCCGCCGATACCCCGTCAATCTTAGCAATGGTGCCGACGAAGTCTACCGCTCTGATCTTCTTTTTCTTTCCCCCGTTAAAATAGAGCTTCAGAACTTCCTGATTCGAACGGGAGCTCCGGTCCTTCTTGATGGTTCGCCGGTTCCTTATCTTCGCTTCAAAAGCAGGACTGGTACGTGCGATCGCTTCTTTGGAAGGGTTGTCTCTCTTGGGAATCTCGAACCCAATATATCGCTCGACGTTGGCAACGAATTTCTCTTCGGTCGGCGTGGCGAAGGAGATCGCTGTCCCCGAATGTCCGGCCCTTCCCGTTCGACCGGTCCGATGGACATAGCTTTCGTTCTCTTGCGGAAAATCATAGTTGATGACATGGCTGATGTTCTCGATATCGATCCCTCTCGCGGCGACATCCGTCGCGATCATATAGCGGAGTTCCCCTTGTTTGAACGCATTCATCATCTTCGTGCGATCGTCCTGCTCCATTCCCCCATGGATTTTGCCGCAGGGGTATCCGTGCTTGTTTAATTCTTTAAACACGACTTCAACCCTAATCTTCGTTCGGCAAAAGATAATGCAGCTATCCGGATTCTCGACGATAGTGACGTCCCTGAGCAGATTCAGCTTGTTCTCGTCCCTGACCGAATAAATCGAATGCTCGATTTGGCTTGTCGTTCTAGCCTCGCTCTTCACCTCAATGTCCAATGGATAATTCATATACTTATGGCATAAATTCTCCACGTCCTTGGGCAAGGTCGCCGAGAACAACATGGTCATTCGATTCTGAGGCAGTTCGCGGATAATCTTCTCCACGTGCTCGATAAAACCCATATTCAGCATCTCATCGGCTTCATCGATCACAAGAAACTTTATTTGCTCCAAGTCGATCGTCTGCCTCTCGATATGATCGATTAACCGCCCCGGCGTGCCTACGATGACGTGATTTCTCTGCTGCAGTTGCACCTTCTGCCTGGCAAAAGGCTGCTTGCCATAAATAGAGGCTGCCTTTATTCTTTTATATCTGCCGATATTCATGATGTCCTGCTTAACTTGATCGGCAAGCTCGCGAGTTGGCGTTAAGATCAGGGCCTGCGGCCGATTCTCTTCCCATTCCAACATCTCGCAGATCGGAATGCCATAAGCCGCGGTCTTCCCGCTTCCCGTATGGGACTTGACGGTCATATCCTTACGCTCAAGCGCAATGGGGATCACCTTGCATTGAACTTCCGTTGGTTGTTGATACCCCAAGCTATCTAAAGAACGGGTAATTTCCTCGCTTAACTTATAGTCTTTAAAGCCTTGCTCACTCATAAGTAAACCCCTTTTTTATAAGTAACAACGAATTTCTATATTGTCGAGTCTAGGTTTCGCAAAAAAGAAAAAGCTGCTCCTAACGTATTAGGAGCAGCCTCGCTTTAGCTTACTAAACTTTTGTGACGTTCTCAGCTTGCGGTCCGCGATTACCTTGGACCACGTTGAACTGAACTCGTTGACCTTCATCCAACGATTTGTAACCATCACCCTGAATCGCGCTAAAATGGACAAAAACGTCATTCCCACCTTCGACTTCAATAAAACCGAAGCCCTTTTCACTGTTGAACCATTTAACTGTACCTGTTTGCATATTGTTACCTCCAAAATAATTTTAACATGATCATTTTTTATAAAAAAAATCACACATTGGGAAAATTTTCGTTATATCATGAGACCCTTTTCAATATGCGAATTGGTTTCCACTGATATTAATCTGTACCAGATTAACACAACCATTTCGAAAAGGCAATCAATTGGGGAACATCGGTATTACACTCCGTATACTTAGTGGAACCGCTGCCCGTCTGGATTCGCAAAGAAGAGGTTTTTGTGTCGATTTAGTAACCACCTGTCTTCATGTCATCCCTAGCTTCACCGTGCTTACTTGCCAGCTTTCTTCCGCCGTCTCCGGCGGCGGCTACCGGAGACGGCGGTGCTTCCTTCATTCCCGGCAGAGTCGCTCCGATCAGCGCCGCCGCTATGGACGCGGGCGCTGTCTCCGGACGTCGCACCACCCGCTCTGACCTTCTCCAACTTCGTCGGAGCAGTCTCCGTAATCGCCATCGGATACAAATGATCCCCGATCACCGGAATCCTCTGCTTAATCAGCTTCTCGATATCCTTTAGATAAGGAATCTCCTCGTACTCGCAAAACGAGATCGCGACTCCGCTTAAGCCCGCC
The DNA here is from genome assembly GCF_024213375.1 of Paenibacillus sp. MZ04-78.2. Lineage (GTDB taxonomy): Bacteria > Bacillota > Bacilli > Paenibacillales > NBRC-103111 > Paenibacillus_G. The sequence continues at coordinate 1,433 of NZ_JANAVJ010000079.1, read as the reverse complement.
CGTCCGGTGCGGCCGATCCGATGCACATACGTCTCCGGGATATTCGGCAAATTGTAGTTGATGACATGCGACAGCTCATCAATGTCGATACCACGGGCCGCGATGTCCGTCGCTACCAACAAGCGGGTCGCACCGCTCTTGAAGTTCTTCAGCGCCGTTTGGCGGGCGTTCTGCGACTTGTTGCCGTGAATCGCCTGCGCTGTAATCTTCACCTTCATCAAACCGCTTACCAGTCGATCCGCTCCGTGTTTCGTACGAGTGAATACGAGCGCGCTCGTAATCGACTTATCCCGCAGCAGATCGATCAGCAACGGGAGCTTATTCGGCTTGTCCACGAAGTAGAGCCTCTGCTTGATCCGCTCCGCCGTCGAGGAAACCGGTGTAATCTCGATTTTCATAGGATTCGTCAACAGCAAGTCTACCAAAGACGTGATCTCGGGCGGCATCGTTGCCGAAAAGAACAACGTCTGCCGCTTAGCAGGCAACTTAGCGATAATTCGCCTCATATCATGTATGAAGCCCATGTCGAGCATCCGGTCGGCTTCATCAAGCACCAGAATCTGCACGCAAGTCAGATCGACGAACCCTTGGTTCATCAGGTCAATCAACCTGCCCGGTGTTGCGATCAGAATGTCCATGCCTTCCTCCAGTGCCTGCTCCTGTGCTCTCTGCGGGACGCCGCCCACGATCACTGCGCTGCGCAGATTCGTGAAACGTCCGTAAGATTTGATGTTGTCAGAAATCTGAATAGCCAGCTCCCGGGTAGGCGTCAGGATAAGCGAACGAATGACGCGCTTGCCCTTCGTGAGGTCCCGCTGCGTACTCAGCAGCTGGATGATCGGCAGCAAAAACGCTGCTGTCTTTCCGGTCCCCGTCTGGGCGCATCCGAACAAGTCACGGCCAGCCAGCACGGATGGGATTGCCTGCTCCTGTATGGGTGTGGGCTGATTATAATTTTCCTTGGCCAGCGCTTTGAGAATGGGGGGAATCAACTGCAATTGTTCAAATGTCATAAGATCTCCTTATTCATGTCGACGTACATCTCGAAAACGAAATGATCGTATCGGTTGGTTTCTTCTTACCCTTCGCTAGGAAAATAGATGAAAAATCGAAAGGTTCAGCTTGCGCAGTTAGTGCCTTGGGCATCGAACAGATTGCGGGCAATTCAAGCGCTTTGGAATTCCACTGCATGTCTAGATATATTCTCTGTTAGATCTTTTGCTGTAACCAGTATAACTTATCCGCAGAGAGCTCGCACACAATCCCCCCGTTTCCCTTTTCTAAGAATACAACATTTTCTGCCATATAAATACATTTTTTTGCGTTATTTATGGTACGGCTCAGCTTATTTACAAAGTAAGCGTCAAATCCTCCACACCTAGAAAAACGACGGGATTCATGAGATCATATACGTAACTGATTACGACGCGCAC
>NZ_JANAVJ010000078.1 GCF_024213375.1 Paenibacillus sp. MZ04-78.2 | reverse complement strand
TCCCATGGAAGCAGCTCATTCAACGTCTGCTCAAACTCGATTTCACGACAAAGTCGATCCACCAACACGGCGGGGCCAGAAGTATACGAATACGTTTTAAGCGGAGTATTCACGTGATCGCCTCCAGAGAAAAAACTATACTCTTACATTCTCTGGAAGTCGGTGATTTCCCTTCAATAAATTTGATTTTCACGCAGTTTCACCTGCGAAATGTGGGATATAACAAAGAAGGGATGATCGTCATGTATCAATTAGAAACGGAGCGTGAATTATGTTTATTAGCATGGATTGATTTGCACTTCATTCAGCAGTTTTGCGGAAGGAGAGTTGTAGTATTTCTTGGAATTGGGGAGGGTGTTTGATGAATCTTACTCAACAGTCCATCCCCTATGAAAAAGTGGAAGCATGGCTTATGTCCTATAGTGATTGGAAAGCAAGGTTGGAATATGCGCAGGCAGAGCTTAAGCATATTCCGGGATTAACGAGGGCTTTGCATGAGTGGGTGAATCATGGCAATGGAAGAAAACAAGAACCATTGTTGCGTACGGTCATTCATCGGATAGAGATCACTGAACATGAAATCCCGTTGCTATTATCGAGAATCGGATTGATCGATTACGCTTTCTCGGCTCTCACCACAGAGGAAATTTTGTTCGTTCGTCTACGATATTTGGATAAACTGGCGCTTTCGGTCATTATGGATCGCATTGCACTTTCCCGCCGCGCGTTCTTTTATCATCGGAAGCGAATTCTGCATAAAGTATATCGAAAAATCAAAGATCGAGCGGTCCTGTTGGAACTGGATTCCTTTGGAGAAGACTGATCATATCATTACTTCAGAAGATGCATATCCGCATCTTCTATTTTTATGGTTCGTGAATTGAAGAATATCACCTCAATCCCCCATCATTTCAAACAGGCTCTAGGGTCTACCCCCATTTTTAGCAGTCAGTTCAATCTCTCCGAGTACGATTAACTCCTCACCAAGAGATGAGATGCCGTGAATCTTTCTTGCACCGAACATGCACCGAACGCTTCACTAGATTTGCTCTTGTTTTGCACGAATTGTGCACCCGATATGCACGATTTTCCTGATACGATGATAGTATAGCAAGCTTAAGGGCAGCCTACAAGATCATCGGCTGTCCTTTATGTTTGTGAAGCGAGGATTGACGAAACGGGCATAACTTGTTCCATAGTTTCGTCATGTTTCCACATTAAGTCGTACAATCATACCGATGAAAGGAGGGCGATGATGCGGTTCCTATTAATCTGTTATTTTAGAAATAGGTAGAAATGGCATCTGAACTGGATACGACTATATTCATTCTATGCGCATTACTTTGCATTCCAGCCATTGAGCGCCGCTTCATTTTTTGCTGCGTCAGCAAAAAGAAGCGAAGCGCTCTTTTTATTTTCTAATTGAAACCCAAAAGAAGGTAGCTATTACAGTGACGAGTGCTGAAGGCATGTGATACGGGACACCAAAAAGGAGCGTTTGAACTAAAACGTAGGACAACACCATCATAAAACAGACTGGCTATTCCTCTCGCAATGGTGTTGCCATGTGAGGAGGGAAATTGATATTATGTGCCCCACGTTGCATGCAATGTCAAACCACGATCCTTTTATGTGTTTTTACTATTCATATGGCTCATAACGCCTCAACGATGGATATTACTATCAGACTTGGCTGCAAATCAGCATTGGATTGCTGAGCGGCAAGGTCTTTTTTATTTATGTAACAAAATCAACAATCGTTTTAAAGGGAGCGTTGGCTGTCGCTCTCCCCCTCCATTTTGGTTTGCCCACAAACCAAAATGGAGGGACGAATATGAAAAGGATTAATTTGCGGGACATGTATCCCTTTATCAAAACGGATGTATGGATCGACTTAGATGATGAAGTGGCACAAGAAATCCGCCGTTTCGACTTAAACGAAAGTGCATACAAATTGCGCACCTATCGTCATCGCGCTTATTACTCGCTTGATCGGAACGACGGTATAGAACAAGACGTTCTTTTCCTTTCGATTTCCCCGGAGGAATATTACGAGCGTAAGCTTTCCAATGAGCAGCTTTATGCGGCTTTGTGTCGATTGCCGGAAAAATCGTTCAGACGAATTTATGCTCACTTCTTCTTAGGCATGAGCAAAGTAGCGATTGCCCAAGCTGAACAAGTTGATGAACGTGCAGTACGAAAATCTATTGAACGCGGCTTAAAACAAATGGCGCAGTTTCTCAAAAAAATGTGATTGCGGTAGGTCAAAGGGTCCGATTTGCTTGCCAAAATGAACAGATAGGTAAAGAGCTTTATGTAGGCGGCGGCTGGTTATAACCAGCCGCTCATTTTCCATGGGAGGGGCAGGTAACAATGAATCCGATTCGATTTCGAGATGCTGAACACGAAAGTTTCTACTATCGGATGCTGGATGAAAGGAAATGTAACGACGGCTATCATCGGGCACTTTTCTACACATTAGGTATTTCCCGCGATACTCGGAGTCATATCCGCGATTTGTTTGATTTTTCTAATGGGGGCATTAAACCCGGAGGTCTCGTAGCCTCGTGGCAAACCGGTAGTTCTATCCGCGTGTGCAGGCTTGCTTTTAATCTGTGGAATGGCTGGACGGAAAAAGGTGGGGAACGCTACTCTACTCCCCACGAATTATTCGATTGCAGCTACGCTCCCTATTTTTTTGAAGCGATTCAACTTCGTTATCCGGATTATTGCCGAAGCCAGGAGAAGAATTTCAAGCGGCTGAACGAACAAGTTCGCTGAATGGCAACTAGTTAAGGGAGTGGAATAGATGAAGGATATTAAAACGAGGACTGTTGTGAAAGACATTAAACGTTTGGACAAACTGCCAAACTTGATGGATCGTGTAAAACATTCGAGCGCACGCACAAAACAGCATAAAGACAATGACAAGACGATTTCACAATCTCCAAATGAATATGCGCAGCACCATTCTGCATCGGCCATAGATAAAACGGTACGTTTTCAAATTGGAATGCGCGTGGTTGCTAGCAAAAGATTGATAAGGCTCATTCAAAAAAGGCGGGCAAAGTCAGAAGGGGATACGGTATCGATACAGAACCCCGCTGCTATAATTACTAAGCCTTCAGGTACACGTCAATTGCGACTTGCCCGTAGGTTGCATCTCCGCAAGCCGGTAGATGGGAAATATCTCTTGTCAGCTAACCATCAATCAAAAAAACAACGCTTTATACGGAGCCGGGTCAATGCCCGGCTTTTGCATCCTCTTCGCAAAAATAGCTTTACTAACCGAATTCTAAATCGGGAAGGTAGAGATCAAGAACCGGCCGGGAAAAAAGGAGCATTAGCCGCCGCGGCATCTCATTCAGCAAATGTACGCGTGAATCGTCCAAAAGCGCTAACGTCCGTAAGCATGAGGAAGCGGCATTTCAGGCCACCGTCATCCCGAATCCCCTTCGCTATATCCAAGCAAGCAAGCCATACGATCAAACGTATAGAAAGGAAATTTAAGACATTATCGCCATTTATAAAAACGGGACAACGGCTAGGACAGGCTAAAAGCCACTCTGATTATCAAGCGGAAGGAAAAATGAATAGCGCCAGGACAGCGCAGCGGACTGTACAGATGGCGATGACTGCCCGCCGCTCCATTCAAAGAGCACAAGCTGCAGCGCGATTAAATCTTCGGATCATTAAAATGGTAGTAAAAGCAGCCGCTTTGCTTGTCAAAGGAGTAGCCGCGCTTTTGGGAATCAGTAGTTCCGTTATTGTATTATTGTGCATTGTTATGGCAATAGCTGCTGTCATTTCCTCGCCTTTCAGTATCTTTGTATCCGGCGAAAATACGGATGCCGATGTAAAGCCGCTTTCCCGAATCGTTCAAGAGCTGGACATTGAGTATGCCGACCGACTGGCAGAAATACAGCAGTCCTCTGGCCGTGTAGACCGGGTGGAGTTTCATTATCCCGGCAGCGCGGACAACACGCGAATAGATAATTGGATGGATATTATAGCCGTTTTTGCCGTGAAGACTGTCATGGATTCAGAAAACGGAATGGATGTAGCAACACTTGATGCAACAAGGATCGGGATCATCCAATCGGTGTTTTGGGACATGAATCAACTGGAATCCCGTATCGAAACGATCGAACATACGGAAACCGTTACGGTAGAGAATGAAGATGGGACTACCAGCGAAGAGACGACTACCAGCTATGAACACATTTTGCATATTACCGTTTCGAGCAAAACTGCGGAGCAACAAGCTGAATCTTATCACTTTACAAATGAACAGATGGACATCATGAAGGAAATGACGTCTGGAGAGTTTCGGCCACTCATGTTTGCGATGCTGGGTAAAGAAACGGATATTGGCTTGACGCCGGGGCAGCTTGCGGATATTGGGCAGCATTTGCCCGAGGGAGAAATAGGCAGCGAAGTCGTCAAATTGGCGCTAACTCGCTTAGGTGATCCATACAGTCAGCCGAAGGCCGGACAGGATGACTTTACAGATTGCAGTTATCTCGTTCAGTGGGTTTATCGACAGCTAAGCATTAACCTGCCACGAACCGCAGCGGAACAAGCAAGATTTTGTGTAGAAAATGGTCTGACAGTAAGCGCGGCGGACTTGGTTCCCGGCGATCTTGTATTTTGGAGCTACGAGCGTAATGGTAGGTATATGGATATTACCCACGTTGGAATTTATGCGGGGGATGGCAAAGTTGTAGATGCTTCCTCAAGTCGGGGACAAGTAGTGTACCGTAATCTGTTCGATTCGGACAAGCAAGTGCTGTTTGGAAGACCTCATAATGTGAATGTTAATGCTCGATTACATTAGATCTCATAGAACAAGTTTCTACAAAAGATCGTACAAGAACTGATGCAAATAACAAGAGGACTACAGGGAAATTTGGAACAGGGTTTACGCATTTACTTTCAGATAAAGTGAGGGTCTCTGGGTATTTGCAGGATGTTGGTGAATCGCCTTGTTCTATTTGCGTTGATTTAGATCGATCTGGTAAGGATCAACCATCAATAATTAATGCGATACAAGGGAGTTGCTCTCAGTTAGATAAAAACACTACCATAACTCACGGCAAAACAATAAATGAAAAAGATTTCAACACTTGTTTCACTTATGTTTTAGATGAATCAGGAGTGTCAACGGCAAAGAAGGGTCTGAATAATCTACTCATTGCTGTGCCTTACGTGTTTGCCTTTGTTCCTGAGATAAGTTCGATAACAGTTAAAAGCGGACAATTCATTCGGAAAATAAGTCGTTTATTGCATGAAAACCCAGATTCCCCGTACTTTACAAGAGAACACGGGTTTATTAGAACATTAAAGTGTAATGGATATTCAACTCCATATTACCAGTACAATATATCTCATTATTGGATTTGCTTTTACATAAGATTTTTACGGATTTTAGATTATCGACAATTGCAGTAAAAGATGAATTCGGTGCAACATCAATATCCTCATGATCACTGGACGATTTAGTTATGGTAACTTGCATTGTACAGGACTTATTAGTGTTTATTATGGTTATGGTTCCCGAAGGATTTTTTATAATGGAATCCGAAGAGACACAAAAATACGTTTGAGTCGTAGCGTCATCACATTTTTGGTTAATAGGAACACATCTGTGTATGCAAATAAGCTTTTTTATTAGTGGTTTTCTTGTCCTTGAATGCCGAGGACATTTTCTAATCGGTTTTCTCTTTTTGAAGTGACAAGTACAATTGCATGCTATAGTTTTTTTCCGTTTGCATGTCATTTTCATATAGCCATCCCCCCTTATTACCATGTATGAGGAAATAAGCCAAATGCACCATAGCAAACATCCATTTTATTGAAAAATGGGGCTTACACTAGTCAAACTATACAAGCTCCACATACTATAACAAGAATAATGAAGAGGGGTGGCGATACTATGTGTGGAGATTCATCAAGTTCTGCCGTGTTTAATTTTTGTAATAATGTGTCCAAGCAAATTGTCAACATTCAACAATGTAATCCCATTTTTCAACCTACTCCGAGTCTTGCTGCTTTAACTTATTTTACTAATCCAACCGGGCTGGTAATAAATGGTTCATTTACTATAGTTAATACCAGTACTTCTTCCGTCTTTAACGTTAACTATACCACGGGTGTCACGGTATCAACCATAGTCATTACAGCTGGTCGTTCGGAAACGATCTTCGTTGAAGATTTGAAAACCATTACTATCGAGAGTCTTACAGGAGCAACGCCTGAAGCAAACGCCACAGGAAGTTTAGTATTAGATTTGCACTATTGCGTAAAATGTGCTTAGTTAAGACGAATACCTATTTCCTAGAGGTCTGGTTTGACGTATGTAAGGTATCAAACATCTGCGGCTGTCCGTTATGAAGCCGCAGGATTTCACGACATTGGGTCAATGTATGACCTCCTCACGAATGATTTGCAATAGCTCGCGACAACGCATAGAAAACATTCTAGCAGGAGGCTCATGTGATGGCTCTCGCCACCGGAAGGGTGGCTCAAAAAAGCCGGAGAGGTGGCTCTCACTTACCGGAACGATGGCTCAATTTGCTCCGGAGTATTCAGGCAGCAGCGGAGAGGAGTGTGCATGTCCTCATTTCCCGGACAACACATGTGGATTGCTCAGTGTTACTAAAATCGATAGAGGCTATATTGATTAAGCCCCTCGATTTCTCGCGCTCCGATTAAGTGAGGGTGGATAATGTAGTAATAAGTTTTAGTTGACGATCAACTTAAATATGATTTTAAACTTTACGATTTTAGAATAGATATAAACGAAACTAGACAAAAACTATGTTTTGGTATATCTTTATTGTGAGGACATTAACGAGGGGTGACAATTTATGAGTATAGATATTTATCAAAAATGTATGCTTCTCTTGGAGCAGAGAACAGTTATATGTGAAGGAATTAGATCAGGATTTAAGAGACATCAGCTATACCTAGAGCTATTTTCAGATATCGAAACAGATACATCGAATCCCAAAAATCGTTATGACCTTGTTAACACAGAAGTAATTAATTCGATTAAGAAGTATCCGCATTTACAAATTGAGATTGAAAAGAAGAAATCGGGCTTCCATCCTTATATCGTTTTAAGAGAAAAGCTGAGAAATATATCTGTTCTTGTCTTACCATTATCCACTAAGAAAGATATGTTTGACAGTGCCAGTACATACAGAATGAATTTTTCTGTTTCAAATATCCCCAGATTAATTGAAGAAGGATTACCTGAAGACTCTCCGGATATAGATATTCAATACCAGCAGGCAATTCACCCATTAGGTACGGAGAATTATCCTTTTGGTCTAATTGTTGTTTATGACCCTCGTGATGGTTCAATCAGAGAGGGCGCTTTACTGCCTGATCATACAGACTGGATATTTTTGGAGGATACTACAAGTATGGTACTTAGCAATAGTTTAGACAATGTTAAGCCTATTAATGTGTATGAGGACAGTGACGATATCAAAATACCGTTCAAAGAGACAGCACATCAAACTGATGAGGATATACCTCTAAAGTTGAAATTTGATCCGTCAGTATGAAAGTAGGAAAGTTATATGATTAATGAAGAGCAGAAAATTATTCCAGCTAGACTCAAAGAGGCACGTTTAGTAAGAGGACTAAGTATCGGTGAACTCGCGATTAGAGTAGGCCTCTCTAAACAAGCTATTTCTCAGTATGAGTTGGGAGAAAATGAGCCTAAATCCAGTACAATGATGGGGATTATTCGGGAGTTGGATTTTCCCAAGAGTTTTTTCTATAAAACCTATGAAGAACATATCATAGGTAATACTTTTTTTAGAGCATCCGCAGCAGCAACGAAAAAAAACAAAGAGATTCAATATAATAAATCAAGGCTTGCTGGATATATTTATGATTATCTGCAAACGTACATTGAATTTCCTGAACTAAACTTACCTGATTTATCTTTATTTGATCAAACTGATTGGGATGATGATTCAATAGAGTTACTTGCGGAGAATGTCAGACAGTTTTGGGGACTTGGAGAAAATCCTATCAATAATATAGTTAATCTTATGGAACGAAATGGAATTGCTGTTTTTTCAATTGATATGGAGAGCTTGAAGGTAGATGCGTTCTGTCAATCCAGAAAGGGACGTCCTTATATTTTCTTAGGAAATGATAAGGAATCCGCTGCAAGAAGACAATTTGATGCAGCTCATGAAATTGGTCATCGCTTGATGCACAACCATATTCACAACCAGGATATACTTTCAAGAGAGGAATTCAAGATTATTGAGCATCAGGCGAATCGCTTTGCATCAGCTTTTCTATTACCTGCAGAGGCATTTGCAAAGACAGTTACTTCTACAAAGTTAATTCATTTTATAGAGTTGAAAAAATATTGGAAAGTATCAATCGCGGCTATGCTATATCGAGCTCAAGAATTAGGGATAATTGATCAGAGCAGGTATACTTCATTAATGAAGCAAATGTCCATTCACAAAATGAGGTCAAAAGAACCCTTAGATGATGTAATCCCGGTTCCTAAGCCTATTCTATTGAATAAAGGCATAAAGATGTTACTCCAGAATAATTTTAAAAATGAACTTCAAATAATCAATGAGAGTGGCGTCCCGAGAGAGTTTATTGAAATGCTTTGTACCATGGATAAAGGTTCACTTAAACTTAAGGAGATCGAGCCTACGCTTAGACTGATTGTTAACAATCAGAAAGAATCATAAACCTCTGAGGTCTGAAAACTCCTCAGAGGTTTATGATGTATATTGACTTTCACTGGTAGAACTCCTGTCTATATCCAAGTAAGGCTTTCTAACTTTTTGGTATTAGACATCCTGAATCCCCGCGATATTATAACGAGGCTCCCTTAGAACCCTTGTAATGTCGCGGTTTTTTGGTCATTTTTAC
>NZ_JANAVJ010000077.1 GCF_024213375.1 Paenibacillus sp. MZ04-78.2 | reverse complement strand
TATCGCGAGAAATCCATGCCCGTGGAGGCTCCGTGTCAAGGGCGGCAACGTAGTGCAATTTGAAAAACTACGAATTCCTGAGAATAAGGGAGTAAGACTCTAAAGTTAAGGGTTTAAACCGGCAAAGCCGCATCCGAAGAAATGGCTCTTGTGGAACTTGACCGATTTGAGGAAGCCTGGGGAACCAAGTATCCGCTAATCCTTCGTTCTTGGCGTAATAACTGGGATGAGTTGGCTACCTTTTTTAAGTACCCACCTGAAATCCGCAAGCTCATTTACACGACCAACATCATTGAAAGCTACCATCGACAGCTTCGAAAAGTAACCAAAGGAAAAAGCATCTTCCCTACGGACGAAGCTCTCTTAAAAATGCTCTATCTGGCCACCATGGATGTCACTCGCAAGTGGACAGGCCGCGTCCAGAACTGGGGGCAAATGCTGCTTCAGCTATCTGTTTTTTATCCAGATCGCATTGGCCATCTGCGCTGAAAATTTTTCTCCCCGAGGGGAGAAGTCCTTTTAAAGAGTTTACACAAAAGACTTGACAGACCCATTTAGCGAGTCATTTAAAAAAAGAGGACAATCCCGCGGCTTTTGTTCATTCCGCACCGGGGATCGTCCTCTTTCCATAGAAAGCGTTTCTCTTAGCTTAACGCTATGACTTATTTCTTCGTAACAAGCTCCAAATCGACAGGGATCGAGGATTCCACTTTCTCGCCTTTCGATACCTTCACGGCCGTTCTTATGGCCACATCGCCGATGGCTGCCGGCTTTTGCGCTACCGTCGCGGCCATTTTGCCTTCGTTTACGGCTTTCACCGCGTCATCGGTCGCATCGAAGCCGACGACGACGATGTTTTTGCCGGAGGCCTGGATCGCCTGCAGTGCGCCCAGTGCCATCTCGTCGTTGTGGGCAAATACGGCTGCAATATCCTTATTCCCCTGCAGGATGTTTTCCATAACGGACAAACCTTTGGCGCGGTCGAAGTCGGCTGGCTGGGAAGCGACCATTTTCACGCCGGCTTTGCCGTCTACGGCATGGTGGAAGCCTTTGCCGCGGTCGCGGGCTGCCGAGGTTCCGGCGATGCCTTGCAGCTCGACGATGTTTCCTTTGCCGCCGATCGCTTTGAGAATGAAGTCGCCGGCCATCTGTCCGCCCTTGACGTTGTCGGATACGATATGTGAGACGACTTGACCGCCGTTCGCTGCGCGGTCGATGGTGATTACCGGAATGTTGGCTTTGTTCGCCGCCTCCACCGCCGTAATGACCGCCACGCTGTCGGTCGGATTAACCAGGATGACGTTTACTTTTTTCTGGATCAGATCCTCGATGCCGCTGATTTGCTTCGAGGTGTCGTTCTGCGCGTCGACAACGACCAGATCGACTCCGGCTTCCTTCGCCGCTTTTTCGGCGCCTTCTTTCAACGTAACAAAGAACGGATTGTTGAGCGTGGAAATGGAGAGACCGATGGTTGTTTTACCGGAGGCGGCGCCTCCCTCTTTCTTCGGCTCGGCCGTCTTGGCTCCGCCCTCCAGATTGGACTTGGTGGAGCAGCCGGCTGCCACCATGACGAATACCAGCAGGAGCGACAGAACCATGTACATTTTTTTCATGCTACTCTTCCCCTTTGCTTTTTATTTTGCGGCTTTGGACCGGTCCAGCAGCACCGCAACCAAGATGACGGCACCCTTAACGACCAGTTGATAAAAGGATGAAACGTTCAGCAGGTTCAGACCGTTGTCCAATACGCCTATGATCATGGCGCCGATCAGCGTCCCTACCAGCCAGCCCCTTCCGCCGGATAAGCTGGTTCCTCCGAGAACAACCGCGGCAATCGCATCAAGCTCGTAGGAGGTGCCTGCCGTCGGCTGAGCGGAGTTGAGTCTGGAGGTAAGAATAATTCCGCTTAAAGCTGCCAGTAATCCGCTTACCGAATAAACCATGACTTTGATTCTGGTAGTATTGATTCCGGAAAGCCAAGTCGCTTCCTCATTGCTTCCCAGCGCATAGACGCGCCGCCCGAAGGTCGTGTATTTCAATATAATGAACAGGATGACGAAGGTCAGAACCATCCAGACGATCGGCATCGGAATTTCGAGAAAATACCCTTTTCCGATGATGGCGAAATCTTCGTGCAGTCCGGTAATCGGCCGGCCCTGCGTATAGACGAGCGTCAAGCCGCGGTAGACGGTCATGGTCGCCAAGGTGGCGATGAAGGGGGCGACCTTCCCTTTGGTGACCAGCAGGCCGTTGACGGCTCCGAACACCGCTCCGCAGCCGAGGCCGATCAGCACGGCCAGCCACGGATTCATACCGGAGGCCATCATGCCTGCCGTAAACGCGCTGGACAGCGCCAGAACCGCTCCGACGGAAAGGTCGATTCCTCCGGTCAGGATAACGAACGTCATCCCGAACGCAATCAAGGCGTTGATGGAAATTTGCCGAAGCACGTTGAAAATGTTGGTAACGGTCAAAAAGTCGCTGTTGATCACCGACAAAACGACGACGATTAAGGCGAGTCCGAGCAGCGGACCCAGGCTGAACGCTTTGCCTGCCCGCTTACCAACCGCTTTCGCTTCCGTTTGCATGATGCTTTCCTCCTCCTGTCGCGCAGTGCATAATTTTTTCCTGCGTGGCTTCCCCTCTGGAGAACTCTCCGGCAATCCGGCCTTCGTGCATCACCAGGATGCGGTCGCTCATGCCGAGAACCTCCGGGAGCTCCGACGAAATCATCAGGATGGCTACGCCTCTGGAAACCAATTGATTCATCAAATCGTAGATTTCCTTCTTGGCCCCGATGTCCACCCCACGGGTCGGCTCATCCAAAATAAATACCTGCGGATTCGTTTCGAGCCATTTGCCGATCACGACCTTCTGCTGATTTCCTCCACTCAGGGAGCCGACCTTCTGTTCGCTGTTCGGGGTCTTGATCAGCAATTGCGAGATAAGCAGTTCCGAGATGCCGGTTTCTTTGCTGCGGCTGACAAACCCGAGTGAGGAAACGCCCTTCAAATTAGGCAGCGAAATGTTGTCCTTCACGGACATGTTCAACAACAGCCCTTCGTCCTTGCGGTCCTCCGTGACCAGTGCGATGCCCGCGCGGATCGCATCGACCGGCTTGCGGATGGCGACGGGCCGGCCGTCGACGCAGATTTCCCCTTGGCGGGCCGGCGTCACCCCGAATAAGGCTTTGGCCAGCTCGGTCCGGCCGGCCCCCATCAGACCGGCGATGCCGACGATTTCCCCGCTGCGTATGGTGAAGGAAATATTTCGCAGCTTGCCCGGCAGCGACAGGCCTTTGACCTCCAGCTTGGGTTCGCCGACGGAAACGTCAATTTTGGGAAAGCGGTCTTTGATTTCCCGGCCTACCATCATTTTGACCAGCTTGTCGATATTCGTGTCCGCTACGCAGTCCGTCCCTACCGTATGCCCGTCTCTCATGACGGTGACGCGGTCGCAGATGCGGAAAATTTCCTCCATCCGGTGGGAGATGTAGATCATCCCGACGCCCTTGGTTTTGAGCGATTCGATCACCGTAAAGAGCGATTCGATCTCACGGTCGGTCAGCGCCGCCGTTGGCTCGTCGAGCACGAGAATTTCCGCATTCATGGAAAGCGCTTTAGCAATCTCGATCATTTGCTGCTGTCCGACGGACAGCTCGCCTGCGATGATACCGGGGTCGATGGACAGGCCGAGCTGGGACAAGAAGCGAACCGATTCCTGCCTCATTTTGCCCCAGTTGATCATCCCGCTCCGGCCGTAGGTAAACTCCCGCCCGAGAAAAATATTTTCCATCACCGTCAGATGCGGAATTAAGTTCAATTCCTGATGAATCATGGTAATGCCCAGGCTTTGCGCCATGGAAGGGGAAGTGATCTCGCATGGCGTCCCCTTCAGGATCACGGTTCCGCCGTCTCTGCGGTGAATGCCGCCGAGAATTTTCATGAGCGTGGATTTCCCCGCGCCGTTCTCCCCCATCAGTGCGTGCACTTCCCCACCAATCAGGTTGAACGTCACCTGATCCAGCACTCTGACGCCCGGGAAGCTCTTGCTGATGTCGTTCATTTCCAACAGGTATGTCGTCATGACGGCCACTCCTTTCTTAAAAGATCACGCCGGCCTGCAGAACGATGTTCGCATAAGGTGTAAATTCGCCTGTCCGAATAACCGCTTTCGCTTCGTACGTAAGCCTTTTCAATTGCTCGTGACTAACCGTACGAACCGGAATGCCCTTCATGACGGCTTCCAGCTCCCGCTTGAACTGCGGACTGGCCCGCTCCATTTCGTCCGCGATGAATGAGGCCTCCACTTCCATTTCCTCGAGCACGATGGACAGCGTATCCAGCAGGGAAGGAACGCCCTGCTTCAAGGCCAGATCGATCCGCCGCACATGGAAGGGGATCGGCAGCCCGCTGTCGCAGATCACGATCATATCCGTATGGCCCAATTTGCTGATGACTTCGGAAATTTCGCTGTTGATGATTCCGATTTTTTTCATGATCGTTTCCCCTCCGCTCACCCGTTAAAATCAAGCACTTCCCGAAGCGTCGGCATTCCCGACTGCGCGCCGAATTTCGTCACGGCAAGCGCCGAAACCTTGGCCGCGAACGATACGGCTTCCTCCAAGCTTTGCCCCAAAGCAAGCGAGTAAGCTAGCCCAGCGTTAAACGAATCTCCGGCTCCGGTCGTATCCACGACCTCCATGACATAACCGGGAACGCGGGTTAGCGTGCCTTCCTGTGCCATAAAGGCGGAGCCTTCCGCGCCGAGCGTCGTGATCACGTGCCGGGCGCCCATGCCGGCCAGCTCCCGCATCGCGCCCTCCAATTCGCCGCCTTCCGCAGAACGCCCGGTCAGCAAGGCCAGCTCCGTCCGGTTCGGGGTAATATAGTCGACGTTGCGCAGCAATTCCTCCGGCAGCTTCTGCGCCGGGGCGGGGTTTAATACGACCGTCCGTCCGCAAACCTTCGCGAGACGGGCCGCATGCGCGACGGTATCCACGGGAATTTCCATCTGAAGCAGCACGATGTCCGCCGCTGCGATGATTTCCCGGCAAGCGTCGATATGCGCAGGAAGCAGCGTATGATTCGCGCCCGGCAGGACGACAATGCTGTTATCTCCTTGACAAACGTAAATGCTGGCAACTCCCGTAGCCGTCTGCTCCGCGACCCGCACCGCGTCCGTGCCCACATTCTCGGCTTGCAGAGCGTGCAGCAGCTCTTGTCCGAAGCCGTCGGTACCGACGGCGCCGACCATCGTCACAACCGCGCCCAGCCGGGCCGCCGCAACGGCCTGATTCGCCCCCTTTCCTCCGGGAAGAAAACGGATGCCGCGACCGAGCATCGTCTCCCCCTGCTGCGGATACCGGTCCGCTTCGATGACAATATCCATATTCAAGCTTCCGATAACAACGATTTTAGGAGCTTTCATGTCCTTCCTCCTTAAGGTCGACTTTCTGGGCACGAGCGCGACGTCCAGCTCGTACGTCTGGTCCGCTTCCAGCGTGCCTTCGATTTTCTTGATCAAGATCCGCGAGACGAGCGCGCCCATCTCATAGATCGGCTGGGCGACGGTCGTCAGCTCCGGCTGCGTAATCTCCGTCATGCTGATGCCGTCAAAGCCGCATACCGCCACTTGTCCGGGCACTTGCACGCCCATCCGGTAAAGCGCCTTGAGCGCGCCTACCGCCATCAGGTCGTTCCCGGCAAAAATGGCGTCCACATCGGGATGACGCTCCATCAGCAGCTCCGTCGCCCGAATCCCGCCTTCGATCCGGAAGTCTCCCTGAATCATGAACGTCGGCGAGTACCAGTCCAAATGCATCACCGCTTCCTCATACCCGGCCAGCCGCTCCTTGGCCGTAATGAATTCCTGCGGGCCGTAGATGTGGGCGATTTTCCGGCAGCCCATGCTCAGAAGATGCTCGACAGCCAGCTTCGCGCCTTCCCGGTTTTTGGAGCGGACCACGCTGCACGACTGCTTCGGCGGCACCCGGTCGAGACAGACGACGGGGATGCCTTTCTTGGTCATCTGCTCGACATCGGCGGAATCCAGCGTATTGGAAGCAAAAATAATGCCGTTGATATATTTTTTTTTCAACACCTCAATATAGGACTTCTCCTTGACCCCTTCGTCATCGGAGTTGCACAAAATCACCGTATACCCGTACATCGAGGCGACATCCTCAACGGCCCGGGCCAGCTCCGGAAAGAACGGGTTGGAGATATCGGGAAGAATTAAGGCGATGGTGTTCGTCTTCTTTCCGGCCAATCCCCGGGCCACCGCATTCGGCTCGTAGTTCAGCGCTTCGATGGCCTTTTTTATTTTCTGCTCCGTTTCCACGTTCACATAGCCGCTTTTGTTTGAGTACCGGGAAATCGTCGCAATGGACACGCCCGCCAGCTTGGCTACATCCCGAATGGTTGCCATACTTCTTCACCCCTATCATGTGGTACCGGTTACATATATTTTAAAAAAAATTTACTATGATTTCATTGCATTTTACAAGTAATAAAATTCTCATTTGATTAAAAACGTGGTATCGGTTACACATAAAATATAGCACTCCGCGGAAAAGGAATCAACTTCTTTTTGTGACAGAATCCGGAACACTCAATCGCATGCTCGGGTAGGCTTTAATTCCAGATCATGCAGCATTGGGTTGATGAAGTTAGACATCCATGCCGCTGGCGCAGCACTATCAGAAGGATGATAATGGTGCCGCGTCGAACTTAGTCTTTACGGCTGGCGAAGGTAGGTCGTGTCTCCTTGATGCTGCGAGCCTGTGAAATAGACAGGTGCACCACAGATTGTTGCTCCCACTCTTAGGAAGCACGGAGGATAGATTAATTCAGGTGGTTGTTGCGCCAGCCTTTAATCATGAAAGCCGTAAAGGATGTTAGTAGAATGGAAGTGGTTTACAGTCGTTGTTGCGGACTGGACGTCCATAAAAAGAACGTTTTAGGCTGTGTCATTACGCCCGAAGGCAAGGAAGTTCGCACGATGATCGAGGACATTATTCTATTGGTGGACTGGATCAAAAGCAAAGGTTGTAGCCACGTTGCGATGGAAAGCACGGGCTCATTTTGGAAACTGATTTACGATCTGCTCGAACTTGAAGAGTTACAAACACTGGTCGTTAATGCCAAGCATATGAAGAATGTGTCGGGACGTAAAACCGACGTGAAGGATGCCGAGTGGATTGCCGGGCTGCTTCGCCACGGGTTGCTGCAAGGTAGTTACATTCCTGCGCGTGACCAAAGGGAGCTTCGAGAACTCATCCGATATCGCCGCAGTCTCATTGACGAGCGTTCGTGAGAACTGGCACAGCGTAAGCCAAGAACAAAAAAGAAGAGCTAAAACGTGCCTTGAACGGTCTAATGGGAGAACATCAGCAGCTTATGCTTGCAACCCAGCTTCGGCATATCGACTTTTTGGATCAAGAAATCGGGAAACTGAACGAAGAAATGAAGGCGCGCACGCTCCCGTGCTTTGTATCTAATAATTATTATCAGATAAGGTAGGTAAACTATAATGGACCCAAACGCTTGACACACAAATGAAAAAAATAAGCTACAATAGAGCTATGGAAAAGAGACGAAGATACACCCCAGATGAGAAAGCGAAAATCCTTCCTCATTGTTCTGCTTATTGCTACAGGCGGCTTAACCTCATGCAATAAACATGCAAGTTCAGAGCCTCTTCGCCAGGAAATAAGTAGCAGTGGAAATAACGAGAAAACAGAAATTCAAATAGAAAAGCTTAACGAAAAAGACGCTTTGGCGTTAAGAAATAAAGCTGCGAATCACTACTTCAATGTACTGGATGGCGGCACGGATCGTACCGCACAGCAAAAAAGTACTCCTTTAACCGAAGATTATTTCTATAATTTTTGCGATGACCTAGACACTATAGATAAATTGACCGCTTACCTTGAAGAGGTGTTTACAAAAGAGATTACTGCCGATTTCATCAAAACGTCCGATTTCAAAATGATTAATAATAAATTGTCTTATCCATCGTTAGGATGGGGCTCTTTAAGCGATTGGGAAAAAGCAGCGGTGAAATTAAAAGCGGATGAAGGAAACGTCAAAACGTTTGAGTTTACGGTACCAAGTGTAGAGGAGAGCATGAACGATGAAACGGTAAGTCTTGAATATAAATATGTTCCACAAAAAGGCTGGAGAGTTGCATCTAGACCCAGTAAGTTAATGTGAATCGTATATGGGGAAATGTTCCTTAAGGGAGGAAATCATCAATCTTGCTAAAAAGACACTTAGCTTTTTGTATATGTATTTTGCTTATGTTAACCGGATGCACGCAGCCTGAGCGCTTATCAAGTAACGAGAGGCCCCAAGATGAGAGCATAGCAATTAAAGGGATAGAAACGCCAGAACCATTAGACTTGGGCTGGCTACTATTAGCTGAAAACAAGGATACGTTATATGATGGCGGATACCAATTAATGAACCTAAAATCTCAGGAGAATTCAAAAGCTACAACCATCGATTTTCAAAAGATCATGAATGACCTGATCCAAAGAAAAATAATCGCAGAAGGTTGTGAAAATACTTATCTGGAGCATTTTACAGAGGATGGGCGTAAAGCTTATTTTATTTCAGATCACTCGTCAACAGAAAAGATAATCGAAGGATACGACTTTATTGATCAAAAAGTTTTTATCAGAGGAACATTTACCAGAGATGCTGGGAATTTGGACAACTATATAGCCTTATTCACCCCAGATCACACTCAGTACGTTGCTAATTCCCAAGAGGGTAAAGCTTTATACGATCTCGAAAAACAGAGGAAAATAAGGTTACTTTTCCCTAATGAAAAGGAGAGCGGGATCGAACGGCAATTGTATGCTTTTTCCAAAGATAATCAAAAAATTTTGGTCTCGGAATCTAACGATTACGTCATTTATGATGTAAAAAACAGCAAGGAGCAATATCGCAATCCGAGTTTGGCCCAAACTATGACAAAGCTGGATCAAGGAACGATAGTACTTGTTATGCAGTATGACGAACAGGGGAAAGGCAACTTCTATTTGGTCAAGGGCGATGATGTTCAACCGCTTGATTTACCAGCCGAAACGAACGATGCCGTTCTGGCGCCCGACAAAAAAACGATCATTTACAAGCTGCGGACCTCAAATGACTTTAGAATAAGGGATTTAACAACGGGGGAGGATCGGACTCTTCGTAGTTTACCCTCAAATTATACGATCAGATTCTGGTTCCCTCCGGATGTACTGCCACAATCTATTATGCAGCATACAGTAGAGGAGATACAGAAAACTAACCAACAGGAAGGATTGGGAGACAATCCCGCGGGCCGCGTTACCCCCAAACAGAAGAGGGAAACCGCTCATGCCGACAACATTTCAGCGGAGCATAATACTGACAATAGTGAATCAAAAGCTAATCATTTTCAAGAAAAGCTACCTGATTGGCTCCTGTTCCGTGGGGAAAATAATAATGAAATGCACGCCTGTTGATTAACCAACTTTTGGGTTATCAAGACGCGACAAATAGACGTATTTATCCAGAATCCTAGTAACAG
>NZ_JANAVJ010000076.1 GCF_024213375.1 Paenibacillus sp. MZ04-78.2 | reverse complement strand
CAACTTCAGCAATGGATTGCCGCTTTGCCCAGTTATATCAAGGCTTGTTTGCCGATTTCATGCTGCGAAAGTTGAGTTCCTAACGGCTTCGCATGTTTGAGGACTGTTCGTATTTACTGGTAAGAAATCTTCTTCTCTTTCTAATAAATCCTCACATGCAATTAAATCGCCCATCTCAAAATAAATTTCAAAAAGTTCGTCTGCTATGTGTATCTTGTAGTTCCTACTTAGTTCATCCAAGTATTTTTGAAGTAACGGTAAGGCTACTTGGTATTCTTTTTTTCTCGCTTTTGTTATGGCCCGTGTGATTTTCGCTGATTCTGAAACAAATTCATAATTAAATTTTTCGAAAATATCTAAACTCTTTTCCACTTCATCATAGTTTTTGGATTGTGAATATGAGTTGATCATGGCAAGGTACGCTCTTGCTTTTAATTCGGTATCTTTCTTTTCCATGACAATTCCGGTCTGACAAAACTGGATACAGTCCTCATATTTTTTTACCGCAAAAGCTAGTAATCCCATTCTCAAATATAATGTGATTTGTTCCTCAGAAGATAAAAAATTAGTGTAGTTTAAAATCTCCTTACCGTCTTGATACGATTGTTCCAATCGCTTTAAATTGAGTCGTTCGATTAAATGCTTTTGTAGCAATCCTTTGGCTAAATATTTCATAACCCCATGCTCTCTGGAATATTTTACAACCACATTATAAAGGATCACTTTTAAAGCAGAATCACTTATCTTTCCAGCAAAATCATACAAACGCTGTAAATTATCCTCCGTCTCCCCTTGTGGGGATTGTAGTATCTTCAAAGGGACCATTGACACTAAAGAAGAGTGCTCCTCTATATTAACTATTTCGCTGAGTATTTCAAACAAAACATCTATTCGTTCCTCGTCTTGAATGTAGCACTCCATTATTTCTTTTGAATGATCGGGAAAAACTGTGGCAATGGCTTTTACAGTTCTAAATTCAGGATGTTTCGTCTCTCCACGCTCAATTCGATACAGTACACTTCGACTTACCCCTGTTAGCTCTTCAAGTCCCGAATATGTCAAGTTTCTCTCTTTTCTTTGTTGGAAGATGATATCTGAGATGGTTTTATATTTAATATCCAGCATAATACTTACCTTCCTTTTAATCACTTATATGATGGTTAATTATAGCAGGGTATGTTTGATTTCACAATTAATTGATAATGAACTATTTATTAGATGAGATGCAACGATTCGACAAATTCCTACAGGGTATAGTTAATTTTTGGTAGACACTGTCATCACTTATACAATTTAAAGTAAATGCCGAATTAAAAATAGATATAAATTTCTATCCCATATTTTGTAATTTTATGTAAATTATGTTTGAACGATGAGGTCGCGACGAATTGTTCATACAATTTTTAGGGAGCCATGTCCACTGTGAAAAAGAAAATGGTAACATCGGTTCTTGCTGTTTCAATGGCCGTAAGTGCTGTAGCGGCTCCAATTTCTTCGTTTGCTGAAGCACCAGCAAAAACTTTGTCGGTTGGCCCTTCTTTTAGTATTCCGGGCGACGAGGGTAGTTCACTCTCGTTGGTGAAGAAAAAACCACATATGACAACCGATACATTAATGGTGGTATCGCTGCTTCTGTCAAAATTTTGCTTGATGTAATCGCTAAACGGACGGGCATTAGCGGCTCTTGGACAGGCGGTACAACTAGTGCTATCGGAGGATGGATTGCTATTTACTTGAGCGATCATAGTTATCACCATGTCGGCATTCGTACTGGCATCTCATGGAACTCCTATCTTGGTTATTATGAGCATGTCAATAGTTTAGTGACATATTCGGATGGGACATTTACTAGGCCAATTAATGTTCAATATACTACTACGGGTACGAGGGTTCCCAAAGACGTACTGAAAGCTTACGGCTTGTCAACGGATATTTAGTTCAAAAGCAAAAGCTCTGGGGATGATTACCAGAGCTTTTGCTTTTATTCTCCCATTGAGATAGTTATAATTTTATACATATGGTATTATATTACAACAATTCACTTTGTTTATAAAGGAGATGTTTTAAAGTGAAATTAAGGTACCCCCTTTTTATGGTAAGTATAGCTTTAATATTATTTTTATCAGATTTTTTTTCATCTACAAGCCCTGTATGGAAATGGACAATTCTTGCTTTGGCTTGCGGATTGATTAACTACCTATTTGAAAAACTTCGGATTACCGAGAAATCAATCCCTGCCTACTTAGGCATCATCATCATTCTTTGTCCTTTTGTTGTCTTGTCTTTTACTTATTAACTTACAGAGTTGGGCGGTACTGTAGGTAAATGTGCCGCCCAAATGATCGGACAGTTTTGATAAATGGTACGACAAACATGAATTGAAAGGAGATTTTCGATGTTCAAATCAGTTTACTATTTGTTTCTTGGAGTCATTGTCATGTTAACTTCGGCATGTCAAACTTCGGTCCCAACATCTAAGGATGTAAAAGAACCAGTGAAGCAAGAAGCAATCGCAAGTGATGAAAAAATATCAAAACAGGTAAACTATATTAAAAGTAGTCTAAAATTAGGCATGACGCAAGAAGAGGTTACATCATTATTTGGAGATAAGTTCATCGACGTAGAGGATAACGGAGATCTAGAAAACGGGGGTGACAGCTTTTGGCTATACCGTTTCTTTAAGCAAGATGACTATAAATCCCCTTTTCCTGATTATGTAGTCGATAAAGATGGTCTGAAGGAGAGAAAGGTAGGCGCTGATTTATTCATAGCGTGGAAAAACAAAAAGATTCATTTGTATTCAGTTTCATATGTACAGGGAACAGAGGTTCATCAATACGTCGTGAGGCCAGACGGAACTAAAGAAGAGGGGCCAATATCCTGATTAGGTTAGGTTGGACCATGAGTTTTTCCATTCCTAAATTTGGATTTACGAGATGAGCTATCCCGTAATATAATTGTTCTCAGGGTTGGTGAATGTTAATCCCAACCAACCCTGAAATAATTTAGGGAGTGATGATGTGCATAAAATAATTAAATTTATTGCCGGATTTTTAATAACTTGACGGATAAAAGTATTGGCCGAAATACGCTCGGGCAACAGCCAATCAAGCATTTCGCCATACAAGCTGCCAAATCCATGTTGCACAAGGCTTATCTGTCGAGAGCTTGAAGCTGCAACTCATCGTAGGAAGCGATTTGCACATCCGCCTCCGCAAGCGCTGCTTTCCCCTCTTCGTTAGAGTAGATTCCGATGGTAAGCGCAACGCCTGCCTGCTTTCCCATCTGCATGTCTCCGTTCGAGTCGCCAATCATCACCGTTTCCGACGGCACAAGCCCCATTCTCGCGCACGATGCCTCGATCATTTCGGGATGGGGCTTGCCGAACTCAACCTGTTCATGTCCGATGACTTGATGGAAATGATTGTGCATCCCAAGCCACTGCAAATGCTTGCGGGCGGACGAAGTCGTGTCGGACGTTATGACGGCCATAGCGAGCTTGTGCGCGCTGCACTGTTGCAGAAAAGCCGCAAGGCCCGGCATTGCCTTCGCCGGTTGTTCTCTCTCAAGATGGATATCCGCTTGTTCGCGAAATTGGCGCGTCAGCCTGATCGAATCGTTCCATGGAATGCCGGCCTCATACAATCTTGCCGCAGCGATCGCTGTGACTTCATCCATGGATGCCATTGCAAGCGGCCCTCTGGGGTCGCAGCCGGTGACGGTTCCTTGCGAATCCCGGACTGCGCCCAGGAAGCCGGGCGCAAGCTCCTGCCCGTACATGGACAAATAATCATTCATCGCGTCGAACAGAAGCTGTGCCCATTTTCCCCACAGATGCATAAAATCAAGCAGTGTTCCGTCCTTGTCAAACAAAATTCCGTTGAGCTGAACTTCCCTGTTTTGTACTTTCAGCGTAACCAAACCGTTCCTGCTCCCTTCAAATAGAATGTGTCCGATCGGCCAGCCAAGACATGACCAAACACACAATTAATATCCAAGAAGCTCCATTAATTCCGACCAGTACGTCACGGACGGAACCGCGCTTCCTGAATATACAGGGTTCACGATTGCGAGCAAACGCTTGTCCGCATCCCTGACTTCGGCGCGAATCCAATGAAATCCGTCTGGCTTCCAGAACATCGCATACTTGTACATGCTGCTCCCGTCGCAAGGCTGGATCATGCGGGTCTCGCCGTTTTCAATCCAATAGATGAGGCTCCCTTCCGGAGCGTTCTGGATCTTC
The DNA here is from genome assembly GCF_024213375.1 of Paenibacillus sp. MZ04-78.2. Classification (GTDB taxonomy): domain Bacteria; phylum Bacillota; class Bacilli; order Paenibacillales; family NBRC-103111; genus Paenibacillus_G. The sequence goes on along the minus strand of NZ_JANAVJ010000076.1, from coordinate 5,357 downwards.
AGTTCGTACTCCAGACGAACCGTCGCTTCCGATGCGGACTGCTGCATATCCAAGTCCACTTGCTCGCCCGGCAAATAAGTGCGGTCTCCGCAAACGACCTTCGGTTCGAGAATTGGTCCCCGCGTCACGTAGCAGCGCCCCTTGCGGATTCCTTCTAAGATGGTATGCGGAGAACATTCCGACGCAAGCACACAGGTCATCGGGTCTCCGACGATCGATGGCGGGCCGCCTTCCGTATAGCTTTCGTGCGGCAAATTATGCGTATCGCTCCCGCCGATACCCCAGAGCAAGCGTCCGTGCTTCCACAGCATATCCCACATCCGGAGCGCCCGTTCCGTCGCTTCTTCGTTACCCGGATATGTCGGATCGTTCCATAGCTCGATCACGTCGAAACGATCAAGCCTTATGCCACCGTACTGCCAATCCCACGGCGCAAGCAGCGGATGGTTCAAGCTGCAGACGGCGCCCTGCTGCCGGGAATGAGCTAATATTCGATCTATGCCGTTCTCGCTCTCCAGCGCTAACGCTTGATCGTTCACCTTGTCTGGACGGCCGCTTCCGTCTCCTGCCAGATCGATCCATTGGCGGATGCCGAGCACGTTATAATGGCCTTTGGTTGAGGTGACTTCGATGCCGGGGATAACCATTAACGGGGATTCCGGCCATCCCGTCGTCATCAGATTATGTTCGGTTACCGTTATAAAATCGAGCCCGCGCGATAAAGCCGAATCGTTAAGCTGCTGCGCTGTTTGCTTACCGTCGGACAGTTGCGTATGCATGTGGAAGTCGCCTTTGTACCAACGCAGTCCCTCGTGGTAAACCCGGTTCCAGTCATACTTCGACAGGTGCAAAGCGGCGGCGGGCTCCGATGAGGAGATGTCCGTCCAGACGTTCCCACTGTTCCGGTAAACGCTGCTCTCCTGGACCATTTCGTCTGTTCCCGTCTGAATATACATTTCGTATGAAGGGGACTCCTTCCAGGTTCCTGTATACAACAAGGTCCAGAAACCGGGGGGGATTTCCCCCGGAACCGAACCGCAGCTGGAATCGGCGGCGGAAACGCCGACCGTCAGCGTCGTTTCACTGCCTTTGGTCAAATAGTGGATGCGCATCCGACCGAGCGGATCGAGCACATATACATACCCGTACTTGGAATTCGGCTTCACGTTCAGCACAAGCCAATCCGCTGCTTCCTCCACTTGGAATACGTGTGTAAATATCGGCCTTAATTCGCCTTCAGTAGCGGTATAACGAATCGTTTCCTGCATGCTACTTACCTCCCAATGCTTGATCCAGGGCTTTCTGCGCTTTTTCCTTCGCTTCTTTCAGAGCGACTGCTGCCGGCACATTTTCGATCTGTACTTTATCTGCCGCTATATTCAAAGCGTCGAAGATTTTGCCGCCGGTTGGATCAACGAATTCTACCGAAGACTTCATCGCTTGTTGGAGCGGTACTTGGCTTTGCGGATTTTTTTCGCTGTACGCTTTAAAGGCCGGATCTTCAAGCGAAGAATTGCGGACGGCAATGTAACCGGTATTCATCGACCAGCTTGCGGAGTTTTCCGGGCTGGTGAAGAAAGCCAGCCATTTCATCGCCGCTTTTTGCTGCTCCTGCGGAACATCGGCAAATATGACCGCTTTGGAACCACCCGCCGCAGCCTTTGTTTCAAATCCTTCCCATGCAGGCTGCGGATACGCCGCTATTTTGCTGAAATCCAGATCTCCCTGGTCTCCGCTCGATCCGGTATATCCTGCGGCGCGCCCCTGCATCACGTCATCAATGGTTTTATACCAATACTCCCAGCCTTGTCCGCCGGAATGAATGCGCATTATCTTGTCTTCATGAATCCATTTGCGGAACGATTCCCACGTATCGACCCACACCTTGCTGTCAATCAATACCTCTTTGCCGTCGTCGCTAATTATTTTGCCGCCGTGACTGTAGGTAGAGTCGATCATATTGCCTGAACCCCACATCGGTTCCCAACCGTAAACCTTCACTTGATCGCCTTCGCGCACCGTCAGCTGTTTGGCGGCCTCGGCCAGCCCTTCCCATGTTCTCAACTGTTCCGGCTTGATGCCTGCTTTCTCAAGCATGTCTTTGCGGTAGTAGAGAACTTGAGTCGAACCGTACATCGGGATAGCGTACTGCTTGCCGTCCACTTGGCCCGATTTCCAGAATGCCTGGACGTAGTCGTCCGGCTTGATGGAAGGCTCGCCTGTAAGTAATTCATCAAGCTGGGCATAATACCCTTTCTTTGCCCAGTCCGGGTTGAAGCTTAGCGCCACTGCCGGCACTTTCTTGGATGCGATTGCGGCTTGCAGCTTTTGCGACGTTTCCGAATAGTTGCCTTGTACGATTGGCTTTACGATCACTTCGTTTTGCGATTGGTTAAATTTATCGATCAACGATTTCATGTTGTCGCCCAGCTTGCCGCCAAGTCCATACCAGAATTCGATTTCTACCGGCTTCGCCGCTGACTTTGTCTGCTCGCTATTCTTCGATTGATCCTGCGTTCCCTTGCCAGTCTCATCCGCTTTGGAGCATGCGCTGGCCAATACGAGTATAAAGCTCAATACGACGACTAGAAGCGATAATGTTGTTGACGGTTTTCTATGCGAAGCAAACATTTCTCCATTCCTCCTGTTGTTCTTTCTACATTTACTTGTTGGTACATGTGTATGGCACAATCAACCTTTATTTACCCCGAACGCGTTGTTCACCCCCCCCATTATCCATTTTTGCGCGCAAATGAATAGCACAATAAGCGGCAGGATTGCGAAGGAACTGCTCGCCATAATGAGTGGCCATTTCAGCCCGTAAGCCCCGCCTTCAATGAAGAAAGAGCGCAGCCCGACGGAAATCAGGCTAAGATCCGGGTTCTTGGTAATCAGCATCGGCCAGAAGTAATTGTTATATTGGGAAATAAACGAAAGGATCGACATCACCACGAATGTGGACTTGGAAAGCGGAATAAGTATCCCCCAGAGAATGCGCCAGTGCGAAGCACCGTCTATTTTTGCCGCTTCAACAAGTTCCTTCGGCAGTTGCATAAACGCCTGTCTGATCAGGAAGATCGCAAACACGCTGACACTGTTGGAAACGATCAATCCCGCGTAAGTGTCGAGCAATTGCAACTCCGATAAAATGATGTAGCCTGGCAAATACGTTGCCGCTGCCGGCAGCATATACGTGATCAGGATGACGGCCATAAGTGAATTGCGGAATATGAATTTCATATGTGTAAGTGCATAGGCCATCATCGACGAATTGACGATTTGAATAAGCACGATCGCCGAGGCGACGAACACGCTGTTGAACAAATAATGTCCGAAAGGCGCAGCGTTCCACGCTTCGACGAAATTGCCCCACATCGGGTTGTCCGGCCAGAGTACGGGCGGGAACTTCCATATCTCCTCGTTTGTTTTCAATGCGCTTGTCAGCATCCACAAGAACGGAAAAGCGATAACAAAGCTAAAAGCAAGCAGAACCAGATGACGCATCGCGACGAGAACGCCGAAACCTGACTTCATACGAGGAACCTCCATGACTTAAGCTAAATAATGAACTTTTTTGCGGGAAATCCAGATGGATACAAGCGAGAACGTGACGCAAAGCAGCACAAGCACGACGATCACTGCCGAAGCTTCGCCAACTTGAAAACGTTCGAAAGCCGCCTGATAGAAAAAGTAGAGAATCGTTCGGGTCGAGCCGGCCGGTCCGCCTTGCGTCAATATATTGATCTGGTCGTATGCCTGCAGCGAATCGATGACTAGGACGATCGATAGGAAAAACGTGATCGGCGATATTAGCGGCAGTGTCACCCGATAAAAGGTCTGAAACCGGTTTGAACCATCCAGACGGGACGCTTCCTGCAATTCAATCGGAACGGACTGCAGCGCCACGAGGTAGAAAACCATAGTCCAACCGACACCCTTCCAGAACGTAACGATAATGACCGCCGCCATGGCCCATGTCTCACTCTGCAGCCAAGGCAAGCCGCCCGGCACGAAACCCGAAAGCAAGCTGTTGGCCAACCCGACGCGCGGCTCGAAAATCCACGACCAGACAATCGATACCGCAACGGTCGGCGTCACCCATGGCGAGAAAAGAATTGCCCGGTACATGGGGGAGCCAGCCAGCTTCCCGTGAAGCAGAAGCGCCAGCAGCAAACCGCCGATCATGGTCGGCACAATCGTTCCGGCGGCAAAGGTGAAGGTCACGCGCAGCGAACGATAAAAATCGGGATTTTCCAGCAGTGCCGTATAATTGTCGAAGCCGACGAACAGCTTTTCCGGACTCATGAAATCCCATTCCATCATGCTAAGGTAGACGACGTAACCCATCGGTATAAACCAGAATGCCGTCAACGGAATGAGGGCGGGTAAAAGGTACAGGATGGCTAGCGGCTCGCCGAATTTCCTCCATCGTTTCATCTCTCTACTCCTTATGTTCAAATTATTTTGTAAGCACAATAGTAAAAGGCGATTTTATCCGTTTTTTCGTATATCATTCAAAAAATATTGTACTTTCATTATCTCTGGAGAATGTAAGATACAGATTAACTGGAGGTAAAGAATAAGTTAATTTGGTGGCAGCGGCCAAGACCCTTTATAATAAAGTAAACGACAATATTTTTTGAACGCAAACGTTCTGAAAGAGGGATCGCCATGTCGGAGCAGGAAGTATCCGCCTTGAAAAATCAGCTTGCACTCAGAGGAAAAGTAATAGATGCGATTGCCGATACGATGGATTTATACGGGGTCACCCATTCAGCGGGGAAATTGTACGGCATTTTATTTTTTGAGGAAGCGCCCATGACGCTTGAGGATATGAAGGATGTCATGGGAATGAGCAAGAGCAATATGAGCTATGCAGTCAGAGTGCTGCTCGATACGAAGATGGTTCAAAAGCTGGAGAATAAACAGGAGCGTAAAGATCTGTATCAGGCGGAGGGTAACTTTTTTACCGCTTTTCAAAATTTTTTTGCAACCAAGCTGCAGCGGGAAATTCAAGTGATGATGACCGCGATCGATGAAACGACACCCGGTTTGAAAGAGCTCATTCTTCACATCGACACGCCTGAGGAAGTTCGACGGCAAGCACTAAAGGATTTGCACAAGCTCGTGCATGCGGAGCAGTATTACCAATGGCTGCAAACATTCGTCGACCATATAAAGGAAGGAAAGATTTTTCAACAAGTGACAGGGAGCGAAGCCGCCGCGCCTCCGTCATAAATGGTTCCCGGGCGAGGTGAAACATCATACGGCTTGGACAATCTATAATGCTCCCATAGGTTGAGACACGGGAGAGTGAAAAATAAGTTATAATGAAGCTATGGAAAAACGGAACCGAT
>NZ_JANAVJ010000075.1 GCF_024213375.1 Paenibacillus sp. MZ04-78.2 | reverse complement strand
ATGTCGGTGACGCATGCAAAAAGCCACCGTCATTGGCGGTTCCGAATTCACCGACAATTAAAGTGGCTGATGACATCTACTAAGACCTTTTGATCACTCGATTCTTTAACAGAAGAATAAGCTTCTTTTATTTTATGCATCACATCTATCTTATCTTCTTTTTTCATAGATGTAGCTTTTATCTGGACATCTGTATCCTTGGCTACTTGCGCAAGGATTTTTCCAACCTTTACATCTTCTTGGTAGTAGATTGTCAGCGTTTTGTAAACTGTTTCATCATCTTCTGACAATGATGAATTTAAACTTTTCGATGTAATTCCATTTTCTTTATTGTATTGCTGGATGTAAGGATTGTTTTGAGTTTGCGACGCATGGACTTCAGTATTAAGTGCACTTTTTTCGTTAGATGCGTAAGAGACTGGAATGATAGACGATGCTACAGAAACAAGTGCGATCAACCCTGCCATAACCTTTTTTTTACTCAAAATACATTCTCCTCCTTGAAAAAAATTTACAAATAAAACTCAATTAAACCATGCTTACATTTTTTGTGCAACAAAATATTTCAGTTAATTTGGAACAAGTACTATATTTACGGAAATTTGCATATTGTTACTTAAATGTATTATTTTAAATATAAACGAAAGGAGAGAAAAAATATGGTTAAATTCAAAAGAAAAAAAACTATTATACTTAGTATTATTTTATTCATTATTTTAGTATCCCATGTGACGGGCACAATTCAACGTGTAACCGCACGGTTAACTTTATCAATTTATATAACTATGAAGTATAACGAAATGGAATTAAAATATAAAAAAATAGAGTATTCCTCACAATTTGGTGATTATATTGTTTCATACGAATCTAAAGAAGGTATTGTGTATAATTTCATGGTGACTCCAAAGTTTATGCCAGTTATTATTTCGTTTGACCCTATTCATCCAGATGTATAGAAGGGGTAGAGACAACAAAACGCGGAAAACGTACGCTAAGGGATGCAGCACAAAGTCAATTGTGTTCTATTGTCCCATTTTGTTTGCCCTGTAAAAAAACAAACGCTCGCGTAAAAGCTCCTCAACTTTCTCGTCGCTATAGCCAAGCTTGGCCAATCTTCGGGCAGCAAATCCGGCACCTGACGATGCCCTGTAAACCGCGTCATGTAAATCTTTGATGCCGTATAACCGTTCAAAGATTGCCCCGATCTGGGCAAGATAGCGAATCCGTTCCTCGCTTTCCTCAGTCAGCAAATTTTCGTACTGCATCATCCACACACCTTAAGCTTCGACTTAGAAGAAGACTTTTGAGCCATCAGAATATACCGATCTAAACGCTGGCTGAGCTGCACCACCTCCTTATCCGAAAACGAACCTTTTTTTCAACTAACCGTACCAATTGCTGCTGTAACTTTCTGATTTTCCGCTTTAGCTTTTTATTCATAACACCCATCCCCTGGATTCAATTATAATACTCTGATTCCAAATATAGGGTATTCAATATTTATGAAGCATTTTTTTACTAAAAAAAGCATTCTGCCTTGTGCAGAATGCTGAGCATCTCCCTCAGGGTGCTTAATTATTTGTCAATTGTACAGCCAAATGTATAATTCTATGGATTGCCGGATTTGGCATCTTGTTCGGTTAATCAACCCAAAGCGTGATGGATTCATAACACTGGACTTGTTCTTCTGATGCATATTTTCGATGTTTTTCAAATAAAGAGACGCAGCGGGCCAAGTCCTCATATCGCTTCATGTCCAAGCATAGGGAAATACAGAGTAAGGTTTCTTTCATCCCGTTTTCGTAACGCTCTTTATTAAACTCATAAATAGCTTTCTGATACCTATATCGAAGATGTCGTTCCGAAAGAACCGGATCATGGTTAAATAAATCGAAACGTGCAATGGAGCCGGAAAAGCGCAACAACACATGATCAACATTGAACTCATATGTATTCGCTGACGTAATGATAGCATTCAACCCGGCTACAACGTCATTTAACCGGTCAAGGCTCTCCAAATAATCAGCATATTCGTTAACCATGCTATCGTTTCCAGTTAACATTTCAAGCGTGTATAAATTCGCTTTCCCCCAAATCTGAAACTGTCCCACTTCCTTTCGGCCAGATTCATCGAGGGGTTCGAACCATTCCAGATCAACATAGCTGCGTATATATTTTTTCGACTGCTCGTATAACCTTTGCCTTTCAAACACAGCTCCTCTATATAAAAGCCCCATGCCGTAATAATAAACAGGATGCCGTTTAGGCACTATCTCTTTATCACAGCACTGAATCGTGCTTAGCTCCACCAGTTCGCCCGCATATTCTTCAACCTCGCCCCACTTTTTCAACGAATAACAAACTTTCGCTAACTGGAGCAAGGCGTCCAAACGATAATTCTCCGGTAAGCGGTTTCGAAACGGTTCAAATCGGATGACAGCTTTCCAATTCTTTTCCGCATCCGTACCTTGCATGACCGTAAATAGCCGGTAGTGACTCACCGCCAGCATCTCGGAAAAGCTGTCTTTGGCATTCTCCACGACAATCTCATAAAAGCGTTCCGATTCTTTTTGTTTTCCCATATGAAATAGCTTCTCTGCCGCAGCAAAGATGACGTTAACGTTTTTGGGATTATCAAGAATTTTAGATACGACCGCGTCAATACAATCATTTCTGCCAACCTCGGCACATCGTACTAAATAAGGAACTAATCGTGGCCGGGACAATTTTTCTTCGGAGATGCATTCTTCTATGTACAGCTCATACAGCCATCCGGGCATCTTTCCGAGAACTTTGCCCAAGGCATCCAGTTGGTTGATCGTCATTGATCGGGAAATGCCATTCAAGGCGCTGCTCAAATTCCCTGGGTTAATCCCGGTGAGTTCGGCTAATTGATTGACATTATAACCATGCAGCTTCATTTGGTCTTCAATTTCCCAACGCAAAGAGCGATTAACAAACCACACAAACATAACCTCCTATTAGAATATAAAACAATATTAACATAATATTCCTATCGATAAAACGAGAATATTAATAATTGTAAAAAAATTCAGGACATGACGAAAAGGAAGCATTCTTGCAAGAAAAAACATGGGTATGGGAAAGCATCCTGCTCCTTCTAAAGCATAACGAACAAAAGCAGCACCAAGCGTTCCGCATCTTGCGTGAACTGCTGGAGCTTAGCAATCCGGAATAAGAAGGGAAGCTGAACAATGCACAGCTCAGATCGGCATAATTGTTCGGCATTTGAATGACATTCTTCCTGCATCTCGGCCCCAACCGAGAGCTGGCCGGGCTGAGCTGTATTGAAAAAAGCGAACAAAACAATGCGCCGCGCCAGGAGCAGCAAGAAGTCGTTCAACAACGGGCCTATCGTGTACTAAAAGAAATGTTTACGACATGAAATGCGTTTGTGAGCCGGTACGAGACAGGTGGAAGTCGTAGCCCGCGATCAGTTTTTTGAAAGTGACAGACTAATTTTGCATTAAGGAAACATTTTGTAGTCCATGCTTTTTTTCATTTATTGAGTCTACGAATGATCACAATTATATAGGAGTGTAACTTATCCTATTTTGGAAAGGTAGTGTTTATATGCCTTCCTTTTTTGATGTCCAATTTTGGATGAGGTTTCAACGATCGGAGTTACAGGACGGCGTCGGGCATGCCAGCATTGGAGCATCCGGCGGCGGCGAGGGGGCGCTACTGTAGCTCTTCTGGGTTGCTCCGCTGGTTCGTATAACGGTCCAGCCGGAGGCGGTGCGTCAGCATCCGACGACCGGATCGTTGCGATCGATGGTCAATGGCCAGCGGCGGACCAATAGTTCGCGTTCCTGGTTTCTTCCAGATCCGGTCCGCCAAAGCGTCCATGGGCCGGACGCAATGTTCAGACTCAACCTTTACACGTAACGATCAACGTAATCTCTTACTTGTTTATTTTCGATGACTAACCCACATTGCTACGCTTAATAGCGTAAAGTTACCCTTTGAATAAAATTTCTGGTTTGTTCTTAATTTTCCAAACCCAACCTTTTGCTGTAGTATGAAAAACACCCGCTCAAACGAGTCGGGTGTTTTCTCTGCTTCTTACTCATTCGGCACTAGGAACAAATTCAATCCGATCTAAATAGAGATCTGCAGAACCTGTATTTTTAATGTATACTAGGAGTTGCCCTTTTGGTAAATCGTAAAAAGGTGCATCCAATGGTAACTGCCCTGAAGCAGCTCCAATTGCATTCAAGACATATTTTCCGTTTGCTCCTTCCACGTACATTTTATTACCTGTTGGAGCAGGAAACTCATAATTTCCATTAACAATTGTTTGCGTGTATTGATCGTAAATAATTAACTCAAAAGAAGCATCTCCACTCGTCGCATATCGTAAACGGATTTGGTATTTTTTATTTGTTTCATTGAAAATGTCAACGCGAATGCTATTAATTTCTTTTGAAAGTTTCGTAACATTCGCACCATTGATATATTCCCGTACAACAGTTACCCACATGCCGTATGCTTTTTCAAAGGGAATTCCTCTGATAGAGAAATTTCCTTTCTCATCAGGTACACCAATTCTATTCATTGATTCTAAATTAGCTGGAATCAGGCTAGGTAACAATCCAAGTTTTCCTTGAGCCCCTGCAACATTTGTTACAGTAATCGGATATAGAACGTCAACTTTTTGGTTAGGAATATGAACATTTTTACTTTCTGCATAGCCTTTAGCACCAGGGTACCCAGGTATAAGACAACCCGTTCTGGACCAATTTATAACTATATTTTCCATATCTAGGTCCGTGGCGCTTACATATTGTGTGATTGCGTTCACAATAGAAACCGGTGCGTTCCATGTATAATGATAATGGTGATTATCATTTGGGAAAGTAGGATCGTTATCACCATATTCAAAAGTTTGATTATTATAAACAAGCTGGATTCCATATGGCCAACATCCATTGCCGTCCCTATTATACTGAATGATATCAATTTTGTGTAGATCATCACGGGAATAAGAGATAGAGTCAAGAGCGATCTGGCTATGGTCAAAAAAGGCTGCACCATCCAGAATATTATAAATGGTAATATTCCCATCATGCATTTCATCAGGTCCTACCGCATCAGCAAAAATCACCCTGGATAGATCTAAGTCTGTAGATCGATTGTAATTATTTGGATCTATAGTAGGCCACATAGCAACAATATCCAAAGCGTTGACTTGCATAGACCGAACATATCGGTTATAGGTATTGTGTTGACCTTTAGTGGTTCCAATATCAGGTATATATTTTTTGAATACTTGATAAACAGTTTCCGTGTATTCTTGAATGCGTTTTTGTAAATCTATCTTTATTTCAGTTATATCAACGATTGAATCATAGTCACTACCAAATACTGCTTTCCACCGTTCCATAAATTGAATGTAACCTTGATGTAACAACAAATTCAAAGTAGCTGCCGTTGTATAAAGAGGCAATGTTACTTGCACAGTATCCCGTTTAAATTCTATATCTGGACTATTTATATGCAGCGGATCTTTAAAATGTGGCAAATTCGACTCGATTATATCTCTTGCATTTTCAAACCTTCTCATTACAGTTTTCAATTGTTCCGTATCGGGGGTTTTAACATCAAGGATCGACAGATAACCAGCTCCACCACCTTGACCAATTGCACGTTGAATAGAATCCTGAAAATGAACCAATGGTTTTTGCATCCCCTCAAGGGAGTCTTGCAAATTGCCAATGATTTCTTCTCTAAAACGATTATCAACAAGTTTTTCAACGGCATCCATAATCATATTGAATAATTCTGTATATGGGTTTTTACCTGAGCCCCCTCCAAACAAATGAGGCCAAACAAGGTCGACAAACATATTAATGAAGGGAACAGCTGCACCGGCACCTGGAATGAATCCTGCCAAAGATATCGTGGCTTTTGTTAAAGCTAAATAGTCAACTTTCCCTTCTTTGTAGGCTCCCCATGCAATATTCAGATGTTGTTGTAATACATCTTTCGCCCCTGTCTTGGAAAACTCCTCATATGCATTTTTCAACTCATTAAAAATGTTTGTAAAATTTGCAAAACTACCTGCAACATCCACTTGAGCCAGTGGAGTTGCTAACACGTTATAGGGAACAGGATTAATCTCAGATGAATCATTGGCTTTCAATTTGATTTCCGGTGCGTCTTTTCTAACATCCATCGTTACATTCCTCCTAATTAATATAAATACCCTACGAAAAATATAGTCGGTCATGGGTGTAATAAACCATTTTTTGAGCAGATGACCGTCTGGCTCTCCTTTTTTCCAGCAACCTGAATGATACATTGAGGTGAAGGAGCTTGTGCTTTCTAACAGTGGGTCGCCCCATTAGCGTAGTAGCATCTTACTTTCAATTTCGTGAGCAAAAGACTTTTTAGCTTATAACCCCTCCTAAAATAATTATTTTTGTAAAATCCATCTCCAACTGTTCGTTATTAAGAAAAATGGATGATTTCAGTATAACATGGTAATATATACAAAATCTATACAAATAGGTAATATTGTTTGTTTAACCCATTTTATCAGCCTTTGAAGTTGATGTCGGATGTCTGCTTGGTACAATCCCAATCCATAAAATACTGAACGATGCCTCAATGAGCCAATTGCAAAGGTTATTTTCTCTGACAATTAACGTAGTTTGTCTGTTTAACGCAAAGAAAACAAAAAGAACGGCTGTTAATGCAGCCGTTCGACATTTGGATTCCGGTAGCATAGGCTTTATGATACCTTTTATAGAATATAACTATAAAGTGAATAGGAATTATATATTTTCGCTTATAGCTTTAATTATGTAAAATGTTTCTAAAGACTACATTGGGAGATGATATGCATGGGTTCAGTTCATGTCTGGAAGTCCGAATTGTACGACAACAAACTCAGATATGTATCCGAATTTGGTAAGGGCGTCGTTGAACTATTACATCCCACCAAAGGAGAACGTATTCTCGACTTAGGCTGCGGCACTGGGGATTTAGCCTATGAAATGAACCAAACCGGAGCCGCTGTAACAGGGTTGGATTTGTCTGACGCCATGATAGAGAAAGCACAAAAGAAATATCCGGACATCCATTTTATCGCTGGCAATGCGGGGAATTTTACATTCGAAGAACCGTTCGATGCTGTATTTTCTAATGCAGCATTACATTGGATGAAGAATGCCGAGAACGTGTTGTCATGTGTATGGAATAGCTTGAATACCAATGGAAGATTTGTCGCTGAATTTGGTGGAAAAGGCAATGTTGAAACGGTCATTAAGGCAATGAGCGAAGTGTTGTCTGAAGATTATGGTATCGACGCTAACCATTTGAACCCTTGGTACTTCCCAAGTATCGCTGAATATAGCACCTTACTGGAAAAACAAGGCTTTCGCGTTACTTATGCCGTTCATTTCGATCGCCCAACCAAAATGAACGATGGTGAGAAGGGACTGGATCACTGGTTGAATGGTCTGGCCGACGATTTCTTCAAAGAAATGTCGGAAAACGAACGACGCCATGTATATGCGAAAATTGCTGCGAAAGCCAAAAAAGATTTATTTCATGACGGTGATTGGTATTTGGATTATAAAAGATTGAGAATCGTGGCAATCAAACCGTAATGCTTCACCGAATTTACCCTTCAATTAAGGATTGGATATAAAGTTCAATCATTTTAATATTTTCTTTCCATAACGAAATAAGCCATTCCTTGTGTGCCATAGAGATAAAAAAGGTGGCAAATCCATTGATATAAGTTAGTAATAAATCATTTACTAGCTCCAAGTGTTTCGCGCCCAGCTTATCGCCATAAAAATCATTCACTAAAGTCTCAAAGAAATCAAACGGTGTTTTTTCGCTCTCTTGACCATAGATAAGCTCTTCAAACTCCGTATCATACGAAGACTTCACGACAAATTGCATTTGAACATGAATTAAATTTAAGTAGTATTTGTTGTTTTCTTCCATGAAGAAGAGAAAACATTTGAGCATAATATCTGCAAAAGAATCCGTTTCCCTAGCTTCTTGATAAATTCGTTCCAGCGCTTCATGCATTAACACATCAGCAAAAATAAAAGCTTCTTGCTGAATCGTCTCCATCGAATCAAAGTGATGAAACACGCTTGCCTTACTAACATTGGCCTTCTTCGCAACGCTGCTGGCGCTTAATGCCTCTAAGCCATGTTCCGCTATTAAAGTGATTGTAGCGTTTAATAAAGCTTTTTTTGTTTTCATCCCCTTTTTTTCTCTACCATCTACCATTACCGTTCCTCCTAGAATAGTGATCACTTGGTTCTTCAGTCATTATAGCATAAAAGAAAACTATTGACCGATTGGTTAATTTTGAATAAAATATCCTTGACCGTTCGGTTAGTTTTTGAGTTGGGGGAGGACCAAATGAGAAAGAGAAAGTTACTTATTTTTGCGAGCATACTTGCATTGTTGACGATGTTTGTAAGCTTTACACAATTTTCAAGGCCTTCTGAAGAGGAAGTAGGGAAGACAGAAAAGGATTTTTCCTCAGATCGAGCTGCTGGGTATTTAAAAGAAGTAGCGAAGGAACCGCATCCCGTCGGCTCGCCTGCGAATAAAAGAGTGAAGGATTATATTGTTAAGCATTTTCAAAGTATAGATGTACCGGTGGAAATTCAAACGAAGCCAATTAAACATATCCGCGATGAAAACTTTGCTCAAGAAATTGGAGCAGAGAACGTTGAAAACATTATTGCAAAAATTCAAGGAACCTCAGGCGATGACAATGCCATTTTATTAACCGCGCATTATGATTCTACGCCAGAAACTCCGGGAGCAGCAGATGATGGTTATGGCGTTGTGACCATTATGGAGACGGCAAGAGTGTTAAAACAACTGCCGGCGCCGAAAAATACGATTTATTTTGTTTTAACCGATGGTGAGGAGCAAGGCATGCTTGGCGCAAGCGCGTTAATGGATCGAACGGATATGTTGGACAAAGTAAGAGTCATGTTTAACTTTGAAGCAAGAGGCAATACAGGTGCGCCCATGTTATTTGAAACGAGCTCAAATGACTTCAAGCTGGTACAACTGTATAAAGATATTGTGCCTTATCCAATAGCGTATTCATTTGCTTCTGAAATGTATAAAAAGATGCCGAACGATACCGATTTCACGGAATTAAAAAAGACAACGAAATTAGGATATAACTTTGCCAATATTGGCGGTGTAGAAACCTACCATTCCGAGACAGACCGGGTCGAAAGCAGTGACAAAGAAACCATTCGACACTTTGGTGCTTATGCGCTTCCTTTAGTGAACAAATATATGACGATGGATGCCAAAGAATTTGAAGCATTAGAGAATAGTGAAGGAGATGCCATTTACTTCCCTCTAATGAAAAAGACTTTGGTCGTATATTCGGATAAAGTCGTTATTCCGTTAATGCTTGTATTGCTTGTGCTAATCGTTGCAGCATTCTTCGTAAGCTTTAAAAAGCAAGTGCTGCAAATGAAAGGCTTCATGCTTAGTTTAGCCGTAATGATTGGCAGTCTTGTACCTATTTACATTGTCTATCTCCTTCTCATTCGTCTTTTAACGATGGTAATTCATTTTGAATTCGACGAAGACGGTCTAGTGATGCCCGGTACATATGATCCGTTCATTCTTGCTTTCATGGTTTTACTCGCTATTGTGTGCAGTTCTATTGTCGGGTGAGCGTCAAATACTCACCACCTTTCAAGAACCTCAAGCTCATGAGAAAATGAAGGTATCTTGAACGGGAGGTTG
>NZ_JANAVJ010000074.1 GCF_024213375.1 Paenibacillus sp. MZ04-78.2 | reverse complement strand
TGGAACAAGTTTACAAAAAAATCTCCGCCGCGTACAGCAGAGATTTTGGGCGTTTATAAGATACCTGAATAGTTACGTTTACTCTTAACTTATCTTGAATCAATAAAAAGAAGCCTATTCAGATTATCAGGCTTCTTTTTTTACAGTCAACCAAGCATTTCATGTTAATTCTAGTGGAATTTCTTCTTTCTTACTAACTCCTTCGTTGTTGACCCATTCAATTTCTAAATAATATCTTACAGATCCTTGATTCTTATCCATTTCTTCAACAGGTCCCTCAATAGATCCAACCTTAAGGTTTTCAAGTATATCAATATTTCCATTGTTTGATTTTTTTAGCCCCTCTAAAACAAGCTTCTCCTTCTTCTCTCCATGCTTTTCATAAAATGAATATTTAAAATAATTTGAGTCTTTAATTTCATTTAAACTACCCAAATACGTTAACTTTCCGTTTCCACGCCAGATAGATGTATTGGTCTTAACTATAGTATAGTTGTCCAATTTCCAATGTTCTCCCTGTCCACTAAATAAAGAAACTTTAACAGTTGGTTGTGCTTGAGCATAGCCATTCTGAACATCCTTATTAAAATACATAAAAAGGGTGACAACATTAGTTATAACCAAAGCAATAAGCACACTTTGACCGAGATACTTTTTCACTCGATATTCTCTCCTTTATCCGATATACAGGAAGGCACTAGCACTTAACGTACTTATTGTTATTTATTTTCGTTATTGAAAAATATAACTTTTTTGATATCTCTTTGTCAAATATTCTTTATGTAGTCCCAATTCGCTGCATCTTCCAATATAAGTATAGAAAAAAATTGTAAAGATATTAATTCCCACCCCATATTTTATGAGTCACGACGAATTGTTCATACCTGAAGGTTTGTGAATGATACACATTACCTGATGTACTTCCGTAGAACTGTAGTGCAACCTATTTTACTTACTTTCTGTCTTTTTTAAAATTGTATATTTCCCAACCTCTGACTCTACCGCTATAGCAGCGTTTTGATCAACATTTGATATGCTGTATAATTTCGCTCCTTTTGGAAAGGCATTCGAAAACACTGTACTCTTTGAGAAATCAGCTTCTTGATCGCTATACGTTTCAACTTCCCCTATCTCTTTGTCAATCTCTACAACCTTTTCATCCTTCGATACTGCGTAGATGTTTCCGTTCCAATAAACAAAACGATACTTCCAATCAGTTACTGACATAGCCGTCTTTTTTTCTGGAGCTATTGGAGTACCACAAGCAACAAGTGTAGTTAGTGCAAAAGCTAACACAAGTGATAAGAGTTTTTGCATATCTCTCACCTTTCCTTCCTTACATTATTTTACTTAATCTTATCACAACTCGAAAATATTTTACAGGTGGTGGAAAAAAGTGAAAAAATACGCTTTGATTGTTGCTGCAATGTCTTTGGTTCTCTTGTTCACGCAACAAGATGATGCACACGCTTTTAATCGTCTTGGGGGTCAACAAAAATCGCCAAGGGTAGTATACAAACTCGGAGAGGTGAAAAGTGAATACATGTCTTCCCTTTCGAGTGCAATGGGGAACTGGTCATGGGGTACTAACAATAACATTAAATTCAGTCAGACCACAAATGATGCTATTTACTCGGCCTTTTTCCAAGGAAACTATTTTGGAGACACTGGATGGAATGGCCTGTGTAATAATATTCCTCATAACGGCGCAATTTACACAAACTCCGTTGTAAGTATGAATTATACTTATGGCGATAAGTACGATGAGAGTAAGAAAATGGCTATTTGGACGCATGAAATGGGTCATGCCCTTGGTCTTGCTCATGTTACGGACCCATGGCAAATTATGTGTACGGATGCGGACGGACGAATGGCTTCTGTTCCGGGGTATGATGATCTTAATGGGGTTCGCAGTATTTACGGATTCTAAAACGAAAGGAGAATAAATGAACAAATGAAAAAAACATTGGTTGCCTTTTTGGTGGGTGGAGCTTTGGTGACTTCTGGAATCGTCGCAGGCACTATCAACAGTAGCGATCAAGTCCAAACAATCGACATCAGCGGAAGTAAAGTAAAGGCATATAGCACATTGAGTAATCTTGAGGCCGATGCGGATATCATCGCAGAAGTGAACGCTAAAGAAGTGAAATCGTTTGAGTTTCAAAAAGTCCCGTTCACCGTGACAACGGCTGAGGTAAAAAAAGTATATCGTGGAACGGGCGGTAAGGAGGTTAATATTCTTGAAACAGGTGGGATTTTTGACAGCGCAAACTACACTTTCGAGGGAAACGAAGTTTTCAAGAAAAACGATAGTGCCATTGTATTCTTGAAAAAGTATTCGGGGCCAGTAGCAGAAAACGCATATACCATTTTAGGGGTCACTGATGGGAAGTTTTTGGTCAACGGTAACAAGATTACTCCGCCAAAAGGGTCCAAAATTCAAGTTAACTCCGTACAGGGATTGAACCTAGAATAATGGTTTTTTTTAAACGGCTCTTGTTCGCACCCTTGCGGCAAGGGCCGATCTTTGTCGGCGCTGCAAATAGCATCAAAGCTTTGCTATTCCCTGTAAGCTACAAAATCAATGATCAAAAAAGCGAAACACAGTTTGTCGTTGTTAACCTAAGTAAATACACTGGTACGGGTACGAGGGTTCCCAAAAATGTACTGAAAGCTTGCGGCTTGCCAACGGATATTTAAAGTTTCAAAGCAAAAGCTCTGGGGATGATTACCAGAGCTTTTGACTTTATTCTCTCATTGAGATAGTTATAATTTTATACATATGGTATTATATTGCAATAACTCACTTTGTTTATAAAGGAGATGTTTTAAAGTGAAATTAAGGTTCCCTCTTTTTATGGTAAGTATAGCTTTAATATTATTTTTATCAGATTTTTTTTCATCTACAGCCCTGTTTGGAAATGGATAATCCTTCCTTTGGCTTGCGGATTGATTAACTACCTGTTTGAAAAACTTCGGATTACCGAGAAAACAATCCCTGCCTACTTAGGTATCATCATTATAATTTGCCCTTTTGTTGCTCTGTCTTTTACTCGTTAATTTTGTTGTCATCATGACAACTTTACGAAGTCCGTTCGCCAGTAAATGAAAGGAATTAAATAAACATTCAATGTTTTGCGACAACGTATTCACAAGGACATTTCTAATTTCATGTCTCGATAGTAAAATTCAAAATGCTTATCCACGGATCGGAATAACGATTTATAAAGATGGCACATGGACGCGTGATTAATAATCAACAGATTGCGAGGACTTTTGCGGAATGATGTATATTACGATTGTACTCTTAATAGTATTTTTGCTCGCGAAGTTAAAAGTAATTAGTTTAGGACCGAAAGTAGAAATACTATTTTTAGTTCTTATAGTAATAACGGTCCTAATTAACATCTTGCTTCTTTTTGCCTGGCCCGTCAGCACTGGGACTGGTGTAAAGGAAGGGGTATTACAATAGTGATCTAAGCAAGGTGTTTATCAGCTTATTTTTTTGAAAGACAAGCTTGCAGTATAACATAAATAAAAACAAGAGACTCTATAATGGAGTCTCTTACTTTTTTTAATCATATTTCTGCCCCTCTAAAACATTATTACAATCTGGGCATTCAACTTTACATTTACGTTCGTACTCCAACTTTTCTAATGATGATAAGTTCAAAGGATACGGTTCAACTTCTTTAACAAGCAGTGCTCCACCACAAGAACATTTGAACATTTAAAGTCCCTCCTCTGGTTTGAATAAGCACATAAATATATCGTCAATCATTCTTAGTTTGTGTTTAAAGAATTTAGCGAATACGCCCTTCAAGAGCTGAAAAAGTGTCATTAGCTTAGCGATGATTCTATGATAATTGGTAAGGTGCACATTCCTTCCTTTGATGTGCGCCTTACTTGTTTTTAAAAGAAAGATTCCTATAACAGAAGAGCGGACAGTCCAGAATCGTTATAATGACGCGGTTTTCGGGTCTCGAAGAAATGAGAAAAGAAATATAAACGTGGAAGAGCACAGCGGCCAAACTTAAAAAATATGAATAGGAGTAATGTTCTATTCATATTTATGTATTTTGTGTTAATATAAATAGTGTATAACAAAATATTGAAAAGGAGATGTTATTATCCAATGTTAAGAATGAAGACCAAATTCATGATTACAGCATTGTCAACCACTCTTCTAGTATCCGCGTTCTCCCCTCTCTCTGCATTGGCCTCACCGAATACGTATGAAAGGCCAAATCAGATCGTATCATCGGCGGCTGCTTCTCCTACCCAAGTCGAACCCTATTGGAAAGTGAAGGTTGCTAAAGAAGCGCTTGAAAAACTGCTTAAGGCATTGGACAAAGCTGATAACATCGAACTAATTAAAAAGGGCATGAGAGCCATTGGGCTGGGTAAGCATACTAAGAAAATTGATGATGCCGTTGATAAAATGAAACAGGAGGTTAAATGGTTACTTGAATGGCAAGAAGTCACGATGCAGAATCTCAAAGACAAGCTGGCTGGAGCATTATATGATGCTGGACTGCCACTATCCGCAGCTCGCCTTGTCGCCAATGTCGTAATTGAAGTACTGTTCTAAGAAACGGCGAATGGAGAATCGTGCGAGGGATGAATGAGGAAAATTTAGAAAATAAGGTAGTGCGACTGGAACAAAAGGTGGCCCAACTTGAATTCTATATAAACTTACTTCGGGAGTTTACTGTAGCCCCAGAAGCATTTGTACTGTGGGACTTCATCATGTCCGAGCAGCTTAATGAACAGCAGACGGACGAGATGATGAAGGTTTTCAGCAAACATGTACGTGTACTCCGGGATCTCGATGAAAAACAAGAAGAGATGACGCCATATTGGAATGATTTGTCGAATGATCTTATGACCTTATTCGAACAGTTCAAATGGCGAACTGACCGGGAGTCAATTCTAAGAGTCGTTTTAAGAGCATCTAAATTACCACATATGGTTGCACTCAACCGACTCGTGCAATATGCTCAGAAATCGCAGAACTCAAAAGAATAAATGGAAAGAGGAGCTTCGAAATTGAAGCTCCTCTTTCAGGATTTACAGCTTTCCCCCTCGTCCTCCTGCCTGGACGATTTCAGCAGTACCAACGGAGCAATGTCGGTGCCGCAATCCCAATTCGTGCACCAAAGAGAATGTCTTACCTTTGAATGGTTGTACAATGTCGTCTTTCGTTTCTTCTTTGGCTGCTTGGGGTCGGTCAGATAGACGAAGAAATCCTCCCGCAGGAATTCCAGAATGTCGCTCGCTTCAAATCGCCGGAAGGTAGAGGTTGCGGTTGACACCAGTACCCACCCCGGCTAACGCCTGAGGTGCCGGGTGCTATCGAAGGATGGATTGCTATTTACTTGAGCGATCATAGTTATCACCATGTCGGCATTCGTACTGGCATCTCATGGAACTCCTATCTTGGTTATTATGATAATGTATTTATTTGGATTAATGCTTTGTTTTGTTGGATTACTCTTCATAGCTTTAGCAGGTTTGGAAAAAATCCTTATCTTTGTCGCTGTAAGCGATCGCACAACTCAACTTGATTCCGTTATAGGACTAACACCTCCATATTTATGGGACATTACAAACTTCACTTTTTTTGCTGGAATTATATTTGTTGCAGTTGGAATATGTTTAGCGTCAATAAAGAAAAAAGAGTAGATGTCCATATCATGTGTTTTCCTGAGCTTTGCTAGAACCTGCTGGCTGGCCGCAAGCTCGAAAACCTACGTGCCTATGCTTCTACCTTGATTTTTAGCCTTGAGCGGCGATTTTGATTTCGTGGAACAATGCAAAAAAACGGCTCTTGTTCGCATTATTGCGGCAAGGGCCTTTCTTTGTCGGCGCTGCAAATAGCATCAAAGCTTTGCTATTCCCTGTAAGCTACAAAATCAATGATCAAAAAAGCGAAACACAGTTTGTCGTTGTTAACCTAAGTAAATGTTTATCCCGCTTCTACAAAAAAAGAGGCTTGTATGCCTCTTATTTTCATGAGTGATATAAAATCCTGTTAATATCTGTGGCCTCCGCCGTACTCGTTTTTCCTTCAACTGGTAACGCATTTGCCGAGTCGCATCAAGAACCAAACACAATTTCAAAACAATAAGTGGAAAAAAGCTCGTTTTCCGACAAGGAGGTGGTGAAGCTTAGCCAGCATTTAGATCGGTATATTCTGGCAGCTCAAAAATCTTCTTCTAAGCTGAAGCTGAAGGTGTGTGGATGATACAGTATGAAAAGTTATTGGACGGAGAAAGTCAGGAGCGTATTTTCTTCCTTGCCCGGATCGGCGTGATCTTTGAGCGACTATACGGCATTAAGGATTTACACGACGCGATATACAGAGCATCGACAGGTGCCGGGTTTGCCGCCCGAAGGTTGGCCGAGTTTGGCTACAGCGACGAGCAAATTGAGAAGCTCTTACGCGAGCGATTGTTTTTTTACAGGGCAAACAAAATGGGACATTAGAACTATTGTTACAAAATCCCAAATATAGTATCATATGTTTGTCTTTGTATTTTTCCATTTGGAGGGATTTTTTGAAAAAGAAAATCGTATCTGCTATTGTATCTGCTGCCCTTGTTTGTTCCTTCTCTGGTTCTGCTCTTGCTGCAACTCCGAACAATGCACCTGTATCGACTTCTGTACCTCTCGGCGGAAAAATCACTCCAACGGAGGGCAATTACTATGTTACTCTTGATCAAAAAACGAAAGAATTTCTCAATACGTTCACGAAAAGCGGGGTAGCAAAAGAATTCTCCGAACAAGATGGTAGAATAATTATGCTACACGACGACATAAATTACTTGAAATCAACATATGGTTTAACTGATGAGTATGTTTCTTTACTAAATAGGCTAGTCGATCAAGCAAATCAAAAAATGTCAAAAGCTACTATGAATGGCACATTCCTCGAAATGGCCTCTAGGAATAGTGTATCGTCTGTTACACCAAACCTTCATGTATCCGACTGGAAAATCTATTTTAATCAAGACGACATCCAACAGTATCTGTTCGTAGCGGCAGGTATCGGTGTTCCAGCGTTTATTATCGCATTGGAAGGCATTTCGCTAATACTAGGTCCTGCTGGCCCCATTATCACTACAATTCTAACTATAGCTGGATATAGTGGTATGGCCAACCTTTGTTACCTAGTATTGCAATCAAAAACCAATAATCAAAAGGGAGTTTATTTCGGAATCACTTGGAATGGAGTCTTTCCAAATCTAACACAAGGAACATGGTAATATGACGCGAAGTTTTAGTGAACTGAATAATACTGAACAGAAATTACAAAAATTCTCAATAATTTCGTTCGGATTACTATATGGCCCACTATTCGGATATTCTCTTAACAAAGACGCATATTATTTATGGCTTATACTGGAGTTCATTGGTAGTATATCTTTAGCACTTAAACTAAAGATGATCAGACCAGAAATGAGAATCAAAATTGGTCTTTATGAGATAATTCTCACCGTAGTGTTGATCGTATGGATTTTCTCAGAAGCAATCAATGTTCCTATGATCATAAAACAACTTGTATTTTTCGTTATTATCGCCGTAGCAGGTTATCGATACTTTAAGTTGCTGTATGATGGTAAACTTGCATTAGAATCAAAGTAAAATCCGTGTCGGAGCAATTAAAAAATCTGATTTACAGCTTTGAGCGACGATTTTGATTTCGTGGAACAATGCAAAAAAACGGCTCTTGTTCGCATCCTTGCGGCAAGGGCCGATCTTTGTCGGCGCTGCAAATAGCATCAAAGCTTTGCTATGTCGATCCAGAATATACCGAATATACCGAAGAACTTGATTTGAGCAATTTCTCACTTGAACATATATTTATATCATATTCCGCGCCTTTTTGGAAACTTGAGGTATCTTATTTTAAGCAAATTTAAATCTAATAATGGGATTAAACAAATAGTAAATGTGCCGTTTTACTAATTGAGCAAGGGTGCGGAATATGATATTCATGTTGATAAAAGCTCGGATTAAGGCTACGCGCCGCTAATCTGAGTTTTATCAATTGAGGAGGAAATATTCCTATGAAAAAAACGTATATTTCTATCGCATTGTTGCTACTTATTTCCATTTTGATGGGTGGATGTGTTTCAAACAAGGATGTTACTAGTCCAGTTAAGGATGAAACTAAACCTATTGCTTCTTCTATAGAAAGTGACTCGCCGTTGAAAGAAGACATTTTGAAAACTGAAGATGTAAATTTAGTTATATCCTTACTTGATAACTATTCACCATCCGTATTGGACGATAGCGTCCTAGAAGCAGGTGATACATATAAGTGGCTTTGGTTTAATACGCTACAAATATGGACTGACGATTTTATTCGATTAACTCATGCAAAAGGCAAGCTGGAAGGAAAAGCGAAGGATGCTATCATTGCCCGACTGAATACATATTTTGTACCTGAAGAATTTTCAATACTTATTTTAGGAAAGACTCTCAAGGAAATTACGAATCAATTGCAACAGAAGGGTTTGGAAAAGGAACCAGTAGTATTCATGCTGATCTAAAGGTGCTTATTGAAAAGAAAGGAACAAAAGTCATTGTAAGAGTTACTGGGACTGAGTATGACTACTTCGATCCTCAAAATAAGCAAAAGAATAAAGTAGACGTTGAATTTGACCTAATTAAAAAAGAAAAGCACTATTATATTACTAAAATAGAGCACCATTAATTGTTGTATAAGCCTTGTCTGTCATTCAAAGGTGAAAACTCAAAAATCGCCCTCTGGTCATACATTAGAGGGCTTTTTCGCGTAAGCTCTAAGAAACTGATAGCGATGATTGAAAATCCGGACCACGAAGGCAAGGTTTATAAGTAGGAGCTGGCTGCCATCATCCTATGGTGGCGGGCGGAAGAAAACTACGCGAAGTCGTTCAACCCACCATTTCGCAGGTGAAACTGCGCGAAAATCAAATTTATTGAAGGGAAATCATCAACTTCCAGAGAATGTAAGAGTATAGTTTTTTCTGTGGAGGCGATCACGTGAATACTCCTCTTAAAACGTATTCGTATACTCCCCCGGCTTCGACAGTCCGTAGAAACACAAACCGCCTTGGGCCCAGTCATGGCAAGGGTTTAGACGGTTTGTGGATAACTACGTGTGTATCTAAGTTTTTGGGGCGTTAACGGAGTGAAATCCCCCATATTCTCTGGGGTTCTGTCAATTTTAATGCCGAAACGAATTAAGAAAGTATTTTATTGACACCCTCGGCATGTCAAATGGAACTGCGGAAGTAATTTTGGCAGCTATCATGGGAGTGTTGTGGGTGTTGACCTAATAAGCAGAAAGTGAAGGGGAATCATGCATGCAGGATTTAGAATTAGAAGGCAAAATACGTTTGTTGGAACAAGAGGTTTATAGTTTGAAAGACGAGTTGAAAAAAGTCACTGAACAGATGTATTTGCTTGCCCTTGTCAAAGTTCCAGAGCCGAGGTTCCCTTATTGGAATTGGTTAATACTGAATCGATATTCAGAAGAAGATCGTCAAAAGCTAGAACTAATTTTGAGACTCTTTTCTGCAAAAGTTGAAAAAGAAAGTATTATGGAAGCCTACATTAACAAAGCCCAGCAAATGAATATTACAATTAACTTAGAAGGCGAGGTGGACTGCAAAACAATACAAGCAACATTCCAACAAAATTTTGGCATCGGTAAAGAAAATCTAGAGACACTATTTACTGCTCTCTATAATCAAAGTGTGTTTAAAGAATTTAGCGAATACGCCCTTCAAGAGCTGAAAAAGTGTCATTAGCTTACCGATGATTCAGGTTGAGGGACCAAGAAGAGTTTGCGGCATACATGTTTTAAGACGCGACAATCTCGTTTATCCCGGTGGTAAGATGTCATTCACTAAGTCTGTGGCAACATCTATTACTGGAACTGTCACAGTAGACGCGCAAATTGTAAGTGCTGCTGTCGGTTTCAATGTAACGCAAACATATACTGTGACAGATGAGCAAACCGTTACAATCTCCCCCAACTATTCTCGTGCTGAAGTTTCTGCTTATGCTAACTATGATATTTGGCAATATGACATCTATAAAAAAAGGATATTTTGGGATAGTAAGGAAGGTTATGGTAGCGTATCTAAGCCTGTAGGCGTTTGCTTTAATATTGTTTACTCT
>NZ_JANAVJ010000073.1 GCF_024213375.1 Paenibacillus sp. MZ04-78.2 | reverse complement strand
AAACGAAGCAAATTAAAGCAATTCTACGATTCATATCGAATAAGAGGTGCAGTGTCCACAATAAGGGTGTTTAACCGAGATGTATACCTTTTCCCTGTGGATATGAAGGAGCTGACAATTTGCATCATCCCAGATAAAGAAGTGCCTGTCATTGAAGATGTGGAGATGATCAAGCCATACCATCGTACTCCTGAAGAAGAGAGTACGTTCGCTGAACTTCAAGCCTTCATTGCTACGGAGAAAGAATATGACAAACAGCGTCTGATGATTTTAGAAAGAGTCAAAGAAAAAGAAATCGAGCTTCCCATCGCGCCAAATAACAGAGACAAAAAACATAAAACGGTCGGTCAATGGGGGAAAGAAGGCAGACGAGTACGATTAAATGCGCTTATCGATCCTCAATGGAAAGTAATCAAAAAAGATGGCACCCATGTCCCAGTATGGACGTTTGAGCAAACGGAGCCTTATGAGGAAAAGGACTTTCCCATTACCGAGTGGTCTACAGGATTACAACTAGCAGAAGTGAAGGCCCATAAAGTAATGGAAAATGTTTTCGATGGCATGGGGTTGGTTTGCAAAGAACTAGGCCAGCGGATGGAACAATTTTTACAAACCGACTTTCCCATAACCGGTTATCAGTTAAGACTGCCTTCAATAAAAGGATTTTTCCCATGTGTTGATTTCCGACGATATTTCCGAAAACACCGAGTCAAAAAAATTAAAGATATTTTCAATGAATGGCATGAAACCGAAAAAATCGACATTCTGGCTACGGAGTCTACGTTCAAAGCCAAGCTGGAAGTGGTGGGAACAAAGCCTGACGGATCAGAAGATAAACGCTGGCTCTTCCCTTCTATCTCAGATTACAAGTCCAAGCTTCTTGACTATGGTTACGATGTTATCGGTATTTCGAATGTTGCCAAGCCTGTTCATGAAACGTATAGAAAATCTTCTTATCAGTTGTTGTTAGCGCTAAATGTTCGCTTACAAGATATATTTTGCTTTTCTAATGTGCTCGGGGATATGATTCATCGAACCTTAAGCATCTACCGCAAAGAGGAAACGGACTGGAATGATATCGCTTATGTTGAAGCCTTTCTGAATCAGGTTTTCAAAGAGAATTCTGATAACAACCTGGGCAAAAATTGCAGTGATGCCGTTAAAGCCATTCACCTGAACAAAAAGCTTGTCTTCGACCATAAGGTGATGCAAACGATCAAAGACGTGATCGATCATAAAATCGATGAAATGTGTTTGGGGAAATTTTATCTGAAAGCCAAGTATCTCTATGTAACGCAAGATATTTTAGCCTTCCTTTCCTATGCCGCGGCAGAAGATAAAAACGAATGGATGTATACAGGCTTTCTTGGTTCAAAGCAATGCTATTGCGGCGGCAGCATAAAAGGCCAGCGAATTTTGGCCCGAAATCCGATTATGTCGTTTAGTGAATTGACTCGGACTACATTCGTACATTATGAGAACGAAGATGTTGAATTCATTCGTCACCTCACTAATATTGTCCAACTCCCGCTCGGTACCGAACCTGATCGTCTTGGAGGCGCAGACCGCGATGGTGATGAATTGTTAGTGCTGGATACGGATACGAATTGGGCGGATACCTCCATTGAATATATGCAAAATTACAATGATATCGTTCAAGATACCGGTAGCGAAGATTACGGTAACAATAGGCTCGAATTGTTCAATGAACGGCTGAAGCTATATTTTAATGAACGCTTTCCATCCCAAAGCGTTACCCTTCAGGATTATGTCACTGACTCTCTTGTTCAAATTAACGATGCAGATAAATCAACAGCCGAATCAGAGGAATGGACAAAACAAAACATCATCGACTTTATTATTCGCTCAGAGGACAAGACAGGCAAAATAACGGATATGAATACAACAATCGAAAATATAGCCAACTCGGAACAGGACTTAGTCAAATACAAACTGCCGATAGCTATCATGAAACATTTACAAGCGCTTTGTATCGATGCTTCCAAATCGGGGCTGTTCGACAAAGTGATCATTCCTGATGTAATCCAGTATCAATTTGGAAAATGGAAGCCACAATTCATGAAATTTAAGGACGGTAACGACTACAACAAAGATAAGAAGCATACCTCTGCTCTGGATAGTTTTTCACATGTGATGGCGAAGTTCAAAAAGTATTTACACAGGATCATGATTGAAGAAACAGATCGTAAAGTCCAGAGACATAAGTTTGAAAATATTTATCGTTTTTTTCAGAACCCTAATCTGGATACAACCTATGTTGATCAAACCATCGCTGCGTTGCAGGACACTTATGCTTCATTCCTGCAAAAAAATAGAACCCTAACGAAACAGAAGTTGAGCCTGAATCAATATTCCAGCGACGAAAAACATAAACGATTACGGAAAGAAATCGATGAGAAGTTTGCTGAGTTATTCAAGGAGACCAGGGAACAAGCCGAGCAAATTTGTGATTGCCCCTCCCTGCTTGCTACGGCTTCCGTCAGAATGACCTACGTGGATTCGAAAGCGAAGAATGATAATCTAAACTATTCATTCTGTTGGGTTATTGCCAGCGAAGGCATTTTGCAAAATATCCAGTTGAACTATGAAGACCGGGACAAGTTGTACATTCAATCCGCAAACCGTGATGATTCGAATGCTTTTGAATGGTTGGGTGAATATTACTGTACGTTAACTAAACATGAAGCCTACGTATTGGAATTCCCTGAAGGCAAAGACATGAGTATCCCTGAGAAATATCTCAAGAAACAGGATCGAGCGTTGGTCGATCTCATCGATTACGAAGTGACATTGCTGAGTAGTGAAAAGAAACCGTGGGAGCCGAAAATAGTGGCCGAAAAGATTGTCGGTAATACGTACACCCTATTTGATGATCGTGGATGGCTTGGTGTCGCTGAAG
Organism: Paenibacillus sp. MZ04-78.2; assembly: GCF_024213375.1. Classification (GTDB taxonomy): domain Bacteria; phylum Bacillota; class Bacilli; order Paenibacillales; family NBRC-103111; genus Paenibacillus_G. The sequence continues at coordinate 7,453 of NZ_JANAVJ010000073.1, read as the reverse complement.
GGCTTAGTATTGCTCGGAAAAGAGGAGATACGTTGCTTGATAACTATATGGGCAAAGCAATCACAATTAAGAAAATCGAAAAGACGACAGATGCCTCGATTAAATGTCTGGTCGATATTAAAGGTTGATTATATGCGGCTTGTCAGCCGGTAGAGCGGCATGAGGAGTGTCTTGTAATTTACATTCCAATAAATTTATGGGAGATAAGAAATCAATATGAACTATTTTTACTGCTACGATGGGCAGATGATGCGGAAATTGCAGGACAAACATATCCGATACATCACTCGCGCCTTAACCATCGATAAGCATCAAAAGTTTTGGCTTTATGAGATTACAGATGAGTTTCAACAGGCATTAGAGGAGATCAAGCGTACACAAAAGTAAGGAGTGAGTCTTCATAGTGAATCAAAGAGTAAGCGATATTATTACTATTGAGGATATTAAAAGTTGGAATACGGGGGATTTAATTTCAATTACATCCGGTACAGGAACAGGTAAAAGTTATTTTGTTCGTAATTTGTTGTACGCTATCGCAATGGCTGAAGGTAAAAAAATTCTCTACCTCGTCAATAGGAAAAGGTTGCTTCAGCAAATCAAACAGGAATTAGTCTCTGACAAGAAGACGGATATAATTGACGTATTCACTTATCAAAAAATACAGGCACATGTTTTGCATGAGAATACTACGCATTTTAAAGACATTTATAAATATATTGTTTGTGATGAGTATCATTATTTTATAACAGATGCTAGTTTTAATCATACAACAGATTTAAGCCTCGATACGATAATTGCTGCCAATGATCGTATTCGGATTTTCATGTCGGCAACAAGCAACTTTATGCTTGATTATCTGGAACGGCATAAAAACTTAAAGGTCAATAAATATGAAATTGATTATCAATATAATCATATCAAAAAAATATTTTTCTATGAAAATGATGCTACAGTAAAAAAATTTTTATTCGAATTAAACCAAAATGAAAAGGTCATTTATTTTTGTCACAGTGCAGAAAGAGCATATAAACTAAGCAAAGAGTTTGTAGACTCCTTGTTTGTATGTGGTGATAGAAATAAAGAATACAAGAGATACCTCAAAACAGAAGAAATTCAGAAAATGTTAGAGGATGAACGTTTCGAACAACAGTTTCTATTTACTACTCATACATTGGACAATGGGATTAACATCATTGACGAAGATGTCAAATACATAATTGTGGACATCGAGGACTTTGATATATTAATTCAGTGCATTGGAAGAAAAAGAACGCAAGGAAAGGACGACAATATTACTATTCTTATAAAAAAAATGAATCACAAATCAATTGGTGGCAGAATTACACAATTGAACAAAAAATTAAAAATGGCAGATTTTTTGATTGCGGGAAATACAACAGAAGATTTTATAAAAAAGTATCCAAGACAATATTCTGGCGATATGATTTACGATTCATTCGAAAATGAAAGTATTATTAAAACGGTAAATGAAGTCATGTATTGTAAGTGTACGTATGACATTGATACTTTTAACGAAATCCTAAAAGAAGAAAATGGATATGAAAATAAAATATTAGGCTTATTGAAGAAGGAAAAGTATGAGATGCTTGAACATCACTATGACTCATTAACTCTAAATGATTATCTCAACGCTTTAGTTGGTAAAAAAATGTTTAAGGATGAGCAAAAACAATTTAAGGATTTTATTAAACAAAATATAATCAATATCCCTAAAAGTAGTCATGGATCACTAGGGTATAATACAATTAATGGATATTTCAGGGATAATGATCTTCAATTTTTAATTAAAAGTGAAGAAGAAAAAGAACGAGGAAAAAATAGGGGAAAAAGATATTGGATTATTGGAAAGATAACTTATTAAAGTGGATGTAAAAATGCCTCTAAGCATTATATAGAGCATACTGGCAAAAACACACCCATATTATGTTCAAGTCCTCCTGTCCGTATGATCTTTACTATCCAAGTGAAGAAGTAGGATAAAATACAATTTACGCATCCGCCATATCCAAGGTGCTCTTCCTTGGATTGGTGGTGCGACCAAGCAACAGGTTCATCGTTGCGCGGAGATGAATGATGAAATGTAATCTGCTTTCCATTGTGGTAGCAGGATTTTCTGTGCCAACGTTCTTATTGAATCTTGAAACATTAGATTAAAACAAACGTCTATTGGTTTAAAATGCGATATTAGGGAAGGTTGAGCATATGAAAAGATATTTGATTCACGCACTTTCATTATTGGTTTTATTTTGCTGTATCAGTTCCATATTTCCAACTAAATCCTATGCTTGTAGTTGTGCTTATAAACCAGACCCCGATAAAGCATTAGAACAAGCCAAAGCTGTGTTTTCTGGTAAGGTGCTCGAAGCCAAACAAGAGATATTTGATGTGGATGGGATTCTTGAATACAGAGAAGCAATTCTTTTTAATGTAGAACAAACGTGGAAGGGAACTTCTCAAACACAAATTATCGTGAATACTAATTTTGGTGGAGAATCTTCTTGTGGGAATGAATATAAAGTTGGTCAAACTTATCTAGTGTTTGCTAATAATTACGACAGTAATAATACTCTACATACAAGCATCTGTTCATTAACTAAGGAATTTTCAAATGCCAATATGGAACTTAATAAGATTGGGGAAGGTAATAAGCCAATCGAAAACGTAAACTTAAAAGGTGCAATGAGTAAGTTAGATTTTAATAATAAGCTAGTTTATGTTACAGCGGCTTATCATCGCTTAATTAAGTATCATCTTGTTGAGGTGTTTTTTGGTGTGTTCATTCTGGTTGTTGGAATTGTACTGGTGTTTAAAAAGAAAAAAGCGAATTGTAATAGATAAAATGTATTTCTGCTGTCCTTTGCGGGGCAATTAGTTGCTATTTAATAGATAAATTGACCAAAGAACCGATTGCTATACTATATTCTCATTTCATGTAATATTTAATTGTATGAATTGTACGATCGGGCTTGTCAGCCCGTAGAGAGGCAATTACGTTGTGAAAAAATTTTATGCCCCTGTGATGCTAAATCAATTATGAGCCGTATTCGTACGGTTCTTTTTTTATGATCGAAACAGGACGCAGTTGATTTATTAATTTCATCCCCTACTAACCAATAATACGAGGTGAAGAAATTGAAATGGTACAACAATTTAAAGTACTGGACATATCAAATCCAGTATGCCGAATCAAGAAGGCGTTTTAGACTACCTAAATTATTTAATAGCATAACGAAATTATAGGAACTCTTCGGCTGCTGGCTAGGGTTCCTTTTCTAAATTGAGAGGAGAATGTAAGTGGAGTTTATCAAATTAAAAATCGATCAACTGGTTCATGCAGACTATAATCCAAGGAAGGATTTACGTCCGGGAGATCCTGAGTTTGAAAAAATCAAAAATAGTATTAACGAGTTCGGATACTGCGAGCCGATCATAATCAACAATGATTACACGATCATTGGAGGCCATCAACGAACAAAAGTATTGAAGGCTCTCGGATATGATGAAGTGGATTGCGTGCTAATCGATATCGATAAAACGAAAGAAAAAGCTTTGAACATTGCGCTCAACAAAATTACTGGCGAATGGGATTTTGATGCCCTCTCCTCCCTGCTCGATGAGTTGAAGCATGAGGATTTCAATCTTGAGCTTACCGGCTTTGATATGTCAGAAGCTGAGAAATTATTAGATGAGCTGTATAAACACGAGGAACCAGATGAAGATGATTTCGATATCGATGAAGCATTGGCGGAACAACCGATCACTCAGAAAGGTGACATTTGGATATTAGGTAAACATCGATTAATGTGCGGTGACAGCACCAGCAATCAGGATATGGCAACGTTGATGGATGGGAAGAAAGCCAGGTTGATCGTAACTGATCCTCCCTACAATGTGGACTATACAGGCAAGACGAAAGATGCACTAAAGATCGAAAATGACAAAATGGACAATGATCAGTTTTACGAGTTTTTATTGGCAGCATATAAACGCATGTATGAGGTAGCTGACGATGGTGCTAGTATTTATGTTTTTCATGCAGATACAGAAGGAATCAACTTTCGGCAGGCTTTTAAAAATGCGGGGTTTAAACTTTCTCAGTGTTGCATATGGGCTAAGCAGTCGATGGTGCTTGGACATTCTCAATATCATTATCGACACGAACCAATCATTTATGGGTGGCGACAAGGTGCAGCCCATTACTGGAATGCGGATAGAAAACAAACAACGCTCTGGCAATTTGACCGACCGTTTCGGAATGAATATCATCCGACTATGAAACCCGTCCCCCTTATCTCCTATCCAATCAAAAACGCAAGCAAGATTGGCGATATCGTTCTCGATTCATTTGGCGGCTCAGGTTCAACCTTGATTGCCTGTGAGGAAACGGATCGAATTTGTTATACCAGTGAACTTGATCCGAAATATGTAGATGTCATTGTAAAGCGATATATTGCTCATGTTGGTAGTGATGATGGAGTGCATTTGGTTCGGAATGGTCAAACAATTTCTTTTCAAGAAGTTAATGAAGGAGATAACTGCGGAACTTAATAGTTGTGGACTGAGTTAAATTGGCGGCTGTTAAGTTAGCCCTTCTTAATTTTACAGAGAGGAATAAATGGTCCTATGTTGAAAGATATATAAAATAGTTGGTAAGTGCTACGGTTCATTTCAATAAACATTATGGAAGGGGAGGGAAAATCATTACTCAGGTCGTCTTGTACATTGGTATGGGAATGCTGGACGTATTTGCCTTATTTGCGTTGATGCTGAGATTTTTTCGACTGCCTTATTGGACTCATATTAATCTGAATCCCCGTAAAATTATAACGAGGGTGATGTAAAAACCTTGTAATACCGCGGCTTTTCGGCGATTTTGCCTATCAGAATCTTCGCTAATCTACGTTATAATTATAACGTGGATTAACGAACCTATTATTCACAACGAATTGGAAAATAAGAAGAATGACACTACATAAGGCAATAAATATTTGAACAATAGGAATAAAAAGTATCAAAAACTCCACAACTGCATCGGAGCCGCTGACCTCGTTATAATATGGACGGGAATTCAGGATATTAAGGAAATAGCCTTTCTATCAACCCTGATTGCTGTAATCTCATACGTTGTAAGAGTGTACTTTGAAGGATCAGCTGTATTGGATACCTTTCTTCACTATATTCTTTATATTTTGTTCATCCATTATGTGTTACGGTATTCATGGTTAACCTCTTTTCTCACATCGACTATGTATTTTGGCTATGGAATTATTAGCATTCTTGCCTATTTATTTTACGCAATGTTTGTATTTGATCATTTGCCACCCAGATTAGATCCGCAAGGGCTGCTTACTTACTCTGTTCAAACCACTCAGATTTTGGTCGCTTTTTTATTGGCTTATACGTTATATAAATTCCGCTTAGGCTTTTCTTTTGCAGGAAAAAGTTTGATAAATATAATGAAGCCCTTGAGTAGCCAAGAGATGAAAATCATAAACATTGCAATATTTCTAGCTTCTATAGCCTTCTCTACTCTGTATTTAGTACTGAAAATACAAAGTTTTATTTTGATTCCTTTATATCTTGTGTCCTTCGCCTTGCTTCTCTATTATTCGTACAAGAGAGACCTAGCTGATGAAGAACTATCTGTCACAGATTGACGCCAAATTCGGATATGCTTGTGTTTATAAATATTTAAGTGGATAAAGAAGTTTATGCAGCTCTCGCATAGGCTTTTTCTTTTGGAGGTGAGGTGATTATGAATAGGGAGAAGAAGGTGAAGAAACCTACTAAGTATGAACTGAATGTTGAGCCGCGTTTAGACGAAATAAAGCAATGGATAAAAGATGGATTAACAGATAATGAGATCGCTGCTCGGTTAGATATACATATTACTACATTATACGAATATGAGAACAAACACCCTAAATTTTCCAAAATGATGGAGCGACCATCGAAATTTGAAACGCATGTTTTGCCTAGATTGACGGAGATTCAGGAATGGTGTCAAGAAGGATTAACAAATGAGCAAATGTGTGAAAAACTCGGAATTGCTCCTGCCTCTTGGTATGAGTATGCCAGTAAGCATCCAATGTTTGCTGAGCTTATAAATTGGGGCAAGTCTGTTACTATTGCTCGCGTGGAAAATTCACTTTTGAAAACTGCTATGGGGTATGAGTATGAAGAAATCAAAACGATTGTCGAAGAAGACAAAAACGGTAAAAAGCGTACCCGAATCGAGAAGGTTAAACGCCATCAGCCCCCTAACCCGACCGCGATGATCTTCTATTTAAAGAACCGCGCTCCAAACGAATGGAATGACCGCCGCGAGATCGTTGTTGATACGAAAGCGTTGGAACAGCAACGGAAGCAACTATTTCTTGATATGATCGAAGCCGATGTCATTGAAGCAGAGGGTGAAATGCTGGAGGAATCGGTAGCGGTAGATGATGGCTTCGAGGAGCCGGATGAGGATGTTCAATAAGGTTATGCCGTCAGTTTTTCGATAGATAAACGCAGATTTTAGCCGGAATAATGCCCCAAAATTAGCTATAATCAATGCATAAGATAAGTTATGTACTGAGTTGACTGTCTCCCCTACCCCATCGTATCATGTGACACACGAGGCGAAAGGTGGGGGCGATATGCCGTATATTCAGGCATTTGAGGCGCATTTACGGAGCAAGGATCGGAGCGAGAACACAATTTCCTGCTACTTGAGGGATACATCGCAGTTCACGGCATGGTATCGCGGCAAGACGGAGTATGGATTGGAACGATTGATTGAATTGGATGGCGTAGAGTATAAGAAGCATCTGCAAAGTACTGACCAAGCTGTCATCACGATCAACCGCAAGATAGCCAGCATTAACGTATTCTGCCAATGGATGTACAAACAAGGCTATATAAAGGAAGCTATACATATTGAAGCGGTACGAGATAAAACGGTTCGGCAATATAAAGGACTTGAAGATAGCCATTTGTGGAAGCTGCGGAATGAAATTCATCGTTTCGGCAACCGAATGCATATCTGTATGATCGAGATATTGATTGGAACCGGCATCAGGGTAAGCGAATTGGTTGGTATCCGGCTACAAGATATCGAATTGTCAGAGCGAAAGGGAACGCTGAAAGTATACGGCAAAGGAAACTCCTTCCGAACGATACCGATCAATAAGGATGTACGGAAAGCAATCACTCGATACTTGGAAGTCAGACCAGAAAACGATTCGGAATATTTATTTATAGGGCAGCGCGGTGCATTGGAACGGAATGCGATTAATCTGATATTGAACAAATACGGGGATCGAATACATGTGAAGGTGACTCCCCATATGTTGCGGCATACGCTTGGGTATAAACGTGAGCGTCAAATACTCACCACCTTTCAAGAACCTCAAGCTCATGAGAAAATGAAGGTATCTTGAACGGGAGG
>NZ_JANAVJ010000072.1 GCF_024213375.1 Paenibacillus sp. MZ04-78.2 | reverse complement strand
CCTAAGACAGTTCCTCTTGAACCGCATCAGCGGTTGTTATTATTCATTTTCATTTACTGACATGCGAAATGTGGGATGAAATGAAAGGCTGCCAGCATTTTGTGCTTGGCAGCCTTTTTGTGATGATGGGGTCAACTGAACAGCGACATTCTGGCATGTATGTTCGTATATTCAATAAACTTCATTTCCTTCGCCGCTCTTACCAAGTTTCAAAATTGCTAATAGGTGGGTTCAAGACGCCAACACGGCGCAACCGGTACGGGCCTCGGTAGCAGTTTCAATTCCTCATAGGTAAGTTCAAAACATCTGAAAAAGAACGGAACGCTGGATAATTTTGAAGTTTCAATTCCTCATAGGTAGGTTCAAAACCTATAAATATGACATTTTTGATAATACAAAAGGAATGCCTGAAACGGTGTGAATGAGAGAATGCTTTATTTCCGCGCAGTTTTTATTGTCGTCGATCCTCCGGCTTTTTTTGCAGCATTGAGGGGCGACGACAATATTGTGATTAAATGGAAGTTATTGAAAGTAAGGAATTAAGAGGAAATCAATCAACTGACTGGCCCTCATTTTGATACTCTAACAAATCTCCAATACCAACGCCTAAATAGGAACAGAGCTTGTCTAAAAGCTCCCTTGGGTAACGTTCCGTTTGATCGTTATACAAAGCCCGTACACTATCGAAACGATAATCAATATCTTTGGCTAACTGTCGAATGGAAATTCCCCTCTGGTCAAGAACTAACCTTAATTTTGAACGAATCAATGCTGCTCACCTCTGCTCAAATTGTAGGATTACCACTTACATATGTCAATCAATGAAATAGAGAATGTGAGTTGACACCTTAAACGGGTAGGTGTGCAATGATGTCGATGACACGTTAAAAGTGTCGGTATTTAAGGGTGGTGATCTATTTGTAGTTCTCTGTTCTACGTATAGAAAAAAATAGATAGGCTTTTCTATTCATTTTCTAGTTACATGATATGTTTTGGCCCCCATAACGTTTATTGCGAACCTCAAGTTCAAAAACTCGGTAAGGAAATAGGAAAAGTACTTCAACATCAAACGGTCAGCTATTGGAAGACCTAAAACGTGGAGGAGATATGTTTCAAGAACTGAAAAAACTAATCGCAGACCTTAACTATATTCAAACAATTTGGGATATTGAAGCTAAAAGCAGACATGATGAAGCCGAAAAAAAGTATGCTAATGGAGTTAGTGACGGCTTTAAACATTCCGCAGTAGCTTTAGAATCAATCATTCGAAAATACTCCAATTGATGTTCGTGTTGACCCATGAGCGGCAGCCTTGGGTTTCTTTTCTTTACACGACAAAGAAACAAAGCCATGGTTTAAATCTACATGGGTATGTTCAAAAACGTGACTCTTTTGGGTACATCATTGAAAATCAGACTGAGTTCTAATCCTCATAAATACGCTCAAAATAACGATATCGGAACAAGCGACGGAGATTTTGCTTATTTCAATTTCTCATAGGTGTTCAAAGCGAGTCAAAGCTACCCCGTATATCGGCCGTCGTGATCTCAGTTTCAATTCCTCATAGGTATGTTCAAAACGACAACGCCAGCCAATCAATTTTATTTGACTTCTTGTTTCAAATCCTCTTAGGTACGTTCAAAACTTATAAAAATCCTGCTGCAACGTCATTCCCGCATATTTCATGTTTTCAACAGCTAACGTCCCAATCTCTTCTGTCACACAGCTATCGTTGTCATCGATCCCCGAGCTTTTTTACAGTATTGGGGGTCCACGACAAAATGAGCATAGCTAAATTATAATGGTTTGTCCTCATTTTTCAACAATCATTTACCCGTAACATATGGACTATAACGGAGTTAAGAAACAAGACCCTTTGTTGAGTATCAAATTGGCGAACTCTGATCATGCCTGCTATGAGGAGTTTTCGTACAAATGGAGCGGGCATAAATAATAGGCAGCTTTTTATTGATTTTGACTAAGGTTTTTCTGTTTGTTATTGCCAGGAAAGTAAAGTGAGGATGAACATGCCGAACAAGAATATTAACTTTAAGGTATCCTTTACTTTCATGAAATCACCTCCTCTCAGGAGAATGCAACCCATGCTTCCCTTGTAAACATTGTATTGTTTGTCTATAATACATTGTTAAAAGTGATTGACGAACTGAGTTACCTGTACAGGATTTGAAATTTTCTTCTTTTCAATGGCTATTCATCTACCTATAAGGAAAATGGCGCTTGGAACTGATGTTCTATGCGCCTCTTTTTTTTGGATTTCATGTTGATAAATTCATTTAATGATATATAATGGATTATAGCATCTCACAATTCCATTTAAAAGTAGAAACAAAATGAAACAGGTGATCACTTTGCGAGTCAAAATAACGCTCCAATTCCCCGGCCAACTGATCGTGTCTGTACATCATTTCGAGCTGCTGCACGGACTGATCTATGCAAGCATTCGCAACGAGCACTATCGCGATCAACTCCATAATGAGGGCTACAAATACGAGAACCGTAATTTCAAAGGCTTCTGCTTTTCCAGGCTGCAAGGGAAGCACACTGCATCTGAAGGCAAACTCACATTCAGTTCCCCGGTCTCCTTCTTATTCTCCACCTGCGACGAGCAGTTGATGAAAGAACTCGTCTCTTCACTATTTACCAAAGATTACGTGATGATCGGACATCAGCGGACAACCGTCCTTTCCGTCGAACAGATTGAGGAAAAGATTAGCGGGCACATGAGGATACGTTTCCTCACTCCCGTTACGATGTACAGCACGTTCATGCATAATGGTAAACGTAAGTCCTACTACTACAGTCCTACCGAAGAAGATTTCAGCGAACTGATTGCTGCCAACGCCCGCAAGAAATACGAAGCCATCTTCGGCCAAGATCCGCTTGACCGCACACTTACCCTTACTCCTCTTGATAAGCGGCATCCCCAACAAGTGATTTTTACATTCAAAAAAACAATCATCAAAGGTTGGCTAGGCGAATTTATTCTGCAAGGACATCCGGAGCTACTGAAGCTTGTTTACGATGCTGGGATCGGGGGGAAAAATTCAAATGGAGCCGGCTTATTCACCGTGGTAAGTCATCTGGATGCATAGGCGGAGATGTGACAAAATTCGAAAAAAACCAGGATAAAATACTAATCCAGATATTCCAATAGTTGGAGTTTGTGGTATACTGGTCATGTTCATTGAAAATAAGTGTAATAGCTATGGCTTTGTTAGATCGTTCGTCATATACAGGAGGTGAGCACATGCTTGCTGAATCCATCATTCGCATCGGCAGGCCCATTGTACATAGTGACTTGCCGATTCAACAACGCATCCGATGGCTGACCGATGTTGATAGCGAAAACTGCAAGAACTTCTTTCAACATGTATTTTTAATTGAATTGGAAGGGGACGAGGCGGCTTTTCATTTCACGGAGGTAGGTAATGTAGAAGGAAAAAGCTTTGTACCAAGCAAACAGAGAAATAATGCATACCCCATTCTGTATCCGAACGGAGGGAATCCTCTTCATGCTCAAGGGGTGTATCCGATTCCCTGCTATCTAATGTATGAAGCACATATTCGAGCAATGAAGCAGCCTGATTCGTTCGCAGCAGAGGTAATCTTTCCTAGATTAAAAAACTCAATTTCCTATAGAGAAAAAAGTGAAGAACAGCTTAGGGAAATTGCGCGTCGTGTAGCCGAATGTATAGCCCCTCATTTTGATAATTTTATTAAACAAGAAAAACAACTCGGCATTCTATATATCTACGACCATAGCTTACCTGAATATCGATCACTAGAGAATAGGTGCGAGGATGATGATCGCTATTTATGGATAGCCGAGAGCAGGTTATCCCCTGGGAAACAGCTTCATATTGATGGAGATCGAGCTTTGGCAGGTATCGTCGAGGCGAAATTCATGGAAGCAAAAACCTTGGGTAGTGCCAGCAATGCAATTTCTACGTTTACCAATCAGGAAGAGAAGGAAGTTGCTTCGATTTATAATAAGTTTTGGCTGTGGATGTCTCCAACTTGGGAAATGCCTCGCTCCATTTACTGGGGCAAGGAAGAATGGACACGCGGAATTAAGGTGGACCGCGCCAGTTACGAAGCCTTCTTGTATGGCACACAGTTGCTAAAACAAATTACAGTTCCGGTAACGAATTCAATTCTCAAGGAAATGTTTGCTCCGGTAGCCAGCGCGGAAGCCAAAAGGCATATGAAGCCTTCCAGCTTCGAATCCATTTTCGGAGTCCCGTTCGTGCTTTCGCTTCTGAAGGACGATTCAGAGCAGCTCTATCACAAGTATAAGCGGATCTTGAATCAATCCGATAAGAGTGAAAGCGACATTCATCTTGAAATCTTAGCAGGCATTAATAAGGTAATACCTCCACTAAGCGATGAATACCGCTTGATGATTGTGTATTATTCGGGTGAATTGTCGAAGGGGGATATGCATGTTCGCAAAATTATCGAAGATGTCGTTCCAAGTACAGCCACATTGTTGCAAAACATAATTAAAGAGATTAACCGTAAAGAGCTTTTTCATATTGTCAAAACCCTAAGGTGCAATACAGATAAGGAATACTATCGGCTCCGTTCCCTTCCTTCACTATTGGCAAATGCATATGGCCCAGGTTATGTATGGAGCAGCTTGCAAGCGGTTTTGCACCGTCAACCCATAACGACCCAGCGTCTGTACAAGAATACAGCCATTAAGCTATTGGAATTCGCTCTTAAGGAAGATGACTGGGGGATGCGGGAAGAACTGGTGTTCCACTATGGTTTCCTTGCCTTATATTCGCGATACCAAGCGGAAGTCATACAAAGAGATGAAAGGGTGAATACAGTGGCGGACTGGGAAAATATCATAGAAGTTTATCATGCTGGGGGGGTATCGTTATCTCATTTGCAATCGGCTGAAGAACTAGGGTTTGTCACGGGATTGCTGCTCAGGCAGTTCTCGAATTCCCATCAATTCAAGACCGGTAAAGACTATGTGAAACAACGGGTAATGAAGTTTGGCAGCAAGCTTACGCCGGACATGATATGGAAATACGGTGTTCTCCGCTGCGAAGAGCTTGCCGAGCAGTGGAGCATGAAGCTCGGGAAAAATTTCCGACCCGTTCTAGCTCAAGTTCTGCTCGGTTTCCTGGAAGCAGAGCAAACGCAGACGCTCCGTTCAGATAAAGATAAATTCATGACCGCCTTCTGGTCGGGTTACCTGATGTACCATAAGGTGAAAGAGGAGGAATAATAAGATGACAGTACGTAACGGTGAAATCTTGTTCGTTAAATCGGTTAAAGATGGGATTCCGAATCGCGATCCGCTCCAAGACAGCGACGCACGCAGACTGTTCCCGGAGGAAGATGGCAGAATCTCGTTAAGCGATGTGAGTATCAAACGCGATGCGAGAGATTATGTATTGGAAGCAGAGCCGAACGGAGGAAGCAGCCAACGTAATTATATATTTGTACAAGGAAAGCTTAACGAAAAGGGAAGATTGCTCACACGGGGAGGCTTGGCGGAATGGATTGCGGAGCAAGTGGACAAGAAAAAAGAAGCAAAGGAAAATATGAAATCGGTACTGCTGGAGCATAGCTTCGATACTCGTACGTTCGGGATCGTGTATTCGGTAACTCCGAAATTTCATTTGACAGGACCTGTGCAGTTCGGTTGGGCGCACTCTCTTCACCCGGTAGACAGCCAATACATCCAAGGAACAGTTGTCATGCCGAGTGCTGGTGACAAGGAAGGAGAAGAGGGGAAAACGCAAGGTACCATATGGACAAGCTACATCGTTCCATTCGCTGTATTTGCTATGCCGGGTGTTATTAATGCGAAAAATGCGGAACAGACGGGTATGACAGTCGAAGACCAGGAATTGCTTCTCAAAGCATTATGGCAAGGCACACAGCATCGTCAAGCGCGTGGCCGGGGTCAACAACAGCCTTTAATGCTGGTGCATGTGGAGTATACAGATCCATTTTTCCGGATTGGGTATTTAGAAGATTTGATCGCGTTGCAGCCGGGAGAAGAAGCATGGAGAGATGCGGGACGCCGCCCTTCGTCTCTAAAAGATATTACGCTAGACATTTCGGAGTTGCTTCGTACTCTGGAGCAATATCAAGAAAAAATTGAACGTTGTCGGATTTGGATTCACCCCTCTTTGCGTGTGCAAAGTGATATTTCACCTTACTTACAACCTTTATGGTAGGCGATGATAATGAAAGCGGTTATTTTTGATGTAAAGGGCTCAATAGCACATTTTCGGCGGCCGGATACGACGGCGACTCATCTGACATACCCGTTTATCACTCCCACCGCAGTCAAAGGGATGGTAGGCGCAATCATAGGCATTACGGATTTTGTCACATGTGATCGAGTAGGAATCCAGCTATTGCGTCCCGTGCGCACATCGGCACAACAATTATCCATGCTGGGCAAAGACGCCGGCAATACCTTTAATCGTCCGACAACGATTGAGCTGCTTGTCAATCCGGCTTATCGCATATATTACACAGGTGAACAATATACCGATTTGCTGGAGGATAAATTGAAGCAAGGACAATCCGTTTATCCGACTTATTTGGGCGTTGCGTTTGCACTTACCTTCCCTCGACTTGTTACCATTGATGAGCATGTGGAGCGTGCGGACGAAGATATTGTTACGACTCGTACTGTTGTTCCGACATCGCTTATCGAAGATTTACTTCTAACTCAGTCCAGTCTAACCTACAGTCGGGCGGGGGGCTTTATGAAGGATTACTTGGGGAATCGGACTTTCGAGAAATCTATATCGTATATTTACGAAAAGGATGGCAATCCGATCACATTCCGGCAAAAATCAGATGCCGACGGAAACTTGGGAGTGTTCACGATCGGAGGGGAAGCAGTATGTCTCGTCTAGTTGCTTTCGACCAATGTATTGCCAGACCAGGCTCGTTATTGCGCGATCATTTAATCCAAGTCGGACATTCGATAGAAATGTTCCTGGAAAAAGAATCAGATACACTTAGACGATTGGCAGGACTGGCCGGAATTTGTCATGATATCGCCAAAAGCCATGCCAAGTGGCAAGATTATATTCATCTAAAAAAGAAGAAGGGTCCCAATCATTCTGCCTGCGGGGCCTTCTTTTTTTCCTATCTTGGATACCATTTGCTCCAAGGCATAGGAGAATGGGAGCAGTACCAATCCGAATGGTTAGGGCTGATTCGGGATATTGCAGATCACCATAGTCGCTTGCACAATTTGTCGGACGAAGCTTGGCTTACATGCTATGACTGGCCTTCACTTGATCTTGCGGGAATAGAGGCTTTTATCCACGAACAGTATAAGGAATTATCCGCTGTCAAGATCAATCCAGCTAGTTTGGAACAGTGGTTGAAGGAAGCAGAGGAAGCGGTAGAAGAGGCGCTTGACGCGTTGCAATTAGGCTATGGATCGTGGAAGGCGCTTCGTTTGATGCGCAAAGTCCAGGTATGGCGTCACATAACGACGGGCTTAATCGCGGGTGATCGTTTTGATGTAAAGCAAGTGACAACAATCTGGTTCGATAAATATGCGCATCAATGTCATCTGGAACGGATAGATAACTATTGCAAAAAAAATCAGAATCATTTGTTGTCCGCGGTACGATTACAAGCTCAAGAAGATATCATGACACAATTGCTTCGAGATCCCAAGGAACGGTTTTATACGCTGCATATGCCGACGGGATACGGAAAAACGATCACCTCTTTGAAAATTGCTTCTTGGTTTGGCGAACAGCAGGATTTTCAGAAAATCGTATATGTCGCACCATACTTGTCTATTTTAGAACAGACCAGTCTGGTTATCGAAGAAGTAATGGGGGAGAAAACGTTAGAGCATCATTCGCTGGCCTTATTGGAGGATCGGGACGAAAATGATCAAAGAACGAGTGAGAGCCAATTAGCGGTAGAGTCTTGGGCGCATGCTATTGTTTGCACCAGTTTTCATCAGTTTGGGAAGGCGTTGTTCCCAAAGCGCTCTCAGGATGTACTGCGACGGGCGTTTTTGCAAAATGCAGTTATTATCATAGATGAACCTCAAATCCTGAGTCCCGAAGTATGGAATGTGTTTCTGTGCGGATTGGAAGCCTTGTCCGATCTCATGAATCTCAAGGTCATTTTCTTGTCCGCGACGATGCCTCCATTTCATTATGGACTGTCTAAGCTGCCTGTCCCTCTTCAGGTACGTGCAACCTCCGATCATGACCGATACCAATTGCTTCTTGAAGAGGCTCGGGACGAAGTTTCTCTAGCTTCGTTTTTGAAGGAAAAAGAGGTGTCAACGAAAGCTGCCATCCTGAATACGATCGAAGATGCATACCGGGTTTATCGAAATATAAAAACGGAACGAGCTTATTTGCTGCATGGGCTGATGATCCCCATTCATAAAAAAGTATTAATTGAAACAATCAAACAAGAATTAAACCAGAAAAAACGCCGGTACCCATTATATGTTATTTCTACTCAGGTTATTGAGGCTGGCGTGGATGTTAGCTTTCAGCATGTGGCAAGAGCATCAGCGATTTTACCTTCCATTGTACAGGCCGCGGGGCGTGTCAATCGTCATCTGGAAGGCGAAGCTATAGGGACCGTGTCGGTCTTTCCATTTTATCGTAAAGGCATCATGGATACGCGTAGTTTGATCTATCTAAAACCATTGCAGCAGATTACCGACCAATTGTTACAACAACAATCGGTATGGAGGGAATCAGAGCTTACGGCGTTAGTTCAAACTTATTACCAAGAAATGTTTCGATACAATACATTTGAAGCGGCTATGGCTTACATTCGCGATGCTTATGAAGGGGAGTGGCAGAAACTATCGAATTTTTTTCACCCCTTTGAACAAAACTTGCTGGTGAAACTGCCTGTCTTTGTCCCATGGAATCCAAATGAAGAAGAACAAAACCTTTTACCAAAGTCGTATTCGTATTTACAGAATAAGTTCAAGGCCTACAATGCAGAAGCCATATATGAGCGATATTCGGATAAAGAATATATGAGAAAGTTATCATTTGAAGATCGAAAGCAATTTATGATTTTGTTTAACTATTACGTGTTGAACATACCGCAGAAAAAGGCATTGAGATTAGTAGGCGAAGAACAATTTCTGAAACACCGTATTCCCATTCTGCGTGGAACGGATGCTTACGATTCACAAGTTGGGCTTCATTTATTGTTTGAGTCGTCCGATGGCCTCAATTAGATCCGGGTGCTCAAGACAAAATAATCTAAAGACGATGAGGATTCGGTTATTTTCTATACTTGGCGCACTCAGAAGTATTCGAATCGGGAGATCATTGGCTTGGAAAAAGGCGGACAAAGCCTTATAATTTAACTATGCTTTTTGTCGTCGATCCCCAATGCTGCAAAAAAACTCGGGGGTCGACGATAACGATAGCTGCGCGGCAGAAGGGTTTGTAGCGTTAGCTGTTGGAGATACGAAAGTGTGGGATATGTGAAAATGGCGTAGTAGCGGGGTTTTTATGGGTTTCGAACGTACCTATGAGGAATTGAAACAGCAGCACCGCGAACAAACGCCTGCGCAATTTCGTGTTTCGAACGTACCTATGAGGAATTGAGACTCCGGCTGAATGCCGGACTCACCACCTTCGTTGTTCGAGTAAGGAGGATAAAATTTTGGATTAAGGGATTGATATTTCAGGATTGCCGATTTCAGAGGTAAGGCAGCGCTGGAACGGGTCAAATTCTCTAGAATGCAAGCTTCCCGGAGAAAGGGACTAACTTCATTGACGGGAGACTAAAAATGACGAACCGTACATTGTTCAGGAAAGATTTTATTGTTATCACCGGTGGGCCCGGTGCAGGTAAAACTACCTTGCTGAATGAACTACAGAGAAGCGGCTATCCATACGTTTCGGAAGTCGCCAGAGAAATCATCCAAGCAGAGATGTCTTCCGACGGAGATGCCTTACCTTGGAAAAATGCAATCAAATATCGCGACCTCATGCTGGATAAATCTATCGAAAGCTACCATGCAGCATTATCCAATCGGCCGGGGCACACGTTGTTTTTTGACAGAGGCATCCCTGATACGTTGGCCTACTCTTCTTTAATCCATGCCCCCATGTCAGAGAGGCTTGAATCCGCAGTTCAGAAATACAGATACAACAAGCAAGTGTTTATTTTGCCGCCCTGGAAAGAAATCTACCAAACGGACAGCGAAAGAGTACAGGATTTTGAAGAGGCGCTGGCTACGTATCACATCTTGTTTGAAACCTATAAGCAACTGGATTACGAACTGATTGTTGTACCCAAGCTACCGATCGACCAGAGAACAGCGTTTATTCTCGATCATGTTGAGCAAATTCCAACCGATTGAGCGCCTTCTGTGAAAACGTGAAACCGGCGTCAGCCGGATGAATCTCTGGATGTGCGTCTCGAAGCTGATCGCCCTCGTCACCCCCCGGCATACCTGTAAGCGTCAAATCCTCCACACCTAGAAAAACGACGGGATTCATGAGATCATATACGTAACTGATTACGACGCGC
>NZ_JANAVJ010000071.1 GCF_024213375.1 Paenibacillus sp. MZ04-78.2 | reverse complement strand
CCTCGTGATCTCGTCCCTGTAAAATTATGCTACGGTTTCTTCTTTGAAGCAATAGATAGTTTTCAGACACGCCCTAGATAGATCCTTTAAAAGATCAACATGAAAGCTCGCAGTGAACTTATACACTTTTTCCGCTTCGAATGGGGGTGTTTCATTCAAGATGATTGTATCGAATTTCTCAGCAAGCGTTGGATCGAAAATATCGGTATCACGAAGTACATACTCCATTTTATTAATCCTCCTAGATAAGAAAGATTGTCGACATTGTCATTACTTTCACTAACTTCCTAACGAAAAAGCGCCGCGGCGACACAAAGCTACATTCATGTGAGTTTTTCCATTCCTATAAGCCTGATTTCATTAAGAATGTCCAAAACTGGATCGCTTTCTTGGGCAAGTTGTCGTACTAACTGAATATATGTGGTTAATTGACCCTTCTTAATTGGATCATCTAGCGTAGAGGTGAATGCTTCCAACTCACCTGCAAACTTTCGAAGTTCTTGTGACCTATACCAGTTTCTCATTTGAGTATCGATATTTCCCATCAAATGTTTTTTTCGGTGTTCTTGTTCTTCTAACTTCTCAAGTTTCTTTCTCTTTTCAGTCTCGACCTCACGAAGTCGCAGTTGTTCTTGTCTCTTTATTTCATCTTCTTGACCTGCAATGAATTTGGCTATTAGAGCCTCGCCACTTATTTTTAATAACGTCCTAAATATTTCCCCAATCTGTTCCTCTATTGGCACGTCAACAGAATCTGAGAACGTATTTGTTTCTGAAACTCTATTTTTCATTCTGTAATCTAACATTTCATGAAATTGAAACTCAAGTCTTCCACTTGGAAGTTTCTCGTACATTGGCCCGAATGTTGTTAATGACCTTTCACTGATCGATTCAGACAACAACGAACGCCTTTTCACCATAAGTTCCCTTACTTGTAATGAAAACTTTTGATCAAACAATCTTATTGCTGCATTATCGTCTTCTCTCGAATCAACTGAAATTGACCCGCCCAGTTCCTGAATGGATTGAATCAATATGTTCATAATTCTGGATACTCGATTAACTTGTTGATTGGATACAGCTATCGGAAGAACGGCTTTATTACGGCGATATTCAGTTTTACTGATCATGGAACGCTCAAGTATATCTCTAAACTTGTGTTCCTCGTCCCTTTTCATTCTATAAGTAATTTCTTCTTGATAATCGATAATAAGTGGATGATACTGAGAAACCCTTTTATTCACCCGAATTTCATCACACCACTTTAAGAAAATTTTCTCAGATTCGGGTGTAATTACATTCATTCCATTAAGCGCTTTCAATTGCTCAATTGATATATGGTTAAAATCAACAAATTCTAGTCGCCTTCCCCCAAACACAGCTCTTCACCCCCCTTGTGTAGAGAACGTGAAACCAGCTCTAAGAAGGTCATCCGTTAGTTCTTCAAGTTCATAGGTACTGCTCATTCCATCAGGTATAAAGTAACGACTTAAGTTATCGTTTAATAAAGCAGAAATACAGCCCATGAACTCAGAAATCCGGGGATAATCGTGTTTATTCAAATAAACTTTGTCGCCTTTATATAGGTAATTCGCAAAAGTGGACCTGGTCGATAACTTAGACAGATGTATGCCAACAATTGCATTCCGCATTTCGGCAAGCTGGTTAAAGTCATCTTCAAATTGACTTAGATAGGTCTTATTTTTCATTAACTTCGAAATGTCGATTGCAAACTTCATTTTAAACTTCATCTCTTTGACAATGCCTCTTAATTTAACAATATCCTCTGTAGTTTGCATAAGGTATTTGGGCTTGGAGCTATGTCTGCGAGGCCCGTTTACCAGTACAATTTTCATATCTCTATATTTTTTCATAGATTTTTCTAAAAAACGGTATTGGGTAAAAAACTCTTCTTCATTATATTCTGGTGCACGCAGCGGCGGCAGCAGTTCCAAAGCAAACGGTTCACCGTACTTTGCAAATGTATCACTAAGATTTTGAATAATCTGATTCAACTTCGCCGTGTCCTTCCAGAACGCATCATTATCCTTGTCATAATGCAAACGTAAAATATATGTTCCCTCCGGTTGTTCCTTAATCGAACCTGTCATCGTTTCAATAAATGAAATAGAACTTTGTATTTCATTCGGATATTCCATGCCTTTAATTTTCGCGGGAATCAAAATATTGACAGGTCCAACGATACTAACTCTACCTGTAGATACACATAAATTCATATACTCAGGCCAGTATTCGGTATCGTGTACATTCTCAAAAATCCAAACATGCATAACCAGCATTTCCAATTCGCCTTTTCGGCCATTAATGAATGGTCTATGGCGATTCTCTTCATACATTTCATCGATATCAAAAGGGTTGTTGTTATATCTGTGATTATATCGATTAATATAATAAAATTGTTCCCGTTCTCTATTGTAAATAAGTTCAACATATTCCTTGTAGTAAGGTCTAATGTAACTTTGAGCAAACTGAAATAAATTAACTCCATATCCACGGTAAACTTCTTTAACCCAAGCAATTAATGAATGATCCAAATATTTGAATCCAGTGATTGAAGGCTTTTCAATTTCTTGTTCTTTAATTTCCTCACATAAGATTATGAGTCTGTCCTTATATTGTTCAATGCCGGTTTCCCTCATTTTTCTGCTATCACAAAATTCATCTACAGCATAATTTAAATCCTCTTTGCAGTAAAAAAGATCGACATATTTGAGTTCGTTAAACCATGATCTATACATCTTATCAATACGGCTTTTTGTTTGTCTGTAGTAATCTACAATAAAGTCCTTACTTTTGGGAAAAATATTGCCGATCTCCTGTTCAATTTTTGATACTGACTGTTCAACTTTGATCTTCTCATAGTCTACGGCTTCCGGGTCAAGATAAGCATTAAAATAATCCATCACGTACTTGATTACGTTTGACATATTTTCAGCATGGTTTCTAAAATTAAACTCATCCAGCTTGTCTTTCTTCTTCATTTTTGCGATGTACTGCTCTACGGTTAGCATCTCCCACTCTCCTCTCATTTTTCAGAAATGTTGACTGAAGAAGTGAAGCCCAGACTTTGTAATAAAAAAACAAAAGACAAATAAAGTGTGCATCTGAGCTGAATTCGCACTCTATCTGTCTCAACGTCTATACTGAAGGTAATCTCACGAGCTGATTTTTTTCCTTGTGCAATGTTGGATATATTCGAACAATTCTGATCCTCTAAGTCCGTTTTCTAAAACAAATGTTATTTGATCTTTGTTCAATCCTGCTTCTTGAAACGATTTATAGTATCCTTTTATAATTTGTGATGTTTCCTTATGTGCCCTCCATGCAAAGCTAAATGGATCTTCTAACTTTCCAGTCTCTTTTTCCGAAACATCATACACTAACGCGTATACACTAGGAATTTTAAATCTTTTGACAATGCAGGTTCGATGCTTTCCTTCTTCTGCTACGAGTTCCCCATTACAATTCGCCAGCTGAATTTGATCATAATCGGGTACATCTTCTCGATACGTATCTGTTTCAAATTTTCTCAACAGTGAGCCACAGTGCTCAGATCTTCTGCATATTTCCAAAAACTCTTGTCGTTCTGAAGATAATGTAAGCATTTCCTGGACAGTAAATGGAGAGTAATCCCCCCATGTGTCTATTAAATTCTGTTTTTCAAACCAACGCCATACTGCGCACTTACGCGCATCACCTGTCAGCAAGTATGGGTAGTTTTTAATCTGACTAACATCGACATAGGTTGCTCTTGTCGAGCCTACTGTACCGACTAGGCGATCTCGTCTGAATTCATGATTTACGTATAAAAAATTCGTATACGCGTCATCATATCGAACGGCTATCTTATCTCTCATGTTTTTATTCCATAATTCAAAAGAAATCAAATGGTCTAGTTTATTGAACTTTTTGAGCCACCGTTTTAATTTATTATCCTGAATAATCTTTGTATAGATTCCCGGTAAAACCTCAATAAATTCTTCTTTGAACTCCGCCGTTTTTTCCAAATTCACTAAGTCTTCGAGAAAAAATTTTTTCCGATTAAAAAGTATCGTTAGATCATCAGAGTAATAATTGAGATTTTTTATGGATATAACATCCGGTTTCATTTGGGTAATCTCAAAATGATATTTCATACTTTAATAAATTCAGTCCCTATCGTTATCTTTTTTATTACTCTTAGGCAATCTGGGTAATTATTTAACAGGAAATCTACCAGGATTCCACATCTTAACTATTTTCGATCACAATTTCTGAAATCCTCCATCGACTTACAAAAAATCACAATTTTCTGATTCCAATAAGACATGCCATAGTTATATTTAACTGTGTCATTCGACAGAGCGAAAAACTCATAAACTAGATACTTAGCAAGATAAAGAATAGGGCACGCATAAGTGCGTGCCCTAAATTAGTACTTAAACTAAACAACTATTTCACAATTCCTTTTTATTGCCGAAACGACATTCATGATTTCTTTCGCATCGTCCATATTATCCTTAAATAACGTCGTAATACTGCCAAGGCTACGGAAAGGCTCTTCCATGAAAATTCGATTATCTTCGATCATACCATTCGCAACGATATAATCCACGATAAGCTTTACGAAGCGAATTTGTGTTGAATTCAGTTTTTCTTCGCTTAGAAATGCACTGAAGGCTTCGTTCGCCGCGGCGCGGTCAAGCCCAACCATTCTTCGTACTAGCTTACTTACTGCTGTATCACCGAACTCCTTCTCATACTCAGAACGACTTCCAAGCTCCTCCCATAGGATACGCTCCAGCGTCTGGAGATCGACTGTAGTGAGCTGCTTGTTATTACGGAGCTTGTAGATTGCAAGCTCATCCTTGTGCTCTTTGAGGTAGTGTTCTACCTTTTTCTTATAATCCTTTAAATTATTCGTATTATAGATGGCCCCGCTCTCTCGGGTTTCAATGATTTGATCTTTAAAGTCGGTGTAATAAATCTTCTGCTTACTCTTTTCAATAAATTTAATTAACTCGCGTAAAGCAACCCGTACTTCTTCCAACTCCAGAACATCAGCCTGCTGCCAGAATTCGTCGGTCTGCACCTTTTCGATAATATATTTCTTCTCCAATACTTGAGGAATAGTCCCAAGCTTACTAAGTGCTTCAGCGGTTCGTACAATACTCCGGATGGGTTTTGTAGCATTTTTTTGCTGTAAATATGCCAGGTCTATAGTATAGATTAACAGATCGAAACGCTTGGCAAGTTCATCATCTTGGAGAGGGGTGATCAGCGGAGCAATATGCTCCTTGAGTTCTGAGACGCTCGCAGCATTCAGGCTCTGCCATGAATCCTTATTCTTGTAGATCTCTACATACCGTTGCTTTAATTTTACACGGAAACTTTCTTCATTTAGATCCCTTACAGAACCTAAGAGATCACGGAGAAGATCTTCCCGATATCGGATATAGTCACTTTCTTCCTGGTACTTCAGGTGTTGAAACTCGCGCACAATGTCAAGCTTGGCACTAAAGAGCTTCTCTGTCAGACTCGCGCCAATTTCGCCCTCCAACCCTTTCGGATTTGCCCGGAAGAATTCAAAGTTATTACAGAAATCAAAGATCAGAAACCGCTCTTTATCCATCCCTATTCCAAGCAGGTCTTTACACAATCTTGTACCTCTGCCGATCATTTGCCAGAACTTGGACTTGGATCTTACTTTCTTGAAAAACACAAGATTAAGTACCTCCGGGATATCAACACCAGTATCGAGCATGTCCACCGAAACCGCGATTTGTGGAAACTTTTCCTTCGTACTAAAGTCATCTATAATCGAATCTACATAGTTAATGCTGTAATCTATTTGTTTCATGAAGTGATTGCCATGTTCCGGATATCTTTTATGAAAACGTTCGACGATCGCCTGAGCATGACGGCTGCTTTTAGCAAAAATAATGGTTTTGCCAAGCTGGTCTCCACCTTCTACCCGAAGCCCCTTCTCCATTAGCTCATCAAGAACTAGATCTATAGTGTTCGCATTGAATAACCACTCATTTATAGCTGTATTCGCAATGGAATCATCTACCGTCTCATCATCATCGAAAGTTTTCTCAAACTCCTCTTTCTCTTCCTCACTGAGTTCATCATAGTAAATCCCGTCTTCCATAATCTTGGTTTTCTTCTCTAATACTCTGTAATCTACCAAGTATTCATCTTCTACGGCTTTCTCTAACTCATATGCAAAGGTAGGTACGCCATTTTCTAACTCAAAAATGGAGTACGTATTCTTATCAATCTCATCCTTAGGGGTAGCTGTTAATCCGAGCAACATCGCATCGTAGTATTCGAAGATATCCCTGTATTTTTTATAGATACTGCGGTGGCTCTCATCGACAATGATCAGATCAAAATGCCCCGGAGTAAATAATTTCTTACCGTCCTGCCTCTTTGAATCATCAATCGCATTCATCATTGTAGGATAGGTAGAGAAAATCATACGGGATTGCTCAGGGTTATCCTTGTTCTCAAGCAAATTACATAACGTAAGACTAGGAAGCAGGTTGCTGAAATTACGTTTGGCCTGCTTCACAAGCGTCCTACGGTCGGCTAGGAAAAGTATATTTTTGACCACATTATGGCGCATTAATACATCTACGATTGAAATCGCCGTCCGCGTTTTTCCGCTACCAGTAGCCATAACGAGCAGCATCTTGCGCTGTTTATTCGTTATGGCATGACACACATCCATAACCGCTTGCTTCTGGTAGTAACGATTAGTAATCTTCTCATCAATCTCCACTGAGGTAAAAAGGACCTTACTACATCTCCGGTCTACCATGAGCTGCAGCTCATCTTTCGTAAAGAGTCCTGAAACCCGTCGCTGCGGATAGCCTTCCGCGTCATCCAACAGGTTGATCTCGAAACCGTTCGTCGTAAAGATCACCGGCCGCTGCCCCGTTTGGTTATGTAGACAGTCTGCATATAGTTTGGCTTGTTGAGAGCCAACGATCGGGTCCTTCCCAGTCTTCTTTGCCTCAATGATGGCTAGTGGTCTGCCGTTGCTGCCATATAGGACATAATCCACAAATCCTGTACCCGTAGCGTTAGGCATTCCCTCCACTGGCACCTCTGTTATACAGTCGCGTCCCATCTCCCAGCCAGCAAGTTTTAGCTCCAAATCAATATATTTAGACCTGGTTTCTGCTTCACTAAACGCATCAACTTCAAAATCATAGTTCTCAGTACTGGTTATACGTTGAGCCGTCATTGCCTCACGAAGCGCCTCATTCTCTTTGCGAAGCTCTTCTAGACGCTGATCCTTGGAACTCAGCTTCTCATAGAGGTCCTGCAGCTCCTGAGGCCTCGTACGCTTCTCTTCCCCGGTATGAAGGATCTCCTCATTAAAGTCTGGACAAGTGTATTCTTCGGCATAGCAGTAATCAATCCAGCGAACGACCTCATGCAGATTGCGGATCGAGAGTACTGCCTCATCCCTAGTTATTGAGGCATTCGTATGTACCGACGTGTTGCCCAATTTGATGATGTATTTCATCAGTGGAAATAGCTGAGGGTCAATGATCTGCCGAAACGTCGGCTCGTGAATGAGACTGGAAATGTTATCTTGATAAGGGATTGTCAATTCGTTATCAAACGTATACACCCATTTGATGGCAAGCTCAAGTGCCCGTCTAGCCAGAATCGCACAAGTTGCTGGAGAAACAAGAAGGCTCTTTTCCGCCTCAATAGCACTAGCTGCGAAGGATTGAAAGGTGGCCTTCTCTTTTAAGAAATCAAAGTTCGTACACATGGGCATCCCCCTAGAATAATTCGCCCTTGAACGCCCGCTGCATCAATGCATTAAAGTTATTCTCTAGTTCAGTAAGGCTTTGTTGAAGTCGTTGTTTTTGATATTCAATTTTTTTGACTTGCTCTGCAAAACGATTTTGGAGATCTAAAGGCGGATATAATACTTTAATATCTTTAACCATTGAGAGATTAAGATTTTTTTGCCTTACCCCTCTTTGTTGGCTTTTATAGAATTCCTTACCAAATTGTATACCATAGTAGACAAATACTGTATTCACCATACTGTCATTTAATTTTGCATATGCTATTGCCTGATTACATGCACAGTCCACTAAATTAATCGTTGACTTCAAGGCTGCTGTATCGTACATTCCAAGAAGCAAACTTTCTTTAGGTATTAATTTCGCTGATGAATTTTTTATTGCATCTTCATTAATGTGTTCTAAGCTATCTTTAGTGTATATGCTGTTTAGTTCACCAGAAGATAGCCATGGGATACTTCCATTGTAAAATTCTTTATTACTTCTTGAAGGCGTTCCTCCGGACTTCCATTCTCCAATTTCCTCGAGCGATATTATCTTATGATTTTTATTATTTTTTACTGGATCACCAAACATATCATAAAACAAACATTTTACCAGTTCATCACATACTTCGATTTGCACTTTTCTTTTGTCAATTAGCTCTTTGACTTTGTCGAGTGTATTCGCTATTTTTTGTTGTACTTCAAGGGTAGGTACATTTAACTTAAACTTATGAAAAAATGATACCGGCACTCTTTTTTGCCCTGCACTTCCAGTCATATTAATTTCGGCTAATTTTCTAAACTCTTTAGATTTTGTAATGTGATACAACCAATGACTATTTACTCCTGCTTTAGGCCTTAAGACGTGAAATTCTGTTGATCCAAAACCAATGTTATTTTTTAATCCTGTTAAGACAGCTCCCTTACCATTTTCCATACAAGGAGTTATCTTTGCAAATAATACATCTCCATTTTCAAAATAAGTAAAGCCAGCCTTAACTTCCCTTAATCGCTTCGTTTCGGTTAACTTAACCTCACCTTGTTCCGAAACGTGACTCATAGGGAGGAACGAAACCTCTAATTGGTCGTTTAACCCAGTAATATTTTTTGATGGATTAATCTCACATACATCGGCTAATGATATCATGTTCATCATAGTTTTAATCATATTCCCTACCTCTCAATCATCCCAGCCAACTCTTCAAGCCCTGCCTGAATTTCCTTTTCCAATTGTTGAATCTTCAAGAGTATTTCGCGAGGATGCGCGTATACTACTTCCTCATACTCAATTTCCTTGTATTTACTGATAGATAAGTCATAGCTATTATCTCGAATCTCCTGCACACCTACTAAAAAACTCTGCTCACTACGTTTCCGCGCAATCTCCCCTTGTAGATTGCCAAAGCGCTCTACGATATCTAGAATGTCATTCTGCTCGATTAGTTGTCTCTTATCATCAAGCGAATATCCGTCTGCTTTCATATCATAGAACCATACTTGATCTGTACCACCTGCTCCGGTCTTCGTAAAGATGAGAATGGCCGTACTTACGCCAGCGTAAGGCTTAAAGACTCCACTTGGCATTGAAATGACCGCTTCCAACTTATGGTTATCCACCAACTCTTTGCGAATGTCCCTATGTGCGTTGCTGCTTCCGAATACCACGCCATCCGGCACAATGGTGGCGCTTCGACCTCCGAGTTTGAGACTTCTAAGAATAAGCGCTAGAAACAAAAGCTCGGTTTTCTTCGTCTTCGTAATTTTTAGTAAATCGCCGCTTACTGCATCATAGTCCAGCGAACCTTTGAACGGCGGATTGGCGAGAATCAGTGTGTACTTCTCACTGTCTCTATTTTGTTCGGAGAGACTGTCCTTGTACTCAATATTAGGTTGGTCCACCCCGTGCAGTAGCATATTCATCGCACCGATACGAAGCATAGTTCGGTCCATATCGAAACCATGAAACATATCCTGATGAAAGTGCTTCTTAAGCCCAGCATGCAGGAACAAGTCCGCATGATGCTCTCTTACATACTCCTGTGCTGCTACAAGGAATCCAGCACTCCCCATCGCCGGATCAGCAATTACATCACTTGGAGTTGGCTTCATCAGACGAACCATCATCTCAATAATGTGCCGCGGCGTACGGAACTGCCCATTCGTTCCTGCTGTGGCTACTTTGGAAAGTAGATACTCGTACAAATCGCCCTTGGCGTCCCGCTTCTCCATGTCGATCCCGTCGATGCCATCAACAATCTTTGTCAGCATCTGAGGTGTTGGAATTTTAAAGATAGCGTCCCCCATATACTTGGAATAAGCTGAGTCTCCGTCTTGATGCAAGGTTTTAATAAAAGGAAACACTTGATTGAGCACCAAGTTATACATTTGGTTCGCTTCCATGTTCTTGAATTTGCTCCAACGCAAATCCTGCTTTTCGTTCGGAAACATTCCTTCGTAGGTTAAACCCAAGAAGGTCGCTTCGCTTTCCTTCGTGGTTTCTATATCATCCAACCCTTTAATGAAAAGAAGGTAGGTAAATTGCTCAATGACCTCAAGCGGATTCGTGATACCGCCTGTCCAGAAAGTCTCCCAAATCTTGTCTACTTTATTCTTAATTTCACCTGTAATCATAAGACCCTCCAATAATTTAGAAACATTCATGCATTATACCTAAAATTATAGCAAAGACTTATGACGAAAGGCTGTCACAAACAGATGTTCCCCATAAGTCTTCTTTAAATCATTTGATATTACATAATTCGACATAGAATAGAAAATTCCCTTTATAACTGTTTCTTTTATGACATATCTATTCTTTATTCAACTATACCTTTCATTATTAATTGTAACTTTAGTAGAGCAAGCCTTTCATCCTCATAATTAATAGAGTAAACAAGTACTCTTTTATCCTGTCGTCCCTCCACATACCATGACTCTAAAGGTTCTCCATTCGCCCAATTGACTCTATCATGATGAGGATAGAGCAATATAACTGTTCCTACACGTTCATAGCGAGTAAGATAGGCATACATTTGATAAAAATCTTCACGTTTGACACCATGCCGGTTATACGAGCTATCAATCATTTTCCACTTTGTATCTATTATCATAGACTGACCATGGATTCCTGAGATCAACAAGTCAGGTTCTAATTGAAATACACCTCGATCAGTACTATCCTTGACTAACAGTTTATACGAGCGATCTTTTACAACAACATGAGGTGCTAACCTTCGAATAAGGTATGCTATATAACACGCCTGTTGATTAACCAGAATCAGGAAGCCGAAAATTGAAAAAAGGACGCTCTTTCGATAAAATCAATTCCACCA
>NZ_JANAVJ010000070.1 GCF_024213375.1 Paenibacillus sp. MZ04-78.2 | reverse complement strand
CATCCCTCCACTTCAGGTTATTTCACATTGTAATGGATTAAGAGAAAAGACTCAAAGGTAATTTCGGGGCTTTAGAGATAATGCTTGCTATCAACGTAGTTACCATTCAACACTTTACCTATACTGGTGTCGTAAATAAATTCAACTTCTTTCATTTTAACTATTAACTCTTTAGGATAGTTTATAAAAGAAAAGCCTGCTTTCTCAGCAGACCATGTTGAAACATTTACCTTTCAATCCTCCCGATATATCCTTACCACGCACTCCACATGTATCGAGATGGTGAAAGGGATATATCCCCGATGCTGATACTCATTGTTCCATACTGTATAGTATACTGCTAAAATTCAAATATGGAAATGAGCTTGCAAGCCAAACCCGAGCAATAGATCGTAGATCGCTTCTCAAATATGCCCTTCCCAAATCTCAGAAAGTGTGGTTGAAATTTACATCAAATAGAAGTCGTATCTATCCGATATAAATAAGATAACGACTTGGTTGAAATGGAGATATGCAGAATGAGCATTTTATTGAGGGTTGAACGAGAACCCGGTCATCCACCGATTGAGCTTGGCGATGGAAAAATTACTGGCTATAGCTATACCAACACAAGTCCGGCAGATTTTTTAGCCAAGGCTTATAACGTGGTACATTCGATTCAGATACGGGGGGAGATTCCACTTCGACTGCTTCCTCCTGTGGAAAAAGATGCGGACAACTCCAATACGCTGTATGCATGGGCACTTACTGAATATAGGCCGGACAATGGTTATTATCGAACCGTGACCTTACGAATCGTGAGGCAGGAAAAGACGATTCGAGAGGTCAAATTTACACATGCATACGTTCACGTGTATCAAGAACAGGTTAACGGCTTGAAAGGGGTACTAGAGTTTGAGCTTGTCGTAAGACAGAAAAAAGATCAACTAGATAATATTCGGTTTGGTTTGGTTGAAGCACAACCAAACGTCGTTGAAAACAAAGGAAAACGTGTTACCGCTGCTGCTCATGCGCCAAAGATAGAAAACTGGGAGTCCAATAATCGAAGTAAGAGTAAGCTTTTTCTTTATCCTGTGGACAATTTATTGAAATATGTTGAACCCTTGGATAAAACAGACGAAGAGGACAAAAAGTTGCCCCTACAAATCCAAGATGAAATCAATTGGTGTAAGCAATTGTGGGAGCAACAAGAGTTGCAAAATATAAAAAAAGAGATCCATACTGTTGCAAACTTTTTGAGAGAAATCGGTAAAAGTGGGGATGACTACGCCGTCCTACGATTAAAAACTTTCATTCCCTCAGAAACATTATACCTTCTAGACAATGTATTTGAAGGAACAGGTGATGGTAGAGATTTTAATGTTGATGCCACAAGCAATAGAACAGTCCAGTATAGTGTTATAAACTTCAGCAACAAACAGATGTATAATTTTAATTATACAGGTAAATCCCACCAGACCCATCCGTATAAAAAGGAGAAGACTGTTAATAACGATGGGATGTATGTTTCATATTCGTTGGAAGAAGGGATATTCAAGTTAACTGCGTCTCTCTCTTCTGGTAATCCAATAGCCCCTATTGCGAAGATTGATTATAATATTAATATAAACATTGATCCAGATAACAAAACGTATAAATATGAAGGAACTACTGACGGTTTTCCTGCTTATGAATGCTACATAAGGCGAAAAGATGGTAAATATAAAAGAATGTTTAATACACCTCCACTGACGCCTATGGGTGCTGAGTATCTAGTTGACGGCTATGGCGATATGAAAATACAAGGAGAAGGTTCTTTTTAACAAGGGGGTTACTGGTTGAAAAAACGTTTAATTTCTCTTGCTATCCTAGTGTTGATTATAGTTTCTTACTATGTTTTCACCGATAAGAAAGTTAATTGGAATGAGAACCTCGAAGGAAACAAATATGAAGTTACTTTCTCCTATTTTAATAGCAAAAAAGAAATCCCTATTCAGATCGAAAAGGGACAATTATTATTTTTTAATAATATATGGAATTTCGAGCGTGGAACATTAGGATTATCTATTTTTGATCCAAGTGGTGTATCGTTGGAAACAAAACATAAGCAGATCAGAGCGGAGAAATCCGGAATATATACTGTTGTTATTTATGGAGAAAAATTGGAAAATGGCCATTTGATTTTTAGTTGGGAAATTAAATGAATGCGACTAACCTTCGTTTTTTTCAGCTATCTAAAAAATTTCTTTTCTACCGCGTAGAGTAGATAAAAACAACTTGCCACCCTCTCCGAACAGAGTTAAGATACACACACTCAAACAACGGAGGGGATTTCCTATGGAACAATGGCCAAATTGGTTTCTCGATGCTCTCAAGTTAAGATTCGATACCTCAGCGCTTACTGCCCAGAAACAATATGCTCTGTTTCCGGTCCATCAGAAGCTTGCTGCTTTAAACGATGCCATTAGACATCGGGCAGACGATGATCTGCTCGTTCTTTTGAGCGAGTGGGAGGATATGTTAAATCATAAGCATAATATCGAAAAAGAGTGGCTCTATATGCAAGGAGTTCAAGACGGGATTCGAATCATTTACCCCGCCTTACACTCGTCAGATTATCGTTTAGCCCACTAACTCGGTTATTTCCATCCCACTTTTTAAAGTGAAAACAAAATGCGCTGGCGAGAGAATAGTTATCTTCTCCACCAGCGCATGAAATAGGCTATCGTCAAATTGTTCGAGTAATTCTTGCCGTAAGCTTAGAACTTGTATGATTTCATCGACACGTTCCTTGATTTGGGCTTTTTGGTCATTATCTTTCTCCAGCAGGGATTTCTTTTGCCGAAGTTCGTTCAGCTCGCCCGAGATTCTGGTATTCTCTTCATTGTACACCGCTTCGTCAATCTGATCCCGAATCTTCAGGTTTACCAACCCTTTGAGGTCAAATTTTAGCTGTTCCATTTGCCGCTCGATTTCCAATAGTGGTTCATGTCCTGTTCGTTTAGTTAATATCGTTTCAATGTTAGACTTGAGCGTTCGGATAAATCCATCCTTGTTCTCATGCATCCGATTGAACACTCGTACAAACGCATCCTGTAGTACAAATTCATCGACCGCTTTGGCATCGCAAGCGTCTTTACCTTCGTTCACGTAGGTTCGGCATTGCCATACGACTTTCTTGGATGCGTTGTTACTGTTCCATGTTCGGCGTTTAAAAATGGTTCCGCAACATCCGCAGAATACTTTGCTGCTAAGTGGATATTTGCTGGAGTATTTCTTTCGGTCGCCTACGATATTGCCTTTCGGCTTTGCGCGGCGCTCTTTTTCCTTTTGTACCGCTTCGAATATTTCTTTTGAGATGATCGGCTCATGATTTTCTTCGATCAAATATTGCTGTTCCTGCCCTCGATTCTTGATTCGCTTATGGGTAAGAAAGTCAATCGTTATTGTTTTCTGCTGGAGTAAGGCCCCATAATATTTCTCATTCGTCAAAATAATCGTGATGGATGAATCCCACCATTTATCGCCGCCAGTGACCGTTTTGATTTTATCTCGCATCAAGCCTTTGGCAATGGCTTCGTAACTTTTGCCTTCCAAATATTCTTGGTAAATCCGCCTTACAATCTCGGCTTCCTTTTCGTTAATGACCAGCTCTCCATTCTCGTCCTTATCGTACCCGAGGAAGCGAGTCGTGTTACAGAATACTTTCCCTTCAGTGAATCCTCGCAAGATGCCCCATCTACTATTTTCTGAAATGTTCCTGCTTTCGTCCTGAGCAAGGGAACTAAGAATCGTCAAGAGCACTTCGCCTGTAGTATCCAGTGTATTGATGTTCTCTCGTTCAAAAAATACTGCGATTCCAAGACTTTTAAGTTCTCGGACATATTTCAGCAAATCGAGTGTATTTCTTGCAAACCGGGAGATCGATTTGACGAGTATCAGGTCGATCATGCCATTTCGAGCATCCTGTATCATACGGTTGAAGTGAGTTCGATTTTTCGTATTCGTGCCGGTAATGCCTTCATCGGCATAAATATCAACCATATCCCATTCCGAGTTGCTTTGGATATGTTGCGTATAATGGTTCACTTGATTTGTATAGCTTTCTTTTTGTTCCTCCGAATCTGTGCTTACGCGGCAATAGGCTGCGACTCGTTTCTTGTGAAATTCCGGAATCCCATCTAATGTCTCAATCGTTCTTACTGGTACAACGACTACTTTCTTTGCTGTGGCTGCTTTTGTCATGGCGATTCTCCCTTCGGATATATTCTTATTGCTGTGTCATGTTATAATTGTTCCGGCACATCATCAAGTCCATTTCTGCCCATTCTACGGGCTATTGAAGGACTTTTTATTTAATAAATCGATCTCGGTAAACTCTTCCTCCGTGATTAAATTTTGCGATTTGAGTTGCTTCAATAGGCTGAGGCTAAGCATATATTCGATAGTATTTGTTTGCATAAGCAGTTGGCTCCTTTTCCAGTGAAATAAAAATGGACTTACCCGAAGAGGATAAGCCGTAGGTCTAAAATAAGTTTTTGATTTGGATTGTCTTCTCTATTGTGATTGTGGGATCACTCGTTTGCGTGGCAGATAGTACGATATATTTGTTGATATAGCTGCTTTGACTGCCCGCTTTTACGGTTACGTTATTACCTGTGCTTGCCGTGATGATTCCCATAACTGGAGTCGAGTGATCTTGGTTTCGTAAGCTCCATTGTATCGAGTGATTGCCATTATCGCCAAGAGTGTAAGACTTGATCGTACCGAGTTTGAGTATCGAGTCTCCACGTATCGTAAGCGGATCATTTTGCTTACTTTGATCCGAATCTGGTTTCATCATGTTCGTATGCGGAAATTCAAATTGCCATCGATCCGCTATGTTGCTTTCGACATCATCATAAGGTGTTGAGATCAAGTCCAATGTGCAGCTTAATTTAATGATGCCTTTGACGGTATGGTCAATTCCCGTCACTTTAAACGGCTGGTGCGTATGATAAAATCGCTGATGAAGCGAGATCATTTTCGTATCGGCGTTGTTTTGAAGGGATAGATGAACATTCCCGTCAGGCAAAGAAATTACATTACCTGTATCAATCGAGAATGCTTTCCCCTCAATTATAGAATCGAACCATTTGACGTTGCCGTTCCAGTTGAATGCTATCCGATCATTGCATTTCCGTATTCTGCCGCGGAAAGAGTATTCATTTCGATCAATCTGACTTACCGTTAAATATCGCTCGCTTCGGTAATCGACGTAATCGCCTGTCTTGATCTCTACAGACGTACGTATGAATTTATCGTCTTCATATTGGATTTTATCAGCTGCATCCTGAATGAGGGCAAGCTGCTGCATACCGTTAATATGTATATGTTCACCTTTCTCCCGAAGGAAAAAGTCAATCATCGGTTCTATGCTTCGTATCATTCTATTCACTTCCTATACAAAATCGGCTTTGCAGCGGTATAGAAACAGTTCCAGATAATCGCTCCATTCCTTCAAGTCCAAGATGATGAAAATGTGATCGGCAATTCGGACGTAACTGTTCAAGTGTAAACCAGATACCTGATCACAAAAGGCTCGATAGGTGATTTCAAGTGTATAGCCGTCTTCATAGGAGATGATTTTAGTATGCGGCTGCACATCGGCATAGATCGTTTGTATCGTTGCCAAATGGACTGAATCCAGAATCTCCATTTTCGTATCATAAAACATGCTCAATACCCCACTTGTATTCTAGGCAGGGGAAGGGAAAGTCGAATACTTGCTGGAATGCCTGGTTCGTATTTGACTGAGCGTTCACCTTCCTTTTTGTCTGTAAGACCGACTGAATCCTTGTTTTTATACAGATATACCGCATAGTCGACAACTACTTCGTTATAAACAGGAGGGAGAAGAGCAATGTTGCAGTAGCCAAGGATATTATTTCTGGCCTTGTTCAAGTAATGCGTGAGAATGTCGTCTTTAGAAACGTCCGTTAATTCCATGCCAAGCAACCGTTTCATCAGATCTAATTGCTCATTCATGTCGTAACCTCTTTCTCATTCCGCTTAGCCTGTTTCGTTTCTTGTTTTGGATCGTCTACTTGTTCATAATTGACGTTTGCCTGCAATCGAAGCATTAATTCCTGATCCACAACTTCCCACTTTAAACCTGTCTCTTTATTCAAAAACCACATGTTCAATAGCCTCCTGAAATAAAAATAGGGGCATCCAAACGGACACCCCGAACGTGTTTCTTCTATATATAATTTCTGATTACGACTTATTTGCTGTAAGTACTGCTAATGCTTCAGGCTTGATGCACTTGGCTCCGAATACCTGCAATCCTTTGAGGGCATCGGAAAACTGCTTCTCAGGACGATACGCTTCTACCGAATCCACTTGTCCAGCAAATGAGATTGCGCTTTTATGACCGGCGATAATTTTGTACTTGGCACCTGCTGTATTCGGCACATTGTTGGATTTGTAAACGGACATGCCATCAATATCTCCGACAAAGCCCGTTCGCATGACATTCGCATCTTTCGTATAGCGTGGATCTTTCACGAGAAGCCCGTAATACCAAGCCGGAACGACGACAAAACGATCTCCTTCGGGTACATCGTTTTCATCTAGAATGACGCCCAAATCAACGAGTAAATCATAAGCTGTATCCTTGGTTGGAACAATCGGAGTTGTATCGTCACCAATGGTCTTACCAGCTTTGACTTCGGTATAAAATCCAGCAATATATTGATCGACCACATTAGCGAGTCCATAGGATGCCTCCACAATACCGCCATCCAGTAAATTGACATTGGCTTGAGCCTTATCTACGTCATCCACTTGAAAGTTAAAATACTTCGCCTGATCGATGACCAGATTTTTTTGCGTAGAGTCGAGTTCTTCCGGATTGCCAATACCTTTGGATTTATCATAGTTGCCGATAGTGACTGCGCCAATCGAATTAATTTTGACCGTGGAGCCTTGACCTTTGACCTCGCCTTCATAATCATGATTGACGACATTTCCATAGACCAGATTTTTCTTAAAGCTCTCATTGAGTCTTGCACTCCAAATGGTAGGAATGAAATTTTGTACTGACATTTACATCACCTTGTCCTTTTCATTTTATTATTTGTTTTGTAATGTTTGTTTAATTTGATCCCAATTCTTGTTGATCTCATCATGCGACATTCCCTTGATGGCATCGAGTGTAAATGTCTTAGCGGTAGAATTAGCAGGGGGAGTATAACCATCGCCTTTAAGCCGTTGCTCGACTTGCTGTTGAACCGACAACTTTAGCGACTGTTCAAGTACAGCCAGATTTGCTGTTGTGCTATCCTCATCTGCTCCAATAAAAAAATCCACCAAGGATAATGGCAGATTCTTGGAACTGGCTATTTTGATGGCTTGACTGGTTAACCGCTCACGGAGCTTTTCTTGCTTCATGTTCTCGATTTCAACACGTAGACGTTCGACTTCGATTTCTTTCTCATCTTTGGCAGGGAAGCGCTTCTTGATCTCCGCATCCAGTAAACTTTCCAGATGATTTGCCTTCCACGTTTCCAGAGATTTTGCTGATCGTTTGTCAACCGTGCTGTTGAACCAACTCTTGGCTTCCTTGTTGGATTGAATGAATTGCTCAATCCCTTCAACGCTCAATGAATTCAAGCCCTGAAGATACGATTGTAATTCCTCGTTTTGTTTGTTGTCCTCGATAAACTGTTTAACTTGTTCCAGATCCATTTTCATAATCTCCTTTGTTGCCCATTCGACTCTGCAGAACCGAACACGCATTATGTTTATTTTGAGAGCAGTTTAATGTCGTGCTCAGGACAACAATGTAACGTATTAGAAATCGTAAAAAATGAGGAAAAGGTACAAACACCTTGACATCTCATTTTTGCTTAGTATAAACCCTTAATTTATAAGGCTTTTTCACACCTCTAAAGCGTTACATCAAGACTGTTTTTGTCTAAACTTTCGAACTCGTAATCGGATGTTTTCCTTCCTCGTCTTTTCCCTACACTGTTCACAGTAAGCTTGACGATTGGAATTAGCCGAGAACGTATCACCGCATTTCTTACATTTCACTTTCGGCTTCGCTGTCTCTACTTCAGTGTCCATATTCCGTTCGGATTTATAGTCACGTTCCAGCTTCTCATCAGTTGGCAATACTCCATCTTCAAAATACCGACAGCTGGGGAGAGGGTTGTCCTGTTGGAAAAATACACAAGAGCCATCCTTCCAGCAGCAATAATTTGGAGTACCATGCCTATCCCCAAGATAAGTGGCACAATTATGTTTGACGAGTTGTTTGATTTTGTTTTTATTGTGCATTCATTGAACCTTCATTTCCATTTTCTACATGTTGTTGTTCGGCATGGTATTTGTTCAGTTCCAGCTTCGGATTCTCTACAAACGGCAGCAAAGTAAGCAGCGTTTCCTGCGACACCACATCTT
This sequence comes from Paenibacillus sp. MZ04-78.2, assembly GCF_024213375.1. GTDB lineage: Bacteria > Bacillota > Bacilli > Paenibacillales > NBRC-103111 > Paenibacillus_G. The sequence goes on along the minus strand of NZ_JANAVJ010000070.1, from coordinate 3,264 downwards.
GCAGCTTCACGATTACATCAGCTAGTCCCGGCAAATCTGTCGGCAAGTTACGAGTGAACTTTACGGCGATATCTCGGTAGTCATATTGAACGCCTTCTTTGATTTGCAAAAACGCAAAAAAATTCCGTAATCGCTTTTTTAACGCTTTTTCCATTAACGCTTCACGTATCGCCACTCGGTTTTCGAGATTCAGCAGTTTGTTACGGAGTGCAAGGGAGGAGGTGTTCGAGGCCCAGTTTTCATTGAAATTAACTTGGTCCATCATGTCAAAGATTTTACGTTCGATGTTATCCAACTCGTTCTTTACAAACGTATCGTTAATCTCTTTCGTCAGCCATGAAACTTTACCACCTGCAGGAACCTGAATGATCCCCATCTTCTTCATGTTGACTAAGTCCTCGGCTTCAAGTTTGGCATTTTCAATGACCAGATACGCATTGCGATGATCTGCAATCTCATTGACCAAATCTGAATTCAGCGCATTGTACGCATCAAATAAAGAAATCACATCTTGGAAGCCGCTTTTCCTCTCCGTATTGGCTGAACAGGAGATAAGGGGAACTCTTCCAAAGATGTGATTGTGTTTGCCGATATAGTTGAGCTTGGGAAACTTACTTTTGAGATTGTTGCCGCTGGCGATTTCATAATACAAAATTTCGCTGTCGGTATAAACGTCCAGGTAAACTGTCTTATCAAATTTGCGTGTGAATTTGTGAAGCCCTAGCAGTACGTTGCGCTCCGTAGTCCCATCCTCCAGCACATAAGCGTTCAAAGGCGACAATACGGTTGCTGAAAACTGGCCATCGGAATCGATGTAATTCAGCTCGAAGCTTTCACCGAATATTTCGCTTTGCTTACGGAGATTGATGTTATGCTCTTTATCCCAGTGACTCATATGCAGATCGATTTTATGCGTGATTTCATCGTGATCAGATTTGGATACATAGTTGACTGGCTTGCCGAGAAGATAGCCTGTTTCATTGTCGACGAATTTTTTGGGAAAGTTGAAAATAAGTTTACGATTGCTGCGACTTTCCTGCATGGCGTAATCCTTAAGAATGGCGTGTTGACCGTTATAGTAATCAAAATATTTTTGCTTGGTTAGCGCGGCGGTGTTGAGTTCGTTTAAGCATTCTAATATGATTGATTCGGTGATTTGCATGGCTATGTATCCTTTCAAAATAATAAACTTCGATCATAGAATTTCAGACTTTTCACTGCCTGTATCAATTGTACAGCCCCATAGAGTGAATCGGGGGCATCATCGAAACGACAATTTCGATTGTAGTCCTTCACTTGATTGTTGTATCGGATGTTCGCAGGATTGAACAGGATATGCCCCTTCTTAACCTCTGGCTCCAGACTGATTATCCGCTCGTGTTTCTGTCCTTTGTAATTCACACTTTCAACTGGAGTGTATATTCTCGTCTTCCATAGCTGCTCCTCAAACTTTTGCTTCATGTAACTCTGTGCTTGATTCACTTCGAAGCCAATCTTACCAACTGGAAAGGTGAGCAACCTTTCGATTGCTACCTGAAACAAATCATCCGGGAGTAATTTATAAACGTTACCGTCAATCACATAAAGCTGTTTCGTTTTTCGATGTTGACCTAATATGGTAATTGCAGAGTAATCGTTCTTCTTACCGGCTTTGATGGCTGGGTCGATGTACATGACGATTTCCATTTCCTCGAACTCGGGTACTCGTTCCCAATGCATGATGTTCTGAAAGATATACTCATCTGTTGAGCGTGGATCGTTTTGTAACTCTTTATAGAAACTCTTTTCACCCATGGCTTGTTTCTTACACATGAGATAGTAATAGTCCAGATATTCGGGCCAGAGTATCTCCGTCCCATCCAGCATTTCCTTTTGATGTGAACGAAAAAAAGACAGAGCCGTATTGACCCTGTCTTCGTCTTGCAGGTTATTGTATAGTCGCTCCCATTCAGACCATAAATCATCACGTTCAGAGAAATGAATGACTGCCGATTTACGGATGCTTCTGACAACCGGAATCTTGCCTTTCAGCAAGTCAGCCATCAAGTCTTCTTCATTTAATATTGTGCCGCAGATTAGAATGTTCGTATCCTTTGTTCCGATGGGGAGAATGACATCGGTAAACGTACTTTTAATCTGTTCTCTTTTCGTTTCGGATCGTGCTGTATCTTCCTTCAGTAAATCATCCATCAGAACAAGCGTAGGTCGATGATGTTTATAGTGGATGCCTCGAAGGGAACCGTCTATACCGCGAATCATGATGCAGGAATCGAGTCCACTTTTACTCCTCAACCATATTTCATTATTGTTCCAGCGGCTTCCTTTACGAATGCCGAAATCCTCAATGAGCATGGTGTTCGTCTCAAGCTCATCTTTAATCATATCGAGGAAGGGGAGAGCAATCTGCTCCGTCGCTGAGATAATCAGCGTAAACTGTGATTTATCGTATAGAGTCGCATAGAGCGGAAATAGAAAAGAACTGATCGTGCTTTTACCATGCTCCCGAGGGAGTCCGAAAGCCGTAATCAGTCCTGTATGGGCAAGCATATGTTTTAACTCTGCAAATAGTTGACGGTGAAACTGACCGAATTGACGGTCAAAATATTTCGGGAAATAGCATAAAGCAAAGAATTCTATATCCATTTCACCGATTAATTTGCGGAGTTCAGAGAAGGAGAAGGTTTCAACCAGTCGTTTGATTTTAGGCGGCTTGAAATGCTTCTCCATGTATTGCTTGAGTAGTTCGGTTTGGCGTTGTTGTACTTGGTTTATTGGTTCAATTGTTATGGCTCCTTTCGTTGATTTATGCACTAAGGCTTCTTTAGTTTTTAAAATATACGAGTCCGTTATTATCTACGTGACTGAATTAATCCCCTTCTGCTGTATCCTTGGTATCTAGGACTCCCATTTCACGATATTTTTTATGGATCTGCACTCTTTTTTGCTTTCTTACAGCATTAAATGAAATCACAAGAACAATAAATAAGGCAATAATCGCAAAATAATACCAGTACTCCATAATAAAAAATAGAGTCAGAGCTATTTGCCACATGCAATTCACCACCTATATTTCAGCCACTTCACGCGGCCTCCAATCAAACATACACACGTTAGCTTAGCAATTCAACACTCAAACGATGGGAATGAGAACCTGGATAGTTGAGCATGAAATACACTTTCCCATATCTGTAAGCGTCAAATCCTCCACACCTAGAAAAACGACGGGATTCATGAGATCATATACGTAACTGATTACGACGCGCA
>NZ_JANAVJ010000006.1 GCF_024213375.1 Paenibacillus sp. MZ04-78.2 | reverse complement strand
AAGCTCAAAATTTACTACTGACGAGAATTTTCATTCTCTTTATGACACTCACTCAATGTTCAGTTTTCAAAGGGCAATTCATTCCCTAGCATTCCGATCGGTTAATTCAACCTCTCAGAAGCGACCTCTTTAATATATCACGTCTGTTCTATCATTGCAAGCTTTATTTTTTTTCAAGATTCGAAAGTCTCAAGTTTTTAAAGCCTGCCGCAGAAGCGACAAGGAGTAATATATCAAATCTGAAAACAGAAAGCAACCCTTTTTTTATATTTTATTTTTTCCACTAGAATAAATATGATTCTACGCCATAACAAAGCCGCGGCCATCCGGGTCAACGGCGGCAGCGGCTTTGTAAAGAACCAATTCAAACTGACCACGCTTCGAGCTTCAGCAGCGGCTCGGCTTTCATGTCGAACGGCGCGAATTGCCCGCGGCGGTATTTCAAAAAAGCCGCGGCGGCGATCATCGCCGCGTTGTCCGTGCACAGGCTGAGCGGCGGCGCCAGCAGCGGCACGCCCGCTTCCGCGCAGCGAGCCTCGAGCTCGGCGCGCAGACCCTTGTTGGCGGCGACCCCGCCGGCAAGGATAAGCTGCTTCGCGCCGTAAGCGCGCACGGCGCGGAGAGCCTTCTCGACCAGGACGTCGATAACCGAGTCCTGGAAGCCTTTCGCCACGGCCTCCGGGGCCAGCGGCTGGCCTTTCATGGCGGCCTGATTCAGGGCCGCCAGCACGGCCGACTTCAGCCCGCTGAAGCTGAAGTCGTAGGAATTCGGCTCCAGCCAGGCACGGGGAAGCGTGACCGCTTCCCGGGCCTCGTGCGCCAGCCGGTCGATATGCGGACCGCCGGGATAAGGCAGCTTGAGCGCCCGCGCGACTTTGTCGTAAGCTTCGCCCACCGCGTCGTCCCGGGTCTGCCCGATAATGCGAAAGCGCCCCTCGGCTTCCACAAAGACAAGCTCGGTGTGTCCTCCGGACACGACCAGCGCCACAAACGGGTATTCCAACTCATTCACGAGCTGATTGGCATAAATATGCCCGGCGATATGATGCACGCCGATCAGCGGCAGTTCAAGGGCGCAGGCCAGCGCCTTAGCCGCCACCATACCGACCAGCAAGGAGCCGACCAATCCAGGCCCTTGCGTCACGGCAACAGCGGCCAGTTCGCTCGGCTTCACGTTCGCCTTGTCCAACGCCTCTTCGATAATCCACGTGATGGATTCCACATGCTTGCGCGAGGCGACCTCGGGCACGACGCCGCCGAATCGCTGGTGCGTCTCGATCTGGCTGGACACGACGTTCACCAAGATGTCTTTGCCGTCGCGTACAATCGCTACGGACGTCTCGTCGCAGCTTGTTTCCACAGCCAATATATAAACAGGTCCGTCGTCCCGATCCGGGCGAACGGACACCGCTTCGTTCGATTGTTCATCCATAGTCATTAAACCTCTCGTCTGTTCTCGAACCGCTCGCAGGCAGCCGTTTTCTTTTAATTGGAGAGCCGTTCCGCTTTGGGCAGGTCCGCCCACATAATAATCGCATCTTCTTTATTGTCGGTATAATAGCCCCGTCGAATACCCACGGAACGAAATCCCAGCTTCTCATACAAGCGTTGGGCAATTAAATTGGACGGACGCACCTCCAGCGTCATGCGGAGCGTCCCGTAAAAAACAGCCGTCTGCTGCATCTCCGCAAGCAGCCGTTCCCCGAGCTTTCGCCCGCGGTATTTTTCGCGAATTGCGATATTGGTGACGTGCGCCTCCTCCATGATCAGCCACATGCCGCCGTAGCCGGCAATTTCGCCTTCGTATTCCAAAACGAGATATTTGGCAAAATTATTGCTCGTCAGCTCGTTGTAAAACGCCCCGGCTGTCCAAGGCGTCGGAAACGATTCCTGCTCGATCTCGCAGATCGCGGGGATGTCGTCCGTGTGCATCGGGCGAAAATGCATAGCTCCGTCATAGACAGGTTGCGCTTCGCGTTTAGATTCCATATCGGACAGGCCTCCCCTAAGATTTCTTGGCGAGAAGTTTGGCTTCCGCTTCCGCCAATTGCGTATAGTTCGGAACCAACCCGTGAACATCCTCCGTCTCCCCCCGCTTCCACCGCATCAGGCCAAGCTCGGCGATATGGCGGGCCCGCAGCTCATGCGGTGCTTCCGTTACCGGTCCGTCCCAACGGGAAGCAAACGAACGGATCGCTTCCCGATGCAGCTCCAGCTCGCCCGTAAATATGACGCGGCCCGGTCCGGATTCCGCCGATGCAGCCAAGGAGAGGAGCTCGTCCGTCCAAGAGGCAGTCAGACGAATCCCGTCCGGCACCCGGCACTTCCAGTCCTCGGGCGAAACGGCGTACAGCGCCGTAAACGCTTGTCCCCTGCGGGCGTCGATTAGCGGGACGACCCATGTCGGTTGCCCCGTCGCGCGCGCCGCGTCAAGCAGCGAATCCATCGCCTGAAGCGCTCCGCCCCGCACGATTTCCCCGTCTTGAAGCGCGCCGTATTCCGAGGCGGAGCCGGCTCCGCCGAGCGCCAACGCTTCGAGCGTAGAGACGCCGAGCAAAGCCAGCCTCCGCGTCCAGGCAAAGGTTTTGGCTACCGTCACGCCGATCCGCACGCCGGTATACGAACCGGGCCCGATGCCGACGGCAAACGCCGACAGCTCGTCCGGCCGGACGCCACACTCCGCCATGAGCCGCTGCAAGTTCGGCACGAGGTAAAGCGAATGGTTTCGCTCGGCTTTTGAAGTAATTTCCCCCAAGACTTCCCGTCCCCGGGTCAACGCGGTCGTCATCGACACGGTTGACGTATCGACGGACAGCATAAGCTTGCCGTCGCCATATAAATTCGAATCTGATGCCGTATTCTGAATCATGTTAACCATCCGTTCTGTTGTAGCTTCGCACACCACGCTTCATAAGGATCGCCTGACGGCTTGAGCGTGAAGCTTCGCCCGTTTTCTCCGTCGGTCTCAATCCGAATCTCCAACCGGTGCGGAGGCAAAATCTCTTCGATCAGCGAAGCCCATTCGACAAGCGTAATGCCGTTTCCGTAAAAGTATTCGTCCAGCCCCAAGTCATCCGCCTCTTCCAAAGACAACCGGTACACGTCCATATGATAAAAAGGGAACGCGGAACCCTCATATTCTTTGATGATCGTAAACGTAGGACTGTTCACGATGTCCTTGACGCCTATCGCCTTGGCTACCGCTTGTGAGAATGTCGTCTTGCCCGCCCCCAGGTCGCCGTCGAGCGTAATGACGGTTCCCGGGATAAACAACGAGGCCAAGCGTTCCGCCAATACGGAAGTATCGGCTACTTGACGGGCTTGAAATGCATAAGTGGCCATGTCAGGATCGTCCCTTCATCCGGTAAAATGATTATAGCCGCGCCTGGCGAGCGGTACTGAACTGCCGTCGCTTCGCACAAGCCGTACGCCGGAATGCTTCCCGTGGACATATCCGATCAGATAGAACGGCAGCCCTGCTTCCTTAAACTGCATCTGCAGCTCGACGGCGTGCTCGGCGGGCGCCGTTCCGATTAATTGATAATCTTCGCCGCCGTACAGCATGTAATCGAGCGGGGCCTTCCCCTGCCTTGAGGCATAGTCCAGCAGCTCGCCAGACACAGGAATCCGGTCTTCGATCAGGTCGATTCCGATATTCGACGCCACGGCAATCTCCCCCGCTTCGCTGGCGATCCCGTCGCTGACGTCGTTGAGCGCATGGCAGAAGCCGGACCGCCGCAGCAGCTCGCCCGCCTCGATCTGCGGCTCCGGACGGCAGTGCGCCCGGATCAGTCCGGGATACCGCTTCAGCTCCGGGTCGGCGTCCCATTCCTCCGACGGCTTGTTTTTCCCTAGAAGCCATTCCAGTCCGGCCGCCGAATCGCCGGTAAAACCGGTAATAAATACGACATCTCCCAGTTTGGCTGCCGAACGGAGCAGCGCTTTGTCCGGTTCCGTCTCTCCGATCACCGTTACGGTCAGCGTAACGCCCCCGATACACGAGGTCGTATCTCCGCCTGCGACAACGACCCGGTAGCGGTTCGCGCATTCGTAGAGTCCGTCGTACATTGCGCGTACACGCTCCACTGGCGTCGACTTCGGCATGCTGAGCGCCACGAGGGCATACCGCGGAGTCCCTCCCATCGCAGCGATATCGCTGACGGCGGAAGCCATCGCTTTGTACCCGACATCCGCATCGCGCATCGTCACCCGCTTGAAATGAATGTCTTCCGTCATCGTATCGCAAGTGAGAACCCACCGGCTATCCGAAGAGGCGCGAACGACGGCCGCATCGTCGCCGATCCCTGTTTCCACGCCGCCGGCTCGTTGAAAAGCGATCGTTTGCTTCCCGCCGTTCAGCAGGTCGATCAGCGTAAATTCGTCGACCGAGCTCACAATCTATCCGCCTCCGCTCTCGTATTGACAATTATTATAGCCGTTCCTTTGTATCTAGACAAACATGCCGTTCTGCCTATCGTCGAAGCTGCCCAGTGCCGTTCGAAACGCTCCATCTCCCCCGGATCTCTTAGGTATATCATAACACCGATTCCCTATCACTGACTATCCGCTTGCCCGACTGCATGAGCCCCTAAGCCGCTTTACCGCAGCAAAAAAAGCTTCCCCCAGCCATGGGCCCTCTCTCGGCCTGCATGCTTTCGGAAAGCTTTTGCTCAAACACGATCCTCGCGGGAGTTATTGGATTTCCTGAAGCTCTCCGACCGGAACGACGCGGGCGTCGGCAGGGCGGTCTTCGACATGCACTTTGGCCGTCTCCTGCTCGGGGTCCACGCTGTCGATCCATACGGACACGCCGTTCAATTCCACGCTAACTTTTTCTTCACATTTCATAATTTCTTGAGCGCGGTATACTTTCATGGTCCGTTGTCCTCCCCACTGATAACCGATTCGGGATGATCCATCGTATCGGTCGTCGATTCCTCGATCAGTCCGTTATGGATCGTCACCTGCCCGCCACCAAGACCTTCGTTGATCATCCGGTCGATGTCCATAAAATTGGAGTCCCGCCCTTCATGGGCCGCATCATCCGTAAACTTGCCCCCGGACGTGTTTGCTTCGCTCATGCTTTCTTTTCCTCCTCTGATCGAATGTTTCTGGCCGGCATGACGATGCTATTTGGCGATCCATGCAGCCTTCTTCTGTAGCATGTCCCAATTTCTTGCGCCGACATTCGCTCGTGGTGTAATGGGACGCTTCCATTTTGCGTATACTGTATAGAAAGCAGACGGCCAGCTCAGGCCCCTCGGGAGGTTCAGCCATGCATACGGTTTGGAAAGGCGCCATCAGCTTCGGCTTGGTGCACGTGCCTGTCAAAATGTTCTCGGCGACGGAAGACAAAGACATCTCGATGCGCATGATTCACAAGGATTGCAATACGCCGCTGAATTTTGTCCGCAAATGCCAGCACTGCGAGCGCGAAGTGGAATGGGGTGAAATCGTCCGAGGCTACGAATACGAGCCGGGCTCGTTCGTGCTGTTCGAGAAGGACGAGCTGGAGAATATGACCGGGGAGATCACCAAAGAAATCAAGATTCTCGATTTCGTCGACCTGTCGGACATCGACCCGGTTTATTTTCAAAAAACGTATTACCTCGCTCCGAACGAAACCGGCGCCGGGGCCTATAATCTGCTGCTCGAAGCGATGCGGCAAACGGGCAAAATCGGCATTGCCAAAGTGTCCATCCGGTCCAAAAGCAGCTTGGCCGCCATCCGTATTATCGACCGGTGCATTGCGATGGAGACGATTTTTTATCCGGATGAAATCCGCTCGGTGGACCATGTGCCGAACCTCCCGGAGCAGAGCAACGTCAACGAGAAGGAGCTCGAAATGGCGAAGTTGCTGATCGGTCAGCTGGCGACGAAGTTCGAGCCGGAAAAATATAAGGACGATTACCGTGCGTCCGTGCTTCAAGCGATCGAGGCGAAGGTTTCCGGCCAGCAGGTCCGCGTCGCGCCGGAGCCGCATAAAGCGAACGTCATCGATCTGATGGCCGCGCTGCAGGCCAGCCTCGAAGCGGTGAAACCGGTAGTAACCGAACCGACGCCGGGGACGGCCGAGAAAGCCAAAGCCGCGAAACCAAGAAAAGGCAAAGCAAAAACGAAAGAAACGATCGGCTAAGCGCCGATCGTTTCTTTGTGCCGGGAGAGATTCCTCTCCGTGCTTACTTGCTCCAGTCCTGCAAACGCCAAACCTGAGTAATCCAATCTTCGTAAAACTCCGGCTCGTGGGAAACGAGCAGAATGGTCCCTTTGTACTCCTTCAGCGCTTCCTTGAACGCTTCCTTCGCCCTGACGTCCAAATGGTTCGTAGGTTCGTCCAGCACGAGAAGATTGCTGTCCGTCAGCATAAGCTCGCACAGGCGGACCTTCGCTTGCTCCCCGCCGCTAAGCGAGCTAAGAGGCAGCCGAATATGCTTTTCGGTCAGGCCAGCCATGCCAAGCGTCTGCCGGATTTCCTTCTGCGTCTTATCCGGCCGCAGCGACCAAAGCCGCTCCAGCGCCGTTTCGTCCGAAGGCAATTGTTCCTGGGCGAAATAAGCCGGTGTGACACGTTCGCCAAGCTGTACCGTGCCGCGTAACGGCGGCAGCAGGCCCAGCATTGTTTTGAGCATGGTCGATTTCCCGATGCCGTTATACCCGACAACCGCCACTTTTTCCCCGCGTTTCATTTGCAGGTTTACAGGAACGGATAGCGGCTCCGCATAGCCGAATTGCAGCTGCTTCGCTTCCATGATCCGGGTCACAGGTTCCACATGAACGTGAAAGCTGTAGCGAGGCCGCGGCCCCGACGTCGGTTTCTCGATCCGCTCCATTCTGTCCAGTGCTTTTTCCCGGCTTTTCGCTTGCTTGGCTTTCCGAATCCGGTTTTTTTGGATATAGCTCTCCAGCCGGTCGATTTCCTTCTGTTGGCGCTCGTAGGCACCCTGCCACTGCAACCGGCTTAATTCGTAATGTTTGACGAATGCGGCATAGTTCCCAGCGTAACGCTTGATGGTCTGATGCTCCAAATGAAAGATCGTCGTTGTAATTTCATTCAGAAAGGCTTCGTCATGCGAGACGAGAAGATACGCCTGCTCGTAACGTTTTAAATAGCTGGTCAGCCATTCGATATGCACGTCGTCCAAATAGTTGGTCGGCTCGTCGAGCAATAATACGTGCGGCACCTCCAGCAGAAGCTTGCCCAGCAGCAGCTTCGTGCGCTGCCCCCCGCTCAGCTTATCGACCTCCCGGTCTTTGCCGAGCTCAAGAATGCCTAATCCGGCAGCTACCTCTTCAATCCTGGAATCGATCCCGTAAAAATCGGCATGCTCCAGCCGGCTTTGCAGCTCGCCGTACCGGATTAACAGCGGTTCGAGGTCGGCGTCCGCCGCGGCCATTTGCTTCGCGACCCGATGCAGGGTTCGTTCCAGCTCATACAGATGTGCGAAAGCACCCCGCAAATAGTCCATAATCGTCATTCCCGCCTGCAGAGCGGCATGCTGCTCCAAATAACCGAGCCGCGCTTGCGGAAGCCATTCGATCTTGCCTGAATCGGGAAGCAGCTGTCCGGCCAAGACGCGCAGCAAGGTTGACTTGCCGGCCCCGTTGCTGCCGACGAGTCCCGCATGCTCTCCCCGCAGCAGCCGGAATTGGATATTTTGGAATATTTTTTTATCCCCATACGTATGGGTAAGTTGTTCAACGTTTAACATACTCATGAAAGCTCTCTCCTTTTCGCTTCAGGTTCGAAGCCAACCGGAGAAACAGCCGGACAAAGCTCTATTCAATTAGTCTAGGCTGTATGAAAACAAAAAACGGGCAAGGCGAACACGCCCTGACCCGTTGCAAATTGTATCATTTGAACGAAAGGAATCGAGTTCTTTATCTACTGTTCTTCGGTTGGCTTAGGGTGAAAAATGGGCAGACTTCTCCCGTTTAAGCCAAATTCCGTTTCAGAACAGTTGATAAGAAAAACATTTCCTTTCCACCTCGTTATCCCAAAGTTAGTTATGTTGCGCCTTCAACTATACCGAGCTGCCGCCTGTTATGTCAAGCGGTAAGAGGGAATAACTGTTAATAAACACGAATTCCAGGGGGGCTCTCTCATGTTGAACCCGGTCGTTCCCTTCGAACCGATCAGCACCGACTCATTTCCACAAGGCGGCGAATGGATCGCGCAGATCAAATGGGACGGCGTGCGCATGCTGTCCTACTGCGACGGCTCCAAGGTCCGGCTCGTCAATCGAAGATTGAATAATCGGTCCTTGCAGTATCCCGAATTTCTGTCTCCTTCGCGCTACTGCTCCGCCTCTTCGTTCATATTTGACGGCGAATTCATCGCCTTCGACCATCAGAAGCCGTCGTTTCACGAGATTATGAAGCGGGACAGTCTAAGAAAGCAGCAAAACATTGAGCTCGCCGTCATGCAGACCCCGGTCACGTACATGATCTTTGACGTTTTGTTTTGCGGCGGGCAATGGGTCACGGATAAGCCTCTTGCGGAGCGGCAGCGTATTCTGCAGGAGATTGTCATCCCGCAGCCGGATGTGCAAACGGTGCAAAACTTCGCCGATCCCGACGAGCTGCTGCAAGTGATGATTAAGCATCAGATGGAGGGTGTCGTATGCAAAAATATGAACAGCACGTATACGATCGGCGGCAAGGATAAACGGTGGCAGAAGCGAAAAATATTTTACGATCTGCTGGCCGTTGTAGGAGGTGTCACGTACCGGGACAATATCGTCAATTCGCTGCTGCTTGGGTTGTACGATGGGCAAGGCAACCTCTACTACATCGGGCACGCAGGCACCGGGAAGGTGACACAGAAGGAGTGGCGGGAGCTGACGGCACGCGTATCGTCCATGAGGACGAAAGCGAAGCCGTTCGCGAACGAGCCCGAACGGAGCAAAGACGCGGTCTGGATCGATCCGCGAATTGTAGTTAAGGTGCAGTTTATGGAGTGGACCCCGGGGCATACGATGAGACACCCCAGTATTCAGGCGTTTGTCGAGACGGCTCCCAGCGAGTGTAAATTCCCTAAATCATAAAATGCAAGCGGACGATTTACTCGTCCGCTCGCTGGCCACCGGTTCCATTCATCGGAACGCGAATGACAAAGCTGGAGCCTTCGCCGACCCGGCTATTCACTCCAATCGTGCCGCCGTGAAGCTCAACGATCGATTTCGTAATCGACAGTCCCAGTCCGGCCCCTCCGTGAATGCGGGCGCGCGATGAGTCGATCCGGTAAAATCGTTCAAACAAGCGCGATACATGCTCCTCCGGGATGCCGCTTCCATTATCCTGAACCGTCAGCAGGGCCTCCTCCTCCGTTTGTTCCAGTGAAACGCGGATGGTTCCGCCGTCAGGATCGGTATGCTGCACGGCGTTGTGGAACAAGTTGAGCAGCACTTGCTTGATTTTGTCCTTGTCGATGCAGGCGGACACGTCAGGCTGAACGGAGAACTGCACGTTCCTTCTGCCTGCCAGCAGCCGGAGCTGCGGCTCCATTTCATCGACGATACCGCTCAGCGACTCGTTCTTCAAATCCGCGGTTGGATGACGATCCAAGCGGGCCAAAAGCAGCAGGTCCCGGACGAGCTTGTTCAACCGTTCCGACTCGCCGTACATGCTTCGGAGCGCTTTGTCCAGCTGGTCCGGCTTTTGAGCGGCTCCGCGCAGCAGCACCTCCAGAAATCCGTGGATCGACGTCAGCGGCGTGCGCAGCTCATGGGAAGCGTCGGCGATAAAGCGCCGCATCTGCTCCTTCGCCTCTTTCTCCGTTTCGAACGAGTCTTCCAGCCGCTCCAGCATCCGGTTGAACGACCGGGAGAGCCGGTCGATCTCCAGCTGGCCTTGATGCGCCGGCAGTCGCTCGTCCAGCTTCCCCGCATCGATCTGCTCGACGGTTTCGATCATGTTGGAAAGCGGCACGAGGGTTCTGCGCAGAACGGGAAGAAATGCCGCAACCCCCATTCCCAGAGCCACGGCGGCCAACCCCAGAAAGGTCCAAAGCTGGCTGACCAGCACATTCCGAATCGGCTCCATGCTCGTGCTGATCTGTGCAAGACGCCCGCGCGGAGCGATCCGCTGGAGAACGACCAACTGCTCCATCCCCTTGTCGTCCTTGACGATCCGATAATGCGGCGGCCTTTGCTCCCGTCCCAAAGCTTCCCTGTAGTCTTCGGTGGTAAGCCGCGGCACGGAACCGGTACGGGGATTTGTTGAAATGATCCGGAAGCTGTCGCCCGGGCCGACGAACGCCAGCGAAGCTTCGGGCAGAAAAGGACCTTTTGCCCGGCCATTGTCAAAATTCGTGTTGACCCATATGTCCAGCGAAACGGAAAAAAATTGGCTTTGGATGCTGGCAACCTTGTTTTTAATTAAAAATTGCTCCATGAACACATATTGCAGCACGCCGATCAACAGCAGCAGGCCCGCCAAAATAAACAGGGAACGTGACAGAAGCTGAAGACGAAGCGAGCGGGGTGCGAAAACACGGCGAATCCGGTGCCATCCCCGCATCATCCGAAATCTACCCGGTAGCCCGACCCCCGCAGGGTCCGAATGATCCGGTGCTCCTTGTCGTTCAATTTATCGCGGAGCGAACGGATGTACACTTCGACGATATTGTCCTCCCCGCGGAAATCGTATCCCCAGACCTTGTCCAAAATGACCGTTTTGCTCAGGACCAGACCGTGATTGACGACCAGAAAAGACAGCAGCTCGTATTCCGTCGGCGAAAGCTCCAGCACCCTGTCTTCGTAGCGGATTTCTTTGCGGCGGTCGTCGATGCGAAACGGCCCGTACGCTACCTCCGCGAACAGATGGGGAAACTGGTTGCGCAGCCGCGCATAAATCCGGGCCAGCAGCTCCTCGAAGCTGAACGGCTTGACCATATAGTCGTCGGCCCCCAGCGTCAGCCCCTTGACCCGGTCTTCCACTTCTTCCTTGGCCGTCAGCATGATAATAGCGACATGCTCGGTTTTCTTCAGCATCCGGCACACTTCAAACCCGTCCATGCCGGGCATCATGACGTCCAGAATGACGATGTGCGGCCGGGCTTGCTTGGCTAACGTGACGGCCGTAAATCCGTCCGGCGCGGTAAAAACCTCAAAGCCTTCGTTTTGCAAGCCCAGCTCCAAAAACTGGACGATATTCGGTTCGTCGTCGACGATTAATATTTTTACGCCTTTGATTGGCTGCATGGTGTCACCTCTCTTTTTATTGTACACCAATCCCGGCCCGTGGACGGACCGCTCCGGCGCATTCAGCGAACTTTCAGCTTGTCCTTGCCCGGTAGCCTTATGAAAAGGGGAGTGCGAGTATATACTAACGAATATACTTCTTTCAGGAACAGGAGGAATTGCCGATGTCCGCACCCGCCAACTATCCGAAAACGAAAGGCACGCTGATCGTCGAAGGCCGGGAGCTGACGGTGACGAATCCGGATAAGCCGCTGTGGCCGGAGAAAAAGATTACGAAAGCGATCTATTTGCAAAAGCTCGCCGAGCTGTCCCCCTACCTGCTGACGTATTGCCGCGATCGCTATCTGACGACCATCCGGTTTCCCCATGGCTGGAACGACAAGTCGTTTTACCAGAAAAACGCCCCTGAGCCGACACCGGATTTCGTCAAGACGGCGATGCTGGAATCGATCCGCTACGTTCATCTGGATTCCTTGCCGACGCTGCTGTGGCTGGGGAATTTGGCCTGTCTGGAGTTCCATCCCTCGTTTCACCGGATCGGCGAGACGCTACCCGTCGAATGGGTGATCGATATCGACCCAAGCGTTGACCCCGAGCCGCGCATTATGGAGGCGGCCCATATGATCGGCGACATTCTGGACGGCATGAACATCCAGTCCGTACCGAAAACGTCCGGCGCCACGGGCGTGCAAATCTACGTCCCGATTGCCCGGGAGCGCGGCTATACGTTCGAGCAGCTCCGGCGGATCGGACAGTTCGTCGCTACGTTCGCGGTGCAAAAATACCCGAAGCTGTTCACCGTCGAGCGGCTCAAAAAAGATCGCGGCACCTTGATTTACATCGATTATCTCCAGCACTGGTACGGCAAAACGCTGTCCGCTCCCTATACGCCGCGGGCCCGCAAGGACGCCTCGGTGTCGACTCCGCTGACTTGGGACGAAGTGGCGCTCCGCCCCGATCCCCGGGACTTTCACCTCCTGAACATCATGCAGCGCCTGCAGCAAAAAGGAGACCTGATCGCTCAAGTCCCCCCGCAGCAGTTGGATCACGTGCTGTCCTTTATTCATTAACCGTTGCGGTTTAGCGGAAGTATATCGTTCAGAAAAGCGGCGACAGGAGCCGCGCAATGACTTCCTTGCCCTTCTGCCAGCGGGAGCGCTTCTCGAATACCCCCAGCTTGACCTCGCGGCTTTCCTTCAAATCGAGAATAAAATCGGTCTCCAGCCGGTGAATCGTCTCTTTGTCGAACAAGACGGCGTTCAGCTCGAAATTATTGTAAAAGCTGCGCATATCCATATTTGCGGAACCGACCGAAGCAAGCAGATTATCGATCAGGAGGACCTTCGCGTGGATAAACCCTTTTTGATAAGCATAGAAGCGGACTCCGGCCTGCATCAGCTCCTCCAGATACGACAGGGAAGCATAGTTCACAATGCGCGAATCCGCTTTTTGCGGGAAAATGATCCGGACGTCTACTCCGCTGATCGCCGCCGTCTTCAGTCCCATAGTGATACTCGGATCGGGAATGAAGTAAGGGGTAGTAATGTAAATTCTTCGTTTGGCCGCCGTGATGGATGCGAAAAACATCTCTTGAACGGCATCCCAATGCGCATCCGGACCGCTTGAAATGATCTGCACGGGCTTGCGGCCCGCGCAATCGTGCTCGGGAAAAAACTCCGAATCCGCCAGCCGCTTTCCGCTCACAAACATCCAGTCGGTCAGAAACGTATACTGCAGCGAATACACCGCGTCGCCTTCCAGCTCCAAATGCGTATCCCGCCAGTAGCCCAGCTTGGGATTCGCCCCCAGGTATTCGTCTCCGATGTTGATTCCCCCGAGAAAGCCGCGAACGCCGTCAATGATGACGATTTTGCGATGATTCCGGTAATTCATCCGCTTGTCGAAAAATGCAATCACCGCCGGCAAAAAGAAGTACACCTCGCACCCGGCCTGCTTCAGCTCTTGCACGAACCGACTATCGAGCTGGTAGCTGCCGATGCCGTCGAAGATGCAGCGTACCTTCACGCCTTCCTGCGCCTTGCGGATCAGCAGCTCATGGAACTGCCGGCCGATGCCGTCGTTACGAATAGTATAGAACTCAAAATGAATATGCCCCTTCGCCTGCTCCATGGCAGCCAGCATTGCCGGATACGCCGCGGCGGCATCGGTCAGCACTCGCACCTCATTATGCATCGTAATGAGGGCCCCGGGAATGTTATTGAGCAGCGAGAACAGCCTGGGCTCGTGCCGCCAGCCGCGCAGCCGGTCCTCTTCGGGCTGAAAATCCGCCGAATGCTGCTTTTTGCCGAGATGCCGGATATCGTTGACGAGCCGCAGCCCGTTGCGCTTCACTTTTTTCCGCTGCGTGTATTCTTTGGCCAAAAAATAATACATCACAAAGCCGATGACCGGAATGAGAAACAAGACAAAAAGCCACGCCATCGCCTTGGCCGGGCGGCGAAACTCCCCGACCAGAATCGTGAGAATCTGAATGATGAATAAGGTCAGTGCGATGACGAGCCACAGCACGTCGTCATTCCTCCTTTTGAAACAGCAGGCGCTTGCCAATCGGTTCTAGCTTTTACTTCCGTCTGCCCGCCTATTCCCCATCATGGCACAAAAACCCAACGGTTTGTCATAAAATTTCGCAAATGGTGGAAAATATACAAGACACGCTCCGGCAATGCTTGGATAAGATGCCGCGGGCAGGAAGGAGTGTCATGATCCATACGAAAAACCGCAAGAAAAAAGGACAGGACGCCCCGGAACACCCGCTGCGGAAAGCGGAATACCGTTTTATCGACGAGCTGCGCTCCGTGCCTGTCTTCATGAGCGTCGAAGAAAACAAAAGTTATTTGGAGGAGCTGTTCAAGGACTGCTCCGATTTCGTCATTCGCGAGTTCCGCATCGAGCACAGCTTGCCCGCGATTTTGTTTTTTGTCGACGGCATGGCCAAGACGGAGCTGGTGAACGAGACGATGAAGTCGCTGATGATTCTGGAGGGCGGAGAGGAACTGATCGACAACATCTCCGATATGACGCTGCCCGTCTCCCAGATTCAGAAGGCGGACAATTATGCGGATATGCTGCTTTCCGTACTCGGCGGCGACACGGGGCTGATCGTCGAGCGCAACAACAAGGCGCTGCTGCTCGGCATGCGGGGAATGGAAAAAAGGTCCATCAATGAGCCCGATACCGAGTCGGTCGTACGCGGCCCCCGCGAGGGGTTCGTAGAAAATATCCGGACGAACACGTCCATGATCCGCCGCAAGCTGAAAACGCCGCATCTAAAAATGAAACCGATGACGCTCGGCCGGGAAACCAACACCAA
Source organism: Paenibacillus sp. MZ04-78.2 (assembly GCF_024213375.1). Taxonomy (GTDB): domain Bacteria; phylum Bacillota; class Bacilli; order Paenibacillales; family NBRC-103111; genus Paenibacillus_G. The sequence continues at coordinate 172,812 of NZ_JANAVJ010000006.1, read as the reverse complement.
TGTCGTCGTTACTTATCTGGACGATCTGGCGGACTCGAGCGTCGTCCATGAAGTGGTCAAACGTCTCGAAAAAATAAACATCGATGCCGTACTGGAATCGGGCTATATCGAAGAATTCATTCAAGATTCGACGTATTCGCCCTTTCCGCAGCTTCAATATACCGAACGGCCGGATGTCGTCGCGGCCGCCCTGCTGCAGGGACGCGTCGGCATTATGGTGGACGGGACGCCGTTTACGCTCATCGTGCCGTTCGTCTTCGCCGAAATTATGCAGGCCAGCGAGGATTACTACGAGCGGTATCAGGTGGCCACGCTGATCCGCTGGCTGCGGTATACGTTCATGGTGCTGTCGCTGCTGACGCCGGCCTTATACGTCGCTATTACAACTTACCATCAGGACTTGCTCCCTACGTCTCTGCTGCTATCGGTCGCTGCCGCCCGAGAAGCGATCCCGTTCCCGGCCGTTGTCGAAGCGCTGATCATGGAAGTAACCTTCGAGGCGCTTCGGGAAGCGGGCATCCGGCTGCCTAAAGCGATCGGGTCGGCGGTCAGTATTCTGGGCGCGCTCGTCGTCGGACAGTCGGCGGTGCAGGCAGGCATCGTATCTGCGCCGATGGTGATCGTCGTATCGCTCACCGGGATCGCCTCGTTCACGATTCCGCGGTTTAACGGGGCGATCGCGATCCGGATGCTGCGGTTTCCGATCCTGATCGCCGCTTCGCTGTTCGGAATGTACGGCATCTTGATTGTGATCATGCTGATCATGGGACATCTGGCCAACCTCCGCTCCTTCGGCATTCCTTACTTATCGCCAGTCGCGCCGCTATCCTCCGGCGACCTGAAGGATATTCTCTTCCGCTCACCTTGGTGGGCGATGGGACAACGTCCTTCCTTTATGCCCCTGCAGGACAGCAGGAGGTTAGACGATACGCTGCCGCAGGAAATTACGGAGCAATCTGGCCAGCGGGGCAAAACCATCGACCATGCGATAGAAGAAGGAAAGGAGCCTGTAGAATGAGCTTGCACCGCACCCGCCTATCCCTCGTGCTGCTCTCCCTGCTCTGCCTGACCGGGTGCTGGGACCGGGTGGAAATCAACGACACGGCCTTTATTTTGACGACCGCGGTGGATATGGAGCAAGACGGCAAGATCCGGTACAGCGTATTGATGCCGCTCCCCGGCAATATGGGCGGAGCCTCCGGAGGCGGAGGCGGAACGGCCGGAACCAAAAGCTACTACGTCGATTCCGAAGTCGGCACCACGTTTCGGGAGGCGCAGGCCCGGCTGCAGCGGCGGATGTCCCGCCGCATGTTTTTCGCGCACCGCAGAACGTTGTTGATCGGCGAGGATTTTGCCAAACGGGGAATCCGGAACGTCTTCGATGCGACGCCCCGGTCTCCGGAAAGCCGGATGACGATTTATATGGTCGTCACCAAAGGAAAAGCTTACGAGCTGCTGCAAGCAACGCCGCAATTTGAGCGCTTCCCGTCGGAAGCGATTCGGGAGCTTATGAAGGCCCGAAACGTCATCCCTATCAACATGAAGCAAGTCGCCCTCGCGCTCAGCAGCCTTGGCAGCGATGCCGTAACGGCCTACATGGGCATGAAGGAATCGGAGAAAACCTCCAAAAATGCGAAAAAATCGAAGGAAATCGAGTTCCTCGGCTATGCGCAATTTCGCGAAGACAAAATGACCGGCGTGTTCGAGAATGCGGAGGCAAGCGGGCTCGCCTGGCTGATAAGCATGCCCGTACAATCGACCGCAACCGTAAAAATCGACGACCGGTATACGATTACGGTGAGCATCTTCGATTCGAAAAGCCAGATTCGGGTCCATACGGAACGTGGAAAGCTTCGATTCGACATCCGTACGAAAGCCAAGGCCAAAGTAACCGAAAGCTTGGGCATGTACGACTTCAGTCAAACCGGCAAGGTCCAAAAAGTGGAGGAAGCGATGAACCGTTACATCGAACAAGCGATGCGGAAAACGATCCGCAAAATGATCAGTAATGACACGGATTCCGCACAATTCGGATTGTATTTGTGGCGGGAGCATCCGGGGCTTTGGGAGAAGGAGTACGCATCGCGCTGGCCGGCCGGGATGAAGGACGCCGATTTCCGCATAGAGGTAAAAAGCGTGCTTACGGAAACCGGTCTGATTTACGAAAACGTGACGAAAGCGGAGCCTGCCCGATGAATTCCCAGTTTCTCGTCTGGTTCATGGTGCTGATGGCGTTTCATTTATTTTTGAACTTGAAGCATTGGGCGAGGCAGCCGAAGGCAACAGCACGGCTGTACATATTGTTTACGCTTGTGACACTGGGTCTTTTTCTCTGCATGGCGTCCGGCTATCCGCCCCCAATGCCGACACGTTTTTTTATCGATCGGGTATCGCCGTGGGTTTTCTCAATTATCCATCCTCAGTAAATGAAGCGATGGAGGAAAGCGGGTGAACGCATGCCTGTCAACACGCAAATCATTAACCAAAGACAGCTCTCCTGGCTGGTGGGATCGCTGCTAATCGGCGGCGGGCTGCTTAGCATCCAGCACGATCTGATCCGAATCTCGCATATGGATACCTGGTTCGTCTATCTGCTGCCCACCGTCTATATTCTTTTCATCTCCTACGTTTTTGCACAGCTCAGTATGCGGCTTCCAGGAAAGCATCTTTTCGAGATCAACTTTATTTTGTTTGGCCGCTGGTTCGGCATGCTCGCGAACATGGTAGTGCTGATCCACGTATGGTTCATCCTGCTGCGCGATCTTCGGATGTTCGGCAAGTTCATCGGCACGCTTCTTCTGCCGAATACCCCCGAGGAAATGCTCGTTCTGCTCCTCGTCGTGATGCTTATGTTTTACGGCCGGACCAGTGCTGAAGTGATTTCCCGGGTCAATGATTTGTTTTTTCCCGTGTTCTTCGCGCTCACATTCATGCTGCCGTTCCTGTTGTCCAACGAAATGAGCTTCCGTCTACTGCAGCCGGTATTGACGACTTCGCCTAAGCAGCTCGGATACGCAGGCCTCCTCAGTATCGGCTGGTACGGGGATATCATCATTGCAGGGGCGTTTTTGCATATGATCTGGAATTCCAGACAGGTTCACTCCGCCCTTCGGCACGGTTCGCTGATGGCTACGGCGCTGCTGTCGCTTTTCCTCTTGATGGAAGTGTCCGTCCTCGGGCCGAACATTCCCGGCAACCTGATTTACCCAAATTACAGCTTGGTGCAGCACATTCAAATTACGGACTTTTTGGACCGGATGGATCTGCTTATTCTGAGCATCTGGTTCCCGATTATCGTCGGCAAGATGATCTTCATTTATCTCGCCTTCCTGATCGGGATTACCAGCCTGATCCGGCAAAGGGACTACACGCTTATCAATTCCCCGGTCAGCCTGTTTCTGCTGGTGACCACGATTCTCGCTTTCAAGAGCACGCCGGAGGTATTCAGCTTCGGCAATTACAGCTCGCCCGTGTTTGTGCTCAGCTATCAACCGGTGCTGCTGGCGGCTATGCTGCTGCTCATGCGAAGATTCCCGAAACGAAGTCCCGAGCGCCATGCGGAAGCATCTTCGGGGAAAAGTCAGGGACATGACCGGGACGGTGAGTCCAAAGGGGGAAATCGCCACCCCGGGAAACGGTTCGGCTCGCGTCTGGGCGCGATATCAGGCCGTACCTGGCTGCGAGCCGGCAATGTGCTGCTCGCCTTCGGATTTGTTTTCGTCGGCGCGGGCCTGATCTTCAGCCGGAACTATGCGATCATCGGCAAGCTGGCCGCCTTCGGATATGCACTCGTCCTGGCGTTATTGCTGTTCGTTACGCACATGGAGATGCGGAAAGCCAAGGACCTTGCAGCGAGGAGTTCCCCCAATTCGGCGCAGACGTCATGACCTGGCACGCTCGATCCCAACGATCCGGCTGAAGGGGATGAGAATGACCAGTTCCTCTTCTTCTTCGGCCCGGTTTACGCGCAGCTCGACAAAATCGGCCCCGGTGCAGAGCAGAACCGCCTCGAATGTGCCGGCATACGTTGTCCGGACGTTTACGCGGGAGCCCGCCCCCTTCTTCGGGATATCAAAAAGGACAATTTCCTGCATCGAGGCGGGCACGACATAGCGTTCATCCATCCGGATAAACCGTTTACCGACCTGATTCAGCACGCCTGCACCACTCTTGAAGTCTTCGGCCTGCAGAGCAATATCCTGCTTAAGATGAAGCGTCAAACGCTCCAGCAGGTCCATGTGGGTTGAATGTAAAAATGACAAGCGAATCCCTCCATCATACGCAAATCTGTTCTATTAGGTATGTGTATGAGAAAGAAGGACTTTTCTAGACCGGCCTCGCCAAATAACCGTTTCGGGCCGAGGCAGATCCACCGAAAGGAGCCGTCATGAAGTTCACGTGGTTTCAAAGCAAGCTGACGTTCGTGATCATTCCCGAGGCGAACGGAAGCGTGGTACGCCTCAAGCTGCCCCGCGCCGCCCTATGGTGCGCTGCCTCTCTTATGCTGCTGCTGTTCGGGACGATCTGTGTTCTGTCTGTTCGCAGTCTGCACTCCACCGTGTCCATTTCGCTGAAATCGGTGGAGATGAAAGGGCGGACAGCGCAGCTGGAGCAAGATTTACATCGTAAAAACGCGGCCATCGAACGGCTGCAAAACGATATTTATGCGCTTTCGAAGCAAGCCGCGGAAGTCCGAAGCCAAATGGAGCGGATGCAGCGGCTCGAGCAGGATTTGCACAAGCTGGCTCCCGGCAGCATCAAGCGCCGGAAAGCCGGCGGACAGCCTGTATCCTCAGCCGTTTCTGCCGATGCGGGGGGGATGGGCGGCGAAGCGTTCCCCGCAACCGAGGAGCAGACGCATGAGCTGGCTGCGGCGACGGGAGCCCGTTACGCGTCGCTGCGCGCCGAGATGAAGGAGCTCGCCTCCCGGCTCGGCCAAACGAAGCGGCAGCTTCAGGAAAAGCAGGAGCGGCAGCAGCGCACGCCCGATATATGGCCTACATTATCCAAGGTCGTTACCTCCCCTTACGGCTACCGCAAAGACCCGTTTACGAAAAAGCTCAGCTTCCATCGCGGCATCGACATTGCGGGCAAGCTGGGCGATCCGGTCTATGCGGTCGCGGGCGGCGTCGTCCACTCGGCCGGCTATGACAGGCTGCACGGGCACAACGTTGTGATCGAGCATGACAAAGGGCTGCGGACGTGGTACATGCATCTGAACAGCGCGCAGGTGGATCGGGGCGATCCGGTCGATAAAGGACAGGCGATCGGTCAACTGGGAACAACCGGCCGCAGCACCGGACCCCACCTTCACTACGAGGTGCTGCTTAGCGGCAAAAGCACCGATCCTGTCCCCTATATGCCAAGCGATAATCGAAAAAAGGAGAGGAACAAGTGATGTTTCGAATGAACGGTTGGCGAAGCCGCTCTTCGCGTTCCGGGCGCTCCGTCTCGCTAATCGGCGAGGGAAGCATCCTCGAAGGAGCGTTCCGCTCGGAAGCCGACGTGCGCATCGAAGGCGAGTTTCAAGGCATGCTTCAAGCCGCAGGCGAGGTAGCGGTCGGAGAGAAAGGGATCGTTCGCTCCACCGATCTGCGCGCCCGCGACGTTGTCATTGCCGGAAGGCTGGACGGTCGCGTGGAGGCGGAGGGCATCGTCCGCATCACTCCGACGGGCCGCTTGGTCGGCACCGTCCGCGCCGCTACGCTAATTATCGAGCCGGGGGCCGTGTTCCAAGGCCAGAGCGAGATGGGCCAAGCGCCGCAGGAGGATGCGTCTCTTGTCATAGCCATGCTATAATGAAGAGAAAAGCTTTTTGTTGTTGCAAAAAACAACAAAAAGCATAGAGAGAGTAGGAGAAATCGCTATGACCAAAATGCAGCAGACGATCTTGTTTGATATGGACGATACGCTTCTGTATTGCAACAAATTTTTCGACTTGGTGATCGACCAATTCGCGGACCAAATGGAAGCGTGGTTTCACGGCTACCACCTGTCCATCGCGGAAATCAAGAAAAAACAAGCGGAAATCGATTTGGAGCGGGTGCTTGTCAACGGCTTTGTGCCGGACTTCTTCCCCCAATCGTTCGTTGATACGTACGAATATTATACCGATTTAACCGGCCGATCCAAAAATGAAGCGGAAGTCAGACGGCTGATCGAGCTCGGCGCCTCCGTCTACGGTCACAGCATCGAGCCGTATCCTTATATGGAAGAGACGCTCCGCATGCTGCAAGAAGACGGCCATACGCTTCACTTGTACACCGGAGGGGACCCGACGGTTCAGATGCGCAAGGTAAAAGAAGCGGGGCTGGAACGGTTCTTCGACAACCGGATCTACGTCACGCGCCATAAAAACGCCGAGTACCTCGACGGACTCATCCGCATGAAAGAATTCGACCGGGACAACACCTGGATGATCGGCAATTCGCTTCGCACCGATATTACCCCGGCGCTCAAGGCGGGTATTCACGCCATCTTCATGCCCGTGGAGCTGGAGTGGGCCTACAATCAGGTCGAAGTGGACGTAGAACCTTCCGGCGCCTATTTCACGCTCTCTTCCCTGCGGTACATCCCCGAAACGATTCGCGATTATACCGCTGCGAAAATCACCACGGGCTCCTGACCGCTCCCGAATACCGGGCCGGAGGCCCGCATGCTCGTCCCGTTTCCTCGCGAACCCGCGCATGATTTGCCGGGAGCCCCCATACAATGATGGGGAAAGGGTGATGAGAATGAGCAGCCTCCACCGGATTGTCGAAACCGCCACCGATCGTTTGATGCAGATGCTGCTGACGCGGCAATCGCCGGACGGGACGTGGCGTTTTTGCTTTGAAAACGGGATCGTGACGGACGGGTATCTGATCGTGTTATTAAGATCGTTAAACGTCAAGGACGAAAACCTTATACGGCGTTTAGCAAACCGGATTTTATCGAAGCAGGAAGCGGATGGCGCGTGGAAATGGTTTTACGACGACGGGGACGGACATTTGTCGGTGACGGTCGAAGCTTATGCGGCGCTGCGGTATGCCGGGCTGCACGCTTCCGACGAAGCGCTACGGCGGGCGAGACAGTTTATTTTGTCCAAAGGCGGCCTGCGGAACGTCAGCGGCTTGTTGACCAAGGCGATGCTGGCTGTCATCGGTCAGTACCCTTGGCCGCGGCCGTTCCCCTTTCCGCCGGAATTGCTGCTGCTTCCCCGGTCGTTCCCGCTGAGCTTTTATCGCTTTTCCAGTTACGCGCGCGTGCATCTGGCGCCCGTTGCGATATTGGGCATCAAACAGTTCACGGTCAAAACGGCGGGGATGCCCGACTTGTCCGAGCTGCTGCCGGCCCGCGGGCGCTGGTCGGCGCATGCCGAGGATAGGGATGTCGGGGAAGACCGCCGCCTCTCCGGCTGGTGGAACGACATCCAACGCGCTCTGCATAAGCTGCCTTGCCTGCCGCAAGAGCTCCGCAGGCTGGCGCTTCGGCATGCCGAGCGCTATATGCTTGAGCGGATCGAACCGAACGGGACGCTGTACAGCTATGCATCCTGCACGTTCCTGATGGTGTATGCGCTGCTGGCGCTCGGATACGACGAGCGGCATCCCGTCATCGCAAGAGCTGTACAAGGGCTGATCTCGCTCGCCTGCGAACCCGACGGGCAGCTTCACATCCAAAACTCCCCCTCCACCGTCTGGGATACGGCGCTTCTTAGCCATGCGCTGCAGGAAGCGAGACTGCCAGCCTCGCATCCGGCGATCCGGCGGGCGGACGCTTACCTGCTCTCGCGCCAGCATACGAAGCTCGGCGATTGGAGCGTCGATGTCACGAACCCCGTTCCCGGCGGCTGGGGGTTCTCCGACATCAATACGATTGTGCCGGACGTGGACGATACGACCGCCGCGCTGCGGGCGCTGCGCCGGAGTCCGGGGCGGCCCGAGGCCGGGTATGGCGAAGCAAGAAGCCGCGGCCTTCATTGGGTGCTGTCGCTGCAGAACGACGACGGCGGCTGGCCGGCCTTCGAACGGAACAAAAATTCCCCGCTGCTCACCGCCCTTCCCGTCGATGGCGCGGAGGCGGCGATTGACGCTTCGGCCGCGGACCTGACCGGGCGCACGCTGGAATATCTGGGCGTTTGGGCGGGAATCCGCCAAGAGCAGCCGTTCATCCGGCGCGCCGTCCGGTGGCTGCTTGGCTGCCAAGAGCGGAACGGCTCCTGGTACGGCCGTTGGGGCATCTGCTACATTTACGGCACCTGGGCCGCCGTAACCGGACTCGCGGCTGTCGGGGTTGCGCCCGATCAACCGGAGCTGCAGCAAGCGGTGCAGTGGCTCACCGGCATCCAAAACCCGGACGGCGGCTTCGGCGAATCGTGCCGCAGCGACCGGGCCAAGCTCTACATCCCGCTTGGCGCAAGTACGCCCTCGCAGACCGCTTGGGCGCTCGATGCGCTGATCGCCGTGCATCCGGCGCCGACGGACGCCATCAACCGAGCGGCACGTGCGCTCGTGGACATGCTGGAGGCCGGGGATACTTCCTGGCCGGCCAAGTATCCTACCGGCGCGGCGCTGCCCGGCGATTTTTACGTGCGCTATCACAGCTACAACGCGATCTGGCCGCTGCTGGCGCTGGCGCACTACAGGAACAAATACGGGTCCTGAGCGTACGAAAGCCAACGAACAGGAGACAGCATTCATGGTCAAACCATACGTATTCGCGCTTCTTCATGCTTGGTCCCGTCCTGCTCGTCCCGGTCCGGAATCGCGAACGATACCGTCGTGCCTTCGCCGGGCTTGCTTTGGATCGATAAGCCTTTCCCGTAGCGCTGCTTCAGCCGCCGGTTCGTATTGGACAGCCCGATTCCGCCTTTGCTTTTCATCGTCAGATTCAGCAGTTGATCGGCCCGTTCTTGTTCCATCCCAACGCCGTTATCCTTCACTTCAATCCGTACGAAGCCCTCGTGGCGGACAATCCGGATCATGACCGTGCCACCCTTCCCTTGGCCAAGGAGGCCGTGCTTGACCGCATTTTCGACAAGGGGCTGAATCGTCAGCGGAGGAAGCGTCAAATCCATATCGGGCTCAACCTCCCACTCGACGGATAACCTGTCGCCAAACCGTTCCTGTTCGATATACAGGAAGGACTCAACAAGCTCCAGCTCATGCGTAAGCTCCACCAGCCTGCCCGAATTCAGAAAATCGAAGCTGATCCGTAAATACGACGCAAAGGCGTCGATTAAATCGCGCATTTTGTCCGTATCCATGTCGCTCAAAGCCATAATCGAGTTCAACGTGTTGAACAGAAAATGAGGGTGGATCTGCGCCTGCAAATAAGCGGCTTCCATGCGCAGCCGTTCGTTGACGGATTGCTTCAACGTAGTTAACGACCAGATGCGGTACTTCAGCTCTAGCGCATCGACCGGCTTGGTCACGTAATCGTTGGCCCCGGACAAAAATCCGGTGTAGATGTCCGCAGGCTGACTTCGGGCGGTCAGCAGCAGCACCGGCAGCTCCGAAATGGAAAAATGAGTCCTCACCCGCCGTGTCAGCTCGTAGCCGGACATATGCGGCATCATGACGTCGGCAATCAGCAGGTCCCAAGGCTCCGCTTCAAGCAATTTCAGCGCCTCCTGGCCTGACGAAACGGTCCTGATATGGTATGGCTCCGCAGAGAGAATGCTGACGAGCACCTTCAGGTTGACCGGATCATCATCGACCGCAAGAATGTTCATTTTTTCCCCGGTAAAGGAAGGCGCAGCGGACGGCAGGTCAGGCCACTCGCCGATTAAGTCCTCGGACAGGCTCAAGCCGTCCCCCATTTCCTCCTCTTCAGCAGTCCGTGATTGCGGAGTGTGCTTCGGCGGGAGGCCCGACGCAGCGGCCAGCGGAAGCGCAAAGCTGAATACGGAGCCCCGGCCCGGTTCGGAGCGGACCGTCAGCTCGCCGCCGTGCAATTCCACCAGCTGCTTGCAGATGCTTAAGCCAAGGCCGATTCCCCCGCTGTCGCTTTGTCCGTGAGCCCCCTGCTCATAGGGCAAAAAGATGCGCGCCTGCGTCTCCTCATCCATGCCGATGCCGCTGTCGGAGACTTGAACAACGACCAGCTCGCCGCTGGCATAGGCGGAAATGACCACCGTTCCTTCGTCCGTGAATTTCAAAGCGTTATGTATCAGGTTGAACAAAATTTGCACAAGTCTTTTTTCGTCCGCCCATACCGTCGGCACCGCATCCGCCATCTCAATCTTTAGCTGAACGGGCTTGGAATCGGTGATAAACCGGAGCATCCCGGCGACGCCAGAAGCGACCGCTTGAATGCGCAGCGGCTCCTTCTGCAGCACGATGCGCTTTTCCTGCAGCTGCGCCACGTCGAGCAGGTCGTCGAGCTGCTGCGACATCCGGCTGCTGATCGTGATCAGCAGCTCCAAGTTCTCGAAGCTGGCGCGGTCCATGGCGTGCTTCTCTTTGGCCGCAACGGTCCGGGCGATATTCAAAATGCCGTGCAGCGGCGTTCTCAGCTCATGCGACGTATTCGCAAGGAACTGGTCCTTCAGCTTGTCGGACACCCGCAGCTGCTCGTTCAGCTTGGCGTTCTCCTCGGCGTTGCGGAAAAACCGCTTGAACCAGTAGGCCGAGAAGCAAACAATGGCTGCGATAATGTCGATCGGATAGTAAACACTTCTCGTTGCGTTATAAGGGGAGAGGACGCCCCAGACAATGCTGGATACGATGCTCATCGCGGTAAACAGTAAAAACAAGGCGTCTTGTTCTTTTCGGGCCACCTTGCGGCCGAGCAGATACGCAAACCAGATGACGGGAAATAAATAAAGCAAAACGAACACATGGGCGTCTATCGAATCGTAAATAAGCGGCGGGGTGGCGGCGAGCAGAAACGCCGAGTAGCTCCCCAACACGGCGCCATAAGCACGGAACCATCGCTTACCGGCGGCATAACCTTCAAAGTTTCTGGCCAGAAGCAGCATGAAGAAAGGCAGCCATAAGTAGGAAATCAGCTTGATTTTCAGGGCCCAGGCGAAATTGAGCGGCAGCCAGAGCAGAAGTAGGGTATCATGATCGGAAACGACAGAAATGCCTGCATCCGCAAGCAACAGGAAAAAGGTAAGGAGCACCTTATGCCGCGGGTTGAACAAATATAAGATGACGGCGTACAAGCCATGCAGCAGCAGCACAATGAAGGTGACGAGCTGAAACCCGATGGAATACCCGCGTTGGTAATCAATGGCCGCCTGAGAGCCGAAGCGAATCGACTTGATAATTCCTCCGGAATGAGGATTCTCGTAATTGGCTGCACGTACCAGCAGTTCGATTTCTCTCACGCCGTTCCGCTCATAAGTTGCGGTGTAAGAAACTTTTCTCGGTTCGTACACCTTCGCGTTCTCCGCTGTCCGGCCAATTTCTGCTACCTTCCGTCCGTTAATTTCGATGACGGACGAGGCCATGATCTCCTGAATCCAGAAGCCGTACGGCTGGCTTAACGGCTGATCGACAAGGATGCGCAGCCGATAGGTACCGTAGCCGAACGACGATTCTGAGCCTTCCGGCATCCCTTCGCTCCAGTTCCCGGGAACTTGGACAACATTCGGATGGCCGGCAGATGGACTCCCTATGTCTTCATAGGAAAGGAAGGCGCCGGGGTAAAATTCCCACTCGCCATCGAGCGTAAAGGTGCGGTAATGCTCCAGACTCCAGCCCCGCAGATCCAGCACACCTTGAACCGCGCGGGGATGCTCCGGGGCCGTATACGCCCAAAACCAAAACCACCGAAGGCCCAGGAGAACGGACAGGAATAATAAAATTACGGCACTCGCTTTGAGAGCTTTGTTGTTTGATGTCTGCGTCATAGCTGTAAATTTCGACAAACGTTGCGTCTTTCCTTTTGGCTCTTCACAAAACATAGTGCCTGACAAATGAAAATTTACAAAAAATTGATAAAATAATAGAAAAACATCTGTCCATTCCATATGATGGTTGTGCCACCAATTCATCAAGAGGGAATGACAGATGCATATAAGGATTGATGGTGTACTAGGTTAGTTGCTAATATTGCTTAAAGAAATAGATAAATAGCATTGGAAAAAAAACATCAACTAAAAATAAAATAATAACAGCTAACAACGATGATAATAGAGTTTTTTTCACGTTTTTGTCTAAAATAAAAAAATAACTAACCGTCATAAATAATGAGAAAAAAACAATAATTTTAAGTAACTTTAATAACAAGAATACCATTCTCCGTATCCTTTCGTTGAAAGTTTTTTTTCTTTTTGAATATTGAATATTGAATTAGCTCCGCTTGGCTTAGCCTGTTTTAAGTTTATTGCAGCAGGGTCGCTTCATGCTTGCTTTGCCGGATTTGCCGGCTCCATCGGTTAGCCCATTGCCGCAGCTCGTAAAAACTTGCTTTTTGTATACGATCGCTATCCCCCGCGAGATCCCACAAAATTTCCTTGTCGTCGACTTGCAGTAGGTCGAGCAGGTCTTTTCCGTGAATGTGCCCGTAGGCGATCCGCGCCAGAGCGCATACCGCCCTCCGCAATTCCTCGTCCGTATGCGCCGCGTTCACGGCCGTTTCGGCCTCCGACAGCAGTTGGTCGCCCCAGGCGACCGTAAGCGGAAGCCGCTTTACTCCTCGAATTTGCTCTTGATCGGACCATGAAGGACAGTACATCCGAATTCCTCCTCAATGTTGATGAACTATTTTCCATTTCATTATAAATTTGTCCAATTGCCCATCTACGTTTATTGTAACTTGAAAAACACGAATAAAAAGAGTAAATTTTGAAATATAAATTTCATATTTTTCAGAACCCACGGAGGTTGTTCTATGAAGCTGGTAAACCACTATATCCGCCTTCGCGAGCAGTATCCGCATATTGCCGAGCAGCAGCCGCACCTCGTCCATCTCGACGAATTGGCGGCCGTTCTCGGCTGCACACACCGCAATGTCGTGCTGCTGCTCAAAAAAATGCAAAGCGAAGCCTGGCTCGATTGGCTGCCGAAGCGCGGGCGCGGCCAAAAGTCCGCCCTGACGTTCTATAAACCTGCCGAGGATCTCATCCTCTCGATCGCGCAAGACCTTGTCGAGCGCAAAGATTTGCGGGGCGCGCTTGAGCAGTTGAACGTCTCTTCGCCCGAAGGGTCGCTAAGAGACAGCTTCCACCGCTGGCTGGCTGGCTATTTCGGCTACAGCAGCGAGATGCAGGGCAGCAAGCGCTTCGATACGCTGCGGTTTCCGCTCACCCAGTCCCTGCTGTCACTCGATCCCGCCACGACCAATTTCCGGACGGAAGCCCACCTCGTGCACCAGCTGTTCGATCCGCTTGTGCGCTACAACCGGCTGACCCAAACGATCGAGCCGCATATTGCTCACGCTTGGGAGGTGAACGAAGCGCGGACGGTCTGGACGTTTCATCTGCGCAAAGGCATCCAGTTCCATCACGGCAAAGAATTGACCGCGGACGACGTAAAATATACGTTCGAGAGGCTCAAGCGGCTGGCGACCGGCGCGCTGTACAGCTGGGTGCACCGGCATATCGACTCCGTGGAAGCGGCAGACCCGATCACGGTCAGCATCCGGCTCTCCGAGCCATGCGAGCTGCTGCCTCAATATGCCGGCACGAACCGCGCCTCCATCGTCCCGGCCGAGCTGTGCGAGGAACTGGGGGACCGGTTTGCGCTCGCTCCCGTCGGCACCGGTCCGTTCAAGCTGACGCACTTGGATGCGTCCATGTGCGTGCTCGACGCTTTCCCCGCTTATTTCCAAGGCCGGGCGCACCTCGACCGTGTGGAGCTGTGGCATATTCCCGATATGCAGGTGCAGAGCAGCGACCGGACGCTGGAGAGCTTCCAGATTATCCACAACTACCGTCTGCCCGACGAAGCTTCCGAAACCTGGCAGCAAGTGCAGCAGCCGGGGGCGACGTGCCGGTTCCTGACCTTCAACCTGCTGAAGCAGGGGCCGCTCAGCGACCCTGCGCTGCGGGGCGCGGTATGCGCCGCCTTGAACCGCCGCAAGCTGCTGGAGCGGATCGGCGGCGACGCCATCTATACGGCCGACAGTTTTATCGGCCACGGGCATGGAAGCACGGGGCCGGAAGCGGAGCCGCTTGCCCATGAGACCGATCACATCCGCGCGCTGCTCAAGCGAGCCGCCTATGACGGCCAGCGGCTGACGCTGTGCACGATCACGCACTACGAGCCGGATGCGCTGCATGTGCAGGCGCTGCTCCAGAAAGCCGGCTTTGCCGTGGAGATCAAGCTGCTGTCCGTGGAAGAGTTCAAGAGCGAGCAGCGGCTGTACGCCGATCTGCTACTGTTCTCTATCATGCTCGACAACGATGCGGAGCTCCGGCTCATCGACTTGTACAAGAGCATGCAGCGGCATTTGGAGCCTGCGGTCAAAGCCAAAGTCGCCGCATTGACGGAAGAGGCGCTGCGCGAGCCGTCGTCCGGCCGCCGTTCGGCTCTGCTGCAGGCGATTGAAGCGCATTTGACCGCTAAGCAGGTGCTTCACTTTTTATATTTCAAACGGTTGAAAACGATCTATCACGAATCCGTCAAAGGCATTTCGTTGGACGCGCTGGACTGGGTGCAGTTCAAAAACATCTGGTTTAAGCCGTGACTGGCGGTGGCGATCTCGGGGCTTTGACGACGCAGGATTATAATCCGGGGCTTCTACGATTACAGTAGTAAAGGTTTTGTAGGGGACGCCTTCGCTCTTGCCGCTGCGCAACTTTCGGACGAAGACGTGCGTCTATTACGCTACATACACCCTGCCCGGTTACCGGACGAAAGGAAGTGAAGACGATGGTTTGGCGTTTGCTGCTCTGCCTGCTGCTGCTCGTACTGCCTGCCTGCAATGCCAAAACGGACCCATGGAAGACGGGAAATGCCATTATCGATTGGGTAGATTTCGTCAAGCTGAACGGAAAGAATTATAACGGGGTTTACGAAGCGGTGGCTGCCTCCCCGGACGCCGTGACAGATGAGGTTGTCGGCACCGTGAAGTTCAGGGTCGAGGGAGCCGTCACCAACCCGAGCTATGCGATCAAGGACGGGGATGCGGCGATTTTACAGGAAGGCACGCGGCTTTATGCCGTCAAGGGGTATCCGGACCATTCGCTGATTGCCGCCAAGGCGGACAACCAAGTGGGCGGCTACAAGCTATACAGCGCAAAAAACGCAGAGGGCAAGCTTACCCACACCTGGAGCTACAAGGACGTTCCGGCCGGGCGGGTGACACGGATCGACGTGTATGTCTATTCCAAGCAAGCGGGCGCCTGGCAGCGGTTCCGTTCGCTCGAAAGAGCCGATAGCGGGCTGTTCATGGAGCTGCTCGGACACGGGCAAAAGAAAGAAAACTACCGGCCGGTCGTGAACGGCGGAGACCCGAATGAGTACCGCATCGTGTTTCAAACCGGCGAGCCGGTCGCGCATAAGCAGAGCTTGTTCCGCGACGACAACAACTATTACTTCCATCCTTCAAACACGGAGGTGTTGCCGGAGGAAATCGGCCGGTTCCTGACGCCGCGGATGCCGCAGTCATGATGGTGCTCCCCATCGGTTCCTGAGGATTCCGCAGCTCCCGATTCCGGGATCGGCCGCAAAAGGCAGTCCGCTTTCCCTAGGAGCGCTTTTTGCGGCCGTACGTTCTCACCCGGGAAAGCGTCGGCTCCTCCAGGGCGGGCGGGGCTGTAACGGATTTCGCGGCAGCGGTTTCCTGCGCATTCCATTCACCTGCCGCGGACGCCTCGGAGACGCCCCCAACCGCTTCGTACGCGGAGCGGCTTTCCAACAGGAGCTCCAACTGCTCTACCCTTTCGATAAGCCGGGCGACCGTCAGGTCCAACCGGGTTGTTTCGAGACGAAGCCGCTCCAGTTCGCTCTCCATCTCCGCATGCCCGTCACTTCCCGATCCGTTTCCTTCAGGGCGATGCATCAATGCTTCAAGCTCTTGTGGCGACAACAAGCTTTTCGGGTCCTTTCCCACCATTGGACTTCCGCCTCCTTGTATAAATGACTAAAAACGACATGTCCGGACATCATAACGACACCTGCCGTAAAGCTGCGAAAAGGGCGACTGCGTCCTTCGACGCCGTTCGCCCTTTATTTCGTTGTCTTCATGACAAGTTCTTGAAACCCGTCAAATACCGTTATAGAGATGAAGTTATGTTCGCAAAAAAGAGGGATAGCTCCTTCCGTCTACGTCCAGATGTGACAATTCTATGAATTCCCTGATGGACATTATGTTTTATATTACCATCCTGTTCTTATTATAGCAATTCAAAAATAGGTAGACTTTTCGTCATTTTGACCACTCTTGAGCCTCCAACACGGCTAAAGCCGTGGGATTCTTAGCTAGTTAACGCACGCAGGCCATTTCTGTTTTGTGCAGACTGCTAAGTTAAGAGCTAGCTCATTAGCTCATCCTAGATCAGAGCGTATAGCTATCTAGGCTGATAGACTGTTACCATCTATCACAGGTTGGCGCAGGATGTTGATCGCTCCAACCCTGTCGCGGTGTGCGCGATACCCGCATGAACACTCATACGTTCGGTCCATTGCCTTGTTCCGTTTCTCGCAGTTTGGACACGTTTGGGAGGTGTACGCTGGATTGACTTCGATGATGTTAATCCCGGCCAATGCCGCTTTGTATGCGATAAACGTTTGCAATTGATAGAACGACCAGTTATGCAAGTTTTTTGCGTTTTTACGACTTGTTCTTGTCGTTTGGCGAAGGCTCGTCAGCTTCTCCAGCTTGATGACCGATACTTCTTCTTCAATCGCCATGTTCACGATCTTACGGCTGATTTTGTGGTTTTGGTCTTTCATGTAGCGATGTTCTTTATTTTCTTGCTTACGGATCGCAGACAGCTTCTTTAACTTGCCCATCTTTCTTCTGCGCTCTTTGTATTTGCGGCGTATGTACTTGTTCTGTCTGCCGTTGCCAACAAATTTCGTCTTCCCTGTCGAGGTGACAACAACGGCAGGGACTTTTAAGCCCAAGTCAATGCCCATTATGACATCGCCGGTTGATTGTTCTGTCTTTCTTTCAACAGAGATTTGTACGTACCACTTGCCCGACTTCTCAACCACTTTTAAGAGACCAAGCTTGCCGCCGGATAGCAAACGTTGTTCGCGTTCCATTACATGAGCCGAAATCTTGAGCCGCTGTACGTTTCCGTCCAACATCACAGGAAATGCAACGCTGTGGTCCCCAAGTGAATAGTTCTGGTTATTGACGTAGTAGGCTCTGCGCTTGAGAACCGGACGTTTTCCTTGCTTTTTCGTCTTGTTATGAATGCTTCGCGCATCTCGAATGGCTTGGTTCTTTACGGCGGATGGAAGTTTGGCGTCGACATCCTTGGAGGTGAGCTTTGGAAAGGCTTTTGTTCTTCAACAATATTACCACACAAAATGATAGTTGATGAGTGATACGGTTGTTGTCGTTCTTCTATATTGTTATCCCATACACCGATTGCGTCAGTTTAAACCTAAAAACTGCAACAACATGAAACAATGTAGGACAATGAAGCTGTCTAAAGACAGCCCTTGTCCTAAGCCGATTCATCCCATGCCTAAAGGCAAGGGCTTTCTCGGCTAAGATCTGTAAAAAAAACGGGACTTGCAAAAAAAAGGGATTGTGTTCATTTTTGACGAATGTTAACTTTCAGCCAAAAAAAGTGGAGGGAGTCTCATTCATGAATGATTTGCTCGCATCGCCACTCGTCCCGGAGCAATTGAAAACCAAAGCGGATGGGGCTTTTTCACGAATGTTTGTCGATCTGGCGCTGAAAAGCTTCGCCAGCCCCCACACCGGCTCCCTTCTGCTCGATCAGGACTGCAACCTGCTGATGGCCAGCGAAACGCTCGCCAAGAAGCTCGGTTACAGGACGGAAGAACTGGAGCGGATGAATCTTCAGACCTTGGTTCATCCCGGGGAGCTTCTCCTGTGCATGCACCATATGAGCCAGCTCGTATCAGGCCAGCTCTCCCGTTACGAAACCGAGATACGCTGGCTTAGCGCGGACGGACAAGCCTTATGGATGAGCGTTTATGCGGTCGAACTGAAGGACGGCAGCGGCGGACCAGCTTACATATATATGCAAACCCAGAATATCACCGCACAAAAAGTTGCCGAAAGTGCGCTTCAGGAATCGCTCATCCGCATGACGTCCCTGCTTGAGACGTTTGCTGACGCCTATATGATGCTGAATCGAAGCGGAGAGCTCGTCTATGTGAACCGGAACGCCGAGCAGCTCTTGCAGTTCAGGCGGGAGGAACTGCTCGGACACGGCATTCGGGGCACGGCGCCGGAGTGGCTTGGCGCGGGTTTTTACAAAGCATGCTTGAGGGCGATAGAGGAAGCGGTCCCCGTCTTTTTTCAGGATTATTATCCATTGGTCAAAAAATGGCTGGAAGTCAGCTGCTATCCGTGCAAGCCCGGCTTGTCCGTCTTTATCCGGGATATTACCCGGCACAAGGAGCAGGAAGAGACGCTCCGTGCGACCAAGCAGCAGCTTGATTCCATGATTGAGCATGCTGCGGACACCATTGCGATTCTCGACGCGGACCTCCGGCTGACCAAGGTGAACAAAGCGTTCATCGACTTGTTCGGTTATAGCGAAGCGGAGCTGATCGGCGAGCGTCCGCCGAACGTGCCGGAGGAGCTGTGGATCGAGTCGGAGCTGCTGTTCCGCAAAGCGCTGCAAGGCAAGCAAGTCTCCAGCTACGAAACGAAGCGCAAGCGGAAGGATGGCACGCCGCTCGATATGAGCTTCACGATCTCCCCCGTTGTTGGCAAGGATCAGGACATTACCGGGGTTTGTATTATCGGGCGGGATATCAGCGAGAGCAAGGCTACCGAGGAGCTGCTGCGCAACTCGGAGAAGCTGTCGGTCGCCGGGCAGCTCGCCGTCGGCATTGCCCATGAAATCCGCAACCCGCTGACCTCGCTGAAAGGTTTTACGCAGTTTATGAAGACGGCCGGACATTACAAGGAGCAGTACTTGGACATCATGTCGTCGGAGCTCACGCGCATCGAGCACATCATCAGCGAAATGCTGCTTCTGGCTAAGCCAAGAGCGGCCATCTTCCATTATAAGCAAATTGGCCCCATTCTCGCCGATGTCCTCTCACTCCTGGAAGCGCAAGCGAATTTGAACAGCGTCCATTTCAAGACGCGGATCAAAGCGGACCTGCCTGCGGTTCGCTGTGAAGAGAATCAATTGAAGCAGCTGTTCATCAATATCGTAAAAAACGCCGTCGAAGCGATGCCGCTGGGCGGAACCGTGGAGATTGTGGCGGCCTTGGCCGAGCCGGGCACGCTCGCGGTCACCTTCCTGGACGAGGGCGAAGGCATTCCCGCCGAGCTGCTCCAGCGGATCAGCGAGCCTTTCTATACGACGAAAGAAAACGGCTCGGGCCTCGGTCTGATGGTAAGCCAAAAAATCGTCACCGAGCACAAAGGCCGCATGGCCATCGCAAGCGAAGCCGGCGTGGGAACGACCGTGACGGTTACGTTACTGGTTTAAAGCATGTAAGAACCTGCCACAAGCAAAGGCTCCTTTACTAAGGGAGCCTTTTTGTGCGCGAACGTCCGGCATAATCATCTCAATACCTTGTATCTCGCTTCCGTCTCCCCTTCGACGATCCGTCCGGTCGGCACGAAACCGACGCGCTCGTACAGCTTCCCAGCCGCTTCATTGTCGGGCACATAGCTGATGACGATCTCGGGGCTACAATCCTCCAGACGCTCGATCAGCTCCAGGCCCAGCCGGATCGCAGCCTCGCCGTAGCCCCGGCCTTGAAACCTTTTGTCGATCATCAGCCGCACGATCCAGTATAGTTCGTCTTCCGGGTCCTTACCGTACATGAAAAAGCCGACCATCGTGTCTTCGTGATAAATGGAAAGCGGCGTGTACGTTTTGTCGTAGGCGGCCTGAATAATCGAATACCAGTTGGGAGCCACCATCTTCCGCTGCTCCTCTTTCACCTCCAGCTTCACGCAATCCTCCCAGTTGTCCTGAGCAATGGCTTCGAGTCTTACCGCCGGTGCGTTCCTCACAGCGCTTCCTCCTCGCGTTAGTCTATAGACCCATCATACGGGAAGCGCCGCCGGAAGCGTAGGGAGGATTCGGATATAAGCCGTTTTTTCAGTCCAGTCAAACAAACCACTTGGGCTTTAATATTTTAGGTTGAGCAAATAATATAAAGACGCCACTTCATAAATATCAAATCGAGGATCGAGGATTTCAAAGGTAAGATGACAAGATTTTGGGGGGAGAAATCCTTCAATATTGACGCGGGCCACCACGTTTTGGTCAACGAAGAATCGGGTGACGCTGTCAGCAAAATCCCTCTTAATCCAAACCTTGGCATTCCTTTTTTCGTAATAAAATTGCGGGTGTGTTCTGATTTTTGTTCGCGT
Source organism: Paenibacillus sp. MZ04-78.2 (assembly GCF_024213375.1). Lineage (GTDB taxonomy): Bacteria > Bacillota > Bacilli > Paenibacillales > NBRC-103111 > Paenibacillus_G. Next base: position 152,382 of record NZ_JANAVJ010000006.1, on the reverse strand, counting down.
TTCGCAGACAAAACTTTCTTCTCTTAACCGGACATTCCACTTTTCTCGAATCAAGGTCTTCAGTGTATTTATTTCTTGAATATCGGCGTATAAATTTCCCTCTTGGTCAAACACATGAACATTATTAATGATGTTGTCGAATATAAAATTCAAGAACCTTTGCTTTTTTGTAGAATAATACCGCCTCATCTCGCCAACATCATTCCCCATTTCATCCCTGAGTATAATTGGCGAGGTGCTTACTCTGAGTAGCGGCAATTTTGCTCTATAAATCATACGAACTCCTTTCATCTTTTTCCACTATAATTTTACATTATAACTTGTATCTGGATGAATAATCCTCGGATCGATACCTGTACCTCCCCCTCAACTTGTGCTATGATAATCTTCATGATTTCTCAGGGAGAGGCGGACTAGAGGCGTGGCCAAGCTATATTTTCGTTACGGAACGATGAACAGCGGCAAGTCGATCGAAGTACTGCGCGTCGCACACAATTACGAGGAGCAAGGAAAGAAAGTGCTGCTCTTCACCCCTGCGGTCGATAACCGGGACGAGGTCGGCGTCGTCGCTTCTCGCATCGGGATGAAGAAGGACGGCATCGTCATTGACGACAGCCTCGACATGATCGGAATGGCGGCGGCTGAGCGGCCGAACTGCATTCTGATCGACGAAGCGCAGTTTCTGAACAAGCAGCAGGTGCTGCAGCTTACGGAAATTGCGGATACGCTGGGCATTCCCGTCATTGCTTACGGGCTGCGGGCGGATTTTCTCGGCCAACTGTTCGAGGGCAGCTATCATCTGTTGGCGCTGGCGGACAAAATCGAGGAAATTAAGACGGTCTGCTGGTACTGCGACCGCAAAGCGACGATGAATATGCGCCTTGCCGACGGCAAGCCTGTATTTGAGGGCGCGCAGATTCAAATCGGCGGCAACGAAAGCTATTTGCCGGTATGCCGCAAATGCTACTCCATGCAAAAGAACCAAACGCAACCCCATTCACCGGAATAAAGTCGATCAACGGAATACAAAAACGGAGCGAAACGCCTCGGCGCCTGGCTCCGTTTTGCTTTTTTTAGACGGGCAGCGCCCAGTTGCCGGAGCGGAATACCGGCTCCCGTACGCCGTCCTGCGTAATCCCGTCGATGTTCATGTCGGCCGAGCCGATCATGAAATCGACGTGCACAAGACTGCTGTTCACCCCGTGCCGGGACAATTCCTCTTCCTTCATTTCCGTGCCGCCGTCCAGATTGACCGGATACGCTTGTCCGAGGGCGAAATGGCTTGATGCGTTCTCGTCAAACAGCGTGTTGTAGAAGATCAGATTCGTGTTGGAGATCGGCGATTCGTGCGGAACTAAGGCGACCTCGCCAAGCTTGCGCGCTCCCTCGTCCGTATCGAGCAGCCGCTTCAGCATCTCGTAGCCTTTGTCCGCCGAGAAATCGACGACTTTGCCGTCCTTGAACGTCAGACAGAACCCTTCGATCAACTGGCCCCCATAATTAAGCGGCTTCGTGCTGCGAACGACGCCGTTGACGCCGTCCTGCCGGGGCATCGTGAACACTTCCTCCGTAGGCAGGTTCGGGTTGAAGAGAACGTCCTTGGCATTCTCTTTCGCGCCGCCGAGCCAGAGGTGCTTCTCCGGCAGGTCCACGGTCAGGCTCGTACCCGACGCTTCGTATACGAGCTGCTTGTACCGTTTCCCATTCAAGTAACTCACAGTCCGGGCCAGGCGGGCATTGTGCTCCTTCCAAGCTGCGACCGGGTCGTCCGCATTCACGCGGGTCGCTTCGAAAATACGCTCCCACAATGCATCGAGAGCGGCCTCCGGCGAAAGATCGGGAAATATTTTCGACGCCCATTCGGGTGTTGCGTAAGCCATCATCGTCCAGGACGTGCGGTGCGCCATCAGTTGGCTGCGGTACCCTTTCAATGCGATAGAGCTCGTTTTGTTCGCCGTAGAGACCCGCTCCGGGTCGACGTCCTTGAGCAGGTCGGGATTCGGTCCGTAAAATTGAATAAAGGCCGCATCGTTCTCCGCCAGCTCCTGCAAGCCCTGTGCCTTCCACATCGGAAATTCGTGGAATGCTTCCATCGGCGCCATCTTGTATTTGATCCGCGTCAGTTCTTCGTCGTTCCACTCCACTATGACATTCTTCGCGCCAGCCTCATAAGCCTTGACGGCGACAAGTCGCACCAGCTCCGCAGCGGCGACTTGAGCCATGACGACCACCGTTTGTCCCTGTTGGACATTGGCGCCTACTCGAACAGCCAGCGTTGCATATTTTTCCATTTTATGGGCAAATGTGCTCATTAAAATTCCTCCAACTAATGAAAGGTTGTCCTACGTTCCCAGTATAACGGTTTACGCCGTACTTTACCAAATGGTGTATACCAAAATAAACCGAAAAAAACCAGCCGCGAACGGCTGGCTGCGGATTCCCGTTATTTTTTCGTTTTGGACTCCGCTACTTCCGAGTCTCGGTTGTTGCCGGGCTGCGACTTTTTGCCGTTGTTGTTGGCATTGTCTCGGGACATTGGGACGCCTCCTTCCGGGATTTGGGATTCGCCCGTAGTGTCTCCGATCCGCCCGGCAGCCATACATGAAAACGTACGTAATGCCCACTCCGCCAACAAGCGGTCAATTAATCGCACGAGATCGGCGGCTCGGACCAGCGCCTTAATACCGCCAGCAGCAGCATGTCTCGCTTGCCGGTTGCTTTAAACGAGGTCATCAGAAACAGCGAAGTCAGAAACAACGCGATATATCCGGTATTTCATCATTTTCCCGGACGGCGCATAGGTTGAACTAGAAGAAGGATGCAAGCGAAAGGGGCGGGAGCCATGATGACCCGGGAACACGGATTCAAGCTCGGAGTGCTCGTTTATCTGCTCGCTTGGTTCGTCGGAAGCTTCTGGATGACAGGCGCCATCCGCGGCGGCCGTATCACGCAATGGCTGGGGATTGAGCTTCTTCCCCCTGTCTCGGAGTACGCTTACTATGCGCTTGCCGGAGCCATCGGAGGCACCATGTACGCCATGCGCTTGTTTTTCGAGTATTACGACAGCATGACCCCGCGCTGGTACTGGTGGTACCTGCTTCGTCCGATCAAGTGCGCCGGGGCGGCCATGATGACGATCGTCCTGTTCAAGAGCGGCATTATGCTGCTCCAGACCGGCGCCTCGATGGAAGCGAAGATCGGCATTGCGTTTCTCGTCGGATTCGGCTACGGCAAGCTGATGGATAAGCTGCGGACGCTGACGGAGGCGCTGTTTAACGGAAATGGCAACGGTGGAAAATCGGGGGAGGACTCGCCCAAATGAGCCCCTACTATAGCGTCTTGAACATTTTTCCATAAGCCCGCTGCTGCGGATTGACTTGTACTGGACCGTGGCATAAAATGGGATTGCATGACCGAACCGGCCGAAGCCTGGAAACGGCCATGCTTCTTTATTTTCGATTGGAGTTCCAGGGATGAGAGGTGTGCTGATGGAAACCGCAAGAGAAGCGATCCTGTCCATTCGCGGCTTGCGAATGACGTACGGAGACCGCTACGTGCTCAGAGGAATCGATCTTGAAGTATATCCGGGACAAATCATCGGATATATCGGGCCGAACGGCGCGGGCAAAAGCACCACGATCAAAACGATGCTCGGCCTCGTGGAGGGCTACACCGGAGAAATCCGTATTTTCGGCAGGGACATCTCGGACGGCAGCTTGGACTATAAGCAGCGGATCGGGTATGTGCCCGAAACGGCCGAAGTGTACGACGCCCTGACGGCGAAAGAATATTTGACCTTTATCGGCAATTTGTACGGACTGGAGGACGAGCAGGCGGAATGGAAAGCCAAACGGCTGATCGATCTGTTCGGGCTGGAAGACGCGTATAACGCGCGGATCGCTTCGTATTCCAAAGGCATGCGCCAAAAGGTGCTGCTCATCTCCAGCCTGCTGCACAACCCGGACATTTTGTTTTTGGACGAGCCCTTGAGCGGGCTGGATGCGAACAGCGTCATGGTGGTGAAAGAAATTTTGGCGCAACTGGCCGCGAAGGGCAAGACGATCTTCTATTCCTCGCACATTATGGATGTGGTCGAAAAGATCAGCAACCGCATCGTGCTGCTGGACGGCGGCGAGATCGTGGCGGATGGAAGCTTCGACGAGCTGAAGGCGCAGAGCCGGGAAGGATCGCTCGAAGAAATCTTCAACCGGTTGACGGGCTTCCATGAGCATAGAGAGATTGCGGAACGGTTCGTCTCCGTTGTGCAAGAGGTGTAGGCGATGAGGGAATTCGTATCACTTAAGGTGCTGGACCGGTTCAGGCCCCTGTTCGAGAGGCAGGGCGTCGATTACCCGCTGATGCGTAAAATTTTGCAGGTCAAGCTGACGATGGACGGACGGCGGACGCCTACCATTTTCAATCAGTCCGCCAAAAAGAACGGGCATGAGACGGGCGATCAGAACAATTTCGTGAAGTCCCTTGGCCTGTATGCCTTGATGGGGCTGATTATGGTCCCCTTCGTCGTCATGGGCGACAACTATATGTTCCAGATGAGCTTTTTGTTCGGCCTGCTGATGTTCCTGGTCATGACTTCCCTGATTTCAGACTTTTCTGCCGTGCTGCTCGATATCCGGGACCGGAACATTATCGCCTCGAAGCCGGTCAACCGGCGGACGATCGGCATGGCGAAGACGCTGCATATTTTGCTTTATTTGTTCTTTTTGACCGTAGCGCTCTGCGCTGCGCCGATGATTGCGGCATTGGTCAAGCATGGCGTTTTGTTTTTTCTCTTGTTTGTGGTCGAAATCGTGCTGACGGACGTGCTGATTGTCGTTGTGACGGCCTTTTTGTACATGCTGATTCTGAAGTTTTTCGATGGGGAAAAGCTGAAGGACATGATCAACAACGTGCAGATCATCCTGACCATCGCGATTACCATTGGCTATCAGTTCGTTGGACGGTCGTTTGACCTCATGCAGCTTCACATCGCGTTCGAACCGAAATGGTGGCAGGTCTTCCTCCCTCCCTTGTGGTTTGGCGCGCCGTTCGAATGGCTGCTGCGCGGTCAGGCGGACCTGCATTTCATCGTATTTACGCTGCTGGCGTTCGTCACGCCGATTGTTTCGATTCTGCTCTACACGAGGCTGGTGCCCTTCTTCGAGCGCAGCTTGCAGAAGCTGGCGAACAACAATGCGAAAAAAGGCAGGGAGCGTGGCAGATGGCTGGATGTTGTTTCCAGACTCATTTGTTCCGGACGGGAGGAGCGCATCTTTTTCCGGTTCGGCTCGCTGATGATGGGCAACGAAAGGGAATTTAAGCTCAAGGTCTATCCTTCGCTGGGCTTCTCGATCGTGTTTCCGTTCATTTTCTTTTTCAACGTGCTGCGGAACCAGTCCTTAAGCGAGATTGCAGCGAGCCAGTGGTATCTGAATATTTATTTCTGCGCGCTGCTCATTCCGACCGCCGTCACGATGCTGCGTTATTCCGGCAAGCCCAAGGGCGCCTGGATCTACAAAACGACGCCGCTGTCAAATCTGGCGCCAATTTTCCGGGGGACGATCAAAGCGTTCCTCGTCAGGCTGTTTATGCCCGTGTACCTGATCGAGAGCGTTATTTTTATCGCGCTGTTCGGGGTGCGCATCGTTCCGGATTTAATCGTCGTCGCGCTGAGCGCGCTGCTGTACACGGTCATTTGCTTCCGAACTTTCCGCAAGGCGCTGCCGTTCTCGGAGTCTTTCGAAGCGGTAAAGCATAATGACGGCCTCGTTGTCCTGCTGCTTCTGCTGCTCCTCGCTCTGTTCGCGGGCGTTCATCTGGCCAGCACGTTCGTCACCGGCGGGGTCTACGCGTATATGGCGCTGCTGGTCGTGCTGAATGCCGTGGTCTGGTGGAAAGGGTTTGCCATCTCGTGGGATACTTTACGGGACAAGGGATGAATATAGGCTAGAATTCGTCGATTGGGAGGTTCTTCTGCTTTTGCTCCTGCTGCCGCTACTGCGTGAACAATGGGTCATGCTACGCGTCAAAACAGCGGTCTCCCGCCGGGACGATTCGGTTCCCGGGGAGACCGCTGTTTTTTTGTTCCCCGCCGCCCTCTCCCCTCCAAGCTTCTCATAACGGAAGTAAATCGTTCCTGATCATTGATTTATATAACATTTCATTGATTAGGCAAGTAGCCGCGCGCATCGTATCCCTTTTAAGATAAAGACAGATCGACAATCATCTACAAGAAAGGGTGGTCGGCTTGAAAGAAACCGCGACAGCGGTCCCTGAGGGTCGTCCGGCGGCAAAGCCGGGGAAGACAAAAGTCGCGGCCTGGCTCCAGCAATGGGATTTGCAGCTTATGGTGCTGCCCGCGCTCGTCTTGGTCTTAGTGTTCAGCTATTTCCCGATGTACGGTGTGATCATCGCATTTCAGGATTTCTCGGTGTTTAAAGGATTCGCAGCCAGCCCGTGGGTCGGCTTCAAGCATTTCATCGATTTCTTCCAAGCGCCCGAGCTTGGGGTCGTGATGCGAAACACCATTGTCATCAGCTTCCTGAAGCTGGCTATCGGGTTTCCGGCACCGATCGTTCTGGCGATTCTGCTGAACGAAGTCAAAAATATGCTCTTCAAGCGCTTCGTGCAGACGGTCAGCTACTTGCCGTATTTTCTGTCTTGGGTCATCGTCGCCAACTTCGTGATCTCCCTGCTTTCGACCGATAATGGAAGCGTAAACATTTTGCTGCAAAATCTCGGAATCATCGACGAACCGATTCCTTACTTGTCGGTTACGGAATATTTCTGGACGATTCTCGTCTCGACGAACGTATGGAAGGAGATTGGCTTTGCCTCTATCGTATACTTGGCTGCAATCGCTTCCATCGATCCCCATCTGTACGAATCCGCTGCTATCGACGGAGCAAGCCGTTTTCGCATGACCTATTTGATAACGTTTCCATGCATCTTGCCGGTCGTGATGATTTTCTCCATTCTGGCTATCGGCAACTTGCTGAACGCGGGCTTCGAGGACTTGCTGCTGCTGGGCGTCAATCCGGCGCTGCGCGACGTATCGGAGGTTCTGGACACGTATGTGTACCGGATGGGGATTACGTTAAACCGCTATTCGTTCGCGACAGCCGTCGGCTTGTTTAAGGCCATCGTGAGCGTCGGACTGCTGACTCTTGCGAACTATCTCGCGAGAAAAACCGGCAACAGCTTGTGGTAAGGAGGATGTATTGATGAAACTGGCATTGGAGGATCGCGTCTTTAGCGTCTTTATCCATATTGCGCTGTTCTTTCTGGCCTTCGTAACGTTTTATCCGTTCTGGAACGCCGCCGTCATCTCGTTCAACCTCGGTTCGGATACGAGTCTCGGCGGCATTACGTTCTGGCCCAGAGCCTTTACCTTGGAAAATTACCAAGTTGTGTTAAAAGACGTTAAAATATTGAAAGGCTTCGGCGTATCCATCGCCCGTACGCTCGTCGGCACCTTCCTGACGATCGCGGCGACGTCCCTCTTAGCCTACGGCATGTCCCGCAAGGAGTTGATCGGCCGGGGCTATTACATGACGTTCTCCATCATCACGCTTTATTTCGGCGGCGGTTTGATTCCGACCTACCTGCTGATTCGCAGTCTCGGCCTGTTCGATTCGTTCTGGGTATTCGTCATTCCGTCGATCATCAGCGTATGGAGCATGATCATCTTCCGCACGTTCTTCCGCCAAATTCCGGCCGGTCTCGAAGATGCGGCGCGGATTGACGGCTGCGGCTATTGGGGCACGTTCCTGCGCGTCGTGCTGCCGCTGTCCGGCCCGGTCGTCGCCACGCTCTCGCTGTTCACGGCCGTCACGCACTGGAACGACTGGTTCGTCGCGTCCATCTACATCAACAATCAGGACCTGCTGCCGGTTCAGGCGCTGCTGAAGCAGACGCTCGATTCCAATATCGCTTCCGAGATGACGCAGGATTCGGCGGCCCAAAGCTTTCTCGCCAAGCGGCAATCGTACACGACCAAGTCGCTTACCATGGCTACCATGATGGTCACGACGGTTCCGATCATTCTCGTCTATCCGTTCTTGCAGCGGTATTTCGTCAAGGGCGTGCTTGTCGGCTCCCTGAAAGAATAGTCCGGCTTCAAAGCGCATCGCTTTAAGCATAGCTTGAATTTACAATGGGAAAGGGGCTATACACACAATGAACAATTGGGTCAAAAAAGGAATGGGGCCGCTGGCAGCCGTCATGGCGCTAGGCACGGTCATCTCCGGCTGCTCCGGCGGAGGCAGCGCTCCCGCCGACAACAAAGCGGCGTCCGGGACGCAGACGCCGGCCGCATCGTCGTCGGAGCCGTGGAAAGTCGGCAGCGAGCCGGTAAGCTTCACGTTCTTCGGCAATTACAGCTGGTATACGATGCCTCCTTGGGGCAAAGACGCGTTCTCCAAGCACATTCAAGAGCAGTATAAAATCAACATTACGGCTATCAACGCCGGTGGTAACGCGGAAGCCAAGCTAAGCACGATGATCGTGAGCAAGGACCTGCCGGACGTCATCTGGGGCGACCGCGACAAGTTCGAGCGGCTGCGCGAGAACGGTGTCCTCGTGCCGCTTGACCCGTATCTGGACAAATACCCGAACTTGAAAAAGTGGGCAGGCGACGAAATTCTGAACATGCTGCGCGCCAAAGACGGCAAGCTGTATATGTTCCCGAACTGGTACACGAACAAGCCGACAGGCAACGCCGGTTACGTTGTAAACAAGAAAATTTACGAAGAGCTCGGCAAGCCGAGGCTGGAGACGACCGACGACCTGTACAATTACTTGAAGCTCGTCAAGGAGAAGTACCCGAACATCATTCCGTTCGAGCCAGGCCAGGCCAAAGAAGGCAAAGGCGTCGATCTGCTGTTCTCCGCCTTCGCGGAAAATAACCCGGCGAGCTACGCGGGAACGCTGCGCGCCGTGCCGAAGGACGGCAAGTTCACGTCGCTCTTCGCCGATCCGGTGTACAAGGAGACGATGACCTTCGTCAACAAGCTGCACCGCGAGAAGCTGATGACGCAGGACGCGCTGACGCAAACGGTCGATCAGGTCCGCGAAAAGCTCAATACAGGCCGCGTCGCCGTATACGCCGACATTACCGCTACCGACTACGCTTCCAAAGCGAATGCCGAGCTGACCAAGTCCGATCCGAATGCCGGTTACTTCATGATCTGGCCGATTCATAAGCCGGGACTGGACAAAAACAAAATTAAAGTGGCCCACTACGACCGGCTGGGCTGGAACGCCGCAGCGATTACGACGACGGCAAAGGACCCGGAGAAAATTTTTGCGGCGCTGGACTGGATGACCAGTCCGGAGGGCATGCGCTTAATCGCGTGGGGTCCGGAAGGTCAGTACTGGAAAGGTCTGGACAGCGAGGGCTTGCCGAACTTGACGGACAAATTTTTCAGCGATCCGGCGGAACGCACGAAGAACATGAACGCGACGACCGACCTTCAAATCGTCGGTAACTCGACGTACAACGACAAAATCAAAGTGAAGGCCGAGCTTTCCTTGCCGGAAGAGAAGCGTTCCTGGGAAACGAGATACCAGGATGCCATCACCTGGAAGACGCATATGGACCTGACAACGCTTCGCGGGATCGAGCCGCCGCAGGATAGCCCCGAAGGGATCATTCGCGAGCGCTGGATCGAATTGTATAAGAAAATCCGCGCCCAAGCGATTCTCGCCAAAAGCGAGCAAGAAGTGATTGAAATCATCGACAAAGGCGAGAAGGACGCGAAAACGCTCGGCGTCGACAAGCTCAACGAATATTTGACGAAGCGCTGGAAGGAAAATGAAGAGAAAATGAAGAAGAAATAAGGACATGCGGACAAGGCAGGGTGCGCTACCGGCGCACCTGCTTTTCCATTTCATGCGAAGATCCAAGGCAGAGGAGGACCGACATGTACAAAGTGCTGATCGCAGACGATGAGACGCTGGATCTGGAAGGAATGAAGACGTTTATTCCCTGGGAGTCGCTCGGGATGGAGATTGTGGGCGCCGTGACGAACGGGTTCTCCGCTTGTGAGCTGATCGAGACCCAGAAGATCGATGTGCTGGTCACCGACGTCAATATGCCCAACATGTCCGGTCTTGAGCTGGCGAAACGTGTGAAGGAGCGTTTCCACGACGTGCGGATCGTTTTTGTCAGCGGTTACAGAGATTTTCAGTATGTGAAGGAAGCCTTGAGCTTGCAAGCTTACAGCTACGTGCTGAAGCCGATGAACGAGGACGAGCTCATTCAATCGCTCGAGCGTATTCGGCGCGATCTGGATGACGCCCGCAAGCGCGAGCAAGCAGAGTATGAGGTCCGGCAGATGCTGTCGGGCGGCGCAAGGCCCGCCCCATCCGCAGCTATCGACGGCAAGGCCGCGGATGGGATGGGCAAAAACGGGAAGCTGATTCAAGAAATGATCGGCATGATACGCAGCGGGCTGGATCAGCCGCTCACGCTGAAGGAAGTGGCGGATCAATTCTCGTTCTCGCCGAATTACCTGGGGCAAATCTTCAAGGAAGCGACGGGTCAGACGTTCCATGAATATCTTGTCACGCTGCGTATGGAAAAGGCCGGGGAACTGCTCCGCGATCCGAAGCTGCGCATTTATGAGGTCGCTCATCAGGTCGGTTACCGCTATATGCCTTATTTCAGCAAGCAATTCAAGGAAACGTACCGGATGACCCCGCTGGAATTCCGCAATGGCCAATAGTCGAATCCGGTCCATGCTCCGTCGATCCCGGCGAAATCACGCTGCCGCTTCCGGACCGGAAGCACGGTATATGCCCTTCGGGTACAAGCTGATGCTGTCCTATATGCTGCTTACCTTGGTTCACGTCATCTTGTTCGGTTATTTTGCCAATTGGATCTTCGTGGATTCGGTCCGCAAGCAGACGAGCGAGAACGTTCAGGCGGCGCTGCGCCAGATGAAGGACAATATCGAGTACCGGATGAAGGATACGGTTCGTCTGTCGGATATGATCTATTACGACGAGACTGTCGCTTCCCGGCTGAGAAGATTGAATGAAGGCTACTACGGCTACGAGTCGGTGACGCAGTATTTGGAACCCAAGTTCGACAGCGTCATCAAGGCGACGAACCACCGCATCTGGCTCGTCGTTTACTTACGCAACGAAACGTTGCCTGAAATTTATTCGTTTTATAACGATTCGGACCCGCTGCTCTATGCCGGCAAGAGCTATAACATGATGTATTTGAAGCGGATCGCCGACAACTCGTGGTATAAGGACTTTCCCCCGGAGCGTTACGGGATGACCATGCAATGGCGGCAGATCGACCGGGATGCCGAGTTCGGCAATATTTCGCTCCTGCGGCGGCTCGTGGATACGGCTTCCTTCAACCGCCAGTTGGATTTCGGATTCATGCGGCTCACCGTGAAGCTGACCGAGATGTTCGAGACCGTCTCTCCGGACTTCGGGGAAGGCACGTCGGTTCGGATTGAGGACGGACAAGGGCAAATTTTGCTCGAGCGGGGCGCCTGGACGACCGACCGGATTGCCCAAGTCGGGGAAAGCCAATATTTGACGATAACGGAGCCGTTCCAAGATTTGGACTGGAAGCTCGTGGCCAGCATTCCGAAGGAATGGGTCGAGAAGGATGCGAAGAAAGTGAAGGTGCTGACCGCCGTCATCGGATCGGCCAGCTTCCTGCTCTTTCTGGGCGTGGGCGGGTTCCTGTCCCGCTACTTCTCCAAGCGGGTGTCGCACATTGTGAAGGTGCTTGATTCGTTCCGCCACGGCAGCTTCCATAAGCGGATACGCTTCAAGGGAAAGGACGAGTTCTTGGCGATCTCGCAATCCATCAACACGATGGCAGAGCATATCGACGGGCTGATCCAACAGGTGTACGTAGCCAGCATCAAGAAGAAAGAAGCTGAGCTGGAATCGCTGCAGGCGCAGATCAATCCGCATTTTCTGTACAATACGCTGTCTTCGATCAGCTTGCTGGCCAAGTTCGGGCAAGTCGAGCAGTTGCACCGGATGGTCAGCAATCTGGCGTTGTTCTATCGGCTTTCGCTCAACGAAGGACGCACGATTATTCCGGTAGCGAACGAGCTGGAGCAAGCAAAGGCTTATCTCGATATTCAAAAGGTGAAGTACACCGACCGACTGGACGTCCTGTTCGAGATTGAACCGGAGCTGCTGCGCTACGAGATGGTCAAGCTGATTTTGCAGCCGTTTTTGGAAAATGTGCTGAAGCATGCCTGGACCGGCGACCGGGTGCATATCCGGGTTACCGGACGCCGCATCGGCGACGACATCGAGTTCCGCATCATCGATGACGGCGTCGGCATGACGCCGGAGACGCTGCGGCGCATCTCGCAGTTCGACGACGGCGAAGAAGCCGGGTACGGCATCCGCAACGTTCACCAACGGATCGAGCTGCATTACGGCCAGCCGTACGGCGTGAGCATCTACAGCAAGCTGGGCATCGGGACGTCGGTGACGATCCGGCTGCCGTGCGTGCCGCGGACGGCGCCATACGTGTCCAGCCGGGCGGAGCTGGATGCCGGACGACGTCCGGGGGAGGCGTGAGGATGCTGAACAATATCGCTCCATGTGCGGCAAGAATAAGCTTCCCGTATCGGGAAGCTTATTTCAATTGCTTGAGCAGTTGGCTGATCCAGCCCTGCGATACGCCGATCATATGACCCCATTCGGTTTGCGAAGCCGATGGATACTGTTTCATCACCGAAGCCAGGAGGAGCCGCGTGTCCTTATTCCGTTTTCGCTTCATTCCAGCCAGCGGTTCATTGTTCCCGGGCAACGTCTTTAAACAGGCCCAGCAGATAAACCGTCCGCGAAAAAAGACAAGCCGCTCCGTGGAGGAACAAAAAATGCATTCCTCCGCTCGGTACTTCCGGATCAGCACCTGCTTTTTTTCGTCATCGACAAAAAATTCAATTGCATCACCAAATCCTATACTCAAAGTTCGCTGTAGTTCAATCGGCAGATTAAGACGTCCCAGATGGTCCACATGTCGGACGATGCCCGTTTTTCTCATATTCCCAAACTCCCATAACTAGAATAAGCTTATCCATTGCAAATTCTGCTATAATAAGGATAAAAATACCATCGTCAGCTTTCGGAGTTCCTTTCCGTTATAGAAGTGAAGGATACCCCTTCTTCACCATCTCATCAATCCGTACATCATCCATCAAGACACGATTCCTATTACATATAACGATCTATCAAGAACAAACTTGACAAAAAAAATCCGCAAAAAAAGAAAAAAATATACAAAATGCTCGGTTTAACAATTGCATATAAGAGAATGGTGTTGGAGGAATATAAATGGAGCAATGGCTCACGTTCTTACGCAACGATTTCCATCACCTGGACAACTCATCTCAAGAATTGATCTATCATTCTTTTCGGGAACTGATCTATCACGACATATACTTTCTGTTCAGGGATCATGCCTTAGCTGAAGATGTAGTACAAGAATCATTCTTAAAAGTAATAGAAAAAGCGTCAAAGCTGAAAAATACTTCAAATATGAAAGCTTGGCTCAAGAAAGTCGCCCGGAACACGGCTTACGATAGTTTTAAAAAAAACAAAAAATATCGGCATGTATCCGACCTGCAGCTCGTTAAAGACAATGAACACTTTTCTCCAACCGAAGAACGTACCATAGCTGATCAGGTGGAAGAAAAAATCCGGGACGAAATGCTCCATGAAGCCCTCAATCAGTTGAATATCAAATACCGGCATGTGCTGCTTTTGTTTTACATCGAAGAAAAATCATACCGTGAAATCGCACAGGAATTACAGATATCAGAACAAGCCCTCGCACAAATCCTAACGAGAGCCCGCAAGAAACTGTTTTATTATTTCTCAAGAAAATGGGTTGATCAAGATGCGTAATTTAAACCATGATGATCACAATCTGAAGGAAATGTTAAAACGCAACCATGCCGGCGTAGAAATCCCCAACGGCTCGGCATCCTGGCAGCAAGTGCAGCACAAGCTAAAAAAGATCGGCCGCCGTAAAATGTTGGTCCGACGCATGAAGCTCACCGCGGCGATTATCGCCTGTTCCTTTGTCATTAGCTTTTTTCTGAATAACGATCTCTCTACATCCTACGCGCAAATTGCCTCGCTGCTGAAAAAGGTTCAGGGCAATATTATTGAAATTTTTTATGAGGCTCCGCCGAGTCAGGAAGCGGCAAACGCGAAAACAACGGCGCCTCCGGAAGAAAAACGGCCTGTTTCGAATCGTCCCGGCAGCAGCTTCGCTCCCGAGAAAACCAGCCTGGAAGAAGCAAAAAATAAAATGGCCTTCCCTCTCTTGACTCCATCTTACGTACCTGAAAAATTCAGGTTAGATGCCGTGTTCATCACAAAGGAAGCGGACGGAGCGTATCATGATGCCTACTTTGAATACCTCAATGAAGATGGAGAGCTGTTAAAGATCAGTCAACGAAAAATCGAAGGGAAAACGGGGGCGATTAAAACGGACATTCATAGCGATTCGGGGGAATTTTTTGACGTTTTTGTGGGAGAACATCCGGCGGTCTTATTCGTGGATCGTAATGGCGGCATAACCAGCTTGGAATGGCTGACGAAAGACCGAATTAAAATCTATATCTCCGGTCCCATCGCCAAAGAGGACATTCTAAAGATTGGAGCATCATTGCAGTGAATAGCGAACAAGGGGGTAGAACCCCCCTATTCGCTTATTTTTTTTAATCCGGAATGAGCAAAACGGAGGAATAACGAGAACCATCTTCATTTGTACTACCGTAAGTAATCCAATGGAACGATTTCACCCGATAATAATAGCCGCTCGAAACGGACAAATTGTCGATGGTCGTATTCGTCCGCGATGAATTGCTCATTTCCGTTTTGTCTCCTGTGTACACGTCAATCCATTCGCTTCCCGTCCAACGCTGTAAAACCAACTGTAACCCGACTGTATTCACTCTGCGAGTCGCAATCGTTTCCCCCCATGTACTTGCCTTCCCTTCCCCGCTATAACTTATGTAAGCGTTACCGTTTTCGAGGTATTTATGATTGGGGTCAAACCGGGTAAATAGAATGCCAACTTCCGGCGGTGGCGGTGTTTTAGCCGCCATAGCTTGTCCGGGAATGGCAAGGGCAATCGCAAGTACAGCCATGATTACCGTTTTTGCAGCCAATGCTCTCAAAATTAATTCCCCCTAAAATTCGATTCATTATCCTTAACGCCTTATCTATCCAAAATCTAACGTTTTATTTTCAAACCTGTTGGCTTCAACAATCATTCGGCGGGCGCGAAGCTAAGCGAGCATTTATGGTATAATCAGTTAACAATCTGCATATCCATGCGAAAATGGAGAGAGGTCTATGAATAGCATCCGGCTCCGCGGCCATCATTTACTTTGCCTGCTCGGGTACCGTGGAATGGGGTACTCCGATTCGTTTTGCGACAATATGACGGTCGTATACGAATCGCTCCGGAAGCAGCCGGACACCCGAATCGAGCTTGTCGAAGGGCCCGACGACATCTGCAGCGCGTATCCCAAGGACCAGCCCCCGCATTGCGACGACCATAACGTAGACGACCGGGACGCCCGCGTGCTGGACAAGCTTGGACTGCATACCGGGACCGCGATGACGTGGGCGGACATCTGCGCCGCCGTCTCCGCGACCATGCGTCCGGACGACATCGGCCTGCTGTGCGCGACCTGTCCTTGGGAGCGTTACGGCGTCTGCAAGGACGGGGTCCGCCTGATCCGCAGCGGTGAGCCGCTGCCCCCGGTCGCCAGTCGGTAACCGACACGGCCGCAGAGGCAGATAAAATCGATATAGGGAAACTGGCCCTTTAACTTCCCGGCCATTCCGAGGTATGATAAAGAGACGGACTTTTACAGGCAAGGATGGTTGGAGCGGAAATGAAAGTCGGCTTGGTTCGGCACGCCGGAGAACGGCAAGCTGTATTTGTTCGAAAATTAACGCGAAAGGTGAGTGCCATGGCGAAGAAAAACAAGCCGGCGGCTCCTTCGAGCGCCGCTTCCCAAGACAAACCCGCTACGCTGAAGGATTTGTTGAATCCGGACGTCGTCAACAAGCTGAAAGCGCAGGCGGATCAAATGAAGGCCGAAGCTGAGATTCAACGCGAGGAAGCCAGAAAGCAGGCGGAAGCGGCCCGCAAGGCCGAGCAGAAGCGGCTGGACAACGACTTCGAGTATTTGCTGAACAACAGCGGCACGGACTGGAAGAAGTATAAGTAAGCGGTAAGAACGATAAAACCTCCAAAATCACGGTCAGACGTGATCCTGGAGGTTTTATTTTGTCCTGTGGAGAACTTGAATTCGGCATATTACTCCGGCAGCCTTACAGGAGATGGACCAGCCAAGGGATAACGACCAGCGCCAGAAGCGCGGTCACGAGCATGGAAATGCTCGACACCGTACCGGAGACGGCGCCGAACTCGAACGCCGTCGTCGTCCCGGCCGTATGAGCGCTCGTTCCGAGCAGCACGCCCTGCGCTACCCCGCTGCGGATGCGGAACAGCCGGATAAGCATCGGTCCGACGACCGTGCCGAGCAAGCCCGTGACCAGCACGAACAGCGCCGTCATCGCGGGGATGCCCCCGATCATATCCGTGATGGCGATGGCAATCGGCGTTGTCGTGGAACGCAGCACCAGACCGTCGATGATCTTCACGTCGAGGTGCAGCCCCTTGGCGATCCACACCGAAGTCGCGATTCCCGCCGCGGAGCCGACCAGCACGCTGGCCATAATTTCCACGGCATGTTTGCGCAGCAGCGCCATATTTTTATAGAGCGGCACGGCCAAGGCAATTGTCGCGGGTCCGATCATATCCGTAAGCCAATGCGCCCCGGCGTTGTAAGTTTCGTAAGGAATGTCCCCTTGCACCAGCAGGACGATGACAACCGCCGGTGTCAGCAGCAGCGGCGACAGGTAGATTTTAGCTCTCCTGCGGTACAAGCTTTTTATGCCATAATAAACGGCTATGGTGAAGAGCAGCAAGCCAAGCGACAGCCAGGTCATGATGGGGTCCGCTCCTTCCGCTTCACAATCGCTTGCGCCATAAGCCCTGCCGAGAGCATGACGACGACAAGGCTGCACACCAGCACGAGCATAATCGGCAAGCCGTAATCCCGCAGCAGCGCCTGATATTGAACCATCCCGACCGCCGCAGGGATGAAGAACAGCAGCATTTCCGCCAAAAGCCACTTGGCTCCCAGATCGATCCATTCGATCCGGATAATTTTCAGTTGAAGCAGCACAAAGACCAGAACGATTCCAAGAATGCTCCCCGGAACCGGCAAATGAAGCAGAGCCGCCAGCCCACTCAACAGCCGCGAAACGAGGACAAAAAAGAGCACCTGCCCCAAAGTTTTCACAAAAGCCGCCATAATGCACAGCTCCTTTCCATCCAAAGTTTACACCCCTTTTTTTCATAGGTAAAATGAATATATCGAATTTCTTTCATTCCTATTGTCTATGTAAAGGAGGTGTCCGCGCATCGATATCCGGCAGTTGGAGTATGTGCTGGAGATCATCCGCCGCAGCGGCTTTACCAAAGCGGCCGAGGCGCTGCACATTTCTCAGCCCACCATCAGCAAAGCAATCAAAAATCTGGAAGAGGAGCTGGGCGTCCCGCTCTTTGTCCGCTCCGGCAAAACGCTTGAGCTGACCGACGCCGGCCAGCTTATTGCCGATCAGGCGCAGGATATCGTCCGTTCGTTCAAGCATTTGGAGCTGCAGCTCGGCGATTTGACGAATTTCAAAAAAGGGCATATCCGGATCGGACTGCCGCCGATGGTGGGCGCGAGGTTTTTCCCCGGCATTTTGAGCCGGTTTCGCGACACGTATCCGGGGCTGACCATCCAGTTGGAGGAGGACGGCTCAGTCAAGCTGGCGGAAAAGGTGGAGGACGGCACACTGGACGTCGGCGTGGTGCTTTTGCCGGTGGACGAGGAAGTCTTCGAATCGTACTCGTTCGTAAACGAACGCTTGCGGGCCGTGCT
This sequence comes from Paenibacillus sp. MZ04-78.2, assembly GCF_024213375.1. Taxonomy (GTDB): domain Bacteria; phylum Bacillota; class Bacilli; order Paenibacillales; family NBRC-103111; genus Paenibacillus_G. Next base: position 134,368 of record NZ_JANAVJ010000006.1, on the reverse strand, counting down.
CCCTCCTTCCCATCCGTTGGCGGGCAGGAAGGAAGTCCGGCTGGCCGAGCTGCGGGACGAGGCTTTCATTTTGTTCCGGGAAGACTTTGCGCTGCACGAGCGGATTATCGAGGCTTGCGACGGCGTCGGATTCCGGCCCCGAATCTGGTACGAAAGCTCGCAGTGGGATTTTATCTATGAAATGGTCGCCGCGGGGATGGGCGTCGCCCTGCTGCCCGAAAGCATCTGCGGCATGCTCGACCCGAACCGCGTCGCCACGGTCACGCTGACCGATCCGGCCATTCCATGGCATCTGGGCATGATTTGGCGGAAGGACCGCTATCTGTCGTTTGCCGCACGGGAGTGGGTCCGCTTCTCGAAGGCGCATTTGACGAACCAAGGCAGACCGTCGCTTTAAATCCATTTTCGGAAGGGGTACGTAAATATGGAACGATTTCGTGCACTCGTTGTGGACAAAACGGAGAATCCGTTTTCGGTAGGCGTACAATCGCTCAGCTTGGACGATTTGTCGGAAGGCGAGGTGCTCATTCGGGTCGCCTACTCCGGCGTCAATTACAAAGACGGCTTGGCGGCTAGTCCGAAGGGCCGGGTGGTCCGCAGTTATCCGATCGTGCCGGGGATCGATCTCGCCGGGACGGTAGCCGCTTCGACCGATCCGCGGTTTCGCGAAGGCGACGAGGTGCTGGCGACAAGCTATGAGCTTGGCGTCGGGCATTCCGGCGGGTTTAGCGAATATGCGAGAGTTCCCGCCGATTGGGTGATCCCCCTGCCGAAAGGATTGTCCCATCGCGAGGCGATGATTCTCGGCACGTCGGGACTGACGGCGGCGCTGTCGGTCCACCGCATGGAAGAGAACGGCTTGCGCCCCGAGAACGGCCCCGTGCTCGTCACCGGAGCGACCGGCGGCGTCGGAAGCCACGCCGTCTCGATGCTGGCGGCATCGGGGTACGAGGTCACGGCCAGCACGGGGAAAGCGCAGGAGCATGACTACCTGCGCGAGCTGGGAGCCAGTTCGATCCTCCGCCGGGAAGAGCTGTACCCGGACGCGGTCAAGCCCTTGACCAAGGAACAGTGGGCGGGCGCCGTCGATCCGGTGGGCGGGGCTGCGCTGCCTCATATTCTTAGCGCCATCCACCGCGGCGGCTCCGTGGCGCTTAGCGGACTGACCGGCGGCACCGAGTTTACGGCGGCCGTGTTCCCGTTCATTCTCCGCGGTGTGAACCTGCTCGGCATCGATTCCGCCTACTGCCCGCTTCCGCTCCGGCAGCGGCTCTGGGAACGAATGGCATCGGATCTGAAGCCGCCGCAGCTTGAAGCGATGGTCCATGCGGAAACGACGCTCAACGAGCTGCCGTCCGCTTTGCAGCGGATTCTGCAAAGCGGCGTCCGCGGGAAGGTTGTTGTGAAGCTGAAATAAGTGCTCCGCTTGCAGGGTTGCGTTGGGAAGGCGACAATGCGGTGAGCAATCAAACTGATACTATTTACCCTATATTTTTCAACGATTTTATCGTGTAGGTGATTCCCGAACAAGAAGTCAAGGTGGAACAGGACTGGGACTGTCTTTATGTAAATGGATTGTAGAGGTTCACAAAGGAACGATTGAGGTTCGTAGTAAGCCTCATCATGGAACCACAGTGATTTTGAGCCTCCGACACGGCTAAAGCCGTGTGTTGTGCAAGCTCGTCCGTCCCATCATGCCTTCTATGTGATTTCTGTTCTCAGACCGAGGGTTTGCCTCCGGCTTCCTTCAGATTCCACCTCGCGATGGACACCCTTGCCCTTGGCTAACAGTTCCTACTGCCAAGCCTGTAGCGGACTTTCACCGACTAGGTAATCGCCATGCGTGGCGCAAAACAAAGCCCGACCGGATTGACCCGGTCGGGCTTTGTTTGTACGGCTTGCACGGACGCTGGGTTGTCGTGCTGTCTGCCGCTTATCCGGCAGCAGGAAGCTTAACCTTCTGCCCGGGGAAAATCAGATTCGGGTCCTTGAACTTATTCAGCTCTTGCAGCTTCTGCCAAGTCGTGTTATGTTTCTTGCCGATTTTCCACAACGTATCGCCAGACTTCACGATGTACACCCCGCCGTCCGTTGCCACTGGAGCCGCCGGAGCAGGCTTTGCTGCTTCCGGTGCTGGTGCAGGCGCGGTCGGCGCAGGAACGGCCGGTGCTGGCACTGGCGTTGGTTTGGACGTCTGTCCGGCCGGAGTAGCCGGAGGTGCCGGAGTAGCCGGTACTGTTGGCGCCGGTGTCGTCACCGTGCCGGATGCTTGTTTGACCGCAACGCGGTTTTCGACCTGCGGGTTTACTTCGCCCTTCTTCTGGAAGTACTTGATCAGCGATTCCTCCAGGGAAGAATAGTCGCCTGCGAGCGGATAGTCCTTGAACATCTTGTAATCGTCCCCGCCTGCGGCTATAAAGTCGTTCGTCGCAAGCAGATACGTTTTGTTCGGGTCGATCAGTTGGCCTTTCACTTTGACCCCGGATACCCGTTTGCCTTTCGGCTGCGCGGGGTCGAGCTCGAAGGTAACACCGCCGACTTGCGGGAATGCACCCAGCGAGTCCGGATAAGCGGATACGCCGTGCTCAAGAGCGGCTACGATGTCGGAGCCCTTCACTTTTTTCGTCTGAATGTAGTTGCCGAACGGCAGTACGGTAATGACGTGCCCCTTCGTAATCGGGCCTACGCCGATCGAATCGCGGATTCCCCCGCCGTTAATGATGGCAACGTCGGCCCCTGTCTCGTCGATCATCGCGTCGGCAATCAGGTTGCCGAGGTTCGACTCGCCCTTGCGTACAACTTCGCGGTCCCCGACCAGCTTAACGGAGGTGGAGCCGACTTTTTGCTGAAGTACTTTCTCCTGCTCTTTTTTCACGGAACGAATGATTTCCAGAACAGCCGCGTCGCCCGGTGTCTTGTCTTCATCGGCGGCTTTTTTCGTGATCAGGCCGGACACCTTGTCCTTCAGCTTCCCGTTCTCGAACGTCAGGTCGACGCGTCCGAATTGCTTAAGGTACTCGCCGGTCTGGGCGATCAGCACGTTGCCGACCTTCATGCCCGTATCCAGCTTCGTATGGCTGTGTCCGTCGATGATGACGTCGATGTCCGGCACCTGCTCGGCCACCTTGATGCTCGTGTCGATGCTAGACTTGTCGACTCCGAGATGCGTCAGCGCAATAATGGCGTCGACTTTGCCTTTCAGCTCGCCTACAATCGCCTTCGCTTCGACGGCAGGGTCCGTGAACTTGAGGCCCGCGACGTTATTCGGATGCGTTTTATAAGCGGTTTCAGGCGTGGTCAAACCGAAAATGCCCAGCTTGATGCCGTCCACTTCCTTAATCTCGTAAGGCTTCAAAAGGCGGGTGCCGTCCGCTTTTTTTGTGTTGGCGCTCAGCACCGGAAATTTGGCTTTGCCCGCCAGTTCGACAAGCCGCTCGTAGCCGTAGTTGAAATCGTGGTTGCCCGCGGCCATCGCATTGTATCCTACGGCATTCATAATGCTGACGATGCTTTCGCCGCGAACGAGATTCGCAACCGTTTGCCCGTGGAACGTATCGCCGGCATCCAGCACGAGCGAATTCGGATTCGTTTTCGCATACTCCTTGAGGAGCGCGGCCATTTTGGCGAAGCCGATTCCTTCCTTGCTCTCGTCGACGCGGGAATGTGTGTCGTTCGTGTGGAAAAGCGTAATTTTCGTCGTGCCCTTCTTGCCGCCGGCGTCCGCTGCCGACGTTTCCGCCGCTGCCGGGGCTGCCGCCGATACGAGCATGAGCGCAGCCAGCGCGGGGGACATCCATTTTTTCCAACTCTTCATTCGAAGCTTCTCCTCCCAATTGAAACAGTTTGGCGTATCCCTTTTAGTTTAGCACAGATCAAGTAAATGGAAATTACACCCTGTATAAATTTTTCGTAAATTTAAACGGTTGAATGCGGACTTTAAAACGAGGTTGAGTTTTTTCAACTGGTATCATACAATGAAAATGCTTAATTTTGGCAAGAAGGGGAGCGCAGTGCATGTTTCGATGGTTGGTAAAAGTGTTGCTCGCGGGCTGCGTCGCAATCGGGGTTATCGCGGGTTCGGTCTATCAATGGGGCAGCTATCCGTATGCGGATCAGGTTGCGGTGCTGGCCTATCATCATTTGGACGATACGGATAAGAGCAACGTCACGATCACGCCGGAGTTGTTCCGCAAGCAAGTCAGCTTCTTGAAGGAAAAAGGATACCGGTTTCTGACGCTATCGGAATTCCGCGATTTCATGAACGGCAAGGATGTGCCCCGGCAATCGGTGCTGATTACGTTCGACGACGGCTACGAAAGCTTCTATACGCAGGCCTACCCTGTGCTCAAGGAGCTGGGCATACCGGCGGTCAATTTTGTCGTGACCAAGGATTTGGCCGAGCCGAAGACGCCTATACTTACGACTTTATCCGAGGAGCAAATCCGGCAGATGACCTCGGAAACGGACTTTATCGATTTTCAATGTCATTCGCACGATCTGCACCAAAAAGTGGATGGCAATCCGCTGCTCACCACCCTGCTGCCTACGGAGGGCCGAATTGAAACGGCGGCCGAATACGGCGGCCGGATTCTGAAAGACACCCGTGCTTGCGTCAGCCGGCTCCATGCCCTTCATTCGCAGGCAGTGGACATGTACGCCTACCCTTACGGCATGTACGACAGGCAGGCATCGGATCTGGTCGGGCAGGCCGGGATTCGCTATGCTTTTACGGTGAAAAGCGGCATGGTGACGCGAAAGGATGACGTGATGCAAATTCCGCGCATCAATGCCGGGAATCCGAGCATTACGCCGGAAAAGCTGCACCGCACGATCATGCGCCGCGCCGTGAAGGCGCACTTCTCTGGCTGAGCGGCAAAGAATGGGCAGATTGGTTTTAGCGGCGAGAGCTCGGCGTCCCGGCTCCACCGCTTTCCTGGCGGCCGTCGAACCACAGCTTAACGGTAATCGACCCAGCCGAGCGAGCTGATCGAGACGTCCCGCAGTCTTGGCGGGTACGAGGCGGACTGCCGCCAGCGATACCACAGGATGACGGCTCGCTCCCGCAGGAGCGTTTCTTCCAGTTGGCCGAGCCGTTCTAACCGGCGGGCGCGGGAAGGCTCCCCGGGAGGTTCGGCGCACAAACGGTCAGTTATTTCTCGCAGCTCCGGAGGCAAGCAGCGCCTCACGGGGCGTGCGGTTCAAGCGCAAGATGTTAAAACAGCTCCTCGTTTAGAACGAAATCTCTCAATGGCGGCGGCAGCAAGATTAGTACAGCAAAAATCAAATGAAAGGAGAATTTTTTTGGAAGAATGACAGTTAAACTCGTTTATAATCTCTGTGACTCCGATGGCAATGATATTCCTAATACGGATATTTTAGTAGATAAAAATTATACAAGTACCAATAAAACAATAAGTTGGTCAAATGTACCTCAGGGAACATACAAAGTAAAAATTACAAATACACATGAATCAGTTGATGCAAAAGGTAATGGATATATTGATTCATCATAAAAAGGAGTTAGAAATTCCACCATGAAAAGTTCATCTGTTTCTCTTCTACTTCAAAGTATATGGCGAAATAACTATCGCGGAATAAGTCTTACTTACGGCTTAACTATTGTAGAAAACGTCTGTAGTCTTCTATACGCTGCAGCTACAGGATTTGCGATTGATGGTTTACTAAAGGGAAATCCCACTAGTCTAATACCGCTTATTTTGTTATCGTGTATTCATTTAACTGTAGGGCTTTTTAGGCATGTTTACGATACCAAGGTGTTCGTTGGTATCTATTCTCGAGTTGCAAGTGATATGGTTGCTCGTCAACGACAAAAAGGAATAGAAGGAACTCGAATTATTGGACGGGTTTCATTGTCTCGAGAATTAGTAGATTTTTTTCAGATGGAGCTACCGGCAGTTGCTTCAACGGTCATACAGTTTGTAGGAGCAACTTTAATGCTATTTATTTATGATCCACTTATCGGAGTGTTTGCACTGATCGCAATGATCCCAATAACACTAATGAATCGATGGTTTGGAAAACGATCTTATCGTCTTAATAGAGCTCTAAATGATAGGATCGAAAAGGAGGCGGATATTATCGTCAACAGTTCCCTCAAAGCCATTGTACGTCACTTTTTTCATTTAAAATTCTGGCGCGTCAAAATCTCTAATGCTGAAGCAGGGACTTGGGGGTTGGTGGAGATAGTAGTAATTGTCTTAACTATCGCTACTCTCCTTCGATTTAGTGATTCTGGTGCAGCTACTGCTGGTACCATCTATGCAGTCCTATCCTATGTAAGGATGTTTCAAGGATCGGTGAATGAACTACCTATAATCGTTCAAAATGTTTCACGCGTGTATGATATAGGTGAACGTGTTTCAGGAGATGTTAACTAGAGAGATGGTGAGCAGCCATATGAATCGGAAACTAAGGATGTCAACGACAATACAAAAGCAATAAAAAGAGATTATGGGTTCTTCGTAAAACGGTAAGCCAATGTTGGATGCATCTCGGCTTATGGTAGCCGAGATTTTTTTCTCCTGATTTTCCACCTTGAGCGGCGATTTTGATTTCATGGAACAATGCAAAAAAACGGCTCTTGTTCGCATCCTTGCGGCAAGGGCCTATCTTTATTTTCTCCGGATTTCTCGGGCACCAAATTTCTGCTCCCTTACTCCGCCGCAGCCGGGATCGGCCGCCGCATCATCTCGTGCCGCTCGAAACCGTACTGCTCATACAGCCCATGCGCGTCTCTGGTGCCAAGCACCATCCGGATATCCCGCAACGCCGGATGCTCCACCAGAAACTGCACCAGCGACTTGCCGAGTCCTTGCCCCCGGTGATCGGGATGCACGATAACGTCGCAGACCCAAGAGAATGTGGCGTAGTCCGTCACCACCCGCATGAAACCTACCTGCGTCTCCCCATGGTAACGAGACGATGAAAGCGAACGGCGTCACCTTCGAGGGCGAGCTGCAAAAAATGCAGTGGGGCGCCTTCGCCACCTTCCTCGACGAGGACGGCAATTCGTTCTTGATCAAAGGCTAGAAAAAAAGAGACCGCCCTAACGCCGAAGCGCTTGGGCGGTTTTACTGTCTAAGGCATGCCCGGAACCGTGCGGACCGCCGCCGGCTCTCTTTTCCCCGCCGCATACTCCGCTACGACCGGGTCCGAATTCAGCCTCCCGCTCACCGCCTTGATCACGAACCGATACGATGGGGACGGGTTCTTTGTCGCTACGGTATAGCTATAGGTGGTCGTTCCGTCGGCATGACGGACTTTGGCCGTCCAATTCGGGCCCAATGCGTCATTCTGCTCGTAAATACGATAGCCCTCCACGGCCGGTCCCGTGCCCGGAGCGGTCCAAGTCAGCTTGACTTTCCCGTCCGCCGTCAGCGTCGCTTTCGCGTTTTCCACCTTGTTTGGCTTCGCGGTGGTTTTCTTAATGTTATAAGCGTCGTATCGTTCCGTGCTTCCGCCCTTCGTGGTCGTATAAGCTTGGAAAGTCAGCGTATCGTCCTGAACGGTTACCCCGGTGAACATTTGCTTTTTCGGTTGGCCGGATACGGCCGCGTACGGGAAACCCTGAGCTTTGGGCTTGTAAAATTTAGGGCCTGCCGTATTGCCTACGAAATAGACCGTCCCCTTCGGGTTCAGGACATGGCCTTCGCCGTCCTCCGTCACTTCTTGAGGCTGACCGGCGTACATTTGGTAGCTTCGGGTATACGTATGGTCGTGTCCCGACAGGACGGCGTCGATGCCCAGTTCATCGAACAGCGGCGCCAGATGCTCGCGGAAAAACTTGACGTCCCTGCTGCCGGAATGGCTGGCTACCGAATAAATCGACTTGTGGGACAGGACGATTTTCCACTTTTTATCCGTTTTGGCGACTTCGTTTCGAAGCCACTCTACCTGCTTCTTGAAAACGGGATCAGAGCTGCCCGAATACTGCGTGTTGAATACCATGAAATGGGCCGGACCGTAGTCAAAAGCATACACCGAGCCTTCCGGAGTGGCATCCGTTTGCGACTTGTTGGGCAAATGAAAGTGGTAGGCGAAGTTGTTGTAATTTTGAGTTTCATGGTTGCCCAGAATCGGCATCAGCGGAATGCGGGATAAAAGGTCCTTTGGTTCGTTGAGCAGCCACATCCACTGCTCTTCCACATCGCCGTTATCCACCAGATCGCCCGTATTGACGATAAATTTGGCGTCCGGGAATGTTTGAATCCCTTGCTGAACTGTGTTTTTCCAGATCGTGTAGTCGGCTTGCGTCTTGGCTTGGGAATCGGTCGTATACAGGAAGGTAAAACCGTTATCGCTTGCAGGCTCCGTCGTAAACGTGCCGATATCGCTCCAGTTGCCCGCCGTCCCGTCGCCCAGACGGTAAGCATAGGCGGTGCCGGGCTTCAAGCCGTCGGCGATGGCTTTGTGACTCGAAAAGCTCGTGGACATATCGTTGGATTTATCCGCCAGTGTCAAATAAACGCTGATCACTTGCGAAGCGCCTTGATACGTTTGGACTCCCGTGGGCGGAAACGAATTTCCGTTGAGCTTCGAGGCTTCGACGACTTGCACTTGGGTGCCGGTGATTTTGTCCGACGTGTACCAGGCGAACGCCATGCTTGTTTTCGGATCGTCATAATAAGTCAGCGCAATCGCCGTCGGCTTGCCGCTCCGCGGATTCCCGTCGCTGCCCGAATCGTCGGGATTGGCAACGAGCTTCATATCCCGGTACAGGTCGGAGCTGCCCGCGCTTCCCTGATGCACCTCGGCCGCGAGTACATTCGCGCCGTCGCGGAGCTTGCTTTTTAATGTAGCGGTCAGATCGGCCGTTACGGTGCGGGGATCGCTTTTCGATTCGGAAGCCCGCGTCGTGCCTGTAAGCAGCAATTGGAACACCAGAAGCAGAGACAATACTATCGGCCATCGTTTTCGCTTTAACCCTCTGTTCATCAACTTCACTCCAATCTTCATAAATTTAGTATTCAACCATCGATCAAATCAATTCGTTAGCTTTCCCTCCTCACTCAATAAAATACCGTCATATGGAAAACAAAACCATTGTAGCTTTCATTGTAAAAAATTTAAATAAAAGAAAAAAAGGGACTCTTCCTTACGCCTCAAGCCAAGCGTGCGGAATGTCCCCTTCCGGATCATGCGATATGCTATTGCGAAACGTTTTCGTCCGGTCAGCTAGTGCGCCAGCCGTCCTTCCCGGACGACGATTTTCCCGCCCTTGACGACCGTATCGACGTGGTTAATGCCAAAATGATACGGCACATACGCCAAATTGGCCGCGTCGAAAATGACCAGGTCGGCCTGCTTGCCCGGCTCCAGACTGCCGACCCGGTCGCCGCGCCCGATGGCGTGCGCCGCGTTGACGGTCACGGCCGTCAGCACTTCTTCCGGCGTCAGCCCGAGGTTCAGGCAGCCGAGCGTCATCACGAGCTGGATCGACTCCGTCGGCGAGCTGCCGGGGTTGTAGTCGGTCGATAGCGCGACGGCGAGACCGAGCTCGATCATGCGGCGCGCACGGGCATGCTGCTTCAGCCGCAGGTTGAACGAGGTCGCCGGCAGGCAGACGGCGATCACACCGGCATCGCGCATCGCCTCGAACCCGGCGTCGGTCGCGGCCAGCAGGTGCTCGGCCGAGATGCAGCCGAGCTTGCCCGCAAGCTCCGCGCCGCCGAGCGGCTCGATCTCGTCGGCGTGGATTTTCACGCCGAAGCCGAGCGCCTTGGCCGCCGCCAGAATCTCCTCGGATTCGGCGGGCGAGAACACGCCGTGCTCACAGAACACGTCGCAAAACTCGGCCAGTCCGAGGCGCTTCACTTCCGGCAGCATTTCGCGGATGACGAGCTTCACGTAATCGGCCGAGCGGCCCTTGTATTCCTCGGGCACCATGTGCGCGCCCATGAACGTCGAGACGAGCTCAACCGGATGCGCCTCGTTCAGCCGCTTCGTCACCCGAAGCTGCTTCATCTCGTCCTCCAGCGTGAGGCCGTAGCCACTCTTGGCTTCGCATGTCGTCACGCCCTGCAGCAGCAGCGTATCGAGGCTGCGCTTCGCCTTGGCGTACAGCTCATCCTCCGTCGCCGCCCGCGTGGCACGGACCGTGCTCAGAATCCCGCCGCCCTGCGCCAAGATTTCCAAATACGTCGCGCCCTGCAGCTTCATCGCCAGCTCGTGCTCGCGCGAGCCGCCGTGCACCAGATGCGTGTGCGGGTCGACCAGCCCCGGCGTCACCAACCGGCCGCCGGCATCAAGCTCCTGCATGACCGGCAGGCCCGCGATCTGCGCGCGCACGTCGGCTTCGGGGCCTGCGGCGACAACGACGCCATCGCGAATGGCTACGGCGCCTCCTTTTACAACAGGCACTTGGGCCATGCGGCTGCCTGTACGCGGTCCCGCTTCCCCGGCCATCGTGATCAGCTCGCCGATATGATGCACGAGCAAATCGATCCTTTGTTGCTCCATCTTCCATCACCTCAACAAAGTCGTCCGACCCGACGTCGTTCGGGGCCGGACGGAATATAGCGGCATGCGGCTCGCACGGTCCGCCGGTGTCTCGGCGGATGCGGCGAACCGCAGCCAGATTGCTTTATTCAACCGGCAATCGGCTGTCTCGAAACGCCAGCCACGCCTTCTTAAATGCCCAGCATCGGGACGCGGACGCCGCGTTCTTTGGCCGTCTGAATCGCCAGCTCGTAGCCCGCATCCGCATGACGAATAATCCCCATGCCCGGGTCCGTGTTCAGCACGCGGGACAACCGCTCTTCCGCTTCCTGGGTGCCGTCCGCAACGACCACCATACCGGCGTGAAGCGAGTACCCCATTCCGACGCCGCCGCCGTGGTGTACCGAGACCCAGCTTGCGCCGGACGCCGTGTTCACGAGCGCATTCAGGATCGCCCAATCCGCGACCACGTCGCTACCGTCCTTCATCGCTTCCGTCTCGCGGTTCGGCGAGGCGACGGAGCCGCAGTCGAGGTGGTCGCGGCCGATGACGATCGGCGCGGACAGCTCGCCGCTGCGTACCATTTCGTTGATCGCGAGCCCCATCTTCACGCGCTCGCCGTAGCCGAGCCAGCAGATCCGCGACGGCAAGCCTTGAAACGCCACTTTCTCCCGCGCCAGTTCGATCCAGCGGCGCAGGTGCTCGTTTTCCGGGAACAGCTTCAGCACAAGCTCGTCGGTCTTGTAGATGTCCTCCGGATCGCCGGACAGCGCGGCCCAGCGGAACGGCCCTTTGCCCTCGCAGAACAGCGGGCGGATATAAGCGGGTACAAAGCCCGGGAAGTTGAACGCGTCCTTCACGCCTTCGTCGAGAGCGACCTGACGGATGTTGTTGCCGTAGTCGAACACGATGGAGCCCAGCTTTTGCAGGTCGAGCATCGCCTGCACATGCGCCGCCATCGACCGCTTCGACAAGCGGACGTATTCCGCCGAGTGGCTCGTGCGCAGCTCCGACGCCGCTTCCAGTGAGTAGCCCGCAGGCACGTAGCCGTTCAGCGGATCATGCGCCGACGTCTGGTCGGTGACGAAATCCGGCACGATGCCGCGGCGCACGAATTCCGGGAAAACTTCCGCCGCGTTGCCGATCAGGCCGATCGAGAGCGGACGGCCCTGCTCCTGCGCTTCGCGGGCCAGCTTGAGCGCTTCGTCCAGATCGCGCACCATCACGTCGCAGTAGCGCGTATCGATCCGGCGCTGAATGCGCGTCGCGTCGACGTCAACCCCGATGACGACGCCTTCGTTCATCGTGACGGCCAGCGGCTGCGCCCCGCCCATGCCGCCGAGACCCGCAGTCAGCGTCAGCGTCCCGCGCAGCGTGCCGTTCGCATGCTGGCGCGCCGCTTCCGCGAACGTTTCGTACGTACCCTGCAGAATGCCCTGCGTGCCGATGTAAATCCAACTGCCCGCCGTCATTTGCCCGTACATCATCAGCCCTTTTTTGTCCAGCTCGTGGAACGTATCCCAGTTCGCAAACGCCGGCACGATCACGGAGTTGGAGATAAGCACGCGCGGCGCTTGGCTGTGGGTTTTGAACATGCCGACCGGCTTGCCGGACTGCACGAGCAGCGTTTCGTCCGCTTCGAGCTCCGTCAGGCACTCGACGATTTTGTCGTACGCTTCCCAGTTGCGGGCCGCCTTGCCGATCCCGCCGTAAACGACGAGGTCTTCCGGCCGCTCGGCCACCTCCGGGTCCAGGTTGTTCATCAGCATGCGCAGCACCGCTTCCTGCTGCCAGCCTTTGGCCGTCAGCTTCGTGCCTCGCGGCGCGCGAATCGTACGTTTATTTTCCATCGTGATCTCTCCCTTTAGGTTATTGATCAACCGCGTTTCATCGTGCCTGCCAGAAAGTTAAGAATAACGTGCAGCGCCGTGCGCACGGTTGCCCGGCGCGGGTCCTGCATCGGATCGACGCAGACGATATCGAAGCCCTTCACCTTCGGATGGCGGCCGAGCATGAATACCGCCTCCAGCAGCTGCCAGCTCGTCATCCCCGCGGGCACCATCGCCGGAACGCCCGGCGCGTAGGACTGATCGAGCACATCCATATCCACCGTGACATAGATCGCGTCGGTGCCGCTGCCGGCCACTTCAAGCGCCTGCACGACGAACTTCTCCACACCCTCCAGCGCGACCTGACGCGCCGTAACCTGCGTAATTCCCTGCTCCCGCGCATAGTCGCGGTACGGCTTCGAGTTCGCGAAGCTGTGCAGGCCGATCTGTGCGATATGCTTTCCTTCCACGGCGCCGGATTCGATCAGGCCGCGGATCGGCGTGCCGTTGGACGGTCCGCCGTCCTGCAGATTGCGCACGTCCATATGCGAATCAATCTGGACGATGCCGACCGGCCCGCCGATTTTGTTCCGGAACGCCTTGACGGACGGGCACGTGATCGAATGATCGCCCCCGGCGATGATCGGGAACAAATCCGGCAGCGCCTCGTACACATTCGTCAGCCCCTGCTCGATGTTCGCATGGCAGCGCAGCAGGTCGGTGACGTGCATTTGAATGTCGCCAAGGTCGCGGGCGTTCAGCTCCTGCAGATCGACGTCATGGTCGATGCTGTACGTCGTCACGTTCGCGAACAGCTCGCGCAGCGCATTCGGCGTCATCGACGCGGCGGACACGCTGATCGATGTCTTGGACAGCGGCACCCCGATGAAGCCGAAGTCGACCGGCGCTTCCCCGTCCCACGGCGTGAGCCACTGGGCTACCTTCGTCTCGAACCGGTCGCGCCAGTTCGACCGCCGCGCCAGCTCCGGCGGGTTTAACAGATCAATCGTTTTCACGCATAAGCCTCCTCTTTTGCCTTTACCGCGGATTCCGGCGTCTCCTGCCGCCGAAGAACCCGCCGCTTGCTTAACCTCCTATATGATTAACCGTCTGGTATGATTAGCCGACCTAATGGTTAATAGCCTCAATAAGCCGGCCTTCGGCCGCCATGATGATGCCTGTCCCCACAAGTTGATGCGTCGGCTGGCCGATGATGTCTTTGCCTTGATACAGAATGGAGCCATCGGGAGAGATGATCCTGAACGAAGTACGAACATTCCCGGGACACTTTTATCGTACTTGCAATCGCTTTCGAAAGCACTAGTGAATTTTGCGAAAGTTTAGCACAATTTTGCTGCGCGGTATTCGTTCGGGCTGCAGTGCAGATATCGTTTGAACATCCGGCAGAAGTAATTGGAATCCTGAAAACCGGCGAGCGCAGCGATCTCCTGTACCTGTTTATCGGTGTTTTCGAGGTAATAGACTGCTTTGTCAATCCGGAGCTTGTTTAAGTAGTCAACGAAGGTGCTGCCCGTTTCTTTGCGGAACAGGTGACTGAAATGGTAGGTGCTAAGGTAACAATATTGTGCTATTTCTTCGAGGGGAATCTTGCGCTGATGATGCTGCTTTATGTAGGCGATGGCCGTCCGGATCACCGGCGACACCTCCGCCGTCTGCGCTTCGCCGATCCGTGCGGTCAGCTTGCTCCAGTGCTCGCTGACTTTGGCCATGAACTTGTCGTAGCGGATCGTCATGTACAGGTCTTGAATAAACCGGGCGTTCTCTGACAAAATGCTCTGGGCATGGCCGCCGACATCGAGCGTCAGACGCGTCAGCTGCATAACGAGGTCGATGACCTCGGATTTGAACATATCGACATTTCCGCGATACGTCTGCTCCATGCGCTCCAGCAGCAGGTGCAAGTATGAAACCGCTCCGTTCACGTCGCCCAAACGAACGCGGGCCATTAACTCCGTCCGTTCGGCTTGCGAGAGAGTGTTGTGCGGCTGCTCGCCGTCCTGCTTTTGCTTTTCATATTGGAAAATGAGCCGGTTGCCCTGGAAGAAGCGGTCGATCATCGACTCCTTCGCTTCCTCGTACGAGTAGTGGAGCATGTACGGGTTATCATAAAAGGTGCCTATGCCGACGGAGACGGAAAAGCCCTGCGCGTCGGTCAGCTTCTGCACCCGCTTCGCCATGGCGAAAGCGGTCTTGGCGGGATCGGGATCGCGCCGGTCCTTCGCCCCCAGCTCGACGAGCAAAGCAAGCACGCCCTCGGCGACCCACACCCAGACGAACAGCGCTTGGATGCCCGCATGCAGAGCGTCGATCAGCTTCTGCCCGATAGCGACGCGCCACTGGATGGGCTGTCCGAGCGCAAGATCGGGATAGCGGTCCATCGAGACGACCATCGCCAGATTGGGCCGGAGGTACATATCGAACTCCGCCTGCATCTCCGCGAACGTCGCTTCGTGGACCAGCGTACCGGTGATCAGCAGGTGGGTAAACGTCGCTTGAGTCGGATTTTGCCTCATGGGAGCCTCCTCATGGTAATTTCAGTAAAAAAACCACATCCCGTCGTTCCGGGTATGCGCGATTCTGGTGCGGTCATTTTGTCTTTACTGCTGGCGTTATACCGCGATTCGTCCCACGATTGCGGCCAGTTCGTTCAACGACCGCAGCTTACCCCGTCTCTTCCGCTTCCACGGGCTTGAACCGGTTTTTGCCGAAAAAGACGTAGAACAACATCGAAACGACCGTATACACCACCGCTGTAATGACGAACGCGTAAACGTAGCCGTAGTAGCTGCCGTATTGAGCGACAAGTCCGGTACTGACCGGCGAAGCCAGAAACCAGCCCAGATTGAACACCGCTTCTCCGGAGCTGGAGGCAAGTCCGCGCATCGAGCGGTCGACGTATTTCATCTTGATCGTGTTGTAGAACGGATTGGCGGCATTCATTAAAGCCTGCCGGAACAAATACCCTCCGCTCGCGATCATCAGATTGGTCGAAAACGCCGTAATGAGCAGGAACGGGATCGAGCACAGTTGAAGCAAGATGACCGCTTTCGCTTCCCCAAGCCGCCGGGCGATGACCGGACCGATTAAGTACGCGAGCGCGGTCGCGCCCTGCCCCAAGGACACGATGACGCCGATCACCGATTTCGAGGCGCCGAAGCGATCTTCGAAATAGACGTTCAAGTAGGGCACCACCATACCTCCGGCCGTCGAGGTCATCAGCCCGAGCAGAACGAAGAGGCCGATCACTTGAAGCGACGTTTTATGATGCTGTACCGCATGCCGCCACGACAACTTTCCGCCGGACGGTCGTTCCTCCCGGGCCCCCTTCAGCATCAGGACGGGAATCAGCCCGAGCGCCGCGATGCCCACGCCCGTCAGCAAGGTCAGACGCAGGCTCTGGACGCCATCAAGACCGAAGGTGAACTGAAGCGTGTCGGTGAGAAACCCGCCGAAGACATTGCCGATAACGCTTGCAAACATGACGAGAGCCAGGTTCAAGCTGAACAAATGCACCCGCTGCGACGGGGTGGAATGGTTCGCCATGAACGGAATGACGGTCGCGGACACGACCGCCAGCGTCATTCCGCCCAAAAATGCGGAGACGAGCAGCCCCTGCTCGCCATCGATCAGCGAGCGGGCCGTTAGAGCCGCGATCACCAAAAAGCCCCCCGTCGTCACGAGCCGCTTCGGACCGAACCTGTCGTTCATGATTCCGGCCGGCACCAGCACGAGCGCTGCGGCCGCAGCCGCCATACCGACGATATGCCCGACCATCGTCTGGTCGTAGCCGAGCGCTTTGACATAGAGATTGTAGACGAGGCCGAACATCCCGAGCCCCAAATTCCATACGAAATTAAAGCAAAGAAACAACCGGAGATTCCGGCTGTATCCGAGAAACTGCATCTTCCATTCATATAATAAAACCGACATCGGCCACCCGTCCTTCGAAGTCATGCAGCGTTTGTACTCTAGTTTTAAGAGTAACCGATTCCGTCAATGATTTGAATCTCTTTTTTCCAACGGTCAAAAAAGATCCAGATTAAGAATAGCTCTACGAAATCGGAGCTATCCTTGGGAACTATTTCGATGCAAATCGCCGTGCGATCGCCACGCACAGTACGACACCGATATTTACTATAAAGATAAGCTTAACTTGCTGCGTCTTAGCATCATTCGGACCGATGAGCATGCTATTGAAGAGGGCATCCGCATCATTGCCGAAGAATTGGAGCGTGCCCAACCTACAAGCAGCTCCCCTAAGCCCTTCTTTCGGTTATGAGTAGAAAAGCTTTTGCAAAAAAAGCCTATTCGATAGTCTGATTCTCAAGGAAGGGCTGTTGTTTAATGCTCGTAGGGATCGTTAGTTCAATGAAACAGCGACAGTCCAGGACTATATTTTCTCGTCCATGGCTGTCGCTGTTTCGATTTCTGGGGGCATTTACTTGTCTATTCCTGTTCCGGATCGTTTCCTTAAGGAAAGGCTCTGTTATACGTCATTGTTGTTTTTGTTTATTAAGCTAACGGGCAGTTTAGTGTAATTCGATGGTTTTTGATATTCTTATTTCAAAAATGCAATAAATGAGGGTGGAATTTGCAATGAATAATGAAAAAATAAACAACAAAATTGTAGTATGCAATTATGTAGGGACATATGTAAATGCTTTGACACGAGGTAAGGAATATGAAGTATTAGTTGAAGATGAGGAAAAACAACAGGTAAAAATCGTAGGTGATAATCACCGAGCAAGATGGTTTAGGAGAAGCCTTTTCTTACCTGCTGGAAATAATGTAACCATAATGGTTTCATGGGAATTTGATAATGAAATAATCGACTCAAGTGAAAAATCGTTAGAACATATTGAGCTTACAGTAACTTTTAGCAACCAACAGAATCAGCTATTAAGTTCAACTAGACCGCTAAGCTAAAGTCTACCACTTTATTTTAAGGACAGCCTGCTGTTCAGTGCCTATGAAATAAGCTTCCCTTGACAGGGAAGCTTATTTCATCTCGTAAACATTTCTTTTAGTACACGATAGGCCCGTTGTTGATCGACTTCTTGCTGCTCCTGCAGCAGTAATACGGAGCGCCATATCCACTCCTGATTTTTCAGGTGTTCAAACTGATCATGATTAAAAAAGGCGAATACGCTAATATGTAAGGCTTCCGCTATTTTTTCAAGCGTTGCGAGCTGTACGTTTTGCTCGCCCCGTTCCAAACGACCGATATACGTTCCATGGGATTCCAAGGCTTCGGCTAATTGTTCCTGTGTTAAACCTCGAAGGTTGCGGAAATGTCGAATTTGATCTCCTATCATTTTAGCAAGGTTCATGTCCAGTTTCGTCACCTCTCTTTACATAGAAGTGTAGACAAGGTGTCTGTAAGATTGGAGGCAATTATAAATTCATTATTTATATAATTAATTGAACTTTAAAGTTCTATTCGATATACTTTTCCCATATCACCTTTAGTTCTGCCTACAAAAATGATTTCTGCGTAAAGAGTAAACCTAAAAGCAGGAAAAGCGTTTTATGCAATTCAAGTCAAAAGAAGGGGGATGGGACGGAGCTTTTCTTTGATTGTTAATTTATCACTTATTTTTAAAAAATTGCTTTAAAATTATCCAATGGTATATTGTAGTAAGATCATTTTTCGTTTTTGTGGGAGGGAATTTTGATGCAGGTTGTCACTCGTTGTTTGCGCACCGAGATCGAACACCAGCAAAAACTACATGGCTATAGTCTTACGAAGCTAGCTGAATTAACTCGTATCCCCGTCGGAAATTTAAGCAGCATTTTGAGTTTGAACGAAGCTTCCCGATCAATGACCATTGGTCAGCTCGATACTTTAGCCATGGTTTTTAATCAGGCTCCTGGTTGGCAGTATGAACTATATCCGGATGAATGCTACTCGGAAGATCGGTTATCACGAAAACGGTTAGTTCCGTACCTGGTCCGATGTGCGGAGGTCGGCCGGTACGATTGCATTGAACCGATCGTCTCTAAGCTGCTGGATAATCAAAAAAATGTATCGATTCTTTTTGCTGTTGCGGAAAAGCTGTTTCAAAATGAAAAGCCAAATGAATCCGCCTATTTTTACAATCTGGTGATTATTTACTAGCCGGGGAAAGTGAAGAACGAATTCGCTACCTTGCCCGGATCGGTGCTATCTTTGAGTGATTATACGGCATTAAGAACTTATACGACGCGGTATACAGGGCATCGACAGGTGCCGGGTTTGCCGCCCGAAGGTTGGCCGAGCTTTGCTACAAAATAGAAAACAAAATAATCAAGTTCCACATAACCCCTCTACTAACCATAATATACCTCCTTTTGAATTTTATATTTAAATATAAATCGATTTATGACATTATGTTAATTGTACCATATTATTCCTTTAGGGAGGTTATCCACTTGACTCCTAAGCGTATTCCTGCCGTTATCGCCACTTCTTTAGCAGCTCTAACACTCGTTGTATCTCCTGTTGTTGCTCATCCAATTTTCGAAAAGGAAGCTGTGACAAGCTCGCAAGTTGCATCCTCGGCTGCACCGGTTGTTGTAGGCAAACCCCAAGGTCAAGATAACGCTACCGTAAGATTTATTGACGAGGCATTAGCGAAGAAAGACTCAGGCAGGGAAATTACTCCACAAGGGAATATTAGCGAGGTTTATGCTTATTCGACCTACTCAGTACCCGTATAAAACCGTTGCAGACGGTAATTTCAATGTAGGTCCAAGGGAACAAGATTCATTCTTATGCAGTGTTCCTAGAGGCGGAACCAATACGATTGCAAAAACGATTGAGGTTAGTGCCAACGTCAAAATTCAATCTAGTGTTGGAGTTGAACTTCAAAAAGTCATTAATATCGCATGGACAAATGAGGCAACTGGCGGGTTCAAATACACATATTCAACAACAAAAGTATACACGGCTCCGGAATCTGTTCCTAACCATCGTGATTACTACGGTGCTATTCAATATGACTTAGGATCAACGATTGTCAACAAAACCGATGTTTATCGTGTATATAATGGGGACAGGTATATGTATGATACCTCTTATACCAGCCAGCAAAAAGTTTACGCTAAAGTTCCAAAAGCAATTGAGTACTCGCGAGATTTTCAATGAATATCGTTCCCGTTTGTTTCAAGCAACGCTATATAAAATCAATATTGTTCCTCTGCGATGTGCCTCAACAACTTGGCAGGATTACCCGCGACAATCGTATTTGCAGGAACATCTTTCGTCACTACAGAACCCGCCGCTACAATAGAATTGTCACCGATTGTTACCCGAGGCAAAATGGAGCAATGTCCACCAATCCATACATTGTTGCCAATAGCAATCGGTATACCGTAACCGCCTTTATTACGGTTTTTCGGTTCAATCGAATGACCCGCTGTGTAGATTCCGACATTTGGTGCAATCATACAGTCGTCGCCTATGCGGACTTCCGCCATATCCATTATGGTGCAGTTGTAGCCTGCATAGAAATTACGTCCGACATGGATGTTATATCCCAAATCACAATGGAAATTATGCTCGATGCTTGCTCCTTCACCAACGCTGCCGAACAGTTCTCGAATTATTCGTTCTTTCTCTTGCGCGTACTCAGGATCGCAGTCATTGAAGGCTTTCACAAGCTTTTGCGCACGCAAGCTTTTCTCCCGCAGTTCATTCGTTCCACGTTCATAATAGACCTTTTCTTTATTATTTCCGTTCATGGAAGTCCTCCTTAGTACAATGTTTACTAAGTATACACGAGAGAATTCTCTTGTTGAAGGGAGGCGTTCTTCGGTGCCCCCTCAAAGGCGTTCAGTCCCACGTTATTTCAGAATAAACAATTCCTCGACGGGAAGACCAAAAACTCTTGCCATCTTAATGGCTAACACTGTACTCGGTATGAACTTGCCATTTTCAATCGTGTTGACCGTCTTTCTGGTGACCCCAATCAACTCTGCTAACTGTTCTTGTGTCAAATTCATTTTGGCTCGTTGCACCTTTATAGTATTTTCTAGAACATCTTCACTCATCGTCGAGAACCTCATCTTTGTCAAGGATTAAGTAACTTACTAGGGGAGAAATGACACCAACAACGAGCAATAGGTGTAAAACAAGCTGGATATTTAATGCAACATACAAGCTGAGCGTAAATAAAATCCCAACCAACCCCAAAATAACCCAAAAGCCTATCCTAAAGCTCTTAAGTCGAATCACTTGAAAATACTCATTATTTAATGAAATGGCCAATGGGCGCTTCTTTTGCATGAGAAACGATAACAGGACAATTTTCATGAGATAATACGCCCAGACAACCCCACCAATAACAGAAATAATGGCAGTGAAGCCTGTGATTAATTTGACAGTGTCTACATGTAGATACTGAATCAAATAGGTCAGCTGCCATATTGCAAAACCAATCAGGCTTCTTTTAATGAATTTTGTCCTGTCCTTTTCCAACTGTGTTACTTCAGATGCCAAATGGATCTCCCCCTCAATAATGTAACCTTTAGCACTCATAATATCACCTTAGAGTTACAAAAACAAGGTATACTTTCAAGGGTGAAACCCCGTGATAAAATCACTCGAAAGAGTGTGAGCAAATCATCAGACCGTAACATATAAGCAGCTGTTTCAGAAAGTATATCCTCCGTGCAGCATTGCAGACAGTGTTCAAGCGGGTATCGTATCGGGAAGAAACGGCGCGGAATTGGCTCCAAAAGCGCTTATTACGAGAGCTGAAGTAGCAGCAATTTGGAAACCCCGCATGAGCTGATGAATATCATTACAGCTTCATGAGCGCCCGCTTCTCAATCCGCGACACATACGACCGCGATATCCCCAGTTCCTTCGCAATCTCCCTCTGCGTCCGCTCTTCACCAGCAAACTCCAGCCCAAACCGCCCGACGACCACTTCCTTTTCCCGTTTATCCACGACATCGTCGGCTTCGGTACCGAGGATATCAATCAAGGTGATCTCGTTCCCCTTCTCTTTTGCAGCAAAAAAAGTGCCCCACCAGGCACTTTCCTCCCTAACAATCGCTATACTCTCCACTGCTCCAGCTCGTCGATGATCCGATGCTGTCCGGATGGCGCCCAGCTCATGCTGACCCAATTTGGAATAAGGACCGTCTGGTTCGCCTCCATCTCGCTAGCTCCCTGCCAGGCAATTGCCTTGAGCAAGCCGCTATCCTCTTCGGAATCCTGATACACCAACAAATAATCAGTATCAAAGGGAGTCAAGCTCTCCACCGTAAAATCCTTGATTCTTTGGTTTGTCGGAACGAAGCTGCCCGGCTGCAGTCCCAGCTCGGCGTACAGCAGATTGCTAACTGGATGGTCGATTCTCCCTTGCACACGGATTTTGCCGTGCTGCAGCCGGACCAGCGAGATCGTTTTGCTGCCGATGGTTTGCGCCAACCGCTTCCTCGCAGCCTTCACCCGAGCCTCCAACTGGCGGCACGTATACCGCGCCTCGGCTTCTCTGCCGACCAACTCGGCCAGCCGCATAAATCCCCAGCGCCAATCCATCGTGAGGCGAAGGACAACGGTAGGCGCAATCTGCTTTAAGCGTTCATAAAGCACATGGTGCATTGCATCGACGACGATGACATCCGGCCGGAATTCGCGCATTTGTTCCAGTTGTAGTTCTACGAAGCGCTTATCTTCCTCTGTGTCCCTGCTCAAAAAAGAATCCAATTCGAAGGCATCCTCTACCCCCAAGGACTGCAAGCAGTCTTTGTACCGGAAGCAGGAAGCGGTGGCGATCTTTATTTGTTTTCGTTTCATAAAAAGCGTGGGTGAAAGGCCAACCGCCTTCTTAAACATCCGGCTGAAATAAAATTCACTGCCCATGCCGACGGCGCTGGCCGCTGCCTTGATCGAGTAATCCGGCTGCTGCAGCAAGCGCTTGGCTGAATCGATACGGATCTGGTTTAAATATTCAACCGGAGATATGTTTTTCGCTTTTTTAAAGCCCCTCGAGTACGAGGTCGGCGTCAGCCCTGCGAGGTCCGATAAGGTTTCCAGCTTGATTTTTTCGCCATAATGCTTATGCATGTAGCCAATCGTTCGTTCGATGCCTGTCTTCGCATTCTCACTCTCGCAATGAACAGTGAATTGCTCGTTCAGCCCATGAAGCAGGCTCTGAAAACGCTGCTGGATACAGGGGTCAGTAACCGCCCGTTCCTTACTGTCCTCATACAGCCGATTCACGCCCTCCAACATCGGCTTACTCATGATGGACTTCAAGCTGCCCGGGGGTGCAGGATCAGCAGGCGTCAGATTCCAGCCCCCCTTGCGTTTAGCCAAGGCAAGCTCCCGAACCCCAAGGAGATAAACCTCCAGGTCATCCGACTCCTGCAAAATTTCGATATGCATACCCGGGGTCAACCATACGCATTGTCCCGGCTTAATTGGAATATTGTGATGCTCGGTATAGAGGTGCCCCTTCCCTTGCGCTGCGATGCAAAGCAGATTCCCCGGAACCCGCTTTGCATGCAGGATGTTCCGTTCGTGGTATCGGCGCTTGCGGATGGAAGACAAATAGACGAAAGCGTATGCGCGTCCCGATGCCGGAAGCATAGCAAATTTCCCCCTTAGCAAGTTAGAGAATGAGAATCATTATCATATATTTGAGTATAAACGCTCATTCTCCTCTTGAAAAGGTTGGGAGAGGATTATTTCTCAATAATTGTCAACAACTCTTCCGCAGGGGTACGTTTCCGTACGGGAGGAACGATTGCCGGATATCCGATATGGAGAACGGCGACGATTTTTTCCCCAGGCTGAATACTGATCGCACGACGGAATTTCGGATCATAATTATAGTGGTTCGTTTTCCACACCACGCCTAGCCCCTGCTCCCAGGCAGCCAGCTGGAAATTTTGAATTAATGCACAGGTTGCTGCATAATCTTCGTCCCATTGCTTTTGACGCGCGTCCTCCTTCAGCACGACCACAAGATGGGCAGGTACCTCCAGGAAATATTCCCGTTTGCGCTTCCCGTACTTCCCGCGTTCTTCTGCTGCGTAAGTCGAAATCATGGCATCCGCCAAAGCCACCCGCCCTTGCCCTTTATACAAAAGAAAGCGCCAAGGCTGCCTGTTCTCATGATTCGGCGCCCAGATCGCCACATTCAGGAGGTCCAGCAGCAAATCGTCTGCCACGGGGTCGCTCTTGAATTGCCGGATCGTTCTTCTTTCTTTGATCACTTGGGCGATTGCACCTGCTTGATGGGAGTTAGATAAGGATATGTTCATCTTTTTGACCTTCTTTCATGTTTGGTATCGTGACGTTCCTAGTAGCCCGATCAGATTGCCGCCCTTTCCCTTTCGGTATACAAAGCGGTGTACTGAAGAACGGATCGGACAAAACCTCGCATTCCATGCCGAAAACGTGCCGAACAAGCTCGGAATTAATCACATCCTCCGGCTTGCCTTGGGCGTAAACGGTTTTATCCTTCACCGCAATCAGATGATGCGCATAGCGGCATGCCAGATTGAGATCATGCAGCACCATGACGATCGTGCGCTGTTCTTTTTCATTCAGTTCAAACAACAAATCCAGAATATCCACCTGATGCGCCATATCCAAATACGTTGTCGGCTCATCCAGCAGAATCGTCTGCGTCCCCTGTGCCAGTGTCATCGCAATCCAGGCCCGCTGCCGTTGGCCGCCCGACAAGGCATCCACCGCCATATCGGCCAGCTCCGCCGTCTTGGTGACACGCAGCGCATCCTGCACATAACGCTCATCGTCCTCCGACCATTGCTTCAGCCAGTGCTGATACGGGTAACGTCCCTGTTTTACCAGTTGAAAAACGGTCAGACCCTCCGGCGCGATCGGCCCCTGCGGCAGGATCGACAAACGCTTCGCAATGTCCTTCGTCGGAATGCCGGCAATTTGCTTGCCGTCCAAAATAATTTCTCCCTTAGCAGGCTTCAACAAGCGGGCCATCGACCGCAGAAGCGTTGATTTGCCGCAGCCGTTGGCGCCGATGAATACGGTAATTTTTCCTTTTGGAATGGAAAGGTTAAGTCCTTCAATGACACTCTTCCCTCCGTAGGTCAAATGCAGCTCTTTGGTCTCTAAGGTTTGCACAGCAACTACTCCTTTCATGAATTCCGTTTGGTATACAACAAATAAATAAAGAAAGGCGCGCCGATGGCGGAAGTGAATACCCCAACCGGTATATCAAGCGGAAGAAAGAGCGTGCGCCCGACAAGATCGGCCAGCATTACAACCGCCCCCCCTAGCAAAGCGGCAACAGGCAGAACATTTTCAAAGCTGGAACCGACCAGCTTCCGCGCCATATGAGGTGCAATGAGCCCCACAAAGCCGATGCCACCTGCGACGGATACCGCCGATCCGGCTAGCGCTACACTGATGAACAGCAAGATCAAGCGGTTCCATTCGACGGCGCTGCCGGCGCTGGACGCGATATCGTCACCGAGCTGCCCGATATTGACATGCCGGGCCATGATAAATGCGAGCGGAATCAAGATTACAGTCCACGGGAGTATGGTGAGCACATTTTCCCAGTTCGATGCATACACGGAGCCGGTCAGCCACAAGTACACTTGTGCCGGATCATTCGTCGGGCTGAACACGATCATCATCGTAGTCGCAGCCGACATCAAGGCGGCCATACCGATCCCGACCAAGACCAGCCGAATGGGGGTGACTCCCTTTTTCCAAGCCAACAGATATAAAATAATCGACACGATCGCCGCCCCCAGCATCGCCGCGACAGGCAACCAACGGATGCTGAGCACACCTAGAAAATACGTCAGGAACGTCACCGCGCCGACAGATGCCCCACCGGTTACGCCCGTAATATCCGGGGAGGATAACGGATTTCGAATAATGCCTTGCAGAATCGCGCCTGCCGCTGCCAACGAAGCACCCACCAGCAGAGCAACGATGATGCGTGGAAGCCGGATTTTTTGAATCACCATCGCGTGCTCTTCCGCACCCATGCCAAATACACTACGAATCACGTCAAGCGGTGAAATCACCATTTCCCCGAGTCCCGTGCTGACAATCGCGACAGCGAGACAAGCTACAAACAGGAGAAGCGTAATGCGAACCGATTTCCGGTGTATCAAAAAAGAGACGGCTCCGCCTCTAAAACGAACCGAGTTATACAACTTCATGCTTTGGCCAGCCCCTTACGCGCGATGTAGATGAAAAACGGAACACCGATGACCGCCGTCATGACCCCCACAGGCATTTCCTCCGGGATGGCGATAAACCGCGCGCCGATATCAGCCAGCATCAGTAAAATCGCACCCAGCACCCCGCAATACGGGATGACCCAGCGATGATCCATACCGCCAAAAAAACGCGAAATATGCGGGATGACAATCCCGATAAAACCAATCGGCCCCGCAACGGATACCGAGCAGCCCGCCAACACGATAATGAAAATTCCCGCCAGGGACTTCACGAGCAAGGTTTTCTGCCCCAAGCCTTTGGCCGTTTCCTCCCCCATCTGGAGCAAGTTCATATCCTTGGAAAGCAGCCAAGCTGCAATCCAGGCAATCACCATATATGGCAGCACCGTGATGAGAAAATCAGGAGAACGGCCCGCGATCGTGCCGGTCAGCCAGAAGAGCACCGTGCCGATACCCTGCTGATTGAGTACCAGAACCGCTTGGGTAAAAGAGGAAAACAGCGCCGTCATCGCCGAGCCGGCCAGCACGATTTTAAGCGGCGTCAGCCCGTCTCTGCCGATGGAGCCCAGCATGTAGACCGTGACTGCGCCCAGCGCCGCCCCGATAAAAGCGATCCACATCAGTGTCGGCAAGGATGAGACGGAGAACGTAACCGCCGCCAGCACGACCAAAAAGGACGCTCCCGCATTCACGCCGAGTACGCTTGGGGAAGCCAACGGGTTGCGAGTGAGCGTTTGCATCAGCACGCCGGCAATGGCCAGGCTGGCCCCGACGGCAGCAGCGATGCAGGCCCGTGGCACTCGCGTCGTACGCAAAATAATTTGATCATTCACACTCTCGTCATAGTGAAACATGGACGACCACGCCGTCGACCACTCATACTGCGTCGCGCCGAACAGAACGCTCGAGACGAAGCAGCCGAGCAATATCAGCACGAAAATCAACAACCAGACGGCTCTCCAAAAGCCCGTTTTTGTATGGTTCATCATGAGATTCTCCCTATGCTCATAAAGGAATGAACGATCACATCGCTCATTCCTTTACCCAATTCCTTATTTAATGTCGAGATATTTGTAGAGGTCCGCCAGCATGGCTTGCGCCGCCATCGAGCCGCCCGCCAGATTCCATGTGATCGCGTCAACCTTAAAGTACTTACCGTTCTTGACACCCTTCAGGTTTTTCCAGAGCGGGTGCGCCTTCCAGTCGTTTTGCGATTTTTCAACTGCCGGTTCTGCTGCGTTCAATCTTGTAATGTCAAAAATATAGTCGCCATCCAGCTGCGACATTTGCTCTTTCGTCGTCAGATTCAAGACGGCTTTGCCCGGCTCAAGAATTTGCGCCTGCGGACGCGCCAAGCCTAATTCTTTGAAAATGGTGCCGGCAAATCCAGTCGCATAGAAGCGCGCGCTGCCGTCTCTTTCGAAGCGGACGATCGATACCTCGGTCTTCCCGAGCTTATCGCCGGCTTTTTGTTTGAATTCGGCTACCTTCTTATCCCAATCAGCGAGGATCTTGTCGCCTTCTTCTTTCTTATACAGCGCATCGGCCGCATATTTCAGATTCGCTTTCCAATCGAAAATCTCTTCTGTGATCAGCGTTGGAGCGATACTGCTAAGCTGCGGGTAAATTTTCTCGTGGCGGGCTTTCGTGCCGATAATCAGATCCGGCTTGAGCGCGATGATCGCCTCAACGTTAGGCTGTGTTTCTTCCCCGAGATTCTTCACCCCATCCATTTTGGCGCGAAGGTAGTTGTACCAAGGCTTTTCTTCCCAAGACTCTACCGAACCTATCGGTTTCACGCCCAGATGCGCGGTAATATCGGTCATCCCATTAAAAAGAACGACGACACGTTCCGGTTTTTTCTTCAGCGTAACTGTCCCCATGGCGTGCTTGATCGTTTTCTCGCCCGTGTCCGTAGTGGATGCGCCCGTTGCAGCCGGTGTCGCAGAACTGCTTGCGCTCCCGTTCGTCGTGGTTGAAGATGTGCCGCATGCCGTCAGCGCAAGCGTAAAAATGAAAACGACCATCAATTGCAAAAATCTCATTTTCTTTCTTCCTCCTCGTACAGCAAGGCAAACACAGTTGATGAGCAAGTCATCTCTATTTGGAATGCGGATGCTGAATTCTATTGATAATAATAATCATTATCATTATAATGGGCAAGTTTTATATTTGTACATATCGGATTTTATCCGTTTTAATGACTTATTTTATCTTACGGAAAGTTTAATAAACGTTCCAAACAGCAGCGTCAATATGTGCATCGCAAAAAAGACCGCCGTCCACCACACAGGGAAGGCGATCTTTTTCGCGATTCTTAGCATAGACTACAATTCAGAGGCTATCCGCCTTCCCCGGCCTTGCGAAGCGTCAGCAGCCCGATGCCGAAATCGGCGCTGGCAAACAGGAGCAGCACCGACTGTCCCTCCCGAAGCTGGCCGCTGTCCTCCGCCTCCTGCAAGGTAACGAACGGATCGCTGCCCAAAAAATGAATCGCTTTCCGCGTCTGCCTTACATAAACGGGAATCCCGCAGCGCTCCCCAGCCTCGCCGACAGCCGCCACGAAGGAAGCGGACACGTTCTGAATCACCAGCCGATCAGGCGCGTTCCCCGCCGCCTTCATCTCCTGAAGCGCTTGCCCGGCTAGACGGGCGAGCGCCAGCATCATCCGTTCGTAATCGGCCGTCGTCCACGTTCGCATCGGTCCGGCTTGAAGGAACGGCCGAATGCAGCACTTCGTTACCTCGTACTCGCCCGCTTCGGTTGCTACCGTGCACAACACCGCAGCGTCCCCCTTGATCGAGCCTGTCCAAGGCGTCCGGCTGAACGGATACTCCGTTCGATCCGCAATGCAGAGCAAGCCGTTCGTCCCTTCTCCATCCTCCAGCATGCGCCTGTACCAGTCGATCGCCCGAATACAGGCGAGGCTTCCGAGCTGTCCGAGCACGAACGGCAGTACATGACGATGCCCGAACTCGGCGCACAGCTTGAACCCCGGCAAGGTCGTCAGCGGACGCTGCACGGTTTCGTGGCAGTAGCAGATCAGATCAAACCTCCGGTCCGCTCCGAAGCGGCGCTTCCCTTCCTCGCACAAATAGTCGACGGGATGCTTTTCGAACACCGGAATCCGTACCGCGGGAAGCGAAGAATGCGGCGGACCGGGCTCCACGGTCGGCCAAGGCGAGGACATTCCCGCATGCGCGAACAGCCATTTGGGCGGACTATCTTCCCATGGCTGTCCCGCCTCCGCGCAGTAGGCCTCCAAGGAGCATTCCGCCTCCGGAACGATGCACCGAAGCCCGCTAATATACAGCTTCTTGCCTTCCGGAAAAACTTGCGCGCTCATGGCTCCCCTTCCTCCTTGGCCGGAATCCCGGGCCGATTCATCGGCACATACCGATGCAGGGCGCAGCCGAGCGTTCCGGCTGTGCCGATGGTAACCGTCAAATAATAGTCCCCCGGCAGCAAGGCCCCGTCGGCTAACGCGCGCCAAATATTGTAAGGGATGTCCCCATTCGTAATATGCCCGACCTCGCGCAAGGTGGCGTAGTAAAACATATCCGGCGAAACCCGCAGCGAACTGGCTACCGTCTCCCAAACCTGCCGGGTCGTATTGCCGCACACGACGAGACGGATGTCGGAAAAGGTGAGCCCGGCTTCGTGAAGCGTCTCCAGCATCATCTTGCGAATACTCATATAAAAAGTCGCATGGAACCGCCGCAGGCGAGACGGATCGTTATCGTAGACCTTGCCTGCCGTTTTATACTTTACGGCAAGCGTTTGATGATCGCCGTATTCCCGGCGGAATAAGCAGGCGCTGGCGCTGTCCCCGCTAAGGACGAACTCATTGATATAGTAGAACGGATGGATACCGAGATCGGCGGTCGCGAACAGCACCGCTTTGTCCGGATCACGGGCCAACGGATAGGCGGCCATGCGCAGAAACCAGTGGAACGTCGAGCAGGAATGCTCCTCGACCGGGTACAAGGGAACATGCTCCCAGCCCCAGCGCAGCAGCATCGTTTTGAACAGATTGCATTCATGCCAAGCTACCTGTGACGTATGCGCAAACCAGATTTCCCCGATCTCGATGCCTTCCCGCCTGCAACGCTCCGCTACAGGCTCAAGTGCCCGCTCCGCCATTTCCTCCATCGACAGGCGTCTTTCGACCGCAACGGTCTCGAACCCCCGCTCCCGGTAATAAGCCTCATCGTGTTTAAGGGGGTACCCGCAATGTACCGCGTTTGAAATGATGTCCGCCATCGGTACCGTCAGCTCGGGCCGATAGACGGAGAAGTCATCCATATGAAACCGCCCTTGCATCATCCGCAGCCCTCTTTCCTGTCGCCGCTTGGTTGCGGGATTTATCTGCCGTAGTTATAGAGCAGCACGCATCGCGAACAGATCGGCGTCAATCCGCGACCGAGCGTCTCCCGGTGCCGACGGAAGCTTTCGCTATGATACACGTCCTTCAGCTCCGTCCCGTTCAAGTCGCCGAGCGTAAACTCGGGGAAAAACTTGCACGGGTTGACCTTCCCGTCCGGCATCACATCCACCCGGTTGGCAATGGCAAGGCATTGCTCCCGCTTCATCGCCGGCTTCTCGGAGCCAAGAATGAAGTCTCTGATCTCGTCCCGCTCCAGCGCTGGCTGAAACCGGATTCGGCTGTCCCACACCCGCCCGTTGATCCGGTCAATCTCGGCGACGAGCGGCTCGATATTCGATTCCGAGACGCGGAAGGTGAAGGAATGCCAGCTATACCGCTGCTGCTGCTGCGCCGCTTCCAGCCAAGGGAAATACTGCGTATAGTAGTCGTCCATCTTTACTGCAATCTCGCTTGGGATATACCAGGGAAACACGAAGTAGACCGTATCGACGCCGAGGTCTTCGAAGTATTCCATGAAATCGTACAGCTTCGTAACCATCGCATCGCTAATGGTCAGGCTGAGCGAAATGCGGCCCTGATACTCGCCAGTTCGTTGCAGGTCCAGCAGCAGCTTCACCGTTTGGACGACTTTCTGGTACGTGCCCCTCCCGCGAATGGCGTCGTTCTCCGCTTCAAAGCCGTCCAAGCTGATGAGCAGCGTCATATCCTTCGATATTTTCAGCACGGAATCCAGCTTCTGCTCCACGAGCAGCGCATTGGTACAAACGGTCGTATTACGGGGATCGCGTTCCAGCAAGTCGGCCAATTCGTCAAACTTGCTGTAATACAGCGGTTCGCCGCCCCAAAGGAACAAACGGGATTTCCGCTGGCGCGTTTGCTCCAGCAGGCGTTCGAGCAGGGAAAACTCGATCTCCTGACTCTTCATCTCCTTGGCCATATCGTGATGAAAGCCGTCGCTCGCCCATTCGAAGCAATGCTTGCAGCGCAGATTACAGCCGTTGTTCAGCTTGATACCGATGTCCTCGGGAATATCCAGCGCGAACGTCGGGTCGCGCCGCAGCGCTTTGCTGGTCACGGACATGTTGCGAATCGTCCGCTTCATATTATGAAACGTGTTTCCGTCAAAGGTAACTTTCGTTTTCGGTTGCATGAGCGGCCCTCCCATCTTTCGGCGAACGGTTTTTCATGATTCATCGACAACGGGCTGCTAAGCCGTCTGGCCGCTTGCCCCGTTCGAAACATCCGCTCTCACGCTCTCCAAGAAAGCGACGAAAGCTTGAATGGAGTTCAGGTGTTCAAGCTGGAAATGATCAAAGTCGATTTCCACATCGAAAGCATCTTCAATGGCCAGCACGAAATTGATCATTTGCAACGAATCGAGTCCTACCTCGTTAACGATATCCGTCTCCGGCTTTAGCGTGGACAGCAGCTCCGGAGACTCCTTGATTTCACTCAATATTTTCATCACGGTTTGCATCGCCATAATAAACCCCTCCTCATCTAAGTCAGCGGTTAGCCTGAGGCCAGCGGTTATCCGGGCAGCTTCGCCCTCGCCAGCGTCAGCAGCCGCTCGTGCATCGCCATGCGCTCGTACGATTGAACGATCGGCACATTGCTTGTTATCTCATCCAGCACATCGCTGAAAAACGCCAATTGATTCACGAAATAATTTTGCGGATCGAAGGCCAGCTTCTCTACCGCCCCGGTCTGCTTATCCCGGATGCGAATCGCAATGCGGTACGTTCCCATGCTGGCGCGAAAAAAATCGTCCACGGTCACAACGGCACGCTCAAATTCAAGCGTATGCCGGGAAGCCGCCGGCAGCTCGAAGGAGGCGACAAGCTCGGCGCGCACCCCGTCCGCGTAGTCCAGCGCCGCTCGGAACGTCCAATCGCAGCCGCCCGGTCCCGCAAAATCCGATTCCGCATCGCAGATCGACGGCTCCAGCCCCAGCGCCGCTTGCAGGAATTGCAGCCAATAGCAGCCGAAATCATAGAAAGCGCCGCCGCCTCGTTCCGGGAAGCTGCGATAGTTTTGCCGCTCCGGGTCCTGGAACGGAACCGAGATTTGCGAGCTTACCTGCAAGAGGCTGCCGTATGCGTTGCGGTCGATCATCCGCTTAATCTCGCTCTGCCAAGGATGGTGCTGTACCATCAGGCCTTCCAGCACGGGCAAGCCAGACGCCGCCTGCCCGTCCATCAACTGCCGAAGCTCCTCCGTGTTCAGACAGATCTGCTTCTCCACCAGCACCGGCTTCCCCGCCTGCAGCGCCCGAATCGCCCATTCCGCATGCAGCTCGTTGCTGAGCGCGATATAGACGAAGTCAACCTCCTCGCAGGCCAGCAGCTCCTCGTAGCTGCCGAACGCGTGCGGAATGCCGTACTTGTCCGCATAGGACTCGACTTTGGACTTCGTCCGGCTCGCAATGGCGTAAACGCCGAGGTGTTCGAGGCTCTTAAGGGGTGTGAACAGCGCCCGGTCGAGGATGTGAGCGCAGCCGAGCACGCCGATTCGTTTCTTTCTCATAGGCACAACCTCGTGCTTCCTTTATTTTTCCGTCTTCGTCTTGAAGTTCAGACAGCAGGCCTGACAGATCGGGAATGAATTTTTTTTCAAATAATTGCGGTATTGCTTATACTTCGGTCCATTCCAGATATCGACCAGCCGCTGCTCGTTTACGTTGCCGAGCGTCAAGTCATAGAAGGCATGACAGGAAGTCACGTCGCCTCTCGCATTGATCTCCGTGCTGAGCCAAGGGAACTCGCAGCGCTTCTTGGCATGCGACAGCTTGTGGCTGTTTCCGCTAAAGTACAGCTCAACCGTCTCCTCGGTCATGTTCTGCGGATAGGCGTTGAAATAAACCCCTTTCTCCTTGCAGTACTCCTCGATGTTGCGCACTTGGCGGGCGATTTCCTTTGCATCCATCTCGCTAAACTCGGATAATTCGCGAACGAAGCCCTTGGAAACGGCCGCATTCGTGTCCAGATCAAAATTATTCTTCAAAATATTGCGGTAATTTACGTGATCTTCAGGCGTAATAAACGACTGAAACTCCAAACTGATATGATCCAGCTTCGTAATATCCATGCTTTTGAAGAAAAGCTCTTCCACATGCATGTACGTTAGCGGGGTAATGATGAAGATCGTGCCGATCTTCGGAAACTCCTTGCCCTTCTCCTCCCGGAGCGCATGAAGCTTCTCAATGCCGCGGATCGCTCTCTTGAATACGCCCTTGCCGCGCTGCTGGTCGTTAATCTCCTCCGGACCGTCCATCGACACCCAAACGCGATGCGGCTCGTTCTCGATAATCATCTCCGCGTGCTTTTCCAGCAGCGTTCCATTGGTCGGGAAGGCGACTTGGCTTCCGTAATATTTTAATGCAGCCAGAACCTCGTCGATTTGCGGATACATCAGAGGCTCTCCGCCAAACAGATCGTAATACGGCTTGACTGGGCTGCAATCCTCGATAATTTGCTTAACCACATGAATATCCAGCTGCGTCAGCATCGTTCGTTCCTTGTAGGCGCCGTTATCGCCCCATTCGTAGCACATTTTGCACCTTAGATTACAGGCCTCCAGAAGCTGCAACCAAATCCACCGGGGCGCCGACGTACTCAAGAGCGGTGAAATCGTTGAAGCCGTGTCGTTGCGAAGTTGTACGGACATCGTCTAACCTCCTCCAATTTTCAAGTCATGGTTGGTATAGGACCTGTCGATTCAGCCTAAGATCGCCTCATCTGCGGAGCCTTCCCGCCTGCGCTTGCTCCGGACCGCATCACCTCCCTTATCGTCATTGGCCGCTTCGGACGAATGCTCCGCTACAAGCTCGAGCTGCTGTACACGCTCAGCGCCCGCTTCCACAGGAAGCGGACCAGCAGGAAGCAGACAACCGGGGCCAGCGCGCCCCAGGCCAATTCGGCGGCAGACAGCTTGCCGAGCACAAACATCGGGGCGAAGTTCGTAATCAAAAACACCGGAACGACAAACGTCCCTATTCGCTGTATCCACTTGTTGTACATGGATGCGGGCATATTGTTGGAATCCCATACGGAGTACGAAATTCCGCTGGCGGCCGACGTATTCACGAACCAGAACGAGAGCAGCGAAGGAATGATCATAATGCAGTACGTGAGGACGGTCGCGGCTAGCAGAAAGGCCACAAATCCGGCGACATGGAGCAGTGTAAGCGGAATGCCCGCGGCGCTCCAGCCGATCGCGATCATGATGGTCCCCGCTATCATATTCGGAATCGGCATCCCGACCTCGATATACCGCAAGGACACAAGAAATTGCAGCGACATCGGCTTGACTATCATCAGATCGAGACTGCCCGTGCGGACATGATCGCTGAGACGCAGGAAATTGTTAAAGAACAAACCCATGTAAATGCCCGTCAGCCATAAATGCGTTCCCATAAACATCAGAATCGTATCGGGCGACAGCCCGTTGATCCGCACATTCGTTTTGTACACGACGATCACATAGAGCAGCTTGGACATCAGGAACGCCGCCTCCACGAATATGCCCGTTATGAAATTAAAGCGGTATTCCATCTGGGAAATGACCGAGTTTTTGGCGAATAACGCCAGGATGTGCAGATGTCGTCGCAGTTCGGTAACGAAGTTCAAAGCTCAGCCTCCTAGCCCCAAGTACCGTTTCATCCCACGCTTCCAGACCAGATGGCAGACGATCAGCATCACACCGATCCATAGACCTTGTCCGGCAATGCCTTGCCAAATCAGATCGCCCGTTATTTTTCCATTCAAAACGTTGACAGGGAAGTAAACCATGTAGTGGAAGGGCAGGAAACGAAACAGCTGCTGCAGCCCTTCGCCGAATATTTCAAGCGGAAACATGCCGCCGCTCATGATATTAACCAGCAGGCTGGTGACAACGAAAAAGTAGGAAATTTCCGATAACCAGAAGGCGCACGCACACAGAGCGTACGAAATTAGAAAGCTAAGAATGACAGACAGGCACAGAGAGAGGAAAAAAGCCAGCAATCGTTCAAGTCCGGTATGCTGGTTATAGAACGAGTTCAATGCGAAGGTTAAAGCCAGAATGACGAACAGGGAAATCGTCACATAGATCAATCGCTGCCCGATAAACGAGCAGATGCGGAAGCCAAAATACGCAATCGGCTTGACCATATATTTATTCAATCCGCCGCTTTTGATATCTTCGGCGATGGCGTGCTCCATATTCGTAATTACCAGCTTGGAGACGACGGCGGCAATGATCGTATACATGATCATCTCTTGATAGGAATAGCCGAACAAGCCGCTCTCTCCGGCGCTCGCGTACACCGCCGTCCATATATAATATTGCACGACGATCGGAAATACCGCGCTGAACAGAGAGAGGAAAAAATTAAAGCGGTATTCCAGCGAGCTTTGGAAACCGATGCGGAACGCGACGACATACTTGCGATGAGCCATGGCGCTACCTCTCGCGGAGTCCGACGATACCGTCTTCGGCCGTCGATCCTCCGTTTTGTGAATGGTGGGGAGTTGCGGCTTTCGTCAAAATTTTTGCGAATCAACAATTTTTTCCACAAAAGACCGCGCATTCGTCATCTTGCCATACTTAAAGCACTTGACAAATTTACGGTAGGAAAAAATTACCTAATTTCCAGAGCGAATTACCATATAACCTGTAAAAATAACCCATTGCTTTCATTCATTGTATTTAAAAGCTGGGTACTTTGTCCATAGTGCGTCGGGATCATTTGTCACCCAAGCGTTTGGCGAGAACGACGATAGCTGTTATCGACAGACAGCAAACGATGTAATATGATGTCGCAGCCTGTCGGTAAGGCCGGTAGGAGCCGCCTTATAAAGAATAAGACCGATTCGGCTTTTGCGAATCGGTCTTTGGTCTGGCCGCATTCCCGCTTAAGGCACTTTCACGACAAAAGGAACGGTGAACACTTTGCCTTCGTGCTGGAACTGGCCCCACAGCTTGTATATGCCGCTTTTCGGGAATTTCGTCATAAATTTGGCGTCCGGCCCGGAGGCCTTCTCATCCATCGGATGAACGTGCAGATACTGCTCGGCATCGTCGCTCAAAATAACGACATGCCCCACCGCTCCGAGATAAGGCTGAAGATTCGTCACCGGCTGCTTCGAAGCGGCGTCGCGAATCGTAAAGGTCAGGTTCGCGTCCATTCCCGCCTTCAGGTTGTCGATCGCAAGCGTGACTTCTTTGCCGTCCACCGTTTTGACCAGCTTGGACTCGGGCTCGATCGCCACGGCTGCGGGCGCTTTGCCCTGTACGCTGATCCACGCCGTCTTCGTTGCCGCGCCTTGACCTGTCGGCACGAAGTCCGCAATCAGCTTATAGTCGCCGCCGCCCGGAAACTGCGTCGTGATGTCGAACCGGCCTCCACCCTTATAATCGGGATGAATGTGGTTAAAGAACGACAGGTCTTTGCTGACGACGATCAAGTGAAGCTTCTTCTCGTGCGTAATGTCGAAGTTTTCCACCGGCTTGTTGTTTTTGTCCGTAATCTGAATCGTAAGCGGGGCATCCTTTTGTGCCTGCGGCTTCTCCGGCATCAGCTTGAAGGACGCGACGACCTCGGCGCTCTTCGGCGCTTCGGACGCCCCGCCTCCGTGATTGCCGTGTCCGGCGGCTTCCTTCGGTGCTTCCTTCGCGGCTTCCTTCGGGGCCGAAGCTTCTTTCCCCTGCTGACCGCATGCGCTTAGAAGCAGCGCCGTACCCAGCAATGTCGCTATGGCTGTTTTTTTCATAAACACCCTCCTGTTTTCTCTCGGTTGTTTTTAGTGTAAGGGGAACTTTTGAAGATCTTGTGAAGATCATCCCCCCGCCCCCAAGCTTTATCCCGGAAAACAAATCCGCACCTCCGTCCCCTGGCCCAACTCGCTGTCGATTTCTAGGCGTCCGCCGTGCGCTTCCGTCAGCCTCCGGGCAATAGTCAGCCCGATGCCGCTTCCCCCCGTGGTTCGGTTCCGCGATTTGTCCGTGCGGTAGAACCGCTCGAACACATAAGGCAGTTCCTCGGCGGAAATGCCGATCCCGGTATCCGTGACGACAACCCGCGCCTCGCCAGCGGCCTGCTCCACCGTCACCTCGACCTGGCCTCCGGAGGGCGTGTACTTCCATGCGTTGCTGAGCACATTGGCCAAAATTTGCCCGATTCGCCGCCGATCTGCTTGGACCAGCACCGGTTGGGCCGGGGCCGCGAACCGGAGGGCGACCTTTTTTTGTGCAAAAGCGGCTTTGACGGTCTCCACACTCTGAGCGGCGATGGCTGACAAGTCTTCCATCTGCAGGCGAAGCCGAAATTGAGGGGAGTCCATCTGCGTCAGCTGCTCCAAATCGCCGACCAGATGACTCAGCCGCTCGACCTCCTCGTGACAAGCCGCAAGCCGGACCTGCGTCGGCTCCCAAACGCCGTCCACCATCGCTTCCATATGGCTCTTCAAGGTAGCCAGCGGGGTGCGAAGCTCATGGGCAACGTCGGCGGTCATCGTCTTCCGCAGGCGCTCCTGCTTCTCCAACTGCGCGGCCAGCTCGTTTATCGCTTGCGCCAAATCGGCGAGCTCGTCGTTCCCGCGAACCTCCGTACGGGCTTCCAGCTCGCCCCCGGCCATGCGGACGGCCATCGCTTTCATCGCCATGAGCGGCGCAGCCATCCGCTTCGCCGCGTACAAACCGGCCAAGGCCGCCAAGACGATACCTCCGGCGGCAATCCAGACGACCGACTGGACAATCGCCTGTTCCAGATGCGCATTGAACGCCACCATATCCGCGCCCGCCGCCGCCTGCTGCTGGTACATCATAAAATGGCGGTGCGCCTGCACAAGCAGCACCAAAAGCGCCATGATCAGAATCCCGCACGCCAGTCCGATAAACACGAGCGCAAATCTGGCATACAGCCCTCTCACGGCAAAACTCCTCCGGCAAACCGGTAGCCTGCGCCGTACACCGTTACAATATATCTCGGCGCTTTCGGAACCGGCTCGATCTTCTGCCGCAGGTTTTTGACGTGTTGATCGATCGTCCGCTCGTCGCCTTCGAAGTCGAAGCCGAGCACCTTCTCGATCAGCTCGTCTCTCGTGAAGCAGCGCTCCGGGTGGCGGGCAAGCGTGAGCAGCAGCTTGTATTCGTTGGGCGTCAGAGCGACCGGATCGCCCTGCTTGTAAACTTCGCGCTTTAACGTGAGGATAACCAGCTCGCCGTCGCCGAACGCCATCCGGTCCGCCAGCAAAGCGTCGTCCTGCGTGCGGCGCAGGATCGCCCGGACCCGGGCGGCCACCTCCCGCGGACTGAACGGCTTCAGCACGTAGTCGTCCGCGCCGATGGACAGCCCGGTCACCCGGTCGTTCTCGGATACCTTGGCCGTCAGCATCAGGACCGGCAGCGAAGACCTTTGCCGGAGACGCCGGCATACCTCCTCGCCGGACATATCGGGCAGC
This sequence comes from Paenibacillus sp. MZ04-78.2, assembly GCF_024213375.1. Taxonomy (GTDB): domain Bacteria; phylum Bacillota; class Bacilli; order Paenibacillales; family NBRC-103111; genus Paenibacillus_G. Next base: position 96,056 of record NZ_JANAVJ010000006.1, on the reverse strand, counting down.
ATCAGGTCCAAAATGACGAGATCGACCGCCTCCCGCTCCAGCACGTCCAACGCTTCCGAGCCGCTGGCGGACTCTAGCGTGCGGTACCCGTCCTTTTGCAGATAAGAAGTGACGACATCCCTGATTTTCGCTTCGTCGTCGACCATGAGAATCGTTTTGTTCACCGCGGCCTTGCAACTCCTCTCCGACATCCGTATTCACCGAAAGAAGGGCGCCCGGCAACCGGGCACCCGCCTTCCGCTCTGCTTGAAAGTCCGGTGAATAACAGGCCGCTGCGCAACCAAAGCATTCTTCCGATCGCTGTTGTTCCCGGATTTCCACATGACACAACCCCTCTTGAGGTTGAAATCCGGAAACAAAGGCGACCACCTTCGTTTCTACAGAATGCTTTCCGTTGCTCCGCTCGTTATTCACCGGACTTTTAGAGCTTCACCTTCTGTAATCGGAGCGCATTGAGCACCACCGATACCGAGCTCAGCGCCATCGCGGCTCCCGCCACCCACGGGGCAAGGAAGCCCAGCGCAGCGATCGGAATGCCGAGCGTGTTGTACGCCAGCGCCCAGAACAAGTTTTGCTTGATGTTCGCCATCGTTTTCCGGCTCATCGCCGCGGCGTCCGGCAAGCGGATGAGATCGCCCTGCATGAGCGTCACGTCAGCCGCTTCAATGGCGATGTCCGTCCCCGTGCCGACGGCGATGCCGACGTCGGCCGTCGCAAGCGCCGGCGCATCGTTGATGCCGTCGCCGACCATGGCGACCTTGCGCCCTTCCGCCTGCAGCTTCTTCACCTCGGCGGCCTTCCCTTCCGGCAGCACCTCGGCCAGCACGCGGTCGATGCCTACCTGGCGGGCGATCGCCTCCGCTGTCCGGCGGTTGTCGCCGGTGATCATGATGACCTCGATGCCTTCCTGCTTCAAGCGGGCAATCGCTTCTTGCGACGTTTCTTTGACCGCGTCCGCTACCGCAACCATACCGGCATACTGCCGGTCCACGGCGATCAGCATCGCGGTTTTGCCCTCGGATTCCAGCCGCTCCATGACACCCTCGGCCTGCGCGAATTCGATCCCTTCGCGCCGCAGCAGCTTGCGGGTGCCGACCAGCACCTCGCGGCCTTCGACAACGGCGGCGATGCCGTAGCCCGGAATCGCCTCGAACCGTTCCGCTTCGGAGAACGCGATGCCTTTCGAGCGGATACCTTCCACAATCGCTTCCGCCAGCGGGTGCTCGGATTGCTTCTCGGCGGAAGCAACTAGGCGCAGAACCGTCGCTTCGTCCGCAGCTTCGATGCTTACATCGGTCAGCTCCGGCTTCCCTTTGGTGACGGTGCCGGTTTTATCCAGCACAATCGTATCGATCCGGTGCATCGATTCCAGATGCTCTCCGCCCTTGAACAAAATCCCGAACTCCGCCGCGCGGCCCGATCCGGCCATGATGGAGGTCGGCGTCGCGAGCCCCAGCGCACAAGGGCATGCAATGACGAGGACGGCGATCGCTTTCTCTAGCGCATTGGCGAATTCGCCCGGAACAACCGCAAAATACCAGATCAAGAACGTAAGCACCGCAATCCCGACGACGATCGGCACGAAGATGCCGGAGATCCGGTCGGCTACCCGCTGAATCGGGGCCTTCGAGCCTTGCGCGTCTTCGACGACCCGGACAATTTGCGCCAACGCCGTTTCTTTGCCGACCTTCGTCGCTTTGACCCGCAGACTGCCGTTCCGGTTGACGGTAGCGCCGATGACGGCGTCGCCCGGCTTTTTCTCGACCGGGATGCTTTCGCCGGTCAACATCGATTCGTCGACCGCCGACATGCCGTCGAGGACAAGGCCGTCAACCGGAATTTTCTCGCCCGGCTTCACCAGCACGACGTCTCCGGCCAGCACCTCTTCCACCGGCACGTTCAGCTCGACGCCGTCACGGACGACAAGCGCCGTTTTGGCCTGCAGGCCCATCAGCTTCTTGATCGCTTCCGAGGAGCGGCCCTTCGCCAGCGCTTCGAACCATTTGCCCATCACGATCAACGTGATCAGCACGGCGCTCGTCTCGTAATACATGGAAGGCATGCCATGGTGCGACGGAGAGCCTGCCGCGGCCCATTCCAGCGTCAGGTACAGGCTGTAAAAATAAGCCGCCGACGTACCCAGCGCGACGAGCACATCCATGTTCGAGCTCTTGTTGCGCAGCGCTTTGTAAGCGCCGGTATAGAACGGCAAGCCGATGATGAACTGCACCGGCGTCGCAAGCGCAAGCTGCACCCACGGATTCATCAGCGCGTCCGGCAAGTAAATCCACGAGGTGAACGAAAAGTGGCTGACCATCGCCCACAGCAGCGGGAACGAAAGAATAGCGGAGAAAATCAGCTTCGTGCGATGCGCGGCAATTTCTTTTTGCCGGTGGTCGCCGTCGTCCTTCCGTTCCTCCTTCAGCCCCGCTTTATAGCCGAGCTGCTCGACCTTCCGGATCATCTCGTCCACCGATACCGCCTGCCCGGCGTATTCGACGTGGGCCGTCTCCAGCGCAAAATTCACCGTCGCTTTCCCGACGCCGGGGAGCTTGTTCAAGCCCTTCTCGATCCGGTTCGCGCAGGCTGCGCAGGTCATGCCCGTAATAGCAAGCGAGGCTTGCTGCTGATCCGGCTGCTGTTGTTGTTCCAATCGCTGTTCCATCGCTAAGCACCTCTTCTCCAATATACCCGTATGGGGTATATTTTAATCAAAAAAAGGGAGCGGCCGGAGCCGCGCCTCGGCAAAACCGGTGAAACCCGGATTAAACCACGTCGTAGCCTTGATCTTCAATCGCAGCTTTGATCGCATCCGGATTCGTTTTCGACTCTTCGTACTGCACTTGAACGGATTTCGCGGCCAAGTCGACCTTGCCGGTCGCGCCGATGTTCTTCAAAGCCCCTTCAATGGAATTGACGCAATGATTGCAGGACATGCCTTCGACTTTCAACGTAATGGTTTGCATAGGGGATCGCTCCTTATTTCATTAATTTTTGGATGGTGGTAAGCAATTCATCGACGACTTCGTGCTCGCCCGCTTGAATGCGCTCGATGACGCAGGACTTCATATGGCCTTCGAGCAGCAGCTTGCCGACGCCGTTCAGCGCCGATTGGATCGCGGCGATCTGGTTAAGGACGTCGTCGCAATACGTGTCTTTCTCGATCATGCCCTTCACGCCCCGGATCTGGCCTTCGATGCGGTTCAACCGGGTGACGAGATTGGCTTTAACTTTATCGGAATGATGGCTTTTTCGCTCGCTGTCCGTGGAGCAGCAATGTTCCGCCTCCGTATTGTTTTCCAATTGCCTTCCCTCCTCTTGGCTTTATATTACTATACCCACCTACCCTATGTCAACGGATGAATTGCATTTTTTTCATGCAACTGTCTGGCTTTAGTTTTCCATTTTCCAAGCGATTCTAAACGACGCCTGAGCGCCGGGTCCGGCCGGCTTTTTTGTCCGTTCGTGTAGTGACTCCCCCTATAGCGTGTGCTACAATATTTTTAAATCGTAACACGATGGAAAAGGACGAGTAAGATAACTACGGATTTGGAGTTGAGAAACGTGAACAAGCCTGCAATGTTCAGGGTGATCTTATGGGGAATTATTTTTGGCCTTATCTTAACCGGATGCACCACCCCGACCGCTAAAAAAGAAGAACCCCCGGTTGCCGCCGCCAAGGACGGGCTGATCCTGGCCGTCGGCTCCGAGCCGGAGGCCGGTTTCGATCCGACGACCGGCTGGGGACGGTACGGCTCGCCGCTGTTTCAGAGCACACTGCTGAAGCGGAATGCCGAAATGAAACTTGTAAACGATCTGGCAACCGGCTACGAGGTGAGCGGTGACGGAACGGTATGGACCGTCAAGCTGCGGAGCGACGCGAAGTTTTCCGACGGCAAGCCGGTGACAGCCGCCGATGTGCAGTATACGTTCGAAGCGGCGTCCAAAAACGGCTCCATTATCGATCTCACGAATATGAAGAGCGTCGAAGCCGCGGATGCCGCCACGGTCAAGTTTACGCTCAAGGAGCCGCAATCGACGTTCCTGACGCTGCTCGTCCAGACAGGCATCGTGCCGAAGCACGCCCACGGCAAAGACTATGCCCAGAAGCCGGTCGGGTCCGGGCCGTACAAGCTTGTGCAGTGGGACCGGGGCCAGCAGGTGATCGTCGAGGCGAATCCCGATTATTACGGGCCGAAGCCGTTTTTCAAAAAGCTGACGTTTCTGTTCCTGAACGAGGATGCCGCTTATGCCGCCGCCAAAGCCGGAAAAGTGGACGCCGCCTACATCCCCGCCGCCTTCAGCAAGCAGCCGGTCGCCGGGATGCGGGTCGAAGCCGTACATACCGTGGACAACCGCGGCATCGTGTTCCCTTATACCCGTTCCGGGCTTACTACGAAGGACGGCAATCCCATCGGCAACGATGTGACGGCCGATATCGCGATCCGCAAAGCCGTCAACACGGCAATCGACCGCAAAGCGCTGGTCCAAGGCGTGCTGGAAGGCCACGGCACGCCGGCCTACACCATCAACGACCGGCTGCCCTGGTGGAATCCGCAGACAGTCACCCCCGACGCCGATGTCGAAGGCGCGAAGAAGCTGCTCGCCGATGCGGGCTGGAAAGACGCCGACGGCGACGGCATCTTGGAGAAGGGAGCGCTCAAAGCGCAATTTCCGCTCATCTACCCTCCGGGCGACGTAACGCGGCAATCGCTGGCACTGGCCGTGGCCGACATGCTGAAGCCGGTCGGCATTCAAGTGAGCGTCGAAGGCAAGAGCTGGGACGATATCAAGAAGCTGATGCATTCCAGCGCTGTCATGATGGGCTGGGGTAGCAACGATCCGCTCGAAATGTACAACGTGTACAGCAGCAAATACCGCGGCATCGAATATTACAACAACGGGTATTACAGCAATCCGGCGGTTGACGCCTGGATGGACAAGGCGCTCCGGGCCACGAAGGAAGAGGACGCCTGGGAATTTTGGAAAAAAGCCCAATGGGACGGCACGACTGGCGTCAGCGCGCAGGGCGACGCGCCATGGGCGTGGCTGGTTAACATCGACCATCTGTATTTGGTCAAGGACAAGCTGAATATCGGGAAGCAGCGCATTCATCCGCACGGCCACGGCTGGCCGGTTACGGACAATATCGAAGAATGGAATTGGATGTACTAGGCCCGGAAAATGAGGTTATGAGATGATGCGCAGCTTGCTTACGTTTTTAGGCTTGAAAGCGGTCCGGCTGGTCACATTGCTGGCGGCGATCAGCGCGATTTCCTTCGTGCTCGTCAGCGCCTCCCCCATCGATCCGATTCAAGCCTACGTCGGGGCCGACATGACGCGGGTGAGCCCGGAGCAGCGGCAGCAGATCGCCGAGCATTGGGGACTCGACAAGCCCCCGGCCGAACGCTTCGCGAATTGGGGAGCCGCTCTACTGCAAGGCGACCTTGGCACCTCCATGATTTACCGCCGGCCGGTGGCGGAGGTGATCGGCGAGCGGTTCGCCGGTTCGCTGGCGCTAATGATCGCCGCTTGGCTGCTGTCCGGCCTGCTCGGCTTTGCGGCAGGCAGCTTGGCCGCGATGAAGAAAGATACGTGGATCGACCGGCTGATCCAATGGTACTGCTATACGCTGGCCTCCACGCCCGCGTTCTGGATGGGCCTGCTGCTGCTTCTGCTGTTCGGGGTGTGGCTGGGCTGGTTTCCGGTCGCGCTGGGCGTCCCTGCCGGGGTGCTGGCGCAGGAGGTCACGTGGAGCGACCGGGTGCAGCATATAATTCTGCCCGCGCTGACCTTAAGCGTCGTCGGCATCTCGAATATCGCGCTGCATACGAGGCAAAAGCTGCTCGACGTGCTGGGCAGCGACTACGTGCTGTTCGCCCGGGCCCGCGGCGAGCGCGGCTTCCGGCTGTTCCGGCGGCACGGCCTGCGCAATATCGCGCTGCCCGCCTTGTCGCTCCAGTTCACCGCGTTCAGCGAGCTATTCGGCGGGGCCGTCTTGGCCGAGCAGGTATTTTCTTATCCCGGCCTCGGACAGGCCACCGTCGAAGCAGGGCTGCGGGGCGACGTTCCGCTGCTGCTCGGCATCGTGCTGTTCAGCGCCCTGTTCGTGTTCACCGGCAATCTGATCGCGGATTTGCTCTACCGCTTGGTCGATCCGCGAATCCGGGAGGGACGGGCGCTATGAGTAATCTACGGACGATCAACGATACGGAACGCTTGCGGCCGCGTGCCCGGCTTGGCCGGAGGCATCGGGCGCTGCTTGCGGCGATCGGCGCGGCCGTGCTGATTCTGGGAACCCTGTTCATCGGGCTGCTGCTCAGCCCAGACAATCTGTCCACCCGGCTGGAATGGCGCAATCTGCCGCCGTCACTGCAGCATCCGTTCGGCACCGACTGGCTTGGGCGAGATATGTTTACCCGCACCCTCAAAGGCCTTGCATTAAGCGTACAGGTAGGCTTGATCGGTGCCCTTTCCAGCGTCGTCATTGCGGCTTCGCTCGGGCTGATTGCCGCGACGATGGGCCGGACGGCCGACCGGATCGTCGCTTGGCTGATCGACTTGTTTCTGAGCGTGCCGCATCTCGTCACGCTCATTCTGATCGCGTTCGTCTGTGGCGGAGGCATGCGCGGCATCGTGATCGGCATCGCCTTGACACACTGGCCGAGCTTGGCGCGGGTCATTCGTGCGGAAGTACTACAGCTGCGTAGCGCCGAATTCGTGCAAATTTCGCGGCGGCTCGGACAGTCCCGCTGGCAAGTGGCGACGCGGCATATGCTGCCCCACCTGCTGCCGCAGCTGCTCGTCGGGCTGCTGCTTTTGTTCCCGCATGCCATTCTGCATGAAGCAGGCGTGACGTTTATCGGCCTGGGCTTGTCGCCACACCAGCCAGCGATCGGCATTATTTTGTCCGAGTCGATGCGCTATTTGTCGACCGGCATGTGGTGGCTGGCCGTCTTCCCCGGCCTCTGCCTGCTGATCGTCGTCCGGGCGTTCGACCGGGCCGGGGAGAGTCTGCGTCTGCTGCTCGATCCGCGGAATCCGCAGAATTGAAGCATCCGACCCCGCAGCATGACCAAAAGAGGAGGCTTGGCGAAACGTGCCTGAATCTATGCCTGAACCTATTCATGTGCCCGTACTTGAAGTGAACGATTTGTCCGTTGCTTTCACGCGGTACGACCGCGGACTGCGGCAGTCCACAGTCGAGGTCATCCGCAGCCTGCATCTCACGATCGGACAGGGCGAGCTGCTCGCGGTCGTCGGATCGAGCGGCTCCGGCAAAAGCCTGCTTGCCCACGCGATCCTCGGCATCCTGCCGGACAATGCGGCCGTCTCCGGGACGCTGCGGTACGAGGGCGAACCGCTGACCCCTGCCCGGCAGGAGGCGCTGCGCGGCAAGGAGATTGCGCTGGTGCCGCAATCGGTCAATTTCCTCGACCCGCTGATGCGGGTAGGCGACCAAGTGCGGAGCTCGGTCCGCGAGGGCGATGCGGTCGCCGCAGTCCGCCGCATCTTCGACCGCTACCGTCTCGCCTCCGGGACCGAGCGGCTGTTCCCGTTCCAGCTGTCGGGCGGCATGGCGCGGCGGGTGCTCGTCTCGACGGCGACGGTCGGCGGCCCGCGGCTTGTCATTGCCGATGAGCCGACGCCCGGCCTCGACCCCGCGGCGGTGCGGGAAACGCTAAGCCGCTTCCGCGAGCTGGCGGACGAAGGCTGCGCCGTGCTGCTCATCACTCACGACATCGAGTCGGTGCTTCCCTTCGCGGACAACGTCGCCGTCTTTTATGCCGGGACGACGGTCGAAACGTCGCCCGCCGCCGACTTCTCCGGCGACGGAGCGCGGCTGCGCCATCCGTACAGCCGGGCGCTCTGGCAGGCGCTGCCGCAGAACGGCTTCACGCCGATTCCCGGCGTCCAGCCGCATCCGTCCGCGCTGCCGCCGGGCTGCTTGTTCGCGCCGCGCTGCGCCGCGGCCGGCCCGGATTGCAGCCGCGAACGGCCGGAGATGCGGGAGCTGCGCGGCGGGACGGTGAGGTGCATCCATGCGACTTGAAGCGCGAGGTCTTGGGTACCGGCGCGGCCGGGACGTTTGGCTGTTCCGGGGTGTCGATCTGACGCTAACGCCGGGGGAATTGACCGGACTCGTCGGTCCGAGCGGCTGCGGCAAGACGACGCTCGGCCGGCTGCTGGCCGGGTATGAGGAGCCGCCGGAAGGGCGCATTACTTTAGGCGGCAATCTCCTCCCGCGCAGCGGCTACCACCCGGTGCAGCTCGTCTTCCAGCACCCGGAGAAGGCGGTGAATCCGAAGTGGCCGATGCACCGCGTCCTGCGCGAAGGCGGAGCGCCCGATCCGGCGCTCTTGGAGGCGCTGGGCATCGAGCAGGAATGGCTCCGCCGCCGCCCCGGCGAATTGTCCGGCGGCGAGCTGCAGCGGTTCTGCGTCGCGCGGGCGCTCGGGCCGCAAACGCGGTTTCTCATCGCCGACGAAATGACGACGATGCTCGACGCGATCACGCAGGCGCAAATATGGCAGGCCGTGCTCGTGATCGCACGGCAACGGCAGCTCGGCGTGCTCGTCGTCAGCCACGAGCCGGGCTTGATCCGGCATCTCTGCACCGACGTCGTGAATTGGAACGAGCTTACGGGCGCGGACTGAGCTTTGGATGGTCAATGTGCTGTCGCGGTGAAGCTTGCCCGAAGAGACGATTGACAGCCGAAAACAACCCGTGCTATAGTACTGTTAATTATTTTCGTGAAAGACAACGATGGGGAAAGTAAGCACGGTGTATTTCCAAGCGACCCGGGGAAGGTGCGAGCCCGGGAAAGAAACCCTGCCGAAAGCCACCCTGGAGTCGCCCTCTGAAGCTTGCAGCTGTAGGAGTTGGCCGGTGTTCCGCCGTTATAGGACCGAGTGGACTTCGCATGTAGTGGAGTCAACGAGGGTGGTACCGCGTGAGCATAGCTCTCGTCCCTTTTTTGGGGACGGGGGCTTTTTTATTTGCAAATGTGCACGAACAAATCCATGAAAAGCTGGTGAATGGTTATGACTTTGAATTGGTCCGAACGACTCTCCCCCGTCATCCGGGATATGCCGCCGTCCGGCATCCGGCGGTTTTTCGATCTCGCATCGGAGATGACCGGCATTATTTCGCTCGGCGTCGGAGAGCCCGACTTTGTGACGCCTTGGGCGATCCGGGAAACGGGGATTCAGTCTTTGAGGCAAGGATACACGATGTACACGTCCAACGCAGGCTTGCTGGAGCTGCGGGAGGAAATTGCCGCTCATCTGCACGGGTTTTACGGCGTGCGCTACGAGCCCCGCAGCGAGGTGCTGATTACGGTCGGAGTTAGTGAAGCGGTCGATCTTGCTTTGCGCGCTATCGTCCACACGGGAGACGAAGTACTGATCGCCGAGCCGTGCTACGTATCGTACGGGCCATGCGTCACGATGGCAGGCGGCGTGCCGGTTCCGCTGACCACGACGGCAGACAACGATTTCCGGCTGACCGCCGCACTGGTGGAAGCTGCGATCACGCCGCGAACCAAGGCGCTGCTGTTCAACTATCCGAACAATCCGACCGGCGCGACGATGCCCCGGGAAGATCTGCTCGACATTGCCAAAGTCGTGGAAAAGCATAACTTGATCGTCATTTCCGACGAGGTATACGACAAGCTGACTTACGAGGGCGAGCATACGTGCTTTGCGTCGTTGCCGGGGATGCGGGACCGGACGATTTTGCTGAACGGCTTCTCCAAGGCGTACGCCATGACGGGCTGGCGGCTCGGATACGCTTGCGGACATCCCGAAGTCATCGCCGCGATGACGAAAATCCATCAATACACGATGATCTGCGCGCCCATCACGGTGCAAAAAGCGGCTATCGAAGCGCTCCGGAACGGGACGGAGGAAATGAAGGAGATGGTCAACTCGTACAATCAGCGGCGGCGGCTCGTGCTGAAGGGCTTCCAAGAGATCGGCCTGCCCTGCTTCGAGCCCCGGGGAGCCTTCTACGCCTTCCCGTCGATCCGGCACACGGGCCTTTCCTCCGAGACGTTCGCCTGGCGGCTGCTGGAGGAGACGAAGGTTGCGGTCGTGCCCGGCAACGCTCTCGGTTTCGCCGGGGAAGGCCATATCCGCTGTTCTTATGCGTCTTCGGTGGAAAATTTGACCGAGGCGATCGAGCGGATGGGCCGCTTCCTGAAGCAATTCGAGTGAACCGGATCAGCGGGACGTTGTCCCGGTCGGAGAAGCCGTCTCCCCGGCGGGATCAAACGCCGCGTCTACCGCGTCCCATTCGTTATAAAACTGCTCCAAATACCGCTCCATAAAGCGGTGCCGCTCCTCCGCCAAGGCGCGGGCGGCGTCCGTGTTCATCAAATCCTTGAGCTTCAGCAGCTTCTCGTAAAAGTGGTTGACCGCCGTTCCCGGATGGCTGCGGTATTCCTCCGGCGTCATATGCTCGCGAACCGGCAGCTCCGGGTCGTGCATCGGTCGGCCCTTCCAACCGCCGTAGGCGAACACGCGGGCGATCCCGATCGCGCCGATCGCATCAAGGCGGTCCGCGTCCTGCACAATCCGGCCTTCGGCGGTACGCATCGGCTGGCCGTGTCCTCCTCCATAGGACATCGTCGAAATGATGTCCATGACATGGGTGCGGTCCGCTTCGTCCGTTCCCGCTTCGGCGAGCCAGTTCTCCACCTTTTGCAGTCCGGCTTCCTTGCTCGGGTTCAGCTTTTCGTCGGCTACGTCGTGCAGCAGAGCCGCCAGCTCGCAGATGAACGCGTCCGCGCGTTCGACCGCCGCCAGCCGCTTGGCTGTGCGGGTCACTCGGACAATATGCCACCAGTCGTGGCCGCTGCTGTCTCGTTCCAGTTCGGCTCTCACATAAACGGCCGCCTGCTCCAGCAGCTTTTCTCGTTTGATCGGGTCCATAAGCGTAGTCATCCTCTCCGAGTTCTGTATCGTCTCGCCATTGTACTACGCCTCGGAGCGGCACGCAAAGAAGGTGGCAATCAGAGTGATTCCCGCCGGGCGCAATACATTTGGCAAGATCAGGAACGCTGCGGGGTTCATCCTTGCAATTTCCCCGGCACCTTGGCATATCGCCCAAGATATTCGGGGTAAGCGCGAAGGTGCGTTTCTTTTGCCTCTTGCTGCGTTCGTTCCTTCACCTCGGGCAGCTTCTCCGCTTCAATGTAATCGGCAAGAACATCGATCACGTCGTCAAGCAGCTTCGCCCTGAAATAAACCTCCATCCGTTCGAATGGTTCACCGCCTTCCAAATCGCGGAGTCGCTTTTCCCAAAACGGCCAATCCTTGGAGCGGTGGAGCGGCCAAAGGAAGACGGAATAATCCATGGCAGCATCTCCATTCACGGTTAAATCATCCCAGTCTATAATCCAATAACTTCCGTCTCCTTCCACTAATACGTTGTGCCAGTTTAGATCGTTATGTACGGTATCCCTAGCTTTCATTTGAAAAGAAGGCAGTTGATATACAAGCCGCTTTAAGGTCCTTACTTCCGAATCAAACCAATCCAAGGCGTCGTCTGACACGAAGTCAAGCAAATGGCGTTCAGACCTGATCGTCTCCAGATCCTCCTCGAATCGGACAATGTACTCCTCGGCAAACGCTTCCGAATACGAGCGGGTGTGGGCTTCGACTCCCTTCTTGAACTCTTGATCCGCATGCAGCCGGTTCAATGCTTTCAGGACGTTTTCAACAACGGCTGTTGGATCGGAACAAGAGCTTAGCGGGGTTCCTTGAATATAATCGAACACTAAACCGTACGAATAACCGGGAATGATTTCTTGAGTCACCTCTTCGAAAAGCCGCGGCGCATGATAATGGCTGGTCAAATACCCGCTCAACCTGGCCCACTGCTGCAGAAGCGGGGCTCTATATTCTTGCGCGAGCTTTAGATGCCGAACCGTTTCGCCATCAGATAAGCGATAGGACTGGTTGACAAATCCTCCCGGATTCCAAATATACTTCGCTTCGATCTTCGCCCCTTTGAACCCTAACGAACGTGCGCTGGCTTTTGCCCACGTCTCCACTTGTTTTTCAGCGAGCTGCACATCCACTTTTCCTATCCCCTCTCCCTTGTTTAACGTCATCGTTTTAGAGCGCTTAGTTGTTCGCCGTTCGGCGCTTAACGCACATGTCCCCCTGCGCGAATCGTCGAGCCGGACACCTACACCTCTGTCGTCTCTTCAATCTGCGGCACATCCGGCGGGAGAAACGCGGGCAAGGACGGCGCCGGCTGCCGGGATTTGTCCGCCGTCTTCCAAGGATGACGCTCGTCGATCCATTGGCGGATTAACGCATTCAACAACGACGCCGATTTGGTCGGAAGCTGATGGCCGACCTTGGGTAAGAAATGCAATGTGCTGTCGCGCAGTCTGCGGTGGAGGATATGGGCATACCGGTGAAATTCTTTATCTTTCTCCCCGTAGAGGAGCAGGATAGGCGTTTGAATCTGCCCCAGCTTCTCCGTGCAGTTGTACGTCAGGCTGCACTTGAAGTAGTCGTTCACGTTCCGCAGATGTCCTTCCTTGGCCGTGCGGTAAAGACGCCGGAACGTCTTCCATTTGTTCGAGTTGCCCCAAGCGATGACCGCCGCGACAATCCGTTTGGCACGAAGCCCCATTAGCCCGACCGCCGCCCAAGCCTCGCTGCGCCGGTACCAGTCGCTCAGCTCCGACATACCGCTGATCAGAATCGCCCCGTAGAACCGGTCGGGATAGCGGAGCAGCGCTTCCAGCGCGACCGACCCGCCGGTCGAATACCCGCATAAATAGGCTTTTTTCAGCTCCAAATGGTCGAGCAATCCGCAAATGTCTTCCGCCAGTAGGGTGTATGTAAGCTGCTCCGAGGACTGCCCGCTCTGTCCGTGGCCGCGAATATCGAACGCAATAATCTGGTACCTGCTCGAAAGCTGCTCCATCTGGTCCGCAAAATTGCTGCTCGTCAGCATCGGAGGATGAATGAACACGATCGGAACGCCGGAGCCTTTCACTTTGTAGTACAGCGTCGTTCCGTTAATCTTGGCGAAGGGCACGACCGCTTCACCGCCTTTCTTTTCCAAATTGGAAGTAAATGCAATTCCTAGCATGCCCCTCCCCTTCGCAAAAGATGCACTCCCGTTCCTACCGCTGTTTTCTATCCCGGATGCTCACGATTCCATGATTAACGTAAGTCCGCAGGACGGACATTCCCGCTCTTCCGCCCGCACACGTGTCAAACAGGCCGGGCATTGCTCAACGGCTCCCGCTTCCGCGCCGCATGGATCGTCTTTGTCTAACGGCAGCAGTGCGTCCGGATCGGCCAAGCTCTCGAACCAACTGCTCACGGGCTTGCCGTCGATTTCAAGCACTTGCAGCTCTTCCGACGGAAACCAGCGGATGCTTCCGTTCCCGTCGCACACCGCCGCCACCATGATTTCGCCCGATTCCTCGTGCGGAAACCAATTGCCTCCAAGCACACTCGCTCTTTGCGCTTTGTAAGCGCCGAATCCCGGGCCCAGAAAAAGATATTTCCGCCCGCTCGGTTTATGCCATACGATCGTTGCCACCGGTCCATCCTCCCGCCAATTATGTAACTTCTATCCATTAGACCTGACGAACCGCGAAAAGGTTGCTCCGCTTGCACAAAAACCGGCCGTTCCGCCCTACGGCGAAAATGACCGGTTTTCATTTACAAAAAGGGAATGGGATTCCAGCCCGTTACGAATACGGCAGTCGGTAACCCTGCTGCCGCCGGGCGTGTTTACAAGCCGAGCACCTTGTTGACCGACTCGATGACGCGGTCTTTTTGAAACGGCTTGACGATAAAATCCTTCGCTCCAGCCGTAATGGCTTCCAGCACCATGCCCTTTTGGCCCATGGCGGAGCACATGATGATCTTCGCGTCCGGGTCGTGCTTGCGGATTTCTTTGACCGCTCCAACCCCGTCCAGCTCGGGCATCGTAATATCCATCGTGACCAGATCGGGCCGGGCGGATAAATAAACGTTAACCGCCTCCATGCCGTTCGTCGCTTCCGCCACCACTTCGTGTCCTTCCTCCATCAGCATCGTTCGCAGCATCATCCGCATGAAAGCGGCGTCATCGACTACCATTACTTTAGCCATAGGCAAAACCCCCAACCGTCTAAGGTGATGTTGTATCCTTAATTATGACAGAGCTTTGTTAAGAAACTGTTAGGTTAAGGAAGGTTTTTCCGATCAAATAATCAAGCGCCAAAAAGCCGGGGTTCTCCTGAACAAGAGAACGCCCGGCTTCCGAAAGCAGTGGAAACTGTTATTGAAAATGCGTCTGGTAAGGCTGCTGCGGCTCCGCAGGCTGTACGGCCTGAATCATAGTACGCATCGTATGGTCGGCTAGCTGCGGGGCTTGGTAGAAGCCCTTGTAGTTCATGTACTGGAACAGCTCCCAAGCCATTTCCTGGCAGATGTTCGCCGAGGTCGCATGGTACTGGCGAATTTGCGGATCTACGCATTCGCAGGCCCACAGCATGGCGACGGCCGAGCCGGTTTTATGAAGATTCAGCGCAATGGTCGCGATGGACACATCGGACAACTGCGTAGCGTTCGGATTCGGCGCCGGCATGGATGGCTGCTGCAGTCCGGCTTGCGGTCTTTCGTAAATGCGCAGCTCCGGCGTATGCGGCGTCATGGCGATGCCTCTGCCTTTCAGCAGGCCGATGCCGTAATCGTAGCCTTCCAGCATCCGTCGCTGCTGATTGAACAAAATATCTTTCAAATGCGTATCCTGCGCCATCGAGAACAGAACACCGTACAGTTCGATGTGCGCCCCTTTCGTACGGACCGCCTCTTGGGTTTCCAGAAATTCATGGGCGGCAAAACGTTGCTGCGTGTGCATAAAAACCTCCTGAACTGGAATGGATATTTCGGAACACCGATAGTATGTCCAAGGATTGGAAACAAATACGCGCCACATATCCAAAATTTTGCATACGCCAGCAACCAACAGCATTCACCCTGCGTCTAATGTATTCGATGTCTCTCCCACCGCGCAAAAATAAGCCGGCCCCGAAGGAACCGGCTTCCAGCCTAATTTGCGACGGCGGACCCGCTTGTGGAGCCGTCGGGGTATACGGTGAAGGTGGAGACGTTACGAGAGCCGTCCGCGGCTTTCTTCACTGTCCACAGCTCGTATCGGTCGACTTGTGCGCTTGCGTTCCAACGAATGAACAACTGCCCCTCCAAGTCGCCGCGGCGCAAGCCGTCGGCGTCGGCGCTAAGACCACCGCTTCTGTAGCCGGCTGATGCCCCGAAGTCGTAGCGCCACAACTGCTGCTTGGAGCTGTCGATCAGCGTCAGGAAAGACGGTTCGCCCAACACGCTCTTCACGTCCTTGGCTTCCATACCGCGTTCGAGGCGGTACGTTGCCGCCCATATTTTTTTCTGTGCGTCGCTGGCGCTCTTTGGCTCGGAAACGACCGAGACGGTACGGGCTTCATTGTCATAAGCAGCCCCGGCCCCCAAGTTTTCGGCCATGAAGCGAAGCGGTACATATGTATGACCGTCATAATTCAAAATCGCGAACCGAGAGCCCGTATCGCGAGCCTCTCCATTAAATTGCAGCTTTACGGGAAACAGCGTCGCCCGGATCTCGTCCGAAGCGTAAACGGCGGTAGACGCGGCAAGCACGGCTCCGCAGAGCAGTCCAAGTATAAATTTTTTCATGGGTACCTCCCTTGGATTCGTTATTGTGGTCCTATTCATTATACTAGGGTTAAGACAAGGTTAGCATGTAAAAAGATTACAAAATTGTTCATCGAGAGGGTGAGCTTATGGAGAAAGAACTTCTTCCGTTTGGGAAAGGGGCGGCGAGTACGCCATTGTAGCAAGCGGGGACCGGATCAAGGGCAAGCTTTTTAGCAAGTTTATACTACATTGGAGAGTGAGTAAGTCTGGAAAAAAGAGAATTTGACAAAGGTACTAAGCCAAGAGAAATTTTTGTATACACCTGTCAGCGGATAGCTGAGCCTCTTATCGAATGTTGTGTTTTCCACCTCGTTAGCCCGATTAACAAAAAGAGCCGATGATTGGCCGCTGTATAGTGTTGATGCCTATTCGGAGCGGGAACGAGTCATTGCAGAAATAACTCAACAAATAAACGAATATGCGCTTCCCTTTTTTGAGCGCTTTAAAAATCCGGGGCAGCTTGCCGAAGATGTAAAAAAGCAAGGATTTCTCCCGCACAGAAAAAATCAACAAATACTTTTAAGAAACGATTTGGCGCCGAGTTTTATCGAATGCTTTGGTGGAGATTAAGCATTCCTTTAGTCTTCTTCAAAAATTAAAAAGTGAGGGGCGGATCAAAATGACATTTGATGAACTCTACATGAAGGCAAAAAGTGTAATATATTCACGAAAGCTATCGGAATATGCAAGTGCAGGGGGAGTTGGAGCAGCAATCCTTTCTGAAAGTGGAAAAATATATACAGGGGTTTGCATCGATACGGCTTGCTCTATGGGTTTTTGTGCAGAACATGCTGCCGCTGCAACCATGATAACGCAAGGTGAAAATAGAGTATTAAAGATGATTGCAATCGGGAGTGATGGGAATATTATGCCGCCATGTGGACGGTGCAGAGAATTTATAAGTCAAATACACGATGATAATTTAAAGACAGAAGTTATGGTAGAAAATGGGCTGATTGTTACACTGAAAGAACTGTTGCCATATGATTGGCGATGAGACATCTATACTACGAAACCCGTGGCGACGGATACCCGCTGATCGTGCTGCATGGAAGTACGAACGGAAAGACTACTTTGGGTTGCAGAAACCTTTTTTGAACATGAAAATCAAAAATATCACGAAATGGGTTTTTACTTCTTGATTCATTTATGTGTGGACAAGAATAGCAGTGTATTTGAGAAAGAGAAGATTATCTTCGGCAAAGAGGTTGGGCAACCATACAAATTGATCTATCAATGGTTTGCGCTAGAGGATCTTGAGAACGTTCTCTTATATCCCACTTTTACAAGAGCAGAACTACAGAATTTGAGCACGAATATTAAACATGTTATAGTTCATGAAATTGATTGAGTTCGATTTACATATAAACATTTTTCCTCGTGAGGCTTCTGGGGATCTAAGCGACAGTTCCATTGCGCTAAGTGTGTTGAAATTATTCTTCAGAAGACAGTCTTAGTAAGGAGGAGCGACTAATGGATATTTGTTTTTATGATAATAATGAGCTTGCAACAAACGAACAAAGCATAGTTTTTATAGATAGAGTGTATTGCTTAAATTTCCATGAGTTTAGTGATGGGACATGGGAACAACTTAAGCAAGTGTATTCAGTATTACCGCAATATCTCCTTAAAGAGACTCATTGTCCTATGTGGTTTGGCGAGGAAGGGTTGTCATCAAAACTACTTATATGCTTCAGTTGAACCCTCGGGGTTACAAATTGTTGGACAGGTATCGTTACAACAATGGGAGTCATGGGAAGGTACATTTCATGCTCAACTTTCCAAATTCACATTCCCGTCGTTTGAATGCTAATGGCTATGCTAACGAAAGACAATTCCGATTCGGTTCAAAGATTGGATTCAATGTAGGCTAGACAAGGGTTCATTTAAAGGGTCTGGTGGTCCTTCTAATTTGGAGGAGATTATAGCCATTTTTAAAAACTGGGTGGAATTGAACTAACGGAGAACGATAGTTGAACGACAACAGCGGCAGTCTAAGACTTTATTTTTCAGTCTTGGTCCGCCGCTGTTTGATTTCTTGTGCCAGTCTAATACTTAATATTTGAAAGCTGACGATTTTTGACCTCATAAATCCTGTTAAATCAAGCTGCTCAGTCTAAAACTTTATTTTCACTGGACAATCATCCCTTTCGATTACAGTGTAGCACAAAATCGCATAGACACCATATGTTTCCAATTCATTTTAGCAGCCAAAAATTTACCCGGAAGATACCTAACGATTTTATCGGATTTTGTCGATAAAAGGAGATAACCACAACAAAGGGGAGAAACATGATGGGTAAACATCGCTTTATGTTATCGGTCGGGAGAAAGCTGTTCTTGTCTTTTCTGCTCCTGATCTTGCTGCTGGCCGGCCTCGGCCTCACCTCACTGGGTCGGGGGGCAAAGATGCAATCCAAGACGGAGGAAATCTCCAGCATTTGGCTTTCAGGAGTGGGAATTGCCAACAATGTCAATTATTTGACAGAACACGTTCTTGTTCTGCAATATGAAATTTTAAGCAATCCAGATGTCTCACAAAAACAACAATACACCCAGGAAGCCGCTACCACGTTTGCAGAGATCGATAAGCAATTGAATTCATACGGCGACCCGTACGCCAACGACGAAGATCGCATCAATACGGAGCAGCTTCGGGCAAAATGGAACAGTTATAAAGAAGTTTTTGACCGCACCTTAGCGTTAGGCAAGCAAATCGACCTGGTTCGAGGCGCAGGGAAGCAGGAAAAAGAACTCACGGCATTGATGGTGCAATCCCAACAAATATACGATGAAATGCAGAAGCTGCTGAATAAAATGATCAAAATCAATAACGACGGCGCTAAGAAGTCGACGCAGGAAAGCAGACAAATCTACCAAAGTAATATCGGGCTTACGACCGGGATGATCGCCATTTCGGTCGTGATCGGAATCGCCTTAGTCATCGTGATGATCCGCATCATATCCAGGCCCGTGAAGCTCGTATCCGAAACGCTGCACCGGGTGTCCGGCGGCGACTTGACGGTCGAACCGCTCGCGGTCAAGCAAAAGGACGAGATCGGAAGTCTGGTCGTTTCCCTGAACGAAATGGTATCCCAACTAAAAATGAACGTAATACAAATCCAAGAGGCATCCACGACGGTTGCCGCTTCGTCCGAGGAGCTGCAAGCCAGCTCAGAGCAAAATACGACAGCGACCAAAACCGTTACGCTCTCCATCCAAGAGATGGCCTCCGGTGCGGAAAGTCAGCTGATGCGGTCGGACGAAACCGGAAGAGCGATGGAAGAGATGGCTGCAGGCATTCAACGTATCGCCGAAACGACGTCGGACGTATCCGAGCTGTCTCAAGAATCCGCCATTCAAGCGCAGCATGGCAATGATGCCATTCAAGCGGCGAGAAGCAGAATGAACGCCCTGAGCGAATCCGTCGGGCACGCAAGCGCCGATATCCAGACGCTGGAGACGCATTCCGTGAACGTCGGCAGCATTCTGCAGATCATCAACGACATCGCTTCGCAAACCGGTCTGCTGGCGCTCAACGCTTCCATCGAGGCGGCAAGAGCGGGAGAGCATGGGCAAGGCTTCGCCGTCGTCGCGAACGAGGTGAAGAAGCTTGCCCAGCAGTCCGGCGAAGCCGTCCAAAGCATTTCGGACATCATCACGCAGATTCAAACCGATACGTCCAAAGCGGTACTCACGATGAACCGCAGCTTGTCGGAGGTGCGAGTCGGGCTCCAAGCCGTTACCGAGGCGGATGACGCGTTCCAGCAAATCACCCGCACCGCAAATGACGTATCCGGCAAAATTCAGGAAGTGGCCGCGGCAGTCCAAGAAATGGCGGCAGGCTCGGAGCAGGTGTCCGCTTCCGCTTCGGAGATGAGCCAAATTGCCAGACATGCCGCCGAGTCGACGCAGACGATTGCCGCTACAACCGAAGAACAGCTCGCATCTGCCGAAGAAATCGCTTCGTCCGCGGAATCGTTAAGCCGCACGGCGCAGGATTTGTCCGAACTGGTCAATCGGTTCAAATTGTAAGGTCGCTCCAAGCGTCCAAAAAAAGGGAGGAAGTCCCTGCAGCATTTTAGCCGCGGACTTCCTCCCTTTTCCATTTCGCACGATGTTTCATGCTTATATGTTAAACTTGCGGACCAGCGTCTCCAGATTTTCCGCCTCCCGGCTCAGTCCTTCGGACAAGGAGGAGACCTCCTGCACCAAAGCGGTTTGCGCTTGGGTTTTGTCGTTGACGATCTGTACGCCGTCCAAGGATTCTCTGGCGACATCGGCCATATCGGAGACGGAGGCGGCGATTTCCTCCGAGCCTGCCGCCATCTCCTCAGAAATGGCCGAAACCTCTTGGATTTGGGCGGAGACCTCCTTGGTGGCCTGCAATATTTTTTGGAACGAATCGCTGGCAGCTCGCACCTTGTGGCTGCCCAATGCTACCTCTTCGCTTACCTGCTGCATCGCTTTGACCGTTTCTGTCGAATCGCTGCGAATTTCCTGGAGCAGCTCGGCGATTCGGCCTGCCGAGGCTGCGGAGCCTTCCGCCAGCTTGCGGATTTCCGCCGCCACGACCGCGAAGCCCCGGCCATGCTCGCCCGCCCGGGCCGCTTCGATCGAAGCGTTGAGCGCAAGCAGATTCGTTTGGTTGGACAACGTGGCGATCGTATCGGCAATTTGCCCGATGTCGGATGAGCGTTCGTCCAGCTTGGCCACGATCTGAGCGGATTTGGTAACGGACTCGTCGATCTGATCCATTTGCCGTTGGGCCTGCTCCATATGTCCGAAGCCGTCCACAGCTTCTTTCTCCGTATCCACGGCGGCCTCGGACAGCTCGGTAGCCGATTCGGCCACCCGCTGCACGCCCTTGGCCATTTCTTCGATGGCCCGCGATCCGTCCAGCGTGTTCTGCACCGAAATGACGGCCCCCTGCTCGATCACCGCCATCCGCTTGCCGATTTCTTCGGTTGCGGCAGAGGTCTGCTTCGTATTGGCAATCAGCTTCTCCGACGTCTCCCATACTTTCTCGGAGGTGCCGGTAATCTCCTTGATCATGCCGTGCAGGCTGTCCAGCATCCGGTTAAGCGAGCGTGCGATTTCGCCGATCTCGTCCTTCGTATTCGAGGTCAGCCTGGCCGTCAGATCGCCGCCGTTGCTGGCCAGCTCGGCAATTTTCTCATTCACCGTTTTTAAAGGCCGCAGCTTGATAGAGATCAAGATAAAAATGCCGAACAAGGTCAAGAATGTCACCACCAGCAGGATCACGGCGAAGCTCATCATGGCGGTAGCCGTCTGACGGGCCGCGTCCGCTTCCTGCTGTGCCCGGGTGTTCATCTTGGTCTGAAACTGCTCGATATAGCCCATAATTTCTTTCTTGCTCGCATCGTATTGTTCGCCGAACATCAGCTTCCGGGCACTGTCGAAATTTTTCTCCTCCACCGCCTTCATGGCGGCTTCTTCGGTTTTGATCAAGGTGTCGGAGCTGGTCTTCGCTTTCTCGATCAAATCCAGCTCTTCCTGCGGCGCTTCAAGCGCTTTCAATTGTTCGACGACCTTATCGCGCGACTTGGTCTCGTTGACCTCTTTCCAATAATTGTCGTAGTGCCGCTTGTCCCCGAACTGGACATATCTTCTCATCTCTTCGGTCAAGTAATCGGAGGCGTTCTTCAAGTCAAAGCCGAGCTGCTTGAACTGCGCCTGCCGTTGTACCGACAGCCGTTCCTGAGCGATCCCGCTCTCCAGCTTGCTGACACTGAACCAGTTGAGCAGCGATAATACTAATAAAATTGCGCCCATTACCTTTAACCAGCTTGAAATCTTCATCCGCAGTCCCCCTGAAGTCCTGATATTATTCGACATTTTTCAACATATTTATCGACAATTTTAGACAAAAATTTGACACGCAAAATTTTACAATAGCCGTCGATCAGGAGTGCGGGATTGGGGAGCGGCTTATATGTCTATGCATAAATAAGCCAGCCCGGAGAGGAGTTCGTTGCAGGAAAAGGAGGCGTAAAAGGCAAGCTTCTGCCTTACTTGGAGAGCAGGCGCAGTATTCCGTTGAAGTTTCGCGAACGTCCAGTCATAGAGCGTGGAAGCTCCGTAGCTGCGGGAGTTCCGATTCGCAGCTTCCTTGCGACGGCGGCACGACAAACCGGCATATCCTTAAAGGATATGCCGGCTGTCGGGTGACGCTGCGGACTAACTCTGCCCCGCCGATTCGGCGAGAAAATCGACCAGATGCATCGCTTGCATCGTCTTGTCTTTCCCGTGGCGGTGAACGCCCCATTTCATCTGAAGCAGACAGCCCGGATTCGCCGTCAGAATGACGTGCGCCCGGGTGTGCTCCACCTGCTCCATCTTATGGTCGAGCACGCTGGCGGACATTTCCGGCTGCGTCAAATTGTAGATTCCGGCGGAGCCGCAGCAGCGGTCGGCGTCCGGCAGCTCCTGCAGCTTCGCGCCGGGCACGGTCCGGATAAGCTGCCGCGGGGCCGAGGCGACGCGCATCACGTTGCGCAGATGACACGAGTCCTGGTACGTGACCGTGACCTGTTCCTCCCCTTGCCTGAGCGGCTTCAGCGGCAGCGGACGCCCTTCGGCGAGCAGCTCCGACACGTCGCGGACCTGCGAGGCAAACCGGCGGGCCCCCGCCTCTCCCGGATCGCCGTGAAGGAGGTGATCCACTTCCTTCAAGGTGGCGCCGCAGCCGCCAGCGTTGCTGACGACCGCATCGACGCGGGCCGCGTCGAAGGCGGCGATGTTGGTCCGGGCCAGACGGCGGGCGCTCTCCCGTTCGCCGGCATGGTTGTGCAGCGCGCCGCAGCATGTCTGCGAGGCCGGGACAACGACCTCGTAGCCCGCCAAGCGCAGCAGCTTGATCGTGTTCACGTTCGTCTCCGTGAACAGCACATCCATGATGCAGCCGCGGAACATCCCGACCCGCCCGAGACGTTCGCCTTCGGCCGGGATCACGAGCAGCGATTGTCCGCCTTCCCCCTGTTCCCAGCGGGCAGGCAGGCCGAGCTTCTCCCAACGGCGGATGACGCCGTCGCCGGCCGCTTGCGGCAGCACCGCTTCCATCTCGCGCATATGAGTCGGGAACAGCTTCATGACGCCAAGCCCGCGCGCCAGCTTCTGCAAACCGCTCGTCTGGTACAGCTTCAGCGACGAGCCGAGCAGCCGCATCCGGTCGTGATGCGGAAACAGCCGCTCCATGAACAGCCGCTTCACCGTCCGTACCGGCCATCGCTCGGCGGTTACCGCCGCGATCGACTCGCGGGCCTGTTCGATGAGCTGACCGTACTTGACATCCGACGGGCAGGCCGGCTCGCAAGCGCGGCAGCCGAGACACAGGTCCATCTGCGAGCGGAACGCCGCGTCCGGCTCCATTTTTCCGTCATAGACGGCCTTCATCAATGCGATCCGGCCCCGCGGCGACGCCGCCTCCAGCCCCGTCTCCTGAAACGTCGGACAAGCCGTCTGGCAAAAGCCGCAGCGCATACAGTTGGTAAGCTGATCGGGATCGAGCGTAAGCTGCAGCTTCTCGGTCAATTGTTTGATCTCCGCGCTCATGCGTCACGCACCGCCTTTCGTCGACGGCCCGCGGCCGTCCTCAAGCGGGGCGCCGGGCGAACCCGTTTCCCCGGCGTCGGCTTGCTCCTGTCCCGCGCTTCCGCTCGTTTCAGTTCCCGGCTCCGACTTAAACACAATACGCTTGCGCGTCTCTGCGAACAGCTTGCCGGGATTGAGCAAGTCGTCCGGGTCGAACGCATGCTTCAGCCGCTTCATCAGGCTGATGCCGGACGCGCCGACCTTCCATTCGAGATACGGCGCTTTGACATGCCCGACGCCGTGCTCCCCGGTGATCGTGCCTCCGAGCCGGATCGCCGCGTCGAAAATCTCCTCGAACGCGAGCTCCACCCGGTGAATCTCTTCCGTATCCCGCGCATCGGTCATCGCCGTCGGATGCAAGTTGCCGTCTCCCGCATGGCCGAACGTACAGATCCGCACGTTGTGCTTTGCCGCAATGCGCTGTACCTCCAGCACCATATCGGCAATCTTCGAGCGCGGCACTGTCGCGTCCTCAAGAATGGTTGTCGGCCGCAGCCGTGAGAGCGCCGCCAGCGCGCTGCGCCGGGCTTCCATCACTTTGGCCCCTTCCTCCGGAGTCTCGGCCACCTTCACCTGGATCGCCCCTTCGCGTTTGCAGATCGTCTCGATCAGCTGCAGATCCTTCTCTACCTGCGCCTCGTCGCCGTCCTGCTCGATCGCCAGGATCGCCTGTGCATCGACCGGAAGGCCGATTTTGGCAAACGCCTCCACCACCTCGATCGTCGCCTGGTCCATAAACTCAAGCGTACAAGGCGTAATCCGGTTCGCAATAATCTGCGACACCGTCCGCGCCGCCGCAGGCAAATCGGCGAAAACCGCGATCATCGCCCGCCGGTACGCCGGCTTCGGCACAAGCTTAACCGTCGCTTCCGTCAAAATCGCCAGCGTGCCCCCGGACCCTACGAGCAGCCTCGTCAAGTCGTAGCCCGCGACATCCTTCACGAGCTTGCCTCCCGTCCGCAGCACTTCCCCGCTCGCCAGCACCGCTTCAAGCCCGATGACGTAATCCTTGGTCGTGCCGTACTTGAGTCCGCGCAGCCCGCCTGCGCCCAAGGCGATGTTGCCGCCCATCGTGCAGATGATCATGCTGCTCGGGTCCGGCGGATAAAACAGCCCTGTCTCCTCGACGGCCGTATGAAAGCGCTTTGTATTCAGACCAGTCTGGAACGTCGCCGTCAGGTTGTCCTGATCGATCTCCACAAGCCGGTTCATCCGCGTCATAACCATGATCAGCCCGCCGTGCAGCGGCACGACGCCCGCGCACAGATTGCTGCCGGCCCCGCGGGTGACCACCGGAATCCGGTGCCGGGCGCAGACGCGCATCACCGCCGACACTTCTTCCGTCGAAGCCGGGAAAATAACGCCGTCCGGCATCGATTGATACAGTGGCGTAGCATCGTAGCTGTACGAAACGAGTGTTTCGGTATCGTTGCGGAACCAAGCGTCCCCGACAATGCTTCTTAATTCTTGACAAACCGTTGCAGCCAGCAAAGCCATCCCTCCCGTATGTCCCTGAATTAGTCAGGTCATCTGATGACTTTATTATAAAAGGACCCGGCTTCCTCCGTCAATGCTAAAGACTTTCCGCAAGCCGATATGATTCACCCGGGTAAGCATGGTACAATAAGGGAAATCTTGCACGCTGCCGCGTCCTGCATAAGCGGCCGTATTATTTTGGTATACGTCTCTACTGGAGGGAATGCCATGGATTTTTTTCCATCTTCATGGAGCCCTTTCGACGGGCCTCCGCCTTTTTTCATCTTCTTCTTTGTGCTTATTCTGGTTCTGATCGTAGGCGCCGTCTTGTACGGAATTTTCTATTCCGTCTCCGTCTGGTCTGCCAACAATGCGTCCGAGCGTCTTACCGTCCCCGGCCGGGTCGTCGCCAAACGCGTGTCGGGCGGGTCCGGGGATTCGAGCGCGTTAACGAAATATTTCGCGACCTTCGAATTCGAGGACGGCGGGCGGGTTGAGCTTCCTTTAAAAGGTCCCCAATACGGACTGCTGGTCGAAGGGGACTTCGGCGAGCTGACGTATCAGGGCACCCGCTTCATTGATTTTGTCCGCATGAGAAAGGAAGAGCATTCATGATCCGCAAAGGCTATGAAATCGTCGCCGACGCCCTTCGCGAGCAAATCGAGCAGGGCGTCTGGCCGGTCGGTTCCCGCATCGACTCGGTCGAGCAGCTTGCCGTGAAGTTTGGCGTCGGCCGCTCCACGATCCGGGAAGCGCTCATGTCGCTCAAAGCGCACGGCTGGGTAGACGTCCGCCACGGCGGCGGAACGTTCGTGCTCCGCAATAGCGGCCCGCTTCAGATCGAAGCGCCCGAGATCGGGAACGTGGAGCAGCTCCGGCAATGGCTTGAGCTGCGCTTCATTCTGGAAACCGAAGGCGCGGCACTGGCCGCGGCGCGCCGCAGCAACGACCATCTGAACGAACTGGACGGAATCCTCGCCGAGATGGCTTCCCTGACCGACGAGGACAAGCTGGAGCAATGCGATATCCGGTTTCACCTGAAGCTGGCCGGAGCGTCCGGCAACGAGCTGCTCGTACGCACGCTGGAGACGCTTTTCCTGACCATGGGTCCGACGATGCGGGAAAGCCGCCGACTGTGGCTGTTTGCGGAGCAGAGCCAGACGGCCCGGCTCTCCGAAGAGCACCGGGCCATCATCGACGCGGTCCTGCTGCAGAACGCAGCCCTTGCCCGGGAACGCGTCGCCTCCCACTTGCGCAAGGTGGAGCAGATGCTCCGCCGTTTAACCTACGAAGCCTGACGACGCACAGCTGCTCATACCGAAAAAGCCCGCCGGCATATTCCGGCGGGCTTTCCTCGTTTAATGGGCGGCTCCGCCCTTTTTCAACCATTCACAGTCTTCCGCGCAGGAGCAGAGCGCCTTCTGCACCGAGCACCACGAACGCTTCGCATAATAAATCGGCACATCCTGTTCCTTCGCTTGCTGCTTGATGGCTTTGGTCAAATTGTGATTGACGTAATCCGTCAACACAAGCACCGCATCCACCTTTTCCGGAATCCCCTTCTTCACCATTTGGCATTTACGTCCGGACATATGCACCACTTCGTCAAAACCGATATTCGCCAGATGATCGGGCATATTGCCCAAATGATCCGCTCCTACGACCAAAATCGACGGCATGTTTCGAGCCTCCTTTTCGTTAACGGGCTATCTCCTGAGAGAGCCTTCCGTGCATGTATTTTTATCGCGTATGCCTTCGATTCTCGTTATTTCGCGCCCGCGAGCAGCTTGAGCTTCCGTTCCTCGCGCTCGGCACTGCTCATCCGCGGACAGGTATAGCAATATCCGTGATCCGTATCCGTCTTGTAAGCGAGGCAGCAGCTGACTTTCATCCGCAGCTGCTCTCCGGGCTTGCGCGGGTCGTCGACGTAGCGGAACTTCACATCGAGCGGATGCCGCGGCCGGCCGAATACGTCCGGCGGCAAGTCCGACAGCAGCGCCTGAAAGTCCTCCGTCAGCTTAGCCCGAAGCTCTTCGCTGTCCGCTTGGGCAACAGCCATATCCCGCGCATAGTACATCCGGGTCGCGATCTGCCCCCACAATTGCCCCGCATCGAGCCCTGCCGCTTGCGCCAGCGATGCAAGCAGCGGCCGAAGCGTCTCTCCGTATAAAGCGGAGAGCACTTGACGCCTCCACTCGGTCCGGTCCCCCTCAGGCACCGACAACGTTCTGGCATCATGCAGCCGGAACCCGAACATCGGGCGGCCTTCCTTCAGATACAAATTGGCTGTCAGATTGCCCGGCGAAAAATCGAACGCCGCATCATGCCGGCTGATCATATGCTGCTGCGCCGCGCACAGGGTTCCGAGCCAGCTGCTAAAATAAGTGGCTGGCGCTTGCTCATCCAACGCGCGGATATATTTGCCGTAATTCGTCAGAAGCATGTCCACATGCCGACATTCGAACAGCTGCGACAGCTTGACCGATAATTCCCCTTCGTCGGGAAGCTCCCGTATGAAAAAAAACTGCGCCTCCAGTTCGCCGAGACCTTGCTCCGCCAGCGCTTCATTCCTTGCCTGCCCCATTGCCGCTCTCCCTTCCCGTTTCGGTTATTGGCGCTCGGGCGCTCTTGCGAAGTCCCCTGAGCCTTTCCGTCTTCCAACATTTGAACCGATATCCTCTGTATGTATGAACCGTACCAGCTCTTCCGGCTGCGACTGTGGTCTGACAGGAATCGAACGGTCCGCAATGCTGCCTGCCAGGCTAAGGTTCCTTTGCCTGATCAGCTCATACAGCAAACCCACGGACGGCTCCTCCTTTTATTATATGATAATGATTCTCAATAACATGCATAATACAAATGATAATGGTTATCATTCTCGTTGTCAATGGGTTACCACTTTTCTCCTAATGTTCATAGCCCGCTTCAATTGGAAAGAGCCGGGCCCTCACAGGCGCCCGGCTTGCCGTTGTTTTCACGTGTGAAGCTCAGATGAACAAGGCGCTGCAGCTGACAATCACAAGCAGAATGAACAGAACCAGGATGACGCCTGTCGATGTGAAACCGCCGAAACCACCCACATTGATCACTCCTTCGACAAAATTGAATACCCGCCATACTCCCCAAATCGGATATTCGTAATATCAATGTATGCAGAAGACGAATAATCGGTATGGACGAGTGAGGAGGATCATTTAAGGAGACGAACCCATTCTTTTGGCAGGTTACAGCACTTTAAATGCGAAAAGAATCCGGAAGCACATGTCGAATCCTCGACAATAATAACACCGAAACAACAGGATCAACCATTTTTCGACTGACTTTGTGATTTTTTTCACACCAATTTTCTCTCGGACATGCTATAGTAAAGGCGTAGGGAGGAAACAAATCCCGACATCAATCAAAGGAAAGGAACATGCGATATGAACACGGTGCTTCGTTCCCGATCCAACCGCCGACACTGCTATAGCAACCGATCTTGTATGAAAAGATAGTTTTACCTTATTGGAAAGCAGGCGAACATTTTTTCTTGTAGAAGTTTGTGAATATTTTCACGAGTCTTGGAAAAAAGTCGAATGATTTCAAAGATGATCCTTTTAATCCTATAAGTTTAAATGGATATTATCCCTTAATGATGGTAATTTATCCCTCTTCATCTCTTTAGCGATGTGCAATAATGAAAAAAATGAATGTGTCAAAATTTAGACACAAATCGAGAACAAAGGGAGCGATTATGATGATTATGAAATGGTTAAGAGAAAACGTGTATGCTGCCGGCTTGCTGCTCATATTACGCGTATACGTCGGATGGACGTGGCTTATGGCCGGGTTCCACAAACTAACCGGCGGGTTCGACGCCACCGGCTTCCTGAAGGGCGCTATTGCCAAACCGGCAATGGACAAAGCCACAAACGAATTGATGTACCCGACCTTCACGGCGTTCCTGCAAAACTTCGCTTTACCTAACGCGAAGCTGATCAACTTCCTGATCCCGCTCGGTGAGTTTCTCGTCGGCCTCGGCCTAATTCTCGGGACGCTGACGGCAGCGGCCGCCTTCTTCGGATTAATGATGAACTTCATGTTTCTGTTCGCCGGAACCGTAAGCACGAACCCTTGGCTGGTGCTCCTTGGCTTCATCGTCTTGGCCGCAGGAGCTAACGCCGGCAAATTCGGCGGCGACTACTACGTGTTGCCTTACCTCCGCAAAGCGTTCCGTAAGATGAACAAAGGCGGGGACGGTCACGATCCCAACAAAACCACCGGCGGCACCCGTGCCCCCATGGGCGTGTAACGCAAGCATACAATAGAGAAGACCACGGATAGATTCCGTGGTCTTACTTTTTTTTATTCACAATCAGCATCATCATAAACGAAATGACGATGATCGAGCCGGTCCACCACCAGGCGAGCGTCATGCGGCCGGATTCCACCGCCATATAGATCGCGGTCGGAACCGTCTGCGTCTTGCCCGAGATGTTGCCGGCGATCATCAGTGTCGCCCCGAATTCGCCGAGCGCCCGGGCGAAGCCCAGAATGTAAGCCGTAGCGAGGGAGCGCCAGGCCAGCGGCAGCGTAATGAAGCGGAGCACCTGCCACTCGCCTGCGCCCGCGGAGCGCGCGGCGTCCTCCAGGTTGCGGTCGACCGAAGCGAAGCCGACCTTCAT
Source organism: Paenibacillus sp. MZ04-78.2 (assembly GCF_024213375.1). GTDB lineage: Bacteria > Bacillota > Bacilli > Paenibacillales > NBRC-103111 > Paenibacillus_G. Next base: position 66,571 of record NZ_JANAVJ010000006.1, on the reverse strand, counting down.
CGTTTGGTACACGAGCGGAAAGGCGACCACGACTGAGGCGATGACGGCGGCCCACCAAGTAAAGATGAGCGGGGCCGTAAACCATTCTTCGAGCCAGCGGCCGAACCAGCTCTTCTTGCCAAGAAGCACCAGCAGGATGAAGCCGATCACGGTCGGAGGAAGCACCAGCGGCAGCATCAGCGCGGTTTCCAGCAGCGTTTTGCCCGGAAACGCACGGCGGGACAAGCCCCATGCCGCAGCGATCCCGAGGAGGAACACCAGCGCGCTAGCAAACAGCGATACTTTGACCGACAGCAGGACCGGCGACAGAAAAGCGTTCCAATCGAGGCCAGGCATGCCGGCTACTTCCCGGCAGGAACGGCGAAGCCGTACTTCGCGAACACGTCCGCCGCCTCTTTACTCTGCAGGTACGTGTAGAAGGCTTCGGCTTCTTTGGCATGCTTCGTCGCTTTGACGATACCGGCCGGATATTCGACCGGCTTGTAGGTTTTCGGATCGACGTTGAAGGCGATCTTGACCTTCTTGGACGTGAGCGCATCCGTCTTGTAGACGAAGCCCGCTTCCGCGTTGCCCGATTCGACGTAGGTCAGCACCTGCCGCACGTCTTTCGCCATGACGAGCTTCGGCTGCAAAGCGTCCCACTGCTTCGCGTTCGTCAGCGCTTCCTTGGCATAACCGCCCGCCGGTACGGATTCCGGCTCCCCGATGGCCACGTGCTTCACTTCCGGCTTCGCCAAATCGCCCACCGTGCCGACCTGCGCTTTGCCGCCTTCCGGTACGACGACGACAAGCTCGTTGACGAGCAGGCTTTTCTGCTGCGCCGCATCGACAAGCTGCTTGTCCACCAGCGCCTTCATATTTTTGGCGGCGGCGGACAGGAACACGTCGGCAGGAGCGCCCTGCTCGATCTGCTGCTGCAGTGCGCCGGAAGCCCCGAAGTTGAAGTTCAGCTTGATGTTGGCGTTCTTGCTTTCATAAGCGGTCTGGATTTCCTTGAGCGCGTCGGTCAAGCTCGCCGCGGCGGATACGGTCAGTTCCACCTTCTCAGCGGGGGCAGCTTGGCTGGCCTGGCTCTTCTCTTGCCCGGCTTTCGGCGCGTCTGCCGGAGTCGGCTTGGCTCCGCCACAGCCTGTTAGCCCGATGGCTAGAGATAAAGCAAGCAGCAGGAATAAACAAGAAGCAATGATTTTGCGCATAATACCCTCTCCTATCTATTTAATTATGTTTAGATATAACTAGCTATAATTAGTTCGAAACTCATTATAAGCGAAAAAAAGGAAGCCTGTAAACAGCGGTTTGAATCGTTACCGCTTCCATCGTATGATAGACGTGACGACTTCGTGTCCAAGCCGGGAGCAAGACCGGCGATGCCTGCGAAGACGAATGCAAGACGGGAGGTTTCAGCGTCATGACCAACGACGTTTCCTATACAACTGAAGAAATCGCGAAGCTTTTGAAAATATCCAAGCTGACGGTGTACGACTTGATCAAAAAGGGCGAGCTTCCCGCCTATCGCGTCGGCAAGCAAATGCGTATCGACGCCGCGGATCTGGAAGCCTATAAAGCCAAAACCCGCGAAGGCCGTATACCGCCCGCAGCCGCTCCGGCGTCGTCCGGTTCCTCAAGACCGGAGGCCGTTTTTTTTTCGGGCAGCCGTCCGCTCGTCATCACAGGGCAGGATATCAGCCTCGACATGTTAGCCAAGCATCTGGAGAAGCAAGCGCCCGGCGTCCGCCCGCTCCGCTCGTATGTCGGCAGCTTGGACAGCCTGATCTCGATGTACCGCGGCGAATCGGATATCGTGAGCACGCATCTGCTGGATGGCGATACCGGGGAATACAATATTCCGTATATCCGCAAGCTGCTGGTCGGCTTTTCGTATATCGTCGTGCATCTGGTTACCCGGAATGCAGGGCTTTATGTGCCGCGGGGCAATCCGAAAGGACTGCGGAGCTGGGATGATCTCGCACAGCCCGGCCTGCGTATCGCCAACCGGGAGAAAGGCTCCGGCGCACGTGTGCTGCTGGACGAGCAGCTTCGACTGCACGGCATCGCTCCGGGCCGCATTGCCGGCTATGAGGCGGAGGAATCCAGCCATATGGGCGTAGCCGGTAAAGTCGCTGCGGGCGAGGCCGATGTCGGGGTCGGGATCGAGAAAGCGGCGAGCATCGTCGGAGGCGTTGATTTTATCCCGCTGATCCGGGAACGTTACGATCTCGTAATGCTGAAAAAGCCGGATAACCGCGAATGGATCGAAGCGGTCCGGCGTATCCTGCAATCGGACGTCTTTCTCGGCGAGCTGCGCTCCATCGGCGGATACGACTTGACCGAAACGGGCAAGGTTTTACTGGAAACGTGACGCCCGCTTTCCGTACACGCTGCCCGACAGGACAGGGGGGGATTTGAAAAAATGGGTATGGATCATGACCGCCATCTGTGTCATTATTGTGGCCTGCCTTCCCTTCTATCCGAGACTGCGTTACGATCTTTATGAAGAACAAGAACGATGGCTGAGCGGCTACGCTTGGCACAAAATCTAACTGGACTCGGGTGATCGCATCAGCATGGATTTTTCAATCATCCAGCATTTGACAGAGGACAACATCAAGCATTGGCTGGAGCAATACCGTTCCCTGGGGCCGCTGCCCGGCATCCTGCTCACGTTCGCCAAGTCGTTCGTTCCTCCGCTGCCTACGCTAGTTATCGTCGGAGTCAATGCGGCGGTATACGGCTTATGGCTCGGCTTTCTATATTCGTGGATCGGCATGATCACCGGCTGCCTGACGACCTTCCTCATCATTCGCAAAGCGGCCGACCATCCATACTTCGAGCGGTGGAAGCGCAAGCCCAAAGTCGAAAAAAGCATGCGGTGGGTCCGCCACAACGGGTTCAGCTATGTGTTTCTGCTGAGCGTGTTTCCGGTCGGTCCGTTTGTGCTTGTCAATATGGCGGCTGCGGCCGCGCGCATGCGCTTGCATACGTTTCTGATCGCTGTAGCTGCCGGCAAAGCGATCATGATCTTCACTGTCTCGTACATCGGGCACGATCTGGAGCGATTCGTCCGTGAGCCGTTTCAGCTGCTCTATGTGGTGTTGTTTATCGGGGGTTCGCTGTTTCTCAGCAAAAAAATCGAGGCGCATTTTACAAGAGTGGCTGCGGCCAAAGAGGAGCAACGAGGTCTGGACGGCGACGGGCGGGGAAGCGGATGAATTCCCCGCGGAACGCGCCAGAGGCCATACCCTCCCCCTTGGGGGGGACGGCCGCAAACCGTTTAATCGCAAACTTTCTCCAGATCGGCCATGCTGCTGATGCTATTCACGTCGTTGATTCGACAGCTTAGTTCCCTCCTATCTTGTTTAGACCTTTGTTCAATCCACATCCTGTTGATACGAAAATTCTTCGCCAGTTCAACCACACCGGTTGCGCCCGACCGCCTCCAGCAGCCGCCCGATATCATCCGCATGCACATCCCCGATGTTGCCGATGCGGAACGTGTCCGCGGACGAGTGTCTAAAGACAGCCCTTATCCCAAGCCGATTCATCCCATGCCTAAAGGTAAGGGCTTTCTTTTCGTCGCCCCGATAGGCTCCCGTGCATATGGTAGTAGCATATTTGCGAAACTTCTGCGAAGGAGCTGCTCCCCATGCCATACCGCATTATCGTCGATTTGTCACAGCGGATGCTTCATCTGCTGGAAGGCAGCCGCGTGATCCGTTCGTATCCGATCGCTATCGGCAAAATACTGACACAGTCGCCCGTGGGCGAGTACAGGATTATCAACAAGGCGCCCCATCCGGGCGGGCCGTTCGGCGCCTTCTGGATGGGACTGTCTCGCCCGCATTACGGCATCCACGGTACGAATAACCCTTCGTCCATCGGTCACGCCGTCTCCCATGGGTGCATCCGCATGTACAACGAGGACGTGCTGGCGCTTGCCCGCCTTGTCCCCATCGGCACGCGGGTCACGATCCGTCGGTAGCTGCCGTACATGGCAGGAACTTCCCCGCCCAGTAAGATTTTGCTTACCGCTTTAAAAGTTATCCTCTCTTGTCCGAACCATTTTCAGCTTGCATTCAGGTTCATGTCATGATTTCTTCATACTTGTCTGCCATAATGCTATACAAAAGCAGGCATTCTATGCATGAAAGGCTGGGCGGAATGGAGCGGAAACACAATTTTTTTTATATTCAAGCGGCCCGCGGCGTTGCCGTTCTGCTGGTCATGCTATTTCACGCTTCGCAAACGGGCCAGCATTATTTCGGATACAATTACCTCCGGATCAGCGAAATGGGACGCTCAGGGGCGTATACGTTTTTTTTCGCTTTGACCGGTTATTTAATGTTCACGCTGTACCGCGAACAATTCGGAAGGACGGAGCTGTTCAGAACGTTTCTGCTGAAACGGTTCTACCGCATTTATCCGTTATACTGGGTCATCATGGCCGTCATCGTCCCGATATATTTTCTGATGCCATCGTTCGGCTTCGGCTATGAGCGTGATCCCGCGGTCATTTTCAAATCGATGCTGCTGTGGCCGCAGGCTCAAGCGCCCATTCTGGGCGTCGCTTGGTCGCTGACGTACGTCGTGTGGTTTTATCTGATGTTCTCCCTGGGATTTCTCTTGAAAGAAAAAACCGTCGCCGCGATTTACTCGGGGTGGCTGACGATCATTGCCCTCCATGCCATCGGATGGATTCAGGTGAAAGAGGGATTGCTGGGGCAATTTTTGTTTAACGAGGCGCACTTGGAGTTTTTCTCCGGCATGCTCGTCGCCTATCTCGTCCGCAAACACCAGCTCGGCCGCAGCCTATGGTGGATCGCGGGAGGCGCCGCCGTCTACGCGATTCTCTGGGTGCTGCGGTTTGAGGAGAGCGGTCTGCACTACACGGATCTGCTGCATACGCTCGGATCGGCGTTGGTGTTGATCGGGGTAACGACGTGGAAAGGTCCGGCGTACCGCTGGCTTAAGCCGCTCGCGCTGTGCGGGAACGCCTCATATTCGATCCTGCTCGCCAGTCTGCCGATGATGTCGGTCACCTTCAAGCTGGCGCGGGCCGCGCATGCGGTGGAACGGATCGGTCCAGCGCTGACGGTCACGCTTTGCTTCCTGTCGGGACTGCTCCTCTGCCTTACGGTGTACCGTTGGGTCGAAAGACCGCTGAACGCGCTGACCAAAAAAGCCGTGCAAGCACGGAAGCGCAAAACCCAGGAAGCCTATTCGCGCGCCACGTAGACTCGAAAAGCCGTATTCCATAAGAGGAGGGGAGCCCCTCCTTATGGAATACGGCTTTTTTAGGTTGTTGCGGCCACGCTTGGAACGGCTCCCGGCGACAGCCGAGTTTATTCCAGCGCATGGTCTGCCGGGGTATACCCGCCCGACCATGCTTTGCGCGACGTCCAGTCCGCCGCTTCACCCTGCCAGAACGGGCGGTCCACCGAAAGCCCGAGCGGCAGGAAAACGGTGGCGCACAAGTACAAGCTGCCGGTGGAAATGTACGGCTCTCCGATCTCCGGCTGATGCCCGCAGAAGCCGATCGTCAGCCAGCCGTCCGCATCGAACGTGCCCGGCGCTTCGATCATGCGGCGCATGACCGCGGTCAGCGCGCAGCGCACTTGGGCCGGCGCGACATCGTCTGGCAGCTGCTCCCGCAGTGCCATCTGGGCCAGCAGTTGGAACGCGCCGAAGCGGTAAGCGAGCGAACGCCCGACGACGGGAAACGTTCCTTCCGGCGAAATGGACCGTTCCAGTATGGCGGCGTAACGCACCGCCCTCCGCTGGACGCGCTCCCGCAGGCTCGCCCATTCGGGATAGCGGTCGCCGACCGTATCCAGGAGATCGAGCAGCATCGGTTGAATGACGAAGCTGTTGTAGTAATCCGCATGGTACTGAGGTCCGTCGCCGTACATGCCGTCGCCGAGATACCACTGCTCATGCTGCTTCAGCGCGTAATCGATCCGCATCGGGTCCCACGTGTCGTCGCCGATGACGCAGAGCGCCGCTTCGATCATGGCCGCGAACAGCAGCCAGTTGTTGAACCACGGCTTCCGGGAACGGGTCGCACGCAGCGCTTCCTTCACGTTCGCCTTGACGCAGTCGTCCAGCCCGCTCCACAATGCCGTCGGCGCCCGCAAAATCGCATGGGCCAGAAAGGCCGCATCCACAATCGGCTGGTAGCCCTTGGAGAAGTTCATCCGGTCCGGCGACTGCGGATCGGTCGCCGCATCCATCGCCAGCTGTGCCAGCCGGACGTATTCGCGGCGCAGCTCTCCTTCCGCTCCCGTCCTCGGGCCGTGTTCCAGCCACGGCGCAATGCCTGCGAGCAGCCGGCCGTATGCTTCCAGATACGTGTACAGCTCACGGTCGTCCAGCTTCGCCTCCACCGTCATCCGCTCTTTCAGCTTGCGCTGCGACAGCGCTTCGAGCACCGGCTTCGCGATGCGCTGCATCGTTTGCAGCCAGTAGTCTCGGTCATCGGCATGAGTCGTCACGTTTGATCTTCCTCTCGTTTGATGGTTGTTTCGCAAGCGCCCCGCTACATCATGCCGGACCTCGACTTGTACTCCCCGGGCGTGACGCCGATGTATTTTTTGAACACCTTGGAGAAGTACGTCCGGTCCGAATAGCCGCAGCGCAGCGCGACGACCTCGATGGAATCCTTCGTCTTCTCCAGCAGATCGGCGGCGATCTTCATCTTGTACCGGTGGACGTAGTCCGTGAAATTTTCGCCGGAGAGCTTCTTAAAGTACCTTGAAAAATAGCTCGGGTTCAAGTACAAATGCGTCGCAATATCGATCGAGGTGATCGTCTCCGCCAAATGCTGCGCGATGTACTGATCGATCGTCTGCAGCTTCGGCTCCTTGCTCGTCTGCGGCTCCCCGAGCCGTCGGCTGTTCATAATCTGCCGTATCTTCAACCCCGTCAGCCCGAGCGCGTCGCCGAGCGTCAGCGTCTGCTGAAGGCAGGCGTACAGCGTCTCGCCGCTGAACGCCCGGTACTGAAGCTCGACGAGCCGCAGCCTGTCCGCGCACTGATGCACGAACGACGTCGGTTCCGGCTTCAGTTGCAGTGCCGACCGCCGGATATCCGCCAGCGCTTTCTCCAGCAGCGCCTCGTCATGATCCCGAACCGCCTGCGACAATTCGGCGTACTCCTGCTCGAACCCCCCGGCTCCCGGATGGTACGCTTGCGGCAGGCCCGCCGCGGGCAGCACGGTCACCGGATGCCCCGTGTAGAAAGCGGTGTAGCGCTCTGCCGCCATGCGGCGATGAGCCGCGCCAATCTCCATAACCGCCAGCTTGTCCGCACCCGAGCTGACGAAGAACGTCGTGCCTACGCCGAGAAATTCTTTGCATTTAGCCTGAAGCTTCGCTAGAAATGCCAGCAAATGCTCCTGTGCATTCCACTTCAAGGATGGCCGGTAATTGAACAGCACGGCCAACCCTTCGCCGTCGTTGAAGGTCGTGATGCCTTCGTACTCGCCCGCCAGCTCGGTCGCAATATTCGCGATGCCGTAACGGATGAGCGGCAGGTCCTTGTGCGCGTAGCGCGAGAGCACGTCGTAATACGATACATAGCCGAGCGCCAGCAAAAACGACGGCTGATCCCAGACGAGGCCGAGCCGTCCGGCAGAATCGGTCAGGTAAGCGGCTTCTCCGCCGCGCAGCAGCTGCCTGAAAAATGAATCCCGCAGCACATTGGCATGCCGGCTCCAATCCTCGCGGTACGTCAGCTGCTCCGTTTGCGCTTTCGCCGCGCGAAGAAGCCTCACGGATTTCTCCAAGCTTTGCGTTAACTGCTCGGCCGTCAGCTCGTCCTTGATCAGGTAGTCGTCGACGCTCAGCTTGAGCGCCTTCTGCGCATAGTGGAAGTCTTCATGGCAAGTTAGAAATATGACCCGCACCTCCGGCCGCCGCCGCCGCATTTCCGAAGCCAGCTCCAGCCCGTCCATCTGCGGCAGACCGATATCCGAGACGACGAGGTCCGGCCGGAGCTCATCGAATAGCCGCAGCGCCTTGACGCTGGAGTACGTATCCGCGACGATCTGCAGGTCGAGCGCGTTCCAATCGACCAGCTGCTTCAAATATTTCAGCATCGGCACATCGTCGTCGATGATCAGGACTTTGTACATGACTAATCCTCTCCCATTGTCCATAGTCGCTCGTCAGGCCCGCATATTCAAAATAACGGTTAAGCCCCCGGACGGGTTCGCCCGAAGCTTCATCGTCGCATCCGGTCCGTATGTCAGCCGAAGCCGCTGGAGCACGTTGATCAGTCCGACCCGCCGGTACGTCTGCGGCTTGTCCGTCTCGGGCCCCTCCAGCATCCGGTTCAGCGCCTCCCGGTCTTCGTCCGGCATCCCCTCGCCGTTATCCGTCACCCGGATCTCGAGACGCGAGTTCAGCCGCTCGGCGTCAATGTCGATTCTTGCATCGTCCAGCTTCTCGGCGAACCCGTGCAGCAGCGCATTCTCGACGATCGGCTGCAGCAGCAGCTTCGGCACCTCGAATTCGGCCGTCTCGGGAGCTAATGCGATCTTCAGCTCGACGTGAAGCTCGCTGCGCAACCGCATAATGTCCATATAATGCTCGAGCAGCTTGCATTCCGCGGCCAAGGAGGTCGGCTCGTTCACCTTCATGTACGCCCGAAGCAGACTCATCAGCGCATCAATCTGGCGGCTGTGCCGACGGTCGCCGTCCAGAATCAGACTGCATTTGATCGAATTGAGCGTATTGATCAAAAAATGCGGCCGGATTTGCGCGAACAGCGCCTGCAGCTCGATGACACGCTTTTGCTCCTGCTCCTGCTCAATGTTCGTAATGAGCTGGTTGATCTCGTCGAGCATCCGGTTCCACGTCTGTCCGAGCTGCGCAATCTCGTCCTTGCCCTTGCCCTGAAACCGGATCAGCCGGTTTCCTTGGCTGAACTGCTTCGCCATGAAGTCCAGCTTCCGAATCGGCCGGTGCAGCCGTTTGGCCAGCAGCAGCGACACAATAAAGAACAGCGCAAAGAACGGAATAACGAACAGCAGCGCGATATAAAAGATTTTATAAATTTGCCCGGCCACTTCTTGATCGGGCGTCTCGTAGATCATTTTCCAGCCGGTCTTGGACAGCGCCGCTTCGCTCCGCAGCGTTTGGTCGGACGCGCTTCCGCCGCCGAACAGGACGGAAGCGTCCCCCGCGATTAGCCCACCTTCCTCGTCGTATAGCGCAAAAGCGCCGGAGGCCGCCTGCCGGAACAGCTTCTCGAAGTACGGATTCGTAATGCCGATGTAGAGCGTAGCCAAATAAGCGTTGTCCGCCGGGTCCCGGATGACCCTGGCCGCGTAATAAATCGGCTCCCCCTTGCCTCCTTCGGTTTGGACGCGGCTCAGCCATTGAAGCCGCTTCGGCGTATCGGGGTCGACCTGGGACCGGAGCTGCTCCCAGTGCTGCCGGAACGGAACCAGCTGATCGGACTCGCCGGATGGGATGATGAAGCCCTCGCCGTTGACCAGAAACATCCGGATGTCCGTATTGAGCGTCTTCGCCAGCACCAGACCGAAAAAATCTTGAATGTGCTGCTGTCTCTGGTAATCGGCAAAGCTGGCGATTTGCCGGGTATTGGTGAAGCTGCGAAGCTGAGCCCTCGCGCTCGGGTCTTGTATGAAAAAATTCGACGCATACGTCAGATCGTCGATCGTCTTCGTAATATCCTTCGCCATCACGTCGACGACCGACTGGTTGGTCAGGCGAATTTTGTCCATCACCGCATCCTGCGTCATGGACAGCAAAAATACGGACACGATGACGATCGGCAGCAAAATGAGAATCAGAAACGAGAGCTGAATACGCCGGTAGTAGGAAAATTGAAACATGCTGTTCATGGTGTCAAAAGCTCCCCCTCTCTTTTCTGCCCCCATTGTATCACAGAACGCATGCGTCCTATCGGGGCCCGGCGCAAAGAAAGGACGCCCTGCGGCGCCCCTTTCCCTGACTATTTTTTGCTGTTCTCTTTGATGATTTTGTTCGCCTGCTCGACCATTTGCTTCCGGGCGTCCTCGGCAGACTTGCCGTCCAGAATGAACGCGCTGAAGCCGTCTTCGAGCACTTTCTTCAGCTGCGGCGCATACGGCGCAACGACCTCGGACGGAGCCGGCGCGTGAATGCGTTTGTCGAACAGCGCTTTGTCAAGCGATTCGGTGTTGAAGAGATCCTTGTTTTTCGCGATCGTGCCTTCGATGATCTTCTTGTCGTCGGCTTTCTTCCAGCCGGACAGTTCTTTCTTCGCATCCGACGTATTCGTCGTTATGAAACGGATGAACTGATACGCTTCGTCTTTGTACTTCGATCCGGCCGCGACGGAAATGAACTGTCCGCCAATGCTCGTTTGACCGAGCTCTGCGTCCTTCGAGGAGCGCGGCACCGGCGCGAACGCCACTTTGAAGTTATGCGGATACTTCTGCACGTCGGCCGAATCGGCAACCATCCAGCTGCCCGTCGCGAGCATCGCCGTTTTTTCGTTGAAGAACTCCGTCCGGTACGCCAGCTTCGCGCCTACGACATCGGCGAACGGCGTCGTGGACTTGTCTTCTTTCTCCATCGCGCGGCGGAGGTTGAAGAACGTCAGCGTCGACGGATCGTCGAATTGGGTCGTGCCGTCTTCCTTCAGGAACGGGTTCCGTTTCTCGTTGAACAAAATCGGGTTCGCGTAATCGCCCCAGTTATGGAAGTAAGCGCCATACCGTTTGCTGTTGCCTTCGCCTTTGGTCAGCTTCTTCGCGTATTCGCGGAAGTCGTCCCAGGTCCAGCCGATCTCCGGCACCGGCAGCTTCGCTTCGTCGAGCGCCTTCTGGTTCAGCAAAATGATCCAGTTACTGCGCTGGTACATCGCAGCGTACGTTTTGCCTTTGTATTTCGGATTGACGTAATACTCATCCTCCGGTTTCACGTTCTCTTTAGTGTACATATCGTCAAGAGGAGCCAGCACACCTTGCGCCGCGCGGGCCAGCGTCTCGTCGATGCTCGGGAACAGCACCAGGTCGATCTGCTCGCCGGAGGACATCGTTACGTCCAGCTTCTTCAGCGTCTCTACCGAGTTACCCGGTACGAGCGGCACGGACTCGACTTTGATGTTCGGATATTTCGCCTGGAATTGATCGATGAGCGCTTTGGTCGTCGCGCCCATGACCTCGTTGTCCCAGTTGTAATACTTCAACGTCACATTCTTCTTTCCGCCTTCGCCGGACGCTTCCTGCTTCTCCGCCCCTTGGCCGCACCCGCTCAGTACGGAAACCGCAAGTACCGCCCCGCTCAACAGCAACTTACTTGTTTTCTTCATGTGAACTCCCCCCAGGGTCAAGATAATATAGGTCTCTATAGCTGCATTCTAAAGCTTTCCCGCCCAAAACGATGTGTCTAATTTTTGCCTGTCCCGTGCAATATTTTGACCTTTATCCCTTGACCCCGCCGAGCGCGATGCCGTTAATAACCTGCTTCTGGAGCACGACGAAAATAATCAGCAGCGGCAGGATCGCAGAGAGCGAAGCCATCATGATAACCGCGTAGTTGTCGGCGAATTCGTCCTTGAACATTTGCATCCCCAGCGGGATCGTATACAGACTTTTGTTGATCAGAAAAATAAGCGGCGTCTGGTAATCGTTCCACGTCCAGATGAACTTGATGATGCCGACCGTCGCCAGAATCGGTTTACAGAGCGGCAGGATGATGCTCCAGTACGTTTTGAAATAACCCGCGCCGTCGATTCTGGCCGCCTCGATAAAATCGCTGTGAATCCCCATCATAAACTGCCGAAGCAAGAACGTGAAATAGATCGAGAACATGCCCATCAGAACCATGCCTGCGTGCGTGTTGTACAGATGCAGCCATTTCATTAGAAGATAGCGTGGTACGAGCGTCGCCTGCTCGGGAATGACCATGAACGTGAGCAGCACGCCGAAGGCGAGATCCCGGCCCTTGAAGCGCAGCTTCGTGAACGCGAACGCCGCCATCGACGAGAAAAAGATCGTGCACGCCGTCATGATCAGCGCCAGCGTGAGCGAATTCAAGTAAAAGAGATAGAACGGCACCTTGCCCAGCCACACCTCTTGAAAGTTGCCGATAAAGTTCCAATCCGTCGGAATCCAGCGGATCGGGAAGTCCATAACGTCCTTCTCGAACTTCGAAGCGGCTGAGATCATCCAGATCAGCGGAACCAGGAACAATACGGAGAACGCTCCGAGCAGGATTGTCAGGAGCCATTTGGTGAGATCAAATTTTCGTACAGGCATCCCCTTCTACTCCTCTCTAGTAATGTACTTTGCGCTTCTGGAGCTGCCAAGTGGCAAGTGTCGCCAGTCCGACAATCGCGAACAGGAGCCAGGAAATCGCGGAAGCGTAGCCCATCTTGAAGTTGCGGAAGCCTTCCTCGTAGATGCGGAAGACGATTACCGTCGAAGAATCGTTCGGTCCCCCGCCGGTCATGAAGGCGACAAGGTCGAACACCTTGAACGACGACATCAGCAGCGTGATGAACAAAAAGGACGTCGTCGGCCCGAGCAGCGGCAGCGTGATCTTCGTGAACTTATGCCAAGGCGAGGCGCCGTCGATGCTGGCCGCTTCGTACATTTCTTCGGGAATGTTCGTCAGGCCCGCCAAGTAAATGACAATCTGGTAGCCGATGCCGGCCCAGATCGCAATAATAATGATCGAGAGCAGCGAGTAGTTCGAATCCGCCAGCCATTTGGGCGGGTCCGTGATGCCGAGGCTGACCAGAAACTGGTTGATCGGCCCTTTCGACGGATGGTACAGTGCGCTCCATACTGCTCCAAGCGCGACGAGCGACGAAATGTACGGGATGAAGAAAGCGACTTTAAAATAGCTTTTCCCGTAAACGCGCGAATGAATAAGCACGGCGAGCAGCAAGGCGAGCAGCATGCCGACCGGCACCGTGAGCACCGTGTAAATCAAGTTGTTTTTGAGCGCCATCAGCACTTTCTCGTCATCGAAGAGCTTCGCAAAGTTCTCGAGTCCGACGAATTTAATCGAAGAAATCCCCCCGACCAGGTTCCATTCGCTGAAGCTGAGATACAGCGAGAACAAGACCGGAAATACGTAAAGCAGCACGATCCCGATAAATTCGGGAGCCAGAAACAGCCAGCCGACCAGCGCTTCCTTCTTCGAATTATTCCATTTGGATGTGGCCGTGACGCCCGGCGTCCGGTTCGAAAGCTTGTTTGTCTCCATCGTTATCACCCCTGTAAGTGAACCATACTATTGTTGATTCTTACTATATAAGAGGCGGTGATCCCCGCGCTGCGGACGATTCTGACCGAGTTGTGCAAAATTTTTACCATGCCGGCTGGATGGGAAAGAGCGTAGCGAGCAATTTCATGCGACGGTGAGCATAGAAAAAAGACAATCCCGGTTGAGTCTCAACCTGAATTGTCCCCACATTTCTACGAACATGGTCTGTATTTACGGTTTTTTCTCACTCTTTCCTCCTTCTTCAGAAGCCGCCTTGATTTCCTCCAAGGTAATGAGTTTCTCATCAAGAAGAGGAGTGATGTCGAACTTAGCGTTTCCACCCTCGGTTACTACTTTCAGCGTATACTTTTTATCACCGATATTGATTTTGGCGGATTCGTTTGACATGCCTCCATGGAGATTCTTGTAGTTTCTTTTACCCAAAGCCTTCATTATAGCTAAAAATTTATCCAGGAGTTCTCCATCTGATTTTGTTATGGTCTTCGCTCCCGGATCTTGAGTTTTCGCGGGAATGGAGTTCGTCGCGCCCGTAACGTTAGCCAATTCAATCGTTTGGGTCTGTTCATTAAAAGATACGTTGTAGCCTGTTAACTTCCCGATCTCGCGCACCGGCAAGTAAGCCGTACCTTCGTACACCAGCGGGCTCGTCTCCAATGGAGTTTCTACGCCGTTGGCTTTGAAGTTGAACTTGGCAAAAACCGCCTTAACTTCTTTGCCGATATCTTCCGCTGCAAATGCTGTTGCCACCGATCCAAGCATCATTCCTGCCGCGAGGCCGATTACGAGTTTTTTCATTTTATAAAACTCCTCTCTGATTTGGAATACTACACCATTATATACATAAGTTATGAGATAATTGTTGCACTTAAAGCCCTTCTTTTTTTCACTCATTTCTACCCGGGCAATCTATTCAATTTCATTTTGCCAACAAGCCGGGATTCCGTGTAAGATAGTCATGAATACTTCTACTATTATAAAAGGAGGGATGGCTGTGACGTTCGGAGCCCGCGTGCTGAAGACAGGGTTTGCGGTTACCCTGGCACTGTATATTAGCGTATTGGTCGGGTACACGCCCCCTGTGATCGCCGGAGTCGCTGCGATTTTTGCTATGCAGCCATCCATTTACCGCTCGTGGCGTTATTTGCTCGATCAGTTGCAAACGAACACGCTCGGGGCCGTGCTGGCCTTGGTTGCCGGTATGATTTTCTCGAATGACCCGATCGCAGTCGGGATTGCTTGTATCCTTGCCATTATGATCTGCCTGAAGCTGAAAATGGAAGAAACCGTCGGCCTGACACTGGTGACCGTCATTGCTGTTATGGAAGCATCCGGGCAGTGGGATTTCGCGCTAAACCGGTTTTTGCTGAGCTTAATCGGGATTGGCTCGGCGTTTTTGATCAACATTACGTTCTTCCCTCCCCGCCCCAGAGTTCAGTTTGTGAAGCAGATCGAATCGACCTTCTTCAAAATGTCTCTGCTGCTGCGCACGGTCATATCGGACGAGATCAAGGAAAGCGTGTTCCGCGACGAAAAGCAGGCGCTCGAAGGAGCGCTCAAATCGCTGACGGACAAGTACACGCTGTTAGAAGAAGATCTGCATAAGCTCAAGCGCGCCAAATTCAGCGAGACCCGCCATTTGGTCGTTTACAAGCAAATGCTGCACACGCTGCACAAAGGGATGGAAGTGCTGGAAGCCGTGGAGGAGCATTATTTTCAAGCGTCCCGCTCTCCGGAGCTCGACCGGGAATTCGACCGCCATATGGAAAAGCTGATCAGGTTCCACGAACACGTGCTCTTGAAATTCGAGAATAAGCTGAAAGCGGATATTTCCGAAGCCGCGGTCATCGAAGTGGAGAATGAGCGCTTCCTGAAGCAGCTCATGAGCTGGTATGCCGATGCCAGCGATGGCAATCTGCGCCTCTCAATCGTAGCCGCGGCCATGTATGACTACGGCTACCAAACCGGCAGGCTGAACAAGCTGGTCGAGCAATTCGACCGCGGCGCGGAGGACAAAGAAAACGATCTGCTGGAATCCGTGTCGGCGTGGATTAATAAGAAGTAGCTGAACGGCCCTTTTGCAGACGGTGTGCTGTAAGAGGGCCGTTGTTTTAATTACTACAATGTTAATGAACTGTGAGGTGACGATCTATGTCCGTACTTGCCGAACGATTAGGTATCAAACGCAGCAGCACTTACGCCAATTGGGAGTACGGGATACGCGATCCGGATACCGAAACATTGGTTAAGCTTGCACAAGTCTTTGAAGTGACCTAAGTCGAAATGTTAAGTCGCAGCATATTAACAAATCTGCAAACGATTCATCATATCTCACACAAACACCAGACCTCGATTTGACTTTAATCAACATTATGTTTATACTTTGTATATACTTTTTTAGTTGGAGGCGGTTCCATGTTTCAGGTTCAAAAATGGGGAAACAGCTTGGGCATTCGCATCCCGAAGTCCCTTGCCTTGAAGGTGGGACTTGAGGAAGGCTCCGAGGTCGATCTAGACGTGGAAGATGGTCACCTTGTCATTAAGCCGAAGTTGTCCACTCTGGATGAACTTCTTGCCCAGATTACGCCAGAAAATCTCCATAAAGAGGCTTCTACTGGCGGGCCGCAAGGACGGGAGTCATGGTAACCAGTACGTATGTGCCGGATCGCGGCGACTTGGTGTGGTTGCAATTCAACCCACAAGCAGGTCATGAACAAGCTGGGAAGCGTCCTGCTTTGGTCATTTCACCTGCCGCGTATAACGGGAAGGCCGGACTTTCTCTGCTCTGTCCGGTAACGTCCAAGATCAAGGGCTATCCATTCGAGGTCATCATTCCGCAGGATTTGCCTATCGAGGGGGTAATTCTCTCCGATCAGGTGAAAAGTCTCGACTGGCAGTCCCGACTGGCAACTTTCATCTGTAAAGTTCCAGATAAGACGCTGGCTGAGGTTGTTTCAAAAATGGAGTTGTTGATTCGATAACCGTTTTTTGCCTTCCAGTGGGTTACTTGGAAGGCTTTATGGGCTTAGGTACTGAATATGTTGCTACTTCCCCATCAAAACCCTTTTCCCCCGATCGGCCGGACCTTTACGCCGCCGACTTCCTCAATCAAATGCTGGCAGCGCCCGATAAGCTCGCGCACTTTTTCGTTCTTCAGCGACGCAGCATGCGCCTCCCGGCTCTCCCACAGCTCCGTGATCCACAAGACGTCCGGATCTTCTTCAGCTTCATGCAGAATATAATAGATGCAGCCTTTCATGTCGTTCAGCGTATCGGCTTCCAGCATCATTTTCGCAAGCTCTTCCCGTTTCCCCGGGTGGGCCGTCAATTTTCCAAACATGGCGTATTTACTCATGATTCATCTCCCTTTCTACTTGTGTGGTTGGATAACATCGCTTCATCATGTGCGAGGATACGGGCGCTGGCCTCCGACATGTTCCGGACGAGCAGCTCCGGCTCGATCTGCAATGCCGTACCGTACGGCGGCAGTCCACTTATCCGAGTGCCCCGTTAAGCCCGCATCGCCTTCGCCAGCGCGGCCAGTTTGTTCATCGTATTCCAGTTGCGCGTAGTTACCATATTGCCCGGCTTGTTCAAATGTTTTGCCAGCTTGGAATCCAGTATGCTTTGACGGAACAAAAAGTAAATCTCGCGTCCGTGGATGTAGTATTCATCGTTATCTCGTTCGCTGGCGGATAACAGGTTGACCACCTTCTGCGGCGGCGCTTCGGTCAATAAGGAAACGTGGATGCTTTCGCCTTCCGCCAAGGGAATATCCGCATAAGGGCAATCCTCAACGATTCGCTCCAGTTCCTCAGCCGTCCTCATGACAACGGTGATCGAAATGCCAAACACCGCTCCAATCTCCTCTTCGATCCGCAGGCGCAGCGTCTCTGGGCTCTCTTCCGATTCGAACAGGACATTGCCGCTTTGAATATACGTTTGGACCCGATGCAGGCCCATCGTTTCCAGCGTGCGCTTCAATTCAGCCATCTTGATCTTATTGTGTCCGCCCACGTTAATTCCCCGCAGCAGCGCGATATAAATGGTCATTCTGTCACCTTCTTCTTCGGAAGTATAGTTATAAGGTCGGGTCTTGTTTGGCCGTAAATTTGCTATTCTTTAGTATACCTTCGACGCCCCCTTTTGAGTATGTTTTCATGACGGACATTAGCAGGTACTTTGTTGCTTTTCGCGGCAAGCCAAATTTTGGTATACTGGTCTTCAGGAATCATTTCGACGGAAAAGCGAGAGGTGAAATGAATGATGAAAGACCCGGTTATCGTCTTACCTTACAACGATTCGTGGCCTGATGAATTCAATATCATCGGTGAGCGCATAAGACAAGCCCTGGGAGACGCCGCCATACGAATCGACCATGTTGGGTCTACTTCCGTGAAGGGGATCGACGCGAAGCCCATTATCGACATTCAAATTTCGGTGAAGCAGCTTGCATCGCTGGAGACTTATAAGCCGCAGTTGGAAAGCGTAGGCTTCATTCACCGGGAGGAGAACCCTGACAAAACCAAAGCCTATTTCAGAGAACGCCCGGGAACGAAAAGAACCCATATCCACGTCAGAGAACATGGCAGTTGGTCCGAGCAGCTGACTCTTCTGTTTAGAGACTACTTGCGCTCCCATCCGGAAGCTTGTACGACCTATGTCAAGGAAAAGCATCGTCTCATGGAGCTGTACCGGAATGAGCGGGAAAGCTACGTGGAAGGGAAAACCCCTGTGATTTGGAGCATTTTGCAGCAAGCGCATTCCTGGTCTCAAAAAACGGGATGGAGGCCCGGAAATAGCGATAGTTGAGCCTCCGACACGGCTAAAGCCGTGGGATTCTTAGCTAGTTAACGCACGCAGGCCATTTCTGTTTTGTGCAGACTGCTAAGTTAAGAGCTAGCTCATTAGCTCATCCTAGATCAGAGCGTATAGCTATCTAGGCTGATAGACTGTTACCATCTATCACAGGTTGGCGCATAATGTTGATGGCTCCAACTCTGTCGCGGTGTGCGCGATACCCGCATGAACACTCATACGTTCGGTCCATTGCCTTGTTCCGTTTCTCGCAGTTTGGACACGTTTGGGAGGTGTACGCTGGATTGACTTCGATGATGTTAATCCCGGCCAATGCCGCTTTGTATGCGATAAACGTTTGCAATTGGTAGAACGTCCAGTTATGCAAGTTTTTTGCGTTTTTACGACTTGTTCTTGTCGTTTGGCTAAGGTTCGTCAGCTTCTCCAGCTTGATGACCGATACTTGTTCTTCAATCGCCATGTTCACGATCTTACGGCTGATTTTGTGGTTTTGGTCTTTCATGTAGCGATGCTCTTTATTTTCTTGCTTACGAATCGCAGACAGCTTCTTTAAATCCCATGCCTAAAGGTAAGGGCTTTCTCGGCTAAGATCTGTAAACTGGATGTTTCAAGAAGAGAAACAGAAGCTTTACCAAGTCCTCTCGGACACCGACGTTATCGTAACCCATATATCGCCTGACTGGACGCATGTCCCTGCCGACCGGGCGGAACAACTGGCAACGAGCTTTTATTATTTTGATGGCTCGGAGTTCTTTGGGCACATTCAAAATAAAGTATGGTGCTTCGGGCATGTACACAGTCGGATAGATTACACCAGCCATGGCTGCCGGTTTATTAATGCTTCGCTCGGCTATCCGGACGAAAATAACGGGGTACCGCAACCCATCTTGACTGTTCAACACAAGCTATAACGAAAGGATCAGTTGCCAATGCATAAAACTTATTCTATTTTGCATGTGGTTTTGGTTATTCTGTGCTGCCTGTCCTTCGTCTATGGAGCCAAGCTAATCGCTGATGCCATTCAAGCTGCCTCCTTGTTAAAAGATTCGGGCAAGCCAAAAGCACTGTCCAGCGCGATGCTCCTAACGGACGAAGAAGCGGCAAGCTATGTGGGGCTGCCTGAAACCGACTTTAAAGAACTGGTAAAAAAATCGGAAGCGATCCGAAAGAAGCTGTCGGCTTACGATACGCATAGATATATTTCGTTCTTTCAAATTAACGGTCACCGATATTACAGCAAAAGCACGTTGGATCAATGGATCGACTTCCATATGTTCCAATCAAGAGGAAAAGATCCGTTTAGCAGTTGATTCCACTTATACAGAGGCACACAAAGGAGCAATATCCTATGGCTTCCAAGGCCGCAGCATTCTCCAAATCGATCCAGTCTTACTTAACTTATACCAAGATGCCTTGGGGACAGTTATTCTATGCGACAGCCTGGCATCAAATCGACCGTTTTCTTGAAGGAGCCGGACAGTCGATTCTGGATGTCGGCTGCGGCTTCGGCATCACCAGCTCGGCGTATGCCAGGAGAGGGAAAGCTGTGACTGGCCTTGTTCTTCTTTATGTGAAACCGTGGAAACACATCGCCGTAAACATTTTAAAAATAGATTAAGAGTGATGAACCTTGTGGAAACCTGTCGATACCCGCTTTTACGTCAAACGATTGCCCGTTGCGATTGCTGTAATTGGCGACACCGGCGAGGCCAATTTTATTCGTATGGTTGTGGAACAGTTGAGTATGGTTCCGCTGTTTCATACGATCGGCACGCCGGGGGATTTTCTGCAAGTGATCGGACAAGGGGAAGAGAACGCTCCGCCTTACCTTATTATTAGCGCTCATGGGGACAAAGGCGGAATTATTTTCGGTGAATATATCGAAGAAATCGACGTTTCGAGCTTGCACGATGAGGTTATGCTTCCGGAGACGATAGGCCAAGCGATTAATCTGCCGGGAACGGTTGTCATCAATACGTCCTGTTCTGGAGGCGTGGAAGAAGCCTGGCAGCACGCGGCCGCTTACGATGAGGAAAGCCGCTCCTACCGGTTGTACGTACCGGACGGTTTCTATCAGTTGACGCCGGTGGGACAATGTAATAAGACGACATATTAAGTCTGATCTTTTGGACAGAGATTTATGGAAGTAATCTGAATCGGTCTGGGGAGGAAACGAATGCTGCGGTTATTTCGCTATAATTGGATGGTGCGGGACGAATGGTTTGAGACCTTCGGGGCGATAAGCGAGGAAGAGCTGCTGCGCGAACGTACCGGCGGAGTCGGCTCCATCCTGAAGACGCTGTTTCATATCGTTGATGTAGAGTGCAGCTGGATTCGGGCCATCAAGGGCGAGCCGGACCCGGAGCCTGCTTTCAATGACAACGCCAGTTTGGACAAAATACGGCAGCTATCCGCGCAGTATCGGATCGAAGTCGAGGACTTTCTCACACATTGGTCAAACGAATCCGACGGTCAACCTGTTACGCCTTCCGGGATGAACGAAACGTTCACCCAAGGCGAAATCTTAAGACATGTGATCGCGCACGAAATTCATCATGTCGGACAATTGTCCGTCTGGGCCAAGGAACTCGGCTTGCGGGCGGTTTCGGCGAATTTTATTCGGCTTATAGGTAGGCAACCGAGAGAACTTGATGACGCAGCAACGCAAGTAGTTACAGATCGGAGTCGTTAGCGTAGGCGACGTCGGCGATCAGACGGCGGTGAATGATCCCGTCCGCCTGTTTTCGTTTGGTAGCTGTCGAAGACGACGTCCTTTAGCGTATGATTAGATCTTGGCCCTCCGGCGGGTGGTCCTTTAGCGCGTCTCCGGCCGATGCTCCGGCTGCCCCGTCACGACCGTTCCGTCCGCAAGGCGCATCCAGCTCTCGAAGCCGCGCTCGCCTTCGCGCAGCCGGATGACGCGCGCTCCGCGCGGGAAATCGTCCCGGCCGTACGTGTTGTAGCCCGTTGCCCGGCCATAACACAGGCGGACGCCGTGAAGCGTGCCGCAGTAATCGTTGACGTGGTCGTGACCGGCGAACGTGCCCATGACGTCGCCCATTTCGACGAGCGCCGCAAACAGTCCCGTGTTGATCTTCGGGCAGCACACGTTCTCGTGCTTATGCCCATAGCATACTTCGCGCTCCCATACCTCCGCGTATTCCGGCAGCGGGATATGGAAGAACGCCAAGGCCGGTAGCGGCGTGCCGCCGTTGTCCGACGTATAGGCAGCGGACTGCCGGACGTACCAATCGATCTGATCGCGGCAAATCCAGCCGTAGCCCTGAACGTGCGGCAGCGTGGACATGCAGCCGGAGTCGAAGCCGTACAGCAAGGCGGCCGGTCTGCCGGATGCATCCCGGACTTCGAGCACATAATTGCCTTCTCCGGCGATGTCCGACGGACCGCCTGCCGCTAACGCGTACTCGTAGCCGGACACTTTGTCCATCAGCTGCTGCCGGGTGATTTTCATCTCGGTATCGTGATTGCCGAAGACGACCGCCCACAGGATGCGCCGCTTCTCGACGACGGAAACCGCCCGGTCGAACCGGCCGAGCGGATCATCGCATTCCTTGTCCTCGATGACATCTCCAGTGAAGTAGACCAGATCGGGCCGCTCCGCTTCGAGTATATGCTCCATCAGCTCCAAGGTGCGCCGGTCTGCGTCGCCTCCGGCTTTCATATGCACGTCGGTAAACTGTACAATCGTAAACGTCCGGTCTTCCCGAAAAGTTAAAGCCTGCACTTGAATCGCTCCTCTTCGCTAATGTTTATCGCGTTGCCGTTCGCCGGAAGCGGCCGCCTGCCTTATTGTTGACGCGGCGGCGTCCGACCCGCTCCGTGCGTCGACGGTGAACCTCAAGCCGTCTTCCCCGTCGCTTCCGTTTTATCCCCGGGCTCGAGCGGCTTCCAACCCGGCGTCTCCACCTTCACCATACCCGGAAGCACGATCAACTCCTGTACGACGTGCTCGTATTGCCCGTCCGTCGTCTTGAGCGCCATGCGTACGCTTACGGCGTTGCGGAAGCCTTTCTCCGTTTCCTTCGCCCGGCTCTCCAGTGACGGAAACGCCTGCAGCCTTGATCCGGTTCAGCATCATACCGAGATTCCCGTCCCCGTCCCAGAGCTCGACCTCTACCTCGCGCTTGCGCTTCGTTTTCGTCAAAGCCGCCTTCTCCACCTTGTTCAAGAGGAACAGGCTGACGATGACCGCAGCCGTCGAAACGACGGCTCCGTAGTAAAAACCGGCGCCAACCGCAAGACCGATAGCCGCCACGACCCATAGCGAAGCCGCAGTCGTCAGCCCCGACACAGTCGACCCCGTGCGCAGAATCGTTCCGGCGCCGAGGAAGCCGATGCCGCTGATCACCTGAGCAGCGAGACGGGCCGGGTCCAGCCTCACGTTCGTTCGCCCGCAAAATCGGAAAAACCGTAGCTCGACAGCAGCACAATGAGAGCCGAGCCCATGCAGACGAGAATATGCGTGCGAAAACCGGCCGAATGCCCGCCAATTTCCCGCTCCAAGCCGATCAGACCGCCCAGCACCAGCGCCGTAATAATACGGAGCGTCAGCTCCGCGTAGCCGATATGCCACACATCCGGGGTCAACGACAGTTCCATGGGGACCTCCCCTTACCGCCCGAGCGGAACGGCGATCCGTTTCTTCTCGTGCACGTAGATGATTTCGTTGTACCCGGTCCGGGCCAACAAATCCATCGCCTCGTCCAGTTGCGTCCCGATGTCGTCCGGAAAATGGGAATCAGAGCTTAACGTAATCGGGATGCCGTGTTTATGCAAAATGTCCAGAAAATCCGGACTCGGGCAAGCTTCCTTGACCGGGTACCGGTAAGCAAGCCCGGTATTGATCTCAGTCGCCACATCGGCCTGCTTGAGTGTACGGGCCACGTCTTCGTACATCGGCAGCAGCAGTTTCTCCTCCGGCCGGTAATTGAACACCTTCAGATTGTCCAGATGCGCAATAATGTCGAACAAGCCGCTGGAAGCCGCCATTTTCACGTAGTCAAACAATTGCCGATACAGGGCAAGCAGGTCTTTTTCCTTGAACAGCTCCTGCGTTTCCGGGTTGTCGAAGCCCCAGCCTTCCAGAAAATGAACCGACCCGATCACGTAATCCAGCTCGTACTGCGACAGCAGCTCGCCGAGCTCCGCCTCGCCGCCCGGGAAAAAGTCCGCCTCGACTCCGAGCGATACGGGCACGCCCGCGGCCTTCGCCCGGCGCACCGCCTGAAGATACGGCTCGATGGAGCTTACGCAGACACGGTCCAGCCAGTACCGCTGCCGCCGGCCAAGCGGCGTATCGTCCACAATCATATGTCGTTCGTAATACGGCCGGAACTCGGTAAACCGGTACAGGTGATCCACCATCCCGAACCGCTCAATCCCGCGCCGCCTCCCCTGCTCGAAATAGAACGCGAGCCATTCTTCGCTGAAGCAGCCCGCCGCAAGCCGCTGCTGAAGCAGCTCTCCCAGCTTGTTCATCCATTCGAGCGAATGCGGCCGGTCGCCCAGCAGTCCGCTCTCCCGATGCACGTTCTCCAGCGCCCGCGCCGTCCGCTGCAGCCAGCCGGTCGAGTACGGCCCCTCCTCCAAGTGAAAATGAAAATCCAGCTTCATCCCGCTTCCTCCTCATTCCATCGATTAAAATACTCCGACGAAAAAGTGTTCCTCCGCTTTTGACGATTGGTGGTCATTTTTTGTTTGTTGTTGTTTATATAACTTTATTTTTGTGGTTTATTGTTGATTATTGTAGTCCTTTCTTCATCATCCGTCAATCTCAAATTAAATGGTAGCATTGATTGTTTTGGAAAAACCTTTCAAGTCCTTTATACTGAATAAAAGAAAGTTTTTCTGCCGAAGCCGAAACCTACACCCAAAGGAGCGATCCCCTTGCTAATCGATATCAAATCCAGATTGGACCAGCCCGAAATCGCGGAGCTTCTCGAATATTCCATTTTTCCGGACCCGGCTCGGCTGGAGCAAACCTTAAGCGACTACAAGCGCAGCGAAGAGCTTGAATTGTACGGCTACGAAAAGGACGGGAACCTGCTCGGCCTCGTCGGCTTCCGGATCAATCCCGGGCGCGTGATGGAGCTGCGACACATTGCGGTCCAGCCGGACTACCGGGGACAAGGCTATGGCCGTGGCCAAATTTTGGAGTTGATCCACCTCAAAGGCCCTGCCGAAATCGTCGCGGAAACGGATGAGGACACGGTCGATTTTTACCGGAACATCGGGTTCGAGATCGTCAGTCTGGGCGAAAACTATTCGGGTGTGGAGCGGTTTCGCTGCACCTATGCGGTTGAAGCAGAGGAGGGACAGGAAGGATGAGCCGTTCCTTGGAAATCGTTGAAATCCGGGCATACGATCCGGAATCGTTGGAGCAGTTGGCCGAGCTGCTGATCGATACCGTGGAGAGCGGCGCTTCGGTCGGCTTTTTGCCGCCGTTAAGCAAGGAAGAAGCAGTGGATTATTGGAAAAGCGCGCTGGAGCCGGGAGTCGTCTTGTGGGCGGCCAAGCTCGATCAGACGATTGTCGGCGCCGTGCAGCTCCAGCTAGCGCAAAAAAAGAATGCCGCCCACCGGGCGGAAGTCGCCAAACTTATGGTCCATACCCACAGCCGCAGAAACGGCATCGCCCGCGCCCTGATGCTGGCCGCCGAAGAGCGGGCCCGCACCGAAAACCGAACGCTGCTTGTGCTCGATACGCGCGCAGGCGATCCGTCCAACCTGCTGTATCGGTCGCTCGGGTATGTGGAGGCGGGACGCATTCCCCGCTACGCACGCTCCGCGGACGGCAGCCTGAACGATACCGTATTTTATTATAAGGAGGTCGAGGTGTAGCGCCATGAATCATCTACTGCTCCTTCTCGCATGGCTGCTGGTCATCCAGCCGGTTACGACGACGCCAGAGGCCGTCACGCATCCCGCGCAAACCAACCAGGCGGCACCGGATCATTTCACGTCTAAGGTTTCCTTATTAACGCATGCGTTTGAAAAGCTGATGGACCTGGAGCCAAGTCTGGACTCCAAGATGCAATTTATTTCTTTGGATTGGCAGATGACAGACTGGAAGCTGTCCGAAGGCGAGCGAAACGAACTTATCCATCATTTTCATACGAAATACGGCGTGGAGATTCTATTCGACTCCTATCAACAATTAAAGGAGAAAAACAAGCTGGACCCGAAAACGAACAGCCTCTACGGCATCCTGCTCAATATTGAGAAACTGGAAATTCATTCGCCGGACAGCGTGACGGTCACCGGCGGGAAATACCGCTCTCCGTTAGGCGCCGCAGGAATGACCGCCACTTGGAAGAAAACGAAGGATGGCTGGGAAATCGTTAAGCTTTCCGATCATTGGATCAGCTAGGAGGCGCGGGATGAACAAAACAACGATATATTTGGTCCGGCACGGCCAGACGGAATGGAACGTGGAGCACCGGTTTTAAGGTCATCAGGATTCTCCGCTGACGGAGCTTGGCGTGAAACAGGCTCGTTGGCTGGGTGAAGCGCTGCTGGAGCAGCCGCTCGATTGGATTTACAGCAGCTCCAGCCCCCGGGCCGTCAAGACCGCCGAGCTAATCCGCGGAGGCCGGCCGATTGCCATAACGGAATGCGACGAGATGAAGGAAATCAATCTGGGCGAATGGGAAGGACAGACTGCTGCCGAAATTACGGAGCGCTGCCCGGAGGCTTACGAGCACTTCTGGCGTCAGCCGGACCGCTTCCGCGCCGCTCAAGCGGAGACGTTCGCGGAGGTGGAGCAGCGCGCCCTCGGCAAGCTCCGGCACATTCTGCGCGACCATGCCGGGCAGGCCGTGCTGATCGTCACCCATACCGTCGTGGTCAAATTGTTGATGGCCGCTTTCGAGCAAAGGCCGATCGAGCAATTATGGGAGCTGCCGTACATACATCCGGCCTGCCTGTGTAAGATCGAATTTACTGAGGACGGCAAGCCGGACATTAAGCTGCACGGCGACATCAGCCATTATCAGGGAGCGTTTCAGCCTGTAGAAGGATAAACGACGCATGATCCGGGAGGTCTGAGAATGAGCATCGTACAAGTTACCTCTGATAATATCGCTCGGGAGCACATCTGTTGCGCCATGTCGGACAAAAAAGCCCAGCGCGGCGTCAGCCTGAAGAAAGAATGGCTGGCTTGCCGTTTTCAAGAAGGGCTTGTCTTAAAAAAGCTGGACGCCAAAGGAAAAGTGTTCATCGAATACTTGCCTGCCGAGAACGCTTAGGTGCCAATCGATGCTCCAAACTATACGTTTATCAACTGCTTTTGGGTGTCCGGAAGCTACAAGGGACAAGGATATGGAGTGCAGCTTTTACAGGAATGCATCCGAGACTCGGAGGGCAAAGCGGGCATCGTTGCAGCATCGAGCCATAAGAAGCGGCCTTATCTCTCGGAGAAGTCATACTACGTGAAACATGGGTTCGAGGTGTGCGATACCGCTCCTCCCTATTTCGAGCTGCTCGTCAAGCGGTTCGATCCAGACGCCCCGCTTCCCCGCTTTAGAGAAAGCGCCAAGCAGCAGGCCGTTGCGGACGATAACGGTCTAGTCGTGCTGTATACGGACCAGTGCCCTTTTACCGACCATTATACTGGTGAAGAGCTCGATGCCATTGAACGGGCGTACGGAATTCCCGTAAAACGCGTGAAGCTCACGACGAAGGAACAGGCGCAAAACGCCCCGACCGCCTTCACGACATACAGCGCGTATTATAACGGACGGTTTGTCACGCACGAGATTTTGACCAAAGCCAAATTCGATAAGCTGTGGAGCACGTTCGCGAAGCCGCAGGGTTAGAACGAGTACAGCTTTAATCCGAGGCCGCGTGACAAGTCCGGCGCCTGCGGGAGAGCCCGCTCCAAAGCCGGATTTACCGGCGTCGGGAAATACAGTTCGAGTTGAAGGAGAGATTAAGGGTGAAAATTGTATTTTGCAGCGATTCTTTCATCCCCGATAAACGGCAACCATCTCCGGATATTCCGGCTGCGCCATTCCGCCAAGCGTATGAGCTAAGCCGAGCATCGCTAAATTCGCCAACTATCGTGATGATTCGGAACCTCTTGTTAAAACCAACTCTCTGTACTAGAAATCGTCTACTTTTATTTCGCGGGAGGTCACATCATTGAATTATACTTCGTTTTATGTCGATCTGGCTCAGCAATATGCGCATCGGCAGCCGATCTCGCAGCAGGTTGGCGCTTTGGCAGGCGGCTCCGTGGGGCGCGGTGAAGCGGACCGGTTCAGTGACTTGGACTTAAATGTCTATACGTCGAACCAAGAACAGCCGCATTACAGCGCGAATGTGCTATTTCAGGAGCACGTCATTCAGCTCCATGTCCACCCACTGCCGCAAATGGAGCAAATTATCGGTTCCCCGTGGGATTTCCGCTTTCTGGAGGAGGCACGCATCGTTTCGGACCCTTCGGGACTGCTGCAAGCTTTGATCACCGAGGCTTCGGCGTATTTTCAATCTCCGCAAGGCAGAGAACGGATGCTGTCGCAGGCCAAAGCCGCGATCGCCGAGCATCAAGCTTGGCTTCAGGAAAGTCTAGACGCCCAAGAACGGATAACGGCCAGCTTTGCCGCTGATGCCGTTTGGGGGGAAGCGGCGATGGTCTACGCTTATTTTGTCCATGGCGCAATGTCGACCGGAGGATTGCTGCCGATCATGAGACGACTGGACCTGTACCCGGCCTACCGCGAGATTCGGTTCGGTGCAGGCAGCATTGATCCCGATAAACTGCTCACGTCGCTTCAGGCTTACCGCGCATACTTGCGCAAGCGGAGCGGCGATGCGGATGCCTTTGAGCTGCAATCTGTTCAAGACGAGCTCACGGCCCGCAAGGCGGCACGGTACAAGGAAGCAGGCGACCCGGATAATCTCGCATGGCAGCTTTATGCCGAGGCCTTCTGGTGCTATCTCGCCCTCGACGACGGCCAAACGTTAGAACAGCATGTCCGGGAACTGCCTGAAGCGATGCGGGCGCACCTTGTTACGCTAGGTTTCCAAACGTATTCGGAGGAGCAGATACACACCTTAATGAAACAAGCGGAGCACTTGATCGGTCTTTGCGAAGAAGGCCAGGGGCGGTAGCGACACCATGAGGAGAAAAAAGAGGGGAAAACGCAATCCATGGGCCGCCACCGCATTCATTTTGTATACGTCCTGCATGCTGTACATGATGTTTGTCGGATTCGGGCGGACGGTTCATGCGGACGAGCTTCGGTACAACCTGCATCCTTTTCGCACGATCGGCTATTATTTTATTCATTTTGACTCCATCGCTTTATCCGTTGTGCTTATCAATCTGGGTGGCAACATCGGGATGTTTATCCCCTTCGGAATTTTGCTGCCGCTCTTATTCCGGAGATGCCGGACGTTTCTCGGTTTTTCGCTTGGCTTCATCATTTCGCTGATCGTCATCGAGCTTCTGCAGACGGTATTGCGCGTCGGTTCCGGCGATATCGACGACGTGATTCTTAACTACGCGAGCGCCTCTCTCGGGTACATGCTGTACAGGGTTGCGTTCGGCAGGAAGCGCCACAAAGGATCGTCCGGTATTTCTATGGTATGAGAATATTTTGTCCATGTGTCTGAACGTTTTCCATCGTGGTATAATAATGAGGCAGAGGAAATGGAGTTGAGAGGATGACCAACAGACTTGATCCTAAAGTCGATTTCGTTTTCAAACGCATTTTCGGTGTCGAAGAAAATAAAGACGTACTGCTGGATTTTTTAAATGTGACCTTGAGAGAAAGCGAGCCTTCTCCGATCACGGACATTCAGATCCTCAATCCGTATATTGATAAAAACGCGCTGCACGACAAGCAATCGATTCTCGATCTTCATGCCCGCACAGCGGATGGAAAGCAAGTGAACATCGAAATTCAACTGTTCAACCGGTACGATATAGAGAAACGGACGCTGTATTATTGGAGCAAAATGTATTCCAGCCAGCTTGAAGAAGGACAAAAATATAAAGATTTAAAAAAGACCATCACCATCAACATCTTAAATTTCAACTTTATCCCCAATGATCGTTACTATAACCTTTTTCATTTGCGGGAACACCATACCGGCTTGAGGCTTACCGATGATATCGAGATTCATTTCATGGAGCTGCCCAAGCTGCAATCGCAAAGGGCCAGCCTATCGGATAAGCTAGTGAAATGGCTGTTGTTCCTGAAAGGCGTAGATAAACAAGAACTATGGGAGGTCATCGCCATGAACGAGCCAACATTGCAAAAAGCGATGGATACGCTGGAGTTTCTGAGCCAGAACGAAGAAGCCCGACGATTGTACGAAATGCGGCAAAAAGCGCTGCACGACGAAGCGTCTATGATCGATGGAGCTAAAGAAGAAGGAAAACGTGAAAAAGAAATTGAAGTAGCCAAAAACTTGCTGGAAATGGGCATGGACGTGGCTAAAATCGCTAAAGCAACGGGATTGCCCGAAAGCGAAGTAAAAAAATTGAAAGAGCAGCTTCACTAATTGCCCTTTGCTAAAAATTTCATCTGCCGTCAGGAAAACACGTTCATAAGAACGTGTTTTTTCTTAAACATCCGCTGCCTTGCAAGTCGGCTTAATCTTCACCCTCCGCTTCTTTGTCCCTCTCGGCCGAAACGGATAGCACATCACATCGTACTCCTGCCTCAGGCTTTGCCTGAGGCTTTTTCCCGTCTTGGGACCAGCTAATCAAATTCTTCATAATTTCTTAACGTAATCATTCATTCCATTTTACACAGCTCCCCTATAATCAAGTTGTCCAATTCAAGTGGAGGTGCTTATTTGAAATGAAGAAAAAGGCTTTTAAAGTCTTAACCACCATCGCGGTCACCGGCAGCCTGCTCGCAACCGGCACGGGATTCGTCTCCGAGCCCGCACCGGCGGCTTATGCGGCGGAAACCGCGCAGGCTCCATCCGTGTACATCGCACCGATCGACCGAGCGAAATTTTTAGCCGGAAGCCTCTTCGACTTCCATGTGGAATTAAATCACCTGACGACGATGCCTTCCTCCGTCACCATTACGGTGAACGGCAAAGATGCCGAGCCATTTTTCGGCAAGCCTTTTGTCAAAACCAACACGGACAAAAGCCAGGAATTCACCATCCGGGACGTCAAAATCAATGAGCCCGGCACCTATGAAGTCTCCGTCAAAGCCGACAACGGCTTAGCAAAAACCGTGAAATACGAAGTCGTGCTCACCGACCAAGGCGGCAAAAAAGCGAAAAACGTTATCCTGTTCGTCGGGGACGGCATGGCTTTTCCGGATATTACGATGTCCCGCATCATGTCCAGAGGCATCACCGAGGGCAAATACAACAGTCTGCTCGAAATGGATAACTTCGATCAGCGCGCGGTCGTGACGACCTCCGGGATGGATGCGCTGGTAACGGACTCCGCCAACAGCGCCAGCGCGTACAATACCGGCCACAAGTCCGCCGTGAATGGCCTGGGCATCTATCCGGACAATACGGAAAGCTCGCTGGACGATCCGAAGGTCGAGACGCTGGCGGAAATGCTCAAGCGGACCCGCGGCATGTCGGTCGGCGTTGTTACGACATCGGAGATCGAAGATGCCACCCCGGCGGCCGTCGTCTCTCATACGCGCAGACGCTCGGACAAGCCGGAAATCGCCGAAATGCTGTACAAGCTGCAGCCGGAAGTGATTCTGGGCGGCGGATCGGCTTATTTCCTTCCGAAATCGACGCCAGGCTCCAAACGAAAGGACGAGAAAAACCTGTTCGATATGTTCCAGCAAAAAGGCTACACGATCGCGGAGAACGCTACCCAACTGAAAGCGGCGAATGCGCCGGACAAACTGCTCGGCCTGTTCCACACGGCGGACATGAGCGTATACTACGACCGCTCGACGAACAACAAAGCGGAGCTGAAATCGTTCACGGACCAGCCGAACCTGTGGGACATGACGCAAAAAGCGCTCGATACGCTCAACAAAAACGATAAAGGCTTCTTCCTGATGGTCGAAGGCGCAAGCATCGACAAACAGCTTCACCCGCTGGATTGGGAGCGCGCCGCTTACGATACGATCGAGATGGACAAAGCGATCGGCGTAGCCAAGCGGTTCGCCGAGCAGAACGGCGAGACGATGATCGTCGTCACGGCGGACCATTCGCACTCCGTCAGCGTAGCGGGAACATACTGGGAAGGCGACGGCAAGTCGGGCCGCGAAGCATTCCGCACGTACGAGGATTCTAAATTCCCGACGTATGTCGACAGCAACGGCGACGGGTTCCCGGACACGCCGGACGTTGACCGCAAGCTGGCTGTCGTGTTCGGCTCGCATCCCGACTACTATGAGGATTACAAATTCGATGCAGTGCCGACTTCCCCGACGGTGAAAAACAAAGACGGCCAATATGTGGCCAATCCGGCCAAGCTGGCGAATCCGGACGATCCGAACCGCGACCGTTTCCTGCGGCCGGGCACCATTAGTTCAGCGGATAGCCAAGGTGTGCATACGGCCGACGACGTGCCGCTGATGGCCTACGGCCCGGGGTCGCAATATTTCAAAGGCACGATGGATAACACCGATGTGTTCTTCGGCATGGCTAACGCGCTTGGCCTGAACGTATCCGATGCAAAATCCGACGGCAAAAATTGGATTCCGCTAGCCAACTTCGTCCATATGATGGGCGGCACGGTGAAGTACGAAGCGTCGGCAAGAGAAATTACGATCCAGATCAACGACGGCACAATTCTTTTGAATCTGAACAGCGGCAAAGCGACCAAAAACGGCAAAGACTTCGCGTTGGAGCATAGATTCGAGAACGGCACAACATTTGTGTCCGGCAGCTCCATTTTGGAAGTGCTCGCGAAATAAGCAAGGCGCGCGAGATCAACACACATGGAAATTACGGAGTGAATGGAGGCGTTATCCATGCGGCTTGAACCAAGAGGCATGACCGCCTTAACCGCCAGCCTGATCGCCGTTATGCTCCTCGTTCCCGGCTGCAATCAACCGGTTCCCCTGTCTTCCGGGGGGCCGGTTGATTCTTCCGTTTCGGCGGCAGCGTCCGCCCCGGCGGCGGAGACTTCGGCTGCCGGAACGCAGCCGAAGCAGGCTGGCGCGGGAGCGGAGGCCGCTGGCGCGGGAGAGGCGGGCAAAGCCGCTCAGCCAGTGGCGGCGGATGCAGGGCAAGCGGGCGGCGAGCAGACCGCGGCAGGAAGTCCGAGCGCAGGCGCAGCGGGCAGTGCGATGGCCGCTCCCGGGGCAGCAGGCACTGTGCCCGCAGGCACGGCCCCCGCGGGCGATGCGGCTACGGGGCCCGGCGGCCCGCAAGCAGCGGCTGAACAAGCGGCGTCCAAGCAAGCTAAACCTGCGGCGACGAAAAATATCGTGAAGGAAGCGGGCAAAACGCCTATTTTGACGTTCGATGACCTGTACGCCGAGATGACGGTACGCGGCGTTAAACTTTCGGATAAAGTGAACCAACTGGCTGGCAAAAAAGTAGAAATGACCGGCTTCATGGCCCCGCCGTTAACCGCCAAAGTCAACTTTTTCGTGCTGACCAAAGTTGCGCTCACTGTCTGCCCGTTCTGTTCGACGGATGCGGACTGGCCGACGGATATCGTCGTCGTCTTTATGCCCAAGGGCAAGGACGTAACGCCGACGGAGCATCAGGTCAAAGTGACGGGCACGCTCAGTGTCGGCTCGCAAACGGACGAAGAGACCGGCTTCGTCAGCCTGATCCGCATCAACGCGGACATCGTGGAGGTGCTGAAGTAATGCTGCATGCCGAGAACTTGACCAAGACGTACCCCCTCCCGGGCAAGCGGCAGGTGAACGTGCTGAACATCGCCCATTTTGCCATGAACACAAGCGAACGGGTGGCCTTGGTCGGACCGAGCGGCTCGGGCAAAAGCACCCTGCTTCAGCTCATCGCCGGTATCCTGCGGCCTACAAGCGGCACCATCCGCCTGCTGGACCGACAGCTCGAACGGTTGAGCGAAGCGGAGCTGGACCGTTTCCGCGCGCAGCATATCGGCTACGTGTTCCAGAGCTTCAACCTGCTGCCGGGCTTTTCTGCGCTGGAGAACGTGCTGGCGGCCATGCAGTTCGGCAAAACCATCCCGCCGAAGGCGCAAAAACAGCGTGCCGGCGAGCTGCTGACGCAGGTCGGCCTTGAGCACCGGCTTCACCACAAGCCGGGCCAGCTCAGCGGCGGCGAGCAGCAGCGCGTCTCCATCGCGCGAGCACTGGCGAACCGCCCGGCCCTTGTGCTGGCGGACGAGCCCACGGCCAGTCTGGACCACGCCAATGCGGAGCAGGTGTTCTCGCTGCTGGCCGAAGCTTGCGAGCAGAACGGAACGGCCCTGCTGCTGTGCACTCACGACCCGGAGCTGGCCGGCAGACTGGACCGCGTCGTGAGCCTCCGGGAGCTTTCCATTTACGATACCAGAGAGGTCGGGTAACATGTCTTTGCTGCACATGGCTTGGCGCAACCTCATGAACCGGCGGGTCCAAACGCTTATTACCGTCATCGTCGTCAGCATCGGCGTCGCGATGACGCTCAGCATCATGATGCTCTCCGCAGGCATCAAGCAAGGTATCGTCAAAGCAAGCGAGCCGTTCGGCATGATCGTCGGCTCCAAGGGCAGCGCCAATCAGCTCGTGTTCAACACGATCTTTTTGATGGATAACCCTTTGGCGAACATTTCGCTGAACTATTACCGCACGCTTGAAAACGATCCCCGGGTCACGCAGGCGGTTCCGTTTGCGCTCGGCGACAATTATAAAGGGTTCCGGCTCGTCGGCACGACCCCTTCCTTCTTCGCGTTGAAAGGAAAGCCCAGCGACCCGCCTTATTTTCAGCTCGCGGCCGGGCGGCTGTTCGACAAGCCATTCGAAGCGGTGCTTGGCGCCAAGGTCGCCAAGGAAATCGGGCTGAAGGTCGGGGATCAGCTCATTTCGGGTCACGGCGTCGCCAAATCTTTGCAGCACGACGAAGGCCACAAGGACTATCCTTACACGGTCGTCGGCATACTTAACAGCGTATCGGCCCCCTCGGATCAAGGCATCTACGTCAGCATGGACAGCTACTGGGTCAGCCATGAGCATGCGGGGGAGCAGAAGCACGATGAAGACGAGCATGGCGTGACCGCCGCTTTAGTGAAGCCGCGAAGCTATGTGGATCTGATGAAGATGTATCAGGAGATCAACCAGGGCAAAGAGGCGCAGGCGGTGTTTCCCGGACAAGTCATCGCCAAAATCTTCGATATGATGGGCAGCGGCGAACAAATTTTGAAATATATCAGCTACGTCGTTCTGGGCATGGCCGGGCTGACCGTCGTTCTGGCCCTCTACGGCTCCACCGTGGAACGAAGGCGGACCGTCGCCATCCTGCGCGCCATCGGCGCAGGCCGCAGCGCCGTCGTCACGATCGTGCTGCTCGAATCCGTGCTGGTGGTCGTCTTCGGCTGCGCGCTCGGCACGGCGCTCGGCGGCGGACTCACTTGGCTGTTGTCGGACTATATCGGCTCGCAAATATCCGTGACCGTCGCGGTCGCGTACAGCTGGGACGTAGCTGCCGTTATCGGGGGCGTTGCGCTGCTGGGCATGTTCGCGGGCATTCTCCCCGCCATCAGCGCTTACCGGACGGAAACGGCCCGTTATTTGCACACGGTATAATAAAACATGTAAAACGACCATCGCCCTCGCTTCAGCTCGGAAAAGGCTGGAGGAGGGCGATTCGCCGTTTTAGCGCTGCAGCAGCGCCGTTATTTTTTTCTCAAAAGTGGCATAGTCGGCAGCACCGGTAATTTTATCCGTGATCATCCCGCTGCGGTCCACCAGATAAGTTGTCGGGATCGGCACGATACGGTACGCCTGGGCCGTCTCCGCCCGTTCATCGAGCAGCACCGGAAACGGCAGACCATGCTCCGAGACGAACGCCCGGACGGATTCGATCCGGTCCTTGGCCGTTATGTTAACCGCCACCAACTCAACTTGGTCCTGATACCGCTCATACAGCCGGACCAGCGCGGGAGCCTCCACTTTGCACGGCTCGCACCACGAAGCCCAGAAATTGACGATCAATGGCTTGCCGCGAAATTGCTCCGTTGTGTACGTTTGTCCATCCAGCGCCGTGAGCACGAATGCGGGCGCCTGGACCCCAATCTTCGCCGCCGTCCCGGGACGAGCCGGGAACTTGGAATACAGCGCCAAGGATACCAGCGCGACCAGAAGAAGCAGCATCCCTTTTCTTTTCATCGTTTCTTCGTCACCGTCCATCTTTGTCCAGCCTGTCCCCTTTATTGTATCGGAAGATTGTTTTCCGAATGTCAACATCAATGTTTGTAAAAGAATGATCTCAAATGGTAAAATCAGGTGTGTTGCTACAGCCCCGAGACGAAGCATACGGAGGCTTGGAACAAGATCAACTACCATAATTGAGCCGGGTTTGAGCTAAAACATTATTTTCAGGGGTGGAAAAGCAAATGAAAAAACTTTTACTATTGGCATCGTGTCTCTTTTTGACCGGATCGACAGCGGCTTACGCCTACGAGCCCCAGAACGACCCACCGGGCATAAGGAACAAGTCCAATGATGTTATGGATTATTTTTCTGTTGAAACCTCGAAAGAGGGCAGCTTCTTCTTTACATCCGGGGACGGAAAAGAGGAGCTGAAACCCAGTGTAGACGGTGCGATTTATCGGGTCGTGATCAGCTCCAACGCGGATGCCACATTTACAGCCGTGTTTCCGGATGGTTCCGAGCAAGCATTTGAAATGGACAAATCCCATCACGGATACTTGGTCATTCCGGTCGAGGCCAGCGTCAAGTCGCTCAGAATTAAAGTTGGAACGGACGGATCGCGAACGGTCAAGGCCAACTTGCACCAGTATCGCGTACATACGGAAAAAAACAATTTCATTTTAAATTATAAAAAATGGAAGAAATGAACGAAATAAGAGGGAACCGTAAGGACAAGCCGGGGCCGATGGCATCTATTTATTCCGTCCCCCTCCGGAAACGCAATACACGGACATGGAGCGGATTTTCGGCACGGCGGCGCTGTCCAGTACGTTCAGACGAATCCGATCCGTACGGACCGGAGCAAACCGGTCGATCTTCTTATGGCCGACCGCGCTGCCTCGGACCAGTTCAACCCACTGTCCGTCCAGCATCGCTTCCAGCGAATATTCCCGGATACGCTCGCCATACCGGATATCTTCCATGAGCACCGCATGATCCAGCTCCATAGGCTCGTCCAGCGCCGTCCTTATCCACTGAACCGCATCCAGCGCCGTCGGATGGAACCGCTCAGGCGAGTCCGAGCCGTCGCCCCATTCCTGATCGCAAAACGTATTGATGCCAAAATGGCAAAACATCCCGAGCTCCATATCCTGCCAGCGGAGCTGCTGCTCCGTCGGTTTAGCTAACGGTGGTTCATGCTTCATCTTGCCTTAATCTCCTTCCGTTCTTCGAAATTTTTGGGGAAACCTCGCAGCCAAGCCCGCGCTGCCACTCCGTTTGGGAGTACAGGCGGGCTTGACAAGCGTGATTCGTTCCTCTGCAGATTACTTTTGACCCTTGGCTTTAAAGCTGTCGTTCATTTCCTTGATGTGGCTTTGATAGCCTGGATCGTCCTTCATCATCTTGACGAATTTGTCCCAATCCTCGATCGTCGCTTTGCCGATAATGACGTTGATCGTCATATCGTTGATCTTTTTGTTCCAGTCGGCTCCTTTTTCCTTGAACGGCGCCGATTTCGGCAGTCCGAATTCCGGATTCGGCGCAGATTGTCCCGCGATGGTATCGATCAGTTTTTTATTGTATTCGAGGACATCAGCCGGCATGCCCGGCACGCTGGCACGCTGGTATTTATTATAATAACCGGTTAACCATTGGCCGGTGGTGTCGCCCGAATAGCCTTTCTTCTTGCCTTCTTCCGTTTGCGTGACCGCTCCGTCCGCGCCGATCGTGTAGTCCGTATCCTTGATGCCGTATGTTCCCAAATTATAGCCTTCCTCGGTCGCGGTATAATCGTACACTTCCATAATGCGCTTCAGCTTCTCCTCGCTTACTTTCTTGCTGACGAGGAATTGGCCGTAAAAGCCGATGGCTTGCTCGTAATGCGCCTTGCCGTCCGCAGCCTTCGGAATCTCATAGGCCACCAGGTTGGCGTTCGGATTCGCTTTTTTCAAGTCTTGGTTGAATTTATAAGCATCATAAACGTTCGTGATCGCCGCTCCGGCTTTTCCTTGAACGAGCATGTCGCGCACCTGCTGGCTCTTCATGACCGGCAGATCCGGCACGATGCCTCCGGATTGGAACGTTTTGTTCCAGAACTGCATCGCTTCTCTCGCCTGCGGCGTCATCCAGCTCGGGGTGATGCTGCCGTCTGCCCCTTTCTGCCAGCCATATCCCCCGCCGAACATACTGACCAGAAACCCGGCCGGACCCGGCGAACCGAATAGCGCCAATCCGTACGTGTCGGCTTTGCCGCTGCCGTCCGGGTCGTTCTTCGCGAAAGCCGTGAGCACATTATTTAGCTCATCCATCGTCTTCGGCGGCTGCATGCCGAGCTTGTCGAGCCAGTCTTTGCGCAGCAGGAGCGCCTCGGAGCCGTCCAGCGGACGCACCCGCGGCAGCGAGTACAGCTTGCCTTTAATGGAGGCGTTATCAAAAACACTTTGCGGATATTTGGATAAGTTCGGGTAATTTTTGATAAACGGCGTCAGTTCCCAGAACGCGCCTTTGTCGATCGCATTCAGGAAGCTCGGCGTCGTGTTGAAGTCCTCCACGAACATCACGTCGGTGATGTCGCTCGACGCCAGCAGCACGTTCAGCTTTTCCGAGATGTTGTTAGCCGGGATGTAATTGATTTTCAGATTGACGTTAAATTTCTCACCGATCTTCTTGAGCCCTTCCAGCTCCCCTGTCGGCGCCGCGCTGAACGCGATCGTCGTGATGGTGATATCCATCGGCTTGCCGGATTTGCCGTCCCCTTGAGCTGCCGGAGCGTCGCTGGATGTCTTCCCGCCGCAGGCGGCGAGCGAAGCGACCAGGGCAACCGATACAGCGCCCGCTGCGATTGTTTTCATCGTTTTCATTCAAGATGACCTCCCTTAAGTATGTTTCCGCATGTGAGGCGAAATGTCCTTTATCGGCGAACGGCCGGACACGGTCAGACTTGAATGCCATCAGCCTTTGACCGAGCCCACCATCATACCCTTGACGAAATACTTCTGCAAAAACGGATAAATTACAACGATTGGCAGCGAGGAGATGACGACGGCAGCCATCTTGATGACATCGGGCGGCACGGTCTGCTCGCTTTGGATCATGGCCGCAACGCTCGGGTCAGCCACCTGCGTGGACGCCTGAATCAGCAGCAGTTGGAGCAGCACCTGCATCGGCCGCAGCGAGTCGTCGTTAATGTACAGCACCGCGCTGAAATACGTATTCCAGTACGCCACCGCAAAAAACAGTCCGAAGGCGGCCAGTGCAGGCAGCGACAGCGGCAGCATCACCCGGAAGAAGACGCCGATGTCCGAGCAGCCGTCGATGTTGGCGGCCTCCTCCAATTCGGAAGGCATGTCCTGATAGAAATTTTTCATCAAGAACACGTACCAGGCCCCGGTCAGCACCGGCATAATAAGCGCCCAGATCGTATTGGTAAGGCCCAAGCTGTCCACCAGCATATAGTTCGGGATCATCCCCGGCTGAAACAGCATCGTGAGCAAAATCGCCACGAGGAAAAACTGCTTTCCCTTCAGCCGTTTGCGCGACAGCACATACGAGAGCGAACTGGTCACCACAAGACTGAGTAAGGTGCCGACAACGGCCAGCACTGCGCTGATTCCCATCGATCGGATGAACGTCCCCGTCGACAAAATGTACCGGTACGAGTCGAGACTCCATTTTTCCGGAAAAATAACGACCGACTTCGTCACGTACTCGTTCGCGTCGGTAAACGAGATGATCACCACGTACAGAAACGGCAGCAGCGTCAGCAGCGAGATGACGGTCAACAGCACATAATTCGCCGCTTGAAAAAAACGGTAAGAGGCCGATGCTTTCATGTTAGTATAGTCCCTCCTCTCCGAAACGCTTCGCGAGACGGTTGGCCGTAACGACGAGGATGAGACCGACGACGGATTTAAAGACGCCTACGACGGTCGCATAGCCGAACCGGCCGTTCAGGATGCCTACGCGGTAGACGTAGGTGTCGAACACGTCGGCCACGCTGGATACCGGCGCGCTTGCCATCAGGTAAATTTGCTCGAAGCCGACCTCCAGCACTTGTCCGAGCCGCAGGATGAACAGCACGATGATCGTGCTGCGGATGCCCGGCAGCGTAATGTTCAGCATCTGCTTCCAACGGTTCGCCCCGTCGATCTGCGCCGCTTCGTACAGCTCTTGGTTAATCGCCGTAAGCGCCGCGAGGAAAATAATCGTCCCCCAGCCCGCTTCCTTCCAGATGCTCTGCGCGGTCAGCATGAGCCAGAAGCCGTCCGGGTTCGTCAAGAAAGCAATCGACTTGCCCCCGGATTCCGTAATCAGTTGGTTGACTACGCCGGTGCCTTGGCTGAGCAGCAGGAAGCAGATCCCCACAATGACGACCCAGGACAAAAAGTGAGGCAAGTAAATAACCGTTTGCACAAATTTCTTAAAGAACAGCAATCGCACTTCGTTCAGCAGCAGCGCCAGCACGATCGGCATCGGGAAGAACAATAAAATGTTCATGAAGCTGATCCCCATCGTGTTGCGGAACAAAATCCAGAAGTCGGGGTTCGAGAAAAATTCCTGGAAATATTTGAACCCTACCCATTCGCTCCCCCAGAAGCCGCTCCAAGGCGAGTAATCCTTGAAGGCCAGAGCCAATCCCCAAATCGGGAAATATTTGAACACGAGAAAAAACAGCAATCCCGGCGCCGCGAGCAAGTATAAGCCTTTGTCTCTTCGCAAAGCGACCGCCCATTCCTTAATGAAGCCGTTTGTTTTCCGCCCGGCTCCGCTCTTCCGCAAGCCACCGCGAACCGCTTCCGTTTCGGATGAACTCATGCTTCCACCTCCTGCGTATGTCAGATCAATCCGTCTTCGATCGAATATGTCTGCATCGTATAGTGAAGCGGAGGCGGCGACAAGGCGCAATTCTTGGGGCGGTCGCCGGGCAAAAAAGGAGCATCTCCCCTCGCGACAGATGCCGAAAAGACGCGCCTGTGCACGATTTACGCACTTCATGCCCACTTCTTAACTTCGCCGGCGTTACAAAAAATGAGCACGACCGCAGCCCGCGTTTTCCAGCCCATGGTTGAGTTTCCCAGCCGAAAGGTCTATAATCAGTACTGCTTTTATCTATGATTCTACTACATACATCCGGGAGGCAACTTCGCATGAAATCTGGAACTTGGAACAAGTGGAAACGCAGTCTGGCCGGGGGATTGCTCGCGGTCACCTCGATGCTCGGAACGATCATACCGGCTCTAGCAAACGAAGCACCGCAGGTTACGCCTCAGATCAGCAAATGGTCTGTAAGCGCACTGAACGAAGGCGAAAAATACGGCATTTTCCCGCTGTCCTGGTACTATGACGGAACCTTTCAGAAGCCGATTGCCCCTGATAGATTTCAAGCGTTAGTTCAAGCGACCGGAACGAAACTGGATGCGCTGGGATTAAGCAAAAAGGGCGATTTCACGCTACCATCGGGAACTGCATCGATAACCAGAGATACCGTTCTGCAATCTTTGTTCGGTTTGTTAAAGCAGTACGAGCTGCCGACAGCCTTCGAGATGGATAAAGACGCTGCGCCAGTTCCGTATTTGCAGAAAATAGGCATCGTCCAAGGAACCGGCAGCGGTCTGGAGCTGGATCAACCAAGTACCGTTGAGCAGGCGGTCGTGCTGGCCAGCCGGGTCATCGAATATGCGTATGAAACCGCCGATGGCGGGGCCAAAGGGCTTTTCTGGAAAGTGACGAAGGGGAACAATACGCTGTATTTGCTCGGATCGGTTCACTTGGGGACTCCGGAGATGTATCCGCTGCGAAAGCAAATCAAGGATGCCTTCCAGTCGTCCGACGCGCTGTTGGTTGAAGTGGATCTCATGCCGAACGACACAGCGGGGTTGGAGTATTTTACCGGTCTGACGAGCTATAACGACGGCACGACGCTGAAGGACCACGTATCCAAAGAAACGTACGAAAAGCTGGAGCGCGTGATCGACAAATTGGGGCTGTCCAAGCAAGCTTTCGATCAGTTGAAGCCTTGGGTGATCACCTCCAACCTGTCCCTTACTACGCTTATGAAATCTCCTAAGGAGTTGGCACAGGCGACCGCTTTGGGTGTCGATATGTACTTCCTGTCGAGTGCCAAGCTGGCCGGAAAACCGGTTCAGGAGCTGGAAGGCTTTAAGCTGCAAGGCGATGTTCTAAGTAGCGCTTCTCCACAAGAGCAGGAGAAAGAATTGAACGCGATGCTGGACCATCTGTTATCGCCTGACGCTAACGCTCCGGATGCCGCCGCACAATTCAAGCAGTGGCAGCAGCTGTGGACCAAGGGGGACTTGGACGGCTTTAGCCAGTCTTTCTCCGCTTCGCAGCAGTTTACCCAAAGCGAGATGGCTCAAAGGCTGTTAGGGGAACGGGACAAGAACATGACGAAAAAACTGGCGGAATTGTTGGAAAAAGACGGTAAATCCACCTACTTTGTCGTCGTCGGTGCAGCGCACTATGCGATGAAAGATATGGTTATCGATCAATTGAAGCAAAAAGGCTACGACGTGCAATTTGTTAAATAAAGGGATCGAAGGTTTTTCAATCAAAACAGGGTCCGGCCTTATGCCGAACCCGTCTCACGGAACTGACCGGGCGTTTGCCCGGTTTGTTTTTTGAATACGCGGATGAAATTTTTCGGCTGGTAGCCTACGCTCTCCGCCACTTCGGCGACGGACAGGACGGTCGTCTTCAGCAGCGTCTTGGCGCGCTCGATGCGGTAGGCCGTCAAATATTCGATGAACGACACACCCACAATGCGCTTGAACAGCTTGCTGAAATAAGGCGGGCTGAGTCCGCAGCGCTCGGCGACTTGATCCAGCGACAGATCGATATGATGATTCGCCTCGATGTAAGCGACAGCGGTCTCGAACGTCCGCTCGTATTCTTGATGATGCCTTTGCTGCACCTTCCGGGCAATCGGACGGATCAGCCGCTCCCGGAACCAGTCGTTCAGCTCTTGGATCGAATGCACGTTCTTGATCTGCACGTACAGGTCGGTTTCGTCGCCAGTCCCGTCACTGCCTTCCTTAAGCGACAGGTTGAGCAGGAAGACGACCCGCAGCGCGGCCGTGAGAAGCTGGTAATAGGCCGTCCGAATGCGCTCCGTCTCCCGCAGCGTCTCCTGCGCATAGGCGGCGAACTGCTCAAGCTGCAGCTCCGCTTCCGCAGCATCGCCGTTGCGCAGCGCCTGCTCCAGCCCCGCTTCGAGCTCGAACGGGTACGGGTAGGACTTCGCTTCGCCGGCGTCCCCGTCCCCGCTGCGGATCACTTGACCGGTCCCGGCCCAGAACCGGGAGCGGATCGCCATCGCCGCCTGCGCGAACAGCCTTGGCAAGCCTCCCGGCTGCCCCGGCCCGTCCCCAAGCCCTGCCGTAACCGGCAGCTTCAAGTAGTCGGCCAGCACAGCGCGCAGTCCCGCGGCCAATTCCTGCACCTGCGTGAACCATGCCGCAGGGTCCTCCGTATCTTCCCAGAGCCAGACGGCAATCTGATCGTTCAGCAGGTTCACGACCATGCCGCTTGCTCGCTGCTGCGCGAGTACATCCTGCGCGATATTTTTCATCGTAAATACGATCAATTCCTTGTCGCTTTCCCGGAACCGGCTGCTGCCGTCCGCCGACTGATCGTAAGCGAGCGCGAAGACGGCATGCATGTGTTGATAAGGCACGTCGTAGCGTTCGAACAGCACCGGAAGCTGCTCCGACGTATAATGCGCGTAATGCCCTTGCAGCCACTGCAGCGCGAACGCCTCGCGAATGGCTGGAAGCTGCCGGTTCAGCTGCGTCTGGAGACGGGTTGTCGCCTGGTTCAGCTCCGCCCACCGGTTCCGAACGTAGCCGATCTCATCGGCCAGCAGCTCCTCGTCCCGGTTCCCGCGCACCAGCGAAACCAGATGCTCGATCGGCCGGTACAGCCGCTTCGTGCTCCAAGCCGTCGCCGCCGCGCCCAGCAGCAAAAACACCAGCACGATGGCAACAGTAATGACGGCGATGCCGCGGGATTTGGCGTTCAGCTCCTGCAAGGGCACCATATCAAGGTACGTCCAGCCGTTGAACGAAGAATGGAAGGCGGTGACCAAGTAATCCCGCCCTTCCCACGCGAAGGAGAAAGCGCTTCCGGGATGCTCTCCCACCTGCTCATACAATCCTTGAGGAGCGGGCTGCCCGGCCGACGAGACGACCTCCCGGCCCTCCTCGTTCAATACGAACGAGAGCTCGCCCGGATAAGCGGAAAATCGCGTCATATTTTCCTGAAGGAACGACGGATTCAGCTGCAGAAGCAGGAGCCCGATCGGCTCCGAGGCTTGGAACGGCACCTGACACACGAGCGTCACGCCCGCTTCCCTCCCGGGGGCGTCCCCCATAAACCGGAACGTATCGTTGCTCCAGTACATCGCTTCGCGGGAAGCAAGCAGTCCTTGCAGCTGCCGGCGGTCCTCCTCTCCGGCTACCTTATGACCGCCTTGATCCGGCGATACCAGATAATCGTCTTCAGCAATATACATGACAATACGACTGATCTCGGCGTTGCTATTTTGAAGAGAGGAAAGATTTTGGAACAAATTGGAGTAAAATCCGGCGTAGTTCATCCATCTCTGCTCTGTCAGGTTGCCGTTGAAAAACGAACCGAGCAGCATCTGGAGCGCATTGCTGCGCACACGCTGGAGCGCCGTATCGATGGAGTACGAAGCGTGCTTCAAGACGCGGGCGTTAGCTTGGTCCACTTCCTTGCGGATGGCGGACGACGAAAACCAATAGCTGGAGATCCCGACAAAGATGACGGGGAAGATCGAGGCAAAAAGCGATACAGCGAGCATACGCTGCAGCATCGACTTCCGAAACGAAGCAAACGGGTTCCGTATGCGGAAATAGGTGCGTTTCATGGTGTGTGCTCCCCCTCGCTTTCTCCACTTTGTCTAATGCGTC
Source organism: Paenibacillus sp. MZ04-78.2 (assembly GCF_024213375.1). Taxonomy (GTDB): domain Bacteria; phylum Bacillota; class Bacilli; order Paenibacillales; family NBRC-103111; genus Paenibacillus_G. Next base: position 22,301 of record NZ_JANAVJ010000006.1, on the reverse strand, counting down.
GTCCGGCCGTTTGGCAAGACCGCGGGCGCACGGTCAAAAGGCACGGCGCGCCCGCTTTTAAGTCGTGCCCAGGGTCAATTGGCGCACGTCATACCCGTAAGTGCTGCCGCCGACGCTGGCGATCGGGGCTTCGTTCTGATAGATGCGATACGCCGCATCGGATACCGTGCTCGTCACCGCCCCGGACCGGCCGAGGGATATACGCCGGTTTCCGAAACGCCAGCGGCCTGCAGCACGCCACCCTCCTAATGCGGGACGAGCGGGTCGCGCAGCTTGATCATGTGTGTCGCCCCTACAGAACCAGCCACGTTGACCTGCACGACCAGCTTGGGCGACGTCTGAAGGACCTTCACCCTGCTGCCCTGACTTACCGGCTCCAGCGAGCCGCGGTTCAGCTCAACGGTCACCGACGATTGCTTCTGCGTCGGATCGGAGACGGAGAGCGTCATTTCTCCATTCTGTTCCTTCACCATCACGGATACCGGATTTCGCGCCGTCAGCCCATCGACCGTCCCCGCCTGCCAGAAATTCGCTGCCGTGATCCCGAGCGACGGCTTTCGCACCGCCTGCACCTGAGCATTGTTCGCGAGAATCGACACCGGCGGTTGCGCGCTGTAGCTTTGGGTTGCCGCCGCATTCCGGTTCGGCAGCAGAACATAAGCGTAATCCGCGTTCACCGGCTTGACGCCGTGAGCGAAAGCCAGACTTAAGTAATTGCGGGTGATCGGCGTCGCGCTGAACCCCGTATTGATGTCCTTCCACGCCCCGGTGCGCGCTTCCCGCTTCACCGCCACATTCGTGCCGTTCGGGAAATAATACCCGATATCCGTCCCCGGCACGTTCCCGGTCAGATGCGCCCATTGGACCGTCCGATTGAGATCCGAGGTCTCCTTCGGCACGACGGCGCCGTCGATTGTCAGAAGGTTGTCGTTCCCGTCCGTAAGCTTCCGGTTCTCGGCGATGGTCTCCACGGGATTGCTGCCCGTAGAGGTAATGCCGGCGCCGAGCGCGACGATTTCGTCATCGAGCAGGAACCAGGATTTTTTGCCCTGCAGGTCGCTGCCGGTGAGCTTCTTGAGCGTAAAGTCCATGCCGACCGCGCTGTACAGGCCGTCCAGCGTAGAACCTCCCACCCACGTTTGAGTGTTGGGATAGCTCGCCCAATTGGTCGCCGTCAACGTTTTGCCGGAGCCGTCCGTTGTCGTGCCCGGCAGCCGGAACGAATCCACCGTCGGCCAAAAATCGTTGCGGTACTGCGTCTGATCCTCATTGTACAAATACGTCATGCCGACGCCCGTATACCAGCCCTTCAGGTTCTCGCCGTTGCCCTTCTCGAACGAGGAGATCCGGTCGGAGAAAAGGCTGACGCCGAACAGGTAGCCGGGACGGAAATGAAACACTTTGTCCATGCCCGCCATGACCTGGCTCTTCACCAGCTCGCCCCGCGGCTGTACACTTGGATCGTTCAACAATCCTTTCAGCAACTTGATTTCATAAATCGACGAGGACGCCTGGTAATAATTCGTCGTGATTCGATCCTTCGTCATCCATTCCTTGACCATGCTGCGGTAAGCCGACGCTTTATTCGCCGGTGCGCCGTCGGACATGCGCAGGATGGTCATCATCATCCCCCGTGCGGAGCCAGTGGTTTGCCGGGAAATGCCCCGCCCGTTCGTCATATCGAGCGCAAGCCCGTTATAGATGATCGGCTCGAAGCTTTGCGTCACCCAATCGTATACGTTGTTCGTCCGCGGGTCCGTAATCGGCCAGGGCGAGCCGTTCAGCATGTAGCCCATATCCGCAGCGCCCTTCAGCCACACCCCGCCGTACCCTGCGGTATAAGCGATGTTCCTGTGCTGCACCAGCGAGCCGTCGCGGTACACCCCGTCGCCGCTCGTTGTATAGACGAACTCGTTGCCGATCGCATCGCGGCCCTGTACGATTTTTGCGCCGTTCTTGCCGAGCACGCCGCGAAGCGTGACGACCAGCGCTTTGTCCAGCAGGTTTGCGCCGTTCTGCTTCTTCCCTTTCGCTCCGAGAACGGAGGAATAGACCGGATCCGGGCAAAACTTGTCGATTGCCCTGATGTACCGCTCCACCTGCACCGGGCTCAGATCATCATACAGCAGCACAAGAATATCGTTAAAGATTTGTGCCGCTCCGATCTCCCAATCCCACCAGTTATCATACGGCGTTTTGTTCTCGTTGTACCGGTTCGTGTACATCCAGTCAAGCGCCTCGACAAGATCCTTCTTTAGCGCCGGATTGTTGTACAAAGCCGAGTAAGGCGTCTTGTAAGCGACCGCCATCGTTCTTAAGCGGGAGAAGTTCGATGTCACCTGCGCAGAGACGGTCGTGCTGGCCAGATCGCTCCACAGATACGTGCGTCCCGCCGCCGTGTTCAGCTTGTTCCAAAATCCGGTTTGCTCCGCATTGCTGACGGAGGAAGCCAGATTGTCCAGAAAATAAGCGTAGTCGGCATCCGCAGGGTCATAGCCGGTACCGCCCGTCAGCTTATTCAGCCACTTCAGCCGGATCGTATCGTAGGCCTGCATCATCTGGGCGCTTTCCACGCTGACGATCGATTGCGCCGAGAAACGGCCGTCATCGGTCCGGGCGGTAAGGGTAGCGGTGCCCGCCTGATTGCCCGTAACCAAGCCCGAAGACGATACGAAAGCTACCGAAGCGTCGGACGACGACCAGAGCACCGTCACGTCGGATGCCACGCTGCTCGGCGTAATGACCGGAGTCAGCTGCGCGGTTTTCCCCACTTCGACAGACACTCCGGTTGGCTCCAAGGCAAGATCGGTCGCTCCGGCCCACTCCGTGAGCGTCACATCGTCCACCCAAGCGGCTCCGGAAGCAAAATCGAATATCGGCTCCACCACCACTTTGTTCACGTTGGACGGAATCGTCAGATACAGATCGTACGGCTGCCAGTCGCTGCTTCCTTTTAGCTTCGGCGTTAGCAGGCCATCGCTGATTTTCTTGTTCGTAGACCCGTTATCATAAAGATACTGTGTCCGGACATACATGCCGCCGCTTCCGGCGTTTACGTTGTCCGTCTTCATCCACATGGACAGCTTATAGCTTTTATTCGGTGTGACGAGCGGCGATTGCGTGACGGAAGCCCGGTCCGACGTCGCGCTTCCGGACAGCTTCAGAGCCTTCGTACCGCCGTGCGATTGCGAGGAGTCCACAGCAAACGCGCCGCCGCCGACCTTGAATCCGCCGGTCCAATTGGACGGCGCTTTTCCTCCCATCCACTTTCCGGAGCTGTCCTTGATAACGGTTTCAAAATCACCGGTCAATACCAAGCTCCCTGTAGCAGCCATCCCGATCCCTCCTCCTGTCGGGACAAACAAGCCGGGCATCAATAATGCCAGAATCGTTAACATTTTCACCATATTCATTTTCATTCCGGTCCCTCCCAGCGGCTTTTGGCCAAACGTCCCCAGTTCAAGCAGAACGCGCGGGACTCCGGCCACTTTTGCATCTCTATACTTACAAAAACGCCGTCCGCTTGGCAAGGCTCAATTCTTGTATATCGGCCCGGGCAAAAAATGTTCCCGCTTTTTTCCCGCCGCAGGCAGCCATTTTCAAACGAAAAAACCCGTCTTATGAAGCCCATAAGGACGGGTTAGATATTTTTGTCGTTTTCCCTGGCGCCGCAAAAAAATTAATCCAAGACCTGTACGGAAGCTTTGCTCTCCCATAATCTTGGATTAATGCATAACCACCCCAAGGCTCAAAGAAGAACGGGGCTCCTCCATCCATTTGCTTAACCGTTCCCTGCTGCACCAAACGCCTTTTTTTACACGCTCCGGGGACATCTCTAGAATTTCCCCTATCTCTTCATAGGACAGCTGACATTCGTACTTCAGCGATACGATCAGCTTCGCCTCATCCGGCAGCGCATCAACGGCTTCGAGGATGGTACGGGGTCCGAGTTTGACTTTCTTTAGCCCGCGTTTGCCCGAAGCTTTAGCCATTTTGCACCGGTGAATAAGCACCCGGTAGGCAACTGCCCTCATAGAACCGGTCGTTGGCGAAAACCCTTCCTCCGCATGTCTGCGAAACACCTCAACGAACGTACGCTCTACCTCTTGCACCGCAAGCTCGCGGTCTTGGAGCAGCCGGTGCGCAAGCCGGTAGAACGAATCATGCATCGATTCGACAAAGCTGCGGAATTGTTGAAGTTGTTCTTGGCCGTCTGCAGAAGCCTGCTGATATTGCTGTGGATTCATGCTTTTTGCCTCCGTTCTCATCATCTTTTTCATTATAAGTACCTGATGTGTACTTCAAGTGTCTTTTTTGGAAAAGTAGAAAAGCTTCCGCACTTTTTTCACAGACGCAAAAAAGCAGCCTAACCCCCGATTCGAGATTTAGGCTGCCCTGCAGCAGTTATCTTATTTGCGCTTAACGCCCAGCGTGACAATCTCGTAAGGACCGACCGGCAAAGACAAGCTCGGGCCCTCCGAAACGAGCGAACCCGCTTCTTCCAAGACGTTGCTTTTGTAGACCGATTCCGCGCCGCGGGCCGAATGTAGCCCCAGCTCCGTTCCGGCCGCTTCCATGTTGAACCATCTCAGCATGAGATCGCCGGAAGCCTCGCTCACTTTCATGGACGAGAACGCAAGTGCGTCGCCCTCCCAGCGGTACGGAGCATAGCCCGAAGCGATCGAGCCGCCGTGCACACCGGTTTGGCAAGCCGTCCACGGAACCTGGAACAGGTACGCCTCGGCAAAAGCGCCCGAAGCCGAACCGTCGCCGCTATGCGGAATAATCTCCAGCCGAACCGTCTGCTCGCCGAGACATTGCGCCTCCGGCGTCGGGAACAAGCCCCAGTCGCCCAGCTCGCTGACGGATCGAAGCAGCGTGACGGCAATCGTATTCCGTCCGTCCCGCAGCACTTCGTACTCCTGAAGCCCGAGGTTGGCAATCGTGAGGCCCGCCCCTGCTCCGCTTACGTCGACGAACGCTTGCTGGTGCTGCGCATTGCTCGGATTTTCCCACTCGGCCGCCGGCTCGTTGTCCCGCGTCGCAATCTCGAAGATCGAATCGGCGCGGTGTACCGCCGTCTCCACGTCGGTCGGGAAGAGCGCGCGCAGTCGGTGATCCTTCGCCTGATTGTTGAAGGACGCCTGCAGCTCGACGCCGCGGCCGCTGCGGCTCAGACTGACCTGCGTGCGGATCGCGAGCGGCACCATGTCCTTGACGCGTTGCCCCTTGCGGTGCGGGAAGTAAACCAGCTCCCGCTTCTCCTGCTCGAACACGGCATCGCCCGAAGCCGGAACCGACCATTCGTGCACGATTTCCACCGTCGCACGGTACGGCGTATCCTCGACGACGCGGATGTCCGCCTTCAGCCCTTTCGTCGTCAGCGTCGTCTCGCCGTTCGGCTGCTTATACATGTACTCGTTGCCGATATCGCCGGTATTCTCGTACACGCCCAAATCGCGGAACGCGCGGCCCGTTTGCTTGTCCGTCACGGTGAGGGAACCATCCTCCGCGATCTCGACGCGAAGCAGGCCGTTCTCCATCACACGGTCGCCGTTCAGTAGCGAAGCGGCGTCGGCAGCCGGGGACGAAGCCCGGTCGGCCGGCTTAAGCCACGCGTACGTGGCAAGGCCAAGCGCAGGCACGTTCTGCGCCTCGAAGGTGAGGCTCACCCTGCGGCACATATACGGCTGACGGAACTTGTCGTCCGGCAGGTCGTAGCCGAACTGCAGGCCCAGGTCCTGCATCGTGAACGGCACGGCGCGGCCTTCCGCGTCGACCAGCGTGCGGCCGGAGACGTCGAGCGCCTGCATGCGGCGGCTCATCTCGTCCAGCGGGAAGCCGTCGCGGAAGTATAGACGCTCGGCGTCCAGCTCCACGGTGATGACTCCGGTCCGATCCCAGCCCGCCGTATTGAAGACGACGAGCGGACGCGCCTCCGCGCCCATGCGGACAAAGACGGACGTATCGACCGCTTCCGCAATGACGCGCTTGCTGTCGTCGACGATCGTCTCGGCCACATGGCGGCTTTTGTCGAAGCGGGTCACCATCTCGCGGTGCACCTCGTCCACGCTGCAGCCGCAGATGCTGTCGTGCGGGTGGTTCTGCATCAGCGTTTTCCAAGCGTATGTGAACAAGTGGTGCGGATACTCCTTGCCCAGCAAGTGCGCGAAGGACGCCAGCGGCTCGGCCACTTTCTCCAGCATCGCTTGCCCCTGCTGGTTCATCTGCTTCAAGTAAATGCGGGCGGACGCGGTATTGACCAGCGTCGACCATCCGTCCGTGCGCTGGCTGCGCAGCTCGCCCTTCACCACGGACAGCTCCCGGTCCAAGGACCGGTTCATGGCCTGCAAATAATCCGCCACGTTCGAGTGGACGAAGTCGGTGTCCGGGAACAGCTTTCGCGCCGTGCGGATCGCCTCGGACAAGTCCTGCTGGATCGGCTGGTGGTCGCAGCCGTTCATGAACAGCAGCTCGCCGGTGGAAGCGTATTTCTCGGCATCTGCGAGCTTCCGCTCCCAATACTCCTTCGCTTCCTTCTCGTCCGTCGGAACTTCCATTCCGTTGCAATACCAGTTCGCGAACAAAATGCCAAGCACCCGCGAGCCGTCCGGGCCTTCCCAGAGCAGCTCGGAGAACGACGATTCGTAGTCCGAATCGGACACGGTATTATTGAAGCCCGTCGGCTTGACGCCGCGGCCGAACATTGCGTTGTCGATACCGGCCTGGCGCAAAATTTGCGGCGCCTGCCCCATATTGCCGAACGTGTCGGGGAAATATCCGACCTTGGTGATCGTCCCGTACCGCGCTGCGTCCTGATGCCCGATCAGCAGGTTGCGCAGGTTCGCTTCGCTGCTCGTCAGGAACGCGTCCTGCAAAATATACCAAGGTCCGATATGAATGCGGCCTTCCCGGATGAACGCTTCAAGCTGCTCCTTCTTTTCCGGGCGAACCTGGAGATAGTCTTCCAAAATAATCGTCTGGCCGTCCAGATAAAAGCTCTTGAACTCCGGATCGCGCTCAAGCGTATGAAGCAGCGTGTCCATCAGTTGGATCAGCAGCATATGATGCTTTTCGTAGGGCAAATACCATTCCCGGTCCCAGTGCGTATGGGAAATGATATGCGCGGTTCTTTTTTTGCTCATGGCTTGTGACGCCTCCCCCCGGATTACTCTCCGGTCACTTGGATATGAACTTCCTTCGGCCGGTACACGGACTTCAAGCGGCCTTCCTGGTCGACCGCGAACAGCACCGAACGCTCTTTCTCCAGCACAAACGAATACCGGCGGCCCGTGGCCGGGTCCTTCACTTCCACATCGGTATCAAGGGCGAATTCGGACACGAAGACGAACAGTGCGCCGTCTTGGAAAGCGAGCTTCCGTCCGTACACGCCCGGGAATCCTCCGCCGCGAAGCCATTCCAGCTCCGCGCGGAAGCCCGCCACTGTCAATGCGTGCTGGTACAGCATCGCGAGCGGCTCGGCACGCTCGTTCAATTCGATCGGCAGCGGGCACCAGAGGAGCCGCCCCGAACCGAGCGGAACGTCGATCAGCTTGTCGGCTCTCGCCTCGGCGACTTCGTCCGTCCGGACTTCCTTCGCCACCTCGGCGATCCGGCGCTGTCCGAACGAGACGGGCAGCAAGCGGCCGTCGAGCTCCAGTATTTCTTCGCGCCGCACGTTGGCCGGACGGTAGGAACCGACCGCCTCCTTGAGACGCTCTGCCGGCTGCCAGTAGGCATCCAGCCCGAGAGGACCGGTGACAAGCAGCGTCGCTCCGGTAGCCCGTACGATTTCGATCAATTTCGCAAATGCTTCGCTATCGATATTATGTGCGCTCGGCAGGATGATCAGCTTCGCCGGTACTTCTGCGAGTGAATCCAGATGGTATTCCCCGACTCCGCGGAAAGGAACTTTCAGCTCGTAGGACAGCACCCGCGTCAGGCGGGTCGTCGCATCGAACGCCAATTTCCGGTTGGAAAAGTCGTTGGAATACGGGAAGACAACGGCGACCTCCTCCAGCTTGCGGCCTTGGAACAAATCCCGGATCTCTTCCATAAAGCGGCCGAAGTCGTAGGAAACGTCCGCTTCCGGCTTCTCCGTCCCGTCCGCCCGCAGCGCCCCGATATGCGATTCGTTGGCATTGTCCATATAGAAATTGGTGTTCCAAATCCAATGAACCGCCCCCGCGCCGCCGGTCGAGAAAGCATAAGCGTATTTGCGCTCCAGGATGCCGCGCAGCTCCGTCTCCGAGCGCTTCGCCCGTCCGTCCGGCGTCTCCACGTACATGATGCCGGTCTCCTGCACGAGATTCGGCTTATCCGGCGTCTTCGCGAAGATGCCGTCCCAGACCAGATGATCGTTCAACCACCACGAGTGAACGGTCGTGTAATCCGACGCCTCTGCATAGAAGAACGGCGACGGACGCTGCGCGCCCAAGGCTTCGTCCTGTCCGACGACGACCATATGATCGGGGCAAACGTCCTTGATCGTATCGTAGAGCTGCTTCGCCCACCGGTTGTGCATCTCCATCGAGAACAACGCGTAGTCGAGCCAGCGGGTACCTTTTTTCCCTTGGTGCATATCCTGCACGTTGAAGTTGATCTCTTCCGGCTCCGGTGGCACAGCCGCTTCAAAGTCCGGAAGCTGCTCCGTCGACATGTTCCAGCGCTCCTGCAGCAGGCCGATCGATCCGTGCCGCTGCTTCAGCCATTCGCGGTAAGCCGCCAGCTCGAACGGATCGCGGCACGACCGCGGGCCGTCGGAGAAAATCTGCGGCGGATCGAACATCGACGGCTCGTTGATCAGATCCCAGTCGACATGCTTCGTGTCCCGATGCCGCGAGACGATCGAACGCACAAACCGTTTCTGCGCTTCCACGCTGCGCGGGTCGAGGTAAGGATTGAGGCCTTCCCAAGGCTCCGGCGTAAACGAAAAGAACGTGAAGGTGATCTGCAAATCATGCTTCTTCGCCGTAAGCAGGAAGGCGTCGATCGAGCGCAGCACCTCTTCCGAAGCGTGCCCGTCGACCTGCATGATGTTGCGGTATGCCGTCCAGATGCCGGTCCGAATCCAGTTGATCCCGGCCTTCCTCATCTGTGCCATGTCGCGGTCCCATACAGCCGCATTCGGCAGGAACAAAAACTTACGCGCCACATCCGATGTCATGTACGTCATCCCGACGACCGGGAACGGACGTCCGTCCTTGACAAAATAATCCCGGTCGCAGCTGACCGGCGCACCCTCGGCAAGCAGCTTGGCGTCGAAGCCCCAGAAGCCTTGACGCAGGATGCGCGTCTCCCCGTCCGGCGCTTGCGCCTGACAGACGATATGGTAAAATCCGCTCTGAATGTCAAGCGGGACGGAAATGCGGTGAATATTCAGCTCCTCCGTGACATCCGCTTCGAAGCGGTGCTTCCAGGAAGCTTGCCCTGCCTCGTGCTCCAGGGAAACCGAGAATTTCCAAGCCCCGTCGCCCGACCCGTTCCCGCGCCCGATCCGCTGCGTTTGCAGCGTAAGCATCGCCCGCTCGCCCGGCTCGTACGAAGCGTAATTCGGCTTGATCCACAGCTCGGTCACACCTTTGGCGCAAAACGCGACCCACTCCTTCAGCGCTTCGGCCCCGCCCTCGTTCCAGAATGCCGCAGTCAGCGGCAAATGGACGAACAGCCAGCGGCTTCCGGTGAAGGGGCCTTTCGTTTGCTCCCAGAGCACGACCGGCGCGGCCACCTCGCGGCCTTCGGCCGAGATGCCTTTCAGCAGCGGATAAATATGCGTGTCCATCGGTCCGGCAGAGCCCATCTGATGCGGCAAATCGCTGCTCTTCGTCACATGCGGCACCAGGTTCCACGTATCCGCTATCGTGAGCAGCGCTTCCTTGCCGGCCAGCAGCGGAATGTCGGCTGTGGCTGCCAGCTTCACCACTGGAGCCGCATCGACCCGGAGCGCTTCATGAATATGAAGCTGCTGATGATAGGCGGTTTGCTCGGCTTCCACATGCCAGCTTCCGTTCTCCGCCCGGACCGGGTGCTTGAACGGCGCGCCTCCGACGCTAATGAGCCCGCCGCCCTGCCGGAGAAAGCCGAGAATCGCGGACCAAGCGGCTTTCGGAAAATACGGCGCATGCAGGTTGACGAAGCAGCCGCCTTCGGCGGAGCTTAGCGCCTCCGCCAAGCGGTCCGCCGGGACGACCTGCCCCACACCCTGCAGCAATCCAGCATCGATCTGCATCCCTTCGCCGAGCGGAAAGCCCGGATCGTAGAAAATGACGATCGGCCGTATCATACAATCCCTTCCTTCATCGCTTCGTATACAAGCAGCGAGAACAAGCTGTTGGACCACGCAAACCAGCTGCGCGTGAAGACGGTCGGGTCGTCCGCATGAAAGCCTTCATGCATAAAGCCGGTATCCGCGTCCGTCGCTTCCAGCATCGCCAGCATTTCCAGCTTCTCCTCTTTCGTTACCGCCGTGAGCCCTTGCATCGAAAGCGCCATGTGCCAAATATAATCCGGCGGCGTGTGCGGGCTGCCGATGCCTTTGGCTACTTTGCCCTCGTAATAGAACGGATTTTGTTTGCTCAAGGCAAACCGTCTCGTATTTTGATAAATCGGGTCGTCCGGCGTCGTATAGCCGATATACGGAATCGACATCAGTCCCGGCGTTCCGGCATCGTCCATCAGGCAATAGTTGCCGAAGCCGTCCGTTTCGTAAGCGTAAATCGGGCCGAACTCCGGATGGCGGTAAATGCCGTACAGTTGAATGCCGTGATCGACATCCGCTTCCAGCTTCTTCAACTCGTCGACGAACGCCAGATCGCGGAACACCCATTCGGCCATCTCACGCATCTGCCGCAGCGTCACGACCGCGAACATGTTCGACGGAATGTTGTAGTGGAAATCGCAGGTGTCGTCGCTCGGACGGAAGCCCGACCAGATCATCCCCGTGTAGTTCACCGGCATACCCAGCCCGTTGTTGCGCAGCGAATCCGTCGGCATGTCGTTATTGCGCGTGAAGCGGTACGGCGACAGCTCGAAGTGGCGCTGCTCCGTTTTCCACAGGTCGACCGTTTTGCGCATCGCGGACTTGAAGTTCGTATCGAAAATATCCGTCCGCTCGGTTTCCTTCCAGTACTTGTAAGCTAAGCGCATCGAGAAGCAGATCGAATCGAGCTCGAATTTGCGTTCCCACACCCACGGGGACATTTCGGTCTCGTCCGTCGTGTTCCAGTGCCAATCGTTCGCCGATTCGTTGAAGGCGTTGGCATACGGGTCGATATGGATATATTGAATGTGCCGTTTAATCAGTCCGGCGATCAATTGCTGCAGATCCGGGTCGTTCTTCGCCAGCGGCACGTAATGCATCACTTGCTCTACGGAATCGCGCAGCCACATCGCCGGAATATCGCCGGTAATCACGAACGTCGTTCCGTCTTCCATCCGTTTTGTCGTCGTCGCCAGCGTGTTCGGGAAGCAATTTTTAAACAATTGCAGCAGCTTGGGACGATGAGCCAGCTTGACCTCCGCTTCCGCCAGCACGTCCTGCACCGCCCGCGGCAGCTCCATCGCAGGAATTGGAATTTTAGGTAATCTGAATTGTTCCATCTCGTCCGTCAACCTCCATTTTTTCTACTACTCACCGAATTTTTTTGAAAATCGGGGCTCGCGCGACACAGTAGCACGCGGTGGGGTATCCACTGGAGGAGCGATAGCGTTCGCCTTGGTCTTCGGGAAATCTCCGCTATCCAGCGGCTTCCAATCCAAATTTCCCGAGGACCACAGCGACCGGAAGTGGATACCCCACCGCCACCGCCCTACGTCGCTGAATACCTGATTTTCAACAAACCACTATTCCTTCACCGCACCAACCGTCAACCCTTGAATAAAATACCGTTGGAAGAACGGGTACGCGAACACAATCGGCCCCGTCGCCAGAACGACCATCGCCATCCGCGACGTATCCTGCGGCAGCGATTGCAGCACGGCTACGCCCATCGACGGGTTGCTCGTATTTTGCAAAATAAACTGCATGCTCGTCTCGATCCGCATCAGCATGGATTGCAGCGGCACCAAGCTCGGCTTGTCAATATAGAGCAGCGCGTTGAACCAGTCGTTCCAGTACCCGAGGGTGCTGAACAAGCCGATCGTCGCGAGCCCCGGAAGCGATAAGGGCAGAACCAGGCGGAAGAAAATCCCGAATTCGCCCGCACCGTCGATTTTTCCCGATTCGATAATGGCATCCGGTACGCTCGTAGAGAAGAACGTCCGCATAATCATGATGTAGAAGGCGTTCACGGCCAGCGGCAGAATGAGCCCCCAGATGGAGTCCTTCAGCCCAAGCAGCTGCGTGACGACAATATAGGTCGGGACAAGCCCGCCGTTGAACAGCATCGTAAAGAAAGCGAAAAACGAGAAGAAATTGCGGTATTTGAAGCTTCTGCGCGAGACCGCGTACGCGAACAGCGCAATCATAATCATACTGAGCAACGTACCGATTACGGTAACGGCAATGGTGACACCGTAGGACTGCAGCAGCTGATCCCCGGCTTTAAACACATAGCGGTAAGCTTCCAGACTCCATTTTTCCGGAATGATCCGGTAACCGTTGCGCGCCAGCGTCCCTTCGTCCGTAAACGAAATGATCGTAACGAACACGAAAGGAAACACGCACGCAATAGCCAAAATGCCGGCAATCAGGTTGAAAATTACGTTCCAAACCGGAGACAAATGATGAAAATCCCGGCTTCGTTTCATCGTTCGTGCAGACACGGTCATCCCCTCCTTTTTCCATGTGGATTAATACAATGCGTTGTCTTTATTGAATCTGCGAACAATGGCATTGGAGGTAATGACGAGCACGAAACCGACGAACGACTGATACAGACCGGCCGCGCTGGTCATGCCGATTTCCCCGGTAAATTTCAAGCCGCGGTATACGTACGTATCGATGACGTTGGTAACCGAGAACAGCGTACCCGAATTGCGCGGTACTTGATAGAACAGCCCGAAATCCGCATAAAAAATACGTCCGATCGCAAGCAGCGTCAGAATGGTAATCAGAGGCGTCAGCATCGGCACCGTAATATGGCGGATCTGCTGCCATTTGTTCGCTCCGTCGATCATGGCCGCCTCATACAGCGATTTGTCGATCCCCATGATGGCTGCCAAATAGACGACACTGTTGTAGCCGATCGTTTTCCACAAAAAGACGAGCGTCAAAATAAGCGGCCAATACGTCGGATCGTTATACCACTGCGTGGCGGTGAGCCCGAACGCTTTGGCGATTTGGTTGATCATGCCTTTGTCGAAGCTGAGGAAGCTGAATACGAAATACCCGACAATAACCCAAGACAAGAAATAGGGCAAAAACATCCCCGTCTGATACAGCTTGGCCAGCTTCTTGTTGGCGATCTCCGCCAAGATGATCGCCAGCCCGACGGCCAACACCAGGCCGATTACGATGAATACGGTGTTATACAGCAGCGTATTCTTCGTAATGAGAAAAGCGTCCTTCGTGCTGAACAGAAATTCGAAGTTTTTGAGCCCGACCCACTTGCTGTTTATAATGCTGGCCAGGAACCCGTCGCGGTGGTACCGGTATTCTTTAAAAGCAATAATCGTCCCGGCCATCGGCAGGTAAGAGAAGAAAAGAAACCAGATTGTGGCGGGAAGCACCATGATGAGCATGGCTTTATTCCGGCTAATATCCTTAAGCACACCCTTCACATTCATCACCCCTCGCGTTCAATGAGACGGGGCGAATGAATGCCATTCGCCCTGTCCCCCGTTCTTATCATTCACCCGAGAAAGCTTCGGTCAAGAAGCTCTGTTGCCTTTTGAAGCTTGATTATTTTTTAGTTGCTTTCCATGCGTCGATTTGACGCTGCGCTTCTTCCATGATTTTGTCGAGGCCAGCAGCTTTCAGCTTTTGAATGGCCTGCGGCACAATTTGATCCGGATCGACCGTACCGGTCATCAGCGGCGCCCAGAATTCTTCTTTGACGTTCTGTACTGCTGCGATTTCGCTCGTCACTTTGGACGGGTCGAAGTTGAAGCCGAGCAGCGCGGCAGGTTTACCGGTGCTGTTGAATTTTTTGAAGCCTTCCCATTTGTCCTTCGGATCGGTCGGGTTCAGGTACGTGATCATCAGGTTACCCAGCGAGAACGTCGGCATATCGTAGTTTTTCGATGGTTCCGGCAGGTTCTCCATCACGTTGTCGCCGACTTTTTTGTAGTGCACGCCTTCGATCCCGGAGTCGACCATGTTGCGCAATACCGGATCGGTGTTCAGCAGGTTCAGGAACTCCATCGCTTTCTCCGGATTTTTGGAGTTCGCCGAGATCGCCTGCATCGAGCCCATAACGGACCAGTTGTAAATGTAAGCCGGGCTGGCTGGAGTCGAGACAACCGGATAACCGTAGCTGGCAGACCACAAGTTGTCCGCGAACGGCTGCGTCGTTGCTTTGTCCGCAAACCATTTGCCGGTTTTTTGCACGTCCGTCGAGGAAACCATCGTTGCCGCTTCCGTAGGAATGTAGCCGGCTTTATAATATTTGTGCATCGTTTGGAGCGTTTTCTTCATCTCCGGCGTTTCCAGAACGTTGACGACCTTGTAGTCTTGGTTGTCTACTTTTACGGCCATCGGCATTTTCTCGATCACATAGTCGTACGGTACGAATACGCCGTAGTTTTTGTCGACGGAGAACGGAATAACGCCCTGTTCTTTTTCTTTAATCGTTTTCAAGAGCGGCTCCAGGCTTTCCAGCGAGTTCACGTTCTTGATATCGAGGTTGTACTTATCGAGCAACTGCTTGTTGAAGCGCCATACCTCTTGCGCCGGCAGCTCTTTGTTGGCCGGAATACCGTAGTTGTGGCCGTCGACTTTGGAACCGCTTAAGAAGGCGGGATCAAGCAGGTCCTTGATGCCTTTGCCTTGTTTCTCAAGCAGATCGTCGATCTTCATGAACGCGCCTTTTCTTGCGTTCTGAACGTAGTCGAACGCCCAGGAAGACGTGAACATAATGTCCATCGGCGAACCGGAAGCGGTCATGACCTGCAATTTTTGCGAGTAATCGCCAAAGTCGATCATGTTCATTTTGACGGTAACGCCGATTTTTTCTTTCGTATATTTGCTGACCTCTTCCATGACCCGGTCAACGTCCTTTTGAGGCGTGCCGATCGTATACCAAATCAGCTCAACAGGTTTGCCCGCGGCGCCTCCTGCGTCCTGCGCGCTGTCCTTGCTGCCTCCGCATGCGGTCAAGACGACCGAAGCCGATAGCATAAGCGCGAGTCCGGCAAACAGGCTTCTTTTTTTCATTTTCATGTTCGCAGATACCTCCCTTTTTCTTTCAAACAGCCGTTGAATCGTTTCAATGGCTACCTTTACATTAACTCAAGAAAGCATTTACAAATAGGCAAGAAACTAAAGGTATGCTGTACAAAATAAAGAAAGGGTCTGCCGTTTTTTACCCTTCACAGCAGCCCTTTGTAATCCGTCGGAGAAATCCCGACATATTTTTTGAATTGTTTGTAAAAATAACTGGTTTCCCAATACCCGACAGTTTTGGCGATTTCCTGAACTTTCAGATGCGTCTCCTTCAGCATCGTCTTCGCCTTCTCGATGCGGTACTTGTTGATGTATTCCGTAAAGTTCTCGCCCGTTTCCTTATGGAACAGATGGCCGAGATACACCGGATGAATATTAAACTGCCCGCTCAGCGTCTTCAGCGACAGCTCTTCGGCGTAGCTGTCGTGAATCAGCTTCAGCACCTGCTGAATGACGGGGCTTCGGACGTCCTGGATCAAAGAATCAACGGTTAAACCGGCCACCGTCTTCACAGCCTCGGTCATCCGGTCCACCGTTCCGGCATGAAGCACGCGGTTGAAGGCTTCTTGATACAGCTCCGACGAATCCGTATGCTTGATCGCTTTCAGCTCCATCTTGAACCGGATCATCAGCTCGACGGAGATTTGCTGGAGCCAGGCTGGCGTCATGCCCTCCTGCGTCAGGAGCCATTCATAATCCTGATCGATGCGGGAGAGCAAGCTATCTTTATCTTTGGCCAAAATAAGCTTGGAATATTCCGTCCATTCCAGAGGAAAATCAAGTCCGGCCGCCTCTCCGGAAACGGCGATTTCCTCGTAATCCAGAATGTCGCGGTCGGGATAGAGCAGGAAGAACTCCTGCGCCTTCTTCGCATGAGCATAGCTTTCCACCGCTTCGTAAGGCAGCCGCTCCACGCTGCCAAGCGAAATGCGGCAAGACCGGGAAGCCGCGGCGCAATCGACCTTCGTCCGGGCCAGCATCTCCAGCGCGGCACGCTTGCCCTCCGCCGGCTCGTCCAGCGTAAAGACAACGACCAGCTCGCCGTCCATATTATGAAACGGGATGACGGACAAGCCCGGCAGCCTCTGTTCCGCTACAAGCTCGGCGTCTCCCGCGTCTCCCTCAGGAAAACGAACGAGCGCCACTAGCACATAAGGACGGTTCATCTGCAATTGCAACAGCTCGGCTCGTTCGTCGAATTCGTTCGGCGCGATCTGCCCGGTCAGCCACCGGTGCATAATGTGCTCCTTCAGAATACGCATGTCCTGTTCGCCGAAGACGCGTTCGGCCTGCGCGGCGTTCAGCTTGTCCGCCGTCGTGGTCAGCGTGGAGCGAAGCTCCTGTACGTCGATCGGCTTGAGCAAATAATTTTCGATCCCGAGCCGCATGCCTTCCTTCAAATAATCGAACTCATTGAAGCCGCTCAGGATGATGACCTTCAGGCCCGGGTTCCATTCGCGGACGGCACGGATAAGCTCCAGTCCCGTCATAGCCGGCATCGAAATATCCGTAATCAGAATGTCGGCAGGCGTGCGCTTCAAGGCGTCCAGCGCCTTTTGACCGTTCCCTGCGTGACCGACGATTTCGAGCCCCAACGCGGCCCAGTCGATAATATCGTACAACCCTTCAATAATGAAAGGCTCGTCATCCGCCAAAAACACTCTATACATCGGATTCGCCTGCTCCTTCCTTTTCCGGGAACCATACGGTCACGGTCGTACCGACCCCGGGCTTGCTCTTCAGCTTCATCCCGGCCCTGCTTCCGTGCAGCAGCTTGAGCCGCTCATAGACGACCCGCAGTCCGAACGAACCGCCGACCTCTTCGGGCGCTCCGAGCGCTTCCTTGATCTCCTTGAGCCGCTGCGGCTCGATCCCCCCGCCGTTGTCCTCCACCAGAACGCGAATCGTCCCGTTCTCCCGGGAGAACCGGATGACAGTACAGTTATCGTCTCGTTCCGCCTCAATGCCGTGAACGATGTAGTTTTCAATAATCGGCTGGAGAAACATTTTGACGACGGGAATCCCATACAGCTCCCGGTCGCATTCGATGGCGTAAGTGAACCTGTCTTTATAGCGGATACGGAACAGCTCCAAATACAAGCGGCAAGCCTCCAGCTCGTCCTTGAGCGTATAGACGGCCTTCTGCTGCACGACGTTGCGGAACAGCGCCGACAGACTGAAGATCATCTCGCCCACGTCATGCGCGCCTTGGGAAATGGCCCGCATTCGGATCACTTCGAGCGTGTTATACAGAAAATGCGGATTGACTCTCGCCTGAAGCGCGACGAATTCCGTCTGCTTTTGCCGGATTTCCGCTTTATACACCCGCTCGATATAGCGGTTCAACTCGTCCAGCATATCGTTGAAGCTGCGGGAAATTTGGCCCAGTTCGTCTTCCTTCGGCTCGATGATGCGCGAGGTCAGGTCCCCGGTCTCGACCTTTTTCATAAACCGGATAATTTTGTTCGTCCGCTTGGCGAAATTGATCACGACGAGCGACGGAAACAGAATGGCGATCAGAATCCCCAGCACGCTGGCGATGAGGATCGTCCGTTGCCAGCCTTGGGACGCGGCCGCGATCTCTTGCTTCGGAATTGCGCCGACCACGACGTATCCAGCCTGATTTTGCGCCAGCGTCGTAATATACGATTCCTGCTCCAGCATGCCCGTCTCCTGTTGAATTTGATTCATGTAGGGATAAGGTTTGCCGTAATACGTACCCGAGGAATCGAAAATGACCTGCCCGTCCGGAGTCAGTACGAGAATCGTCCCCCTGAGCGTCTCTTTGTAGCTGGCCAGCGACTTCCAAATGCCGTCGGAATCGAAATAAATCAACAACTGCCCGATATATTTCAGCGAGTTTTTGTCGTTCATCGCAGCCCGGACGGCAAACAGCCGGGAGTTCCATTGATCGATTTCTTTGCGAATCCACGGATTGGGCACGGAGACGTTCTTGTTGTCCAACGCCATCGCGTCCGGAACATACGAGCGGACGGCATTGGTCACATGAAGCTTCGCCGACTTTTGCCGGGTGTACACATACAAGGACTGCTTCTCCGCGCTGTACAGCATCAGATTCCGGATATCCGAATCGTCCTCAAGCCGGTTGGCAAAATAGGACAGGCCATACGGAGCGACATCTTCTTCATAATATCGGTTCAAACCATGCTCAATATAATCCCGAAAATCATGCTGCAGGAAATACGAGATGTCGGCAGCCAGCCTCGGTTCGCGATAGACGCCCAACACCATCGATTGCACCGACTCGTATTTTTCGCTCAAAAACGCGTTGACGCTCTCCATCGCCTTCTTCTGGTTGTCCATCTCCCGCTGTACGACAGATTGCGACATCACGTGAACCATCAGGTACGAGAGCGCGATGATGGTCAGAATGATGAAAAGGGCAAACGAAAGCAGCAGCTTCATAAATAAGTTGTTTTTAATATATCTTCGGTATACGCTTCCAATCATTTCGTTCCCACCCCCTGCTGCCGTTCCTGCGCTTCGATCTCTAAATTATAGCATGCCAGAAAATGAATCGGGAAATGTTCCAAAATAGTTCAAAAATTCGAATTTTCACAAAAGAAATCCCGGGATTGCTTTGATATAGGTCATATTTTCCGGGACAAGCTTTCCTCACAATAGAGATAGACCATGACAATCCTCACAACAATCCGTGACGGTTTGCCAAAACAACAGGTTCAGGAGAAAGGTGGAATAGGAATCCCATGGATGTAGTGATGCTCTCGCGCATACAGTTTTCCGCAACGACGATTTTTCACTTTATTTTCGTGCCCATCTCGATCGGATTAGCGCTAATGATTGCGATTATGGAGACGATATACGTAGTCAAAGGCAGGAAGAATATAAACGGATGGCCAAGTTCTGGGGCAAATTGTTTCTGATCAATTTCGCCGTCGGCGTGGTCACCGGGATTTTGCAGGAATTTCAGTTCGGTATGAACTGGTCGAGTTATTCGCGGTTTGTCGGGGACGTCTTCGGCGCTCCGCTGGCCATCGAGGCTTTGCTGGCGTTCTTCATGGAATCGACGTTCATCGGCTTATGGATCTTCGGATGGGAGCGGCTGTCGAAGAAGGTTCACGGTCCGAACCTTCGGGACGAGCCGGGCGGTCGTGCACTATGTCGAACGTCTCGTCGGACACGATACGATTCTGCGCATGATCTCGCACCTGCGCGTCCGGCTGTACCGGCTCCTCGAACCGCAGGCGCTGTTCATCCGCTCCCGCTTCCGCACGGGCGACATGCTCGGCGTGCTGGCCGACGATATCGAGCATCTGCAAAACGTGTATTTGCGCATCGTGTTTCCGGGCGCGGCTGCTTTCATCGTGTTCATGTTGTCGGTTGCGGCGCTGGGCTGCTTTGACGGAAGGTTCGCGCTGCTGGCGGCCGTTTATTTGTTGATTCTCGGCCTCTTGCTACCCGCCGCTTCCTTAGCAGTCACGCGGAAGAACCATACGCTGCTCAAGTGGCAGCGCAGTGGCCTGTACCAGAAGCTGATCGATGCGGTGCTCGGAATGAACGACTGGGTCGTCAGCGGGAGAGCGTCGAGCTTATTGAAAGTTACGAAACGGACGAAGCAGAAATGGCTATGCTGGAACGGCGAACGAGCGATTGGACCCGACGCAGAAACGCCATCGCCCAAGGGGTGGTCGGGCTGATGGTCGTCTCCATGATCTATTGGGCGGGCCAGCAAGCGGCCGACCAGCGAATTGCCGTGACCTTGATCGCCGCCTACGTGCTCGTCGTGTTCCCAGTGGCGGATGTGTTTCTGCCCCTTTCGGAGGCTGTAGAGAAGCTGCCGCAGTACCGGGAGTCGCTGTACCGGCTGGCGGCCACTGGCCGGCTGGCCGGCTCGCACACTGCCGCCCAAGCCTGTGGCGGCGGAGCTGCCCGTCCGGAGTTGTCGGACGGCGGCGCATCTTCAAGTCGATGACGCGTGCTATCAGTATGAGCCCGGAAGCCGCCGGGAAATCGACCACGTATCGCTGGATCTTCCACAGGGGAAGAAGATCGCGGTCATCGGCCGCAGCGGCGCAGGCAAATCGACGTTGCTGAAGCTCATTCAGGGGGCGCTCGTCCCCACGGAAGGCCAAGTTACTGTGAACGGCATGCCCGCGCATTCGCTTGGTGACGGCATCTCCGGCGTCATCTCGGTCTTGAACCAGAGCCCGCAACCTGTTCGATACTTCGGTGACGAACAATATTCGGCTCGGGAAGCCCGAAGCCTCGGACGAGGCCATCCGCCAGGCCGCCAGGCTCGTCAAGCTGGACGCCCTGATCGAATCGCTGCCGGCAGGCTATCGGACGCCCATGCATGAAACGGGACAGCGCTTTTCGGGCGGCGAGCGCCAGCGGGTCGCGCTTGCTCGCATCCTGCTGCAGGACACCCCGGTCGTGCTGCTGGACGAACCGACGGTCGGACTCGATCCCCGGACCGAACGGGAGCTGTTGGCCACGATCTTCGATACGCTGCGGGACAAATCCTTGATATGGGTTACGCACCATCTGGTCGGGGCCGAGCAGATGGACGAAATTATATTTATGGAAAACGGCCGCGTCGAAATGAGAGGCACGCACGCGGAATTAATGGAGCGCTATCCGCGCTATCGGAATTTGTACCGTCTGGACCGGCCGAACGAAGCGGATCTATAATTTCAGCTGACCGTGAACTACCCTCCACCTACGCTTCGCTTAGAGGTGGGGGCTTCTAAGGTAATCGTACCTAGCGGTACGAAATTTACTTAGCTATCGAGCCTGTTCCATGCTCTATATATGATTATGCTAACAATCGCAATCCTTCACGCTTGATATTGATCGAAGCATTCCAGTCTCGATCTGCTACAAAACCACATTCGCAGTGGAATGTACGCTCAGAAAGAGATAGAGACTTCTTCACTTGACCACAACTTGAACAAGTTTTGGATGAGGGAAACCACTTATTTATTTTGATAAGCCTTTTCCCTTGCTCCTCTAACTTGTATTGGAGAAATGTCGTGAACATGCCCCATGCATTATCGGCAACGCTTTTGCCAAAATGAAGGGCTTGTGACATTCCCTTCATGTTGAGATCTTCGATAACCACACAATCATACCGTTTCGCTAATCTGTGTGATTCCTTATGTAGAAAGTCTTTTCTTTCGGTTTAAACCCTTAACTTTAGAGTCTTACTCCCTTATTCTCACGAATTCGTAGTTTTTCAAATTGCACTACGTTGCCGCCCTTGACACGGAGCCTCCACGGGCATGGATTTCTCGCGATAGGGCGATGCTGTAAAATAAGCATCGCGAGGCTTGCCAGCCTATCATGCCCGTCTCTCCGTATAAAGGGCTTTATCCGTCTGCTAGACCTTAATGACCAGCGGTGATACAGTTTGCTGTTGAATAGCTTGTACAAATTGGGCTGGGGATAAATCATACAAACTGCCATGAATCCGCCGCTGGTTATAAAATAAGATATAGTCCGATACGATCTGATAAGCATCCTGGTAACTTTCAAATTCATGTCTGGATAGACAATCCTTCTCCAAAATGGCATGAAACGCTTCAATATGTGCATTTTTGTTCGGTGTTTTCGGCGGTATTCGCTCATGCTCTACCTGAAGCTGCAGACAAATTTCTTCAAAGACATGGCTGATGAACTGCGGACCGTTATCGGTACGAATCACCGGCAGCGTCTCTTTACCGAAGAGTTGTCTTTTCCAAAGGGCACGTTGTACGATCTGCGCGGCATGCTTGCCTTCGCAGGATAGACCCATATGGTAATCGATGATCGACCGATCATAAACATCAATGAGGCTCAGCAGGAAAAAGAAGCGCTCTTCTGCTGCGATATAACCGTATTTTACGTCCATTTCCCAAAGTTGATTAGAACCCCGGATTTCCCGGTTATTCGCCAGCTTTCTGGGATATTGCACCCGTTTTTGCCGTTGAGGTTGAAGGATGTCTAGTTCGCGGCAAAG
>NZ_JANAVJ010000069.1 GCF_024213375.1 Paenibacillus sp. MZ04-78.2 | reverse complement strand
CACTACCAAAGTGTTGGAAAAACATGTCTATTTGTCAAACCTCAAAAAACCAGTATCTGGTTAATCAACAGGCGTGAGGACAAAGCATTAATCCAAGAAATCAATTTACTCTTGCGATTATCGTTAAAGAAACGAATGGATTAATCGGAGCTTGCAATTTAATAAGGGACGGATCTCAAGGGGAAATTGGTTATAGCATAAATCGTGACTATTGGGGATTGGGTTTTGCTACAGAGGCTGCTGAAGCAATGCTCAACTTTGGGTTTGATGAGCTGAATCTTCATCGTATCTATGCGACTTGTAGACCAAACAATGTGGGCTCTATTCGGGTTTTGGTGAAAATCGGCATGCGTAAAGAAGGCCACATACGAGAACATCGATTCTTCAAAGGAAAATGGCACGATTCATTTCTATACGCAATTTTACGTTCCGAAATGAAGAAATCAAGTGAAGCGTGAATATTAATGCTTAACCGGGCTATCGGCGAAAAATTTGCATAGGCGCTTAACGGCCAACCTTCTTTACTCATTACAATTCAAGGGTGTCAAGAATGTCTTGGCAGCCTTCTTGAGCGTCTTATTCATTCATGATTTATTGACTAACACCTTACATATTTTCGTTTGAAGCCAAGCTGCCCTTTATCTACCGCCTTTTGAATATTAACGGAAGCGTTCAAAAACTTGCTTTTTGCAGTACCGCGATTGACTTCCACCGGGCCTACTTCCTTCGCAATCGCGACCGCCTTATCATGGAGCGGCAGGTAGGACACTCCCACAGTGTACATGAAATTGTTCATCGCGTATTTCGTACGTTCAGGGGCATCATGAATTGTATTTTTAACAAGTTCCAACATACCGGCAATTTTCTCTTCGGAAAATTCACTGTCCGGACGATTCCCGAGCAGCCAGCAGTAGCAGCTCCAGCCCGCCGACATTTTTAGCTCAATACCACTTGCAATCCATTTATCGGAAACTTCTTGCGCAATATCCGTTTCTGCCAAAGTTACGGCTACCACATAATCCGATAGCATAAAAAAATAAGCTCTATCCATCCACCGTTCAAAATCCGCCTCAGACATTGAATTAGGGTCCGCAATCACCCCGGCAAAGTACATAGCATCGTAGTTCCCCGTAGCATAGAGCTGCTCGGCCAATGGTTGATTGCGTTTTATTTTCCTGAAGATGGGCTTCATTTCACCGGTAGCCACACCAAAAAGTGGTTCGTGCGCGCCATTGGCTTGGTATATCTTCTTGGTGCGTTCCTTGCCGAGAGCTTCAAGCTCTTGCATGACCATTTCCAGATTCATGATCCGCACTTCCTTTTTATTGGTTTGTCGTTAGTGATTAAGCCGTCTTAACGTGAAAGCGGTCTTAATCCATAAAATCAGGACCAAGACAGCTTAATTTTGTCTAAACATGGTTGTTTTTGACGACATCGAGATTTTTCCATAGCCCGCTAGCCATAAGCTTGTCAACAGAGTCTTGAGCGCTTGAAGCCGCGGCCACAATGTGATGATCGCCGACGTATTCCGGAATGGCTTCTTCTGTTATGTTCAGGTAGCAGGATTCGTCGTCAATACCATTAATGACATCTTCGAGAACTTTTAGAAGCCTCCATACTATCCCCTGTTCTGGTGCCCGTTCATTCTCACTCAGATTATCAAATTCCTCCCTTACGGATGTGGGACATCACTTCATTCAGTAATCGCGCGCTGCATCGAACCAGCTTTGAGCCATCTCCTCTGTTATAGGCTGGCCGATCAGGTGGTCAGACTGGCTTAGTTGCCATACCGCTTCACCAAGGTCTTCTCGTTCAGTGGTTTCGATGCCTTTGAGGGTATTAAAGCGCACGGTGAAGGCGGTAATGGCTGCCTCGGCATCGGCAAAGCTGCGGGCCTGGGCCAAGGTGGCCTGTGCAACGTTGTAAGCTTCGTTAGCCAGCTTGGCCAGATGTTTAGGCCAAGACGAGAACGGACGGCCGAACTCGGTCGTCCACCACTCTGGCTTGCGCAATTGGCTTACTGAAGCATGGTCGGTCCACGGGCGGGTATTAGCGCGTGTTTTCATTTGCTGCCTTAGACGCTTGCCCGCGATCTCTTCCACGTTGTAGGCGATAAAACTATCAAGCAACGGCCACGAGCTCAAGGGCGGCAAATCACTCAGATCAGGCATGAAGCGCAGCTCCAGATTCGTTAACTGGGCCTGATGAGCCAACAAGTCTAAGTCGCAGAAGTTCCCCCACAAATTCAGCGAGTTAAGGTTTGGGAACCGGTTTAGACACTCCAGCGAGATGGGCTGTCCCAGCGGCGCGTTCCGGAGCGTCAGGCTCGTCACCTGATGCAACTCACCCAGGTCGGGTAGCAAGAAAGGAGCATCATTCTTGCGTCGGCTGGTGCGCGGCGCTAGTGTCAGAGAATATGGCATATCGCCAGTGGCCGAGAAGCGTGATAGATCGCCAGCCACACTCAGGCGGAAATATTCAAAGACCTGCCGCTTCGGAAGCTTCAGGCGCAAACGCCCCCCGGACTGGTCCAGCTCGATATACAAGCCGTGCAAGTTGGACTGGATGGCGTCCGCCACCGTGTCTGCAGACAGGATCGGAACCCACGCCATCTCTTCAATGGGGCGTTTCTGCGCCCAGTCGAAGAAGCCTGCGTCACTGCCTGTGTAGTGCAGAAATCGCGGCCAGGGCGAGCCCGCCGGCGTGGCAAAGGCCTCAAATACGGTCCAATCGATGTGCGCATCAGGCTCGACGTGAAGGTCTGCCTTCTTGCCCAATTGTGACGGTCCAATGGAGAGGCTGCCCACACCAAGCTTTCTAACAAGAGCGTGACTACGAGGACCTGTCAGGTCGATGGGGTAACGACCAGCTTCTCTAATAGAACCAGCAGGAGGACGAGCTTGGTTATCGTTTGGCATTTCTATCATCCTTTCTTCTCAATGCCTGCGTACTGCTTTATGTGTCCCCACATCTCGGCACTTTGGACCTTAATAACAACATATCAAGTCATTTCGGCAAGTGCAGAACAGCAGGCCATGTGTGCCGCTTCCCTTAACTCGATCTCCCCAGTCAGGTTTGCTTCAATATAGTCTATCGCCCGATTCAGCCGCTCCAGCCACTCCATCTCAGTCCCTCCTCTCGAATTCAAGTATAGGCGGGGCGGAAAATAGCTTCGCAACAATTTGTGCCAAAAGAAGTTGCTTCTCCTCAAATGTGCCGTAGTATCCTGCCCATTAGCTTTTTTTGTCTATTGGGAAAGGCACTGTAGTAACAAGCCGTTAAATGCAACTTGATCGTCTTTGTAATTGCTAGTATATTTGTTTAACATTCGAATGCCAACCGCGTTATGTTGAGGTAGGACTACGCAGTGACATCCTGCTGCACCGGTAGCATAGTACCAATCTTTTTGATGATACCACCCGAGTATGCGCTTGTTTTGATATTGTGCTTTTAATTCCTCAGTAAGATTGAACAAGTTATTGGGAATAATCTGAGTCCCACGAATGGTCCCTTTATTCAGATGCAAATATCCCCAAGCGGCCAAATCTCTCGTACTTGAATACAGATTCCGTTCATGCCCGTCAGATGACTCTAGTCTAACCAGAGCGAAGGTATCTGATGAAGTGTAATCGCAAACTAAACTTTGATGGGGAATGCTAGCCCATTCCGTCCCTTTCATCCCCAAAGGATTTAAGATTTTTTCGTAGAGATACTCGGATATAACTTTCCCGGTCAGTGCTTTAACCACAAAGCCTTGCACACCTTCCCGTTCTATCCTTTGCTCGCCAAAATACTCAGGTCCCGTGGCAGTTGCAAGGTCACTCAACGTCTGGTGTCCCAATTCCCTCTCTCCAAGTTCATTGATGATTTTATGAACGGGAGTGGTCAATGGAATGTTTTTTTCCAAGGCAGCCATCGCCATTGCTAAGCAAACATAAGTTTTTCTTGTTGAATAAATATTAAACTGAGATTGATCTGATACGGCAGGGGACCCCTTTTTGTGATGATGGAATCCGTGATACTGTTCCAATACGATTCGGTTATTATGTATGATCATCACCGACGCCGCAGATGATCCAAAGTTCTTATTTACCTCTTGTACATAGGCAGTTATAGGTTCAAACTTTTCATTTTCAAGATGAACAGGTAAGTTCACAAAATATCACTCCTCGTATAATTTATCAGGAATATACGTTCTGCAAAGACAGAGAGTTTCCTTCCATAGTTTGAAACTTGAGGATATTTTGCGAATTTACCCTTTTTATTGCTGCCCTATCGCTTTTTCCAGTTCATTTGGTTTCGCGTAAAATTTTCTTCAGGTCGAAGGGGAGATAAGGGATATACATACAAAGGATCGATTGATTAACTTGCGGAGTTGACCGGGCCGGCTGTCGCTATAAACGGCAAAAAAGCCCGACCTCCTGGTCAAGCTTTCACCGGCTTCCTTTCAAGCAGTCAGGCTGCTCCGGCAACCAGGCTGAGACTCCAGCCGACCAACGTTCCCACCGCGAGCCCGCCGAGCACCTCGATGGCATTATGCCCCATGCTCTCCCGGAGCTTCTCCCCGTCCGAACGCAGTACGTTCAGCAAGCTGGCATGTCGTCCTACATGGCGGCGCAAGCCCGTCGCATCGATAATGACGATGAACGTAACCGCAGCCCCGAGTCCGAACATCGCGGTGTCAAACCCTTCCCGAAAACCGATCAGCATCGTCGTCGTCGTGACAATCGTCGTATGATTGCTTGGGAATCCCCCATTCCCGATCCGTTCTCTGGCGTTGCCGTACCGGAGGTGGTTCATGGCAAATTTTAAGACGCCAGCGACAAGCCAGCCGATGAATGGCGCAATTGCGTACAAGTGCTACTTCTCCCCTTTTCCTTCACAATATAAGCCTAGCGTATAAATAAACCGTGTTGGCTGTTTGCACAGCTTTTCCTCCGTAATCAGCACATAGTTGACTCCGTACTCGCGCAGACGGTTTTCAATCGATAAAAAACCGTTCGGCAGCACTTCGATCGGTGCTTGCAAATGCTCATATTGGGATTGAACTCTCATACTTTTGACTATTTGACGCCCTCCCCCGATTCCGCCGACTCCGCCCGCATTGTACAAGGCCACGGCCAGCAGCAGCAAGCCCGCGGCCCGCACAGGAAACCACCTGGATATGGACGCGATTGCAGCAATCAGAAGCGGCACGAGCCATAGCTGGGGTACATATCTCGCCCACCATGCTTCCGGGTTAATAAAGACGGTAAGGAGCAAAGCGAAAACGGCGATTCCTCCAGCCGCTCCGAGCCGACGGTCCGCCGCTAACGTAACAAGCCATACGAGCAGAGAGCCGGTAACCAGCCACAGCGTCAGAGGTCCGAAGGCAGCCGTACGGGTGTCGTACTCTATTCTGAAAAATGCCTTGGTATCGATCGGCCAAAATTGCGTCGGGCGTGACTCCTCCGGAGTTAGCGGGTTCTCCGTCATCGCTGTATACGACCGCAGGAATTTCTCGAATCTGTTCTTATCCACGAAATCGGCCGGGGAATTCTCCGTCATGATATCGATTTTCTCTTTGCCGGCCAGCGGATACAGCGGATGTCCCTTGTTGATCGTGTTATACACGTAAGGGTTAAACCCGATCAGCACGATCGCACAAATCCCGGTCGCTCCAAGTGTCAGGATCGCTCGCTTGGCACGACTGCCCTTCCGCCACAGCTCCTGCCAGAGCTGTACCGCCTTCGGGCGGCGCATTTCGGTTCTGCCTTTTTGGGTAAACGCCACATATACAATGAAGAACAGGCAAATCAGCGCTGCATAAGCAACTGCGGTGAACTTAATGTTCAGCAAGAACACAATGCTTAGCATGGCTGCCCCTATTACCCTCCGGTCGGCCCTTACCGCCGCATAAGCTAACGAACTGATCAGAACGAACAGCAGGCTGCCGATCAGCCCGTCATTGTAATGCGAAAACAGCTGGACCATGGTTACCGGATTAAAGGCCGCGCAGGCAGCAAGCAGTACGGCAAGAGCCCAGCGATAAAAGCGCCGCATTGGCGTCATTGTGATCCCGGATTGCTCCTCCCTGGCTATCAAAAACCAGTGCAAGTATGCAAACGACGCAAAAAACGACGCAAACAGGACAATCAAGTTGATGGATTTTCCCGTATCGATGATGCCGGTATATGTGTAAAACGCCGCCGCTACGAACCAAGCGGCTTTCGGATAGTGCTCCACCCAGACGGAAGAAGCGAAAGCCGGCTCATACAGCGGATTCCAGCCGTTCCGGATGCTAGCGCTTGCCAATTGGTGATAGCCTTGACCGTCAAAAGAAGTATCAAGAATAATAGCGTTGCTCAGCACGGAAACCCCAACGAGTAAGGCAGTCGTTATGATGGCTGGAAGGCTTGCTCGCAGCATTCCTTTTTTGTACATCCATAGGGCGATTGCCGATGCGCAGATCAAATTCGCCAAGATGAGGGTCGTGAGGGAAAGCGGTATCCGTATCACAAGAATCGTTAAGATGGAACCGTACATAAGTCCCAGGAACCCAAGCAGGTACAGGGCCATATCAATCGAAAACGAAGCCGGGCCTCTCCTTGGGGCTGAACCTTTATTTTGCAAGTACAATCACTCCTGCCATAATGAGCATCATGCCGCCGACCTTCTGGATCGTAATGGCCTCCTTAAACAACAGAACGGAAATAATGAATACGATGACGTAACCTGCCGCTACCATCGGGTATGCTAGAGACAGCTGCATACGGGATAGTGCAAAAATCCATAGCACCGCTGATAACGCGTAACACGTCAAGCCTCCAAGTATGTAGGGCTGCGTGAACATCATAATCAGCTTGCGCAGCAGCGGCTCGGCTGACGTAAGCGGCACTTTGTTCGTGCCGAGCTTCATCAGTACTTGTCCGACCGCGCCGAGCGCGACGGACGAGAATACATAGAAATAAGCGTGCATGTCGTATGAATACCTCCGGGTCGCGAGAATGACTAGCTTAAACTCAGGATGATCACGACGGAAAGACCGAACAGCACGACTGCCGTCAAAATCCCTTTATCCTCAAACAGCATAGCTTCCGGCTTTCCGCCTTTGCCCAGAACATGGATCAAGTACAAGTAACGGAAAATCCCGTAGATCACGAATGGAATGGTCCACATTAAGTAAATCGTGTGCCCCGACATGAACGTAAACAGCGAATAACTCATAATCGCAAGTGTCGTGACGATGCCGGACATTTGATTGAGCAGCGGTTCTGAATAATGCTCCAGCACCTTCCGGTGAGTGCCTTTATTGTGCTTCAGCAATAATAGTTCGTGCCTGCGCTTGCCAATAGCCAAAAACAAGGACAGCAGGAAGATACACAGTAAGAACCACGGTGTAAAGCTGCTGCCGATCACCAGTCCACCGCCGATCGCCCGCAGAACGAACCCGGAAGCGATAATCATCAAATCCAGGATAACGACATGCTTCAGCTTCAGCGAGTAAGCGACATTGATCGCGAAGTACAGCAGCAGCAGGAGGCCGAACAGCATATTTTGGTAAAAAGCGATGCCAAGCGAGACGGCAAGGAGAACACTCCCAAAGCCTAAGGCGATCCCCGGGTTCAGCCTGCCTGAAGCCATCGGACGATTGCGCTTTTCCGGGTGATTCCGGTCCGCCTCCCGGTCCATAAAGTCGTTTACAATATAAACGCAGCCGGAGACGAAGCAAAATAAGAAAAACGCTACGACGTTAGCCTGTACATGCCACATCTGGAATTTATCGATGGAAAAAACGAGCGCGCTGAATACGAGCAGGTTTTTGGTCCATTGCTTCGGCCTAAGCTGCATAATAAGCAGTTTCATTGTATCCCACAGCATAGGGGTACTTTTGTCATGAGCTTGCATCGAGCTGGAAGATCCTCGTGTATGCATGTCCAATCCATCCTCCTTACAAAAATCCACTGGTTGTACGTACAAGTAATAAAAGAGCGACCAGACCAGATACGGGTACAGCACTGCTTGACACGCAAAACTGGCAAGCTTGTTGAGCGTCAGATACATCGCATGGGAGCCGCTGCCCGGCGGCAGCTCGACCGTGGGGTCGGCCGTCGAATGAATGAGCACAACCGCGAGAATGGTGATGGCCCGGACGATGTCCAGCTCCAGCAGCTTCGGTCTCGCTTTCCGTTTCGTATCTGTCACGTGCGTTTCTCTTCCCGCCTTACAGAAGTTCATAGGCATCTATGCTAATTTCGATCCTCAGAATCTCCATGCTGAACCCTCCATACTCCATACGTATGGATTTAGTATATCTACCCGAAGTGACGTTACAGTGACTTGAATGTGACAGTCTAGTCACCTACCTCATCCGGTTTCTCAAGCGGAAGCCCGTGACCCGCGTTAGGCACGATATGCGCTTCGATATCCGGTATGAGCGCCCGCGCCCGGAGTACGGCCCGAGCCGCATCATATGGGGCGGGACGCGGCATTTTTATTATTATCGCCAAGAAAATCCACTGCACATACCCGGTACTGGGCGCTCAGCGTCTCAATATTGTTCAACCATAATGGTCGAGCTAAAGCCATAGAGGAGGTGGTACGGCCAAAGCATACAAAAATGCAGGCCAAATATATTCATTGGCTGGCAAACGAGCTTCGTAAGGCGTCCGGGCAACTAGCGCAATAAGAAAACCCCCGTCGGCATAGCTGACGGGGGAAAGCGAAAACGCAGCAATCAAGATCATGATAAGCACGTTGCTTGCGACAATTCTTTCTTGTTCAATTTGTTGGAAAAGCACGAATATATACGGCTCAGCTTAACGGGACTATTTAGCTTGTTGTCACATATCCAGCCTTTTTCTAATTTCGTTGCTTGTAATAGGGTAAATTCTTTCTACTGGCAAATTTTTGGAGTTTAGTTTTCCCTGCTTTCGCTGTGCATTCCATTTCTTCACAAGCGGTGTCAAATCCTCAATGCGGTAAATTCCATCGGCCAGAAACTCTTTTAAAGTGGTTCCTTTTAGACCGATTTGAATTGCTGCACGATTTATGGAATTGCCATTCACATTTCTATCGGGGTCCCATTGGCAATAAACTGTTGTTTCCTCAAATGCTTTTTCCCATTCAGTTGAACCTTTGTAAATCATTGAGTCTGGTGAAGTTAGCACCGCTTTCCTCAACAATTCGTTAAATTTTTCCACATATACATCTAAAGCCAAAATGCATTCCTGATTTTTCTTTGTTCCCCAATTAGACCGATACATCATCCACAAAAAGGAAGGTTTTATCCATGTCATGCGATTGATGTTAAAGTTTTCGCCAAAAGTCTGTAAGGCAACTGCTTCTTTTGCAATTATTGGATTATAAGCCTGATAAACCCGAATACATTGTCTATCGTATTGTGCAAATACCTCTTTTATATATTCCATGGTGTCTCCCTAAAATTTTGTCTCCGTCAAGCCAATACTCCTCATATTATAGTTTAACTCAAATCCAGCGTAGTCCATCCAAAATCATGAATCTTATTCCTGTAGATGCTGAACTCTTCCTCGGATTCAAATTCGATCTTGCATCGCGGCTCGCTGTATAGCCCAATATAGGGCGGCTTTGCAGTTATATCCCTAACCCCAACGCATTTGCTTTTGCCTATAGCGTACATATCATCTTGTTTCATGCCTTCTCTACCCAGTTGTTGCTTCTTGTAGTTTTCGTTGCATTGTTCGAATCGTAGTTCTTCTTCCTTTCCCGTATTGGAAATATACTTTATACCCTCGTTATCTATAGAGGTAATGGCGTCCGCTTGGATTTTCATCATCGAAGTTCAACTCCTTCAAGTCACTGTAATCCACTGTCTTCATTCATTACTTTACTGGATTCGTAAAAAGTCCCACTACCTTGATGACCTCAACTTGTCCAACTTTCCGCGACCCCTCCATGAAAAACCAGCAACACACAGCACTCCACGTGTATCGAGTATGGTTATACCCAAGCCCCAATCCACAGATTCAGAATCGCAGTCTCTACCATCAATTCCACTCTCCGCTTTGCCACTACTTGTGATACGCTTTAGCTTAACGGGTCTATCGGCGAAAAATCCGCCTAAGTGTGGAGCGCGGCGGCATTGCTGGCCTCAAAAGCAACTTCCAGTCCGCAAGTTCTATGATCTCCGCAGGAAGAATGATGCGTGAACTGACAACGGTCTCCAGCGGAAAACCTTTCTTGTCGAACGTCCGCTTGAGCGTCCGAGTCCGGATGTTCACGGTTGCGGGAGATAGGCCTTTGGTGGTGTTGTGGCTTTCGAGCGTCGGCTGTCCGTCGTACAGTATTTGTTCCGTCAGCATGTGCCCTACGTACTGGCGCGAACGTGGTCTGCGAACGTGTGGTCTGCGGTCAACTCGCTCGTATTCGTCCCGATCAAAATTTTGACCACCCGAATACCGGCCTCAACATCTCGCGCAACCAATAAGCCATTATCGTCCCTGGGGTCCATGAGCTGGGATTCTGCAAGTACTCCATGTATTGATCGTTGATCGTATAAGTCCAAGTGGAAGTAGGGCTCTTCAGCCCGAACTTTTCCCACTTCGCCGGATCATTTGAACCTCCGAGCTTTACGAGCATATTCGCCGACTCTCTATTTATTTTAGCCGGAATTTGCTCGTATGCTTGGATGATTTGCACATGAAATTCGTCGATCGGATTGCGGTTAGTCAGGCTCGTCAAATGGATGCTTTCGCGAATGTAAGAAACGTATGCCAGATGGTCAGCCCAGAACTTGTCGATATAATAAAGCCGTACCCGCTGCTCCGAAGGGCTCATCGGCGTCTCGCCTTTCAAAATTCCAAGCCGCTCCTCGTATAAAATACGCCGCTGATCCTCCACCATATCCGAATAACGGTTCAGTTCCTGGCGGATATGGAAGTTCTGGCCCATAATAACGCGCTGAATATGCGCAATTTTGTTGTGAAGCACCGACTCTCCGAGAGCTTCATCCTGCCTAAGATTGCGTATTGCTTTATCGATGCCGAACCGAAGCATCAACTCGTCTTCCAAGCTTACGAAAAATACGGAAGCTCCCGGGTCGCCTTGGCGGCCAGATCGCCCGCGCAGTTGGTCGTCTATCCGCACGCTTTGGTGCATATGCGTACCAATCACGTACAACCCGCCCAGCTTGGCGACAACCTCTGCTTGCGTGGGGTTGCCGCCGCCGAGCCGAATGTCGACGCCGCGTCCCGCCATATTCGTAGACACCGTCACGGCGCCGATTTCTCCCGCTTTGGCGATGATCTCGGCCTCTTCTGCGTCGTTCTTCGCATTCAGAACATGGCAAGGTACGTCGGCAACCGCTAGCGCCTCCGCCAGCGCGTCAGACTCCTCGACGCTTGACGTACCAATGAGAATTGGACGTCCCGTCGCATGGACGGACGAGATTTCTTGTGCAAGCGCCTTAAGTTTGGCTTCTTTATGGGTATAAATCCGGTGCGGATGGTCGATCCGTATGTTTGGCCGGTTCGGCGGAATTTGCATGACCTGCAGCTCATAAATATCTTCGAATTCCATTGCGGAAACGTGCGCGGTAGCCGTCATTCCGCAAATCTTCGGATACAGGCTAAGGAAGTGTTGAAGGGTGATCGTCCCGAGAATTTTCCCGCCGGCTTTCGACTGTAGCCCTTCTTTGGCCGCAAGCGCGGCTTGCAGCCCGTCCGGCAAATGCCTGTTCTCCGCCACGCGGCCGGTATATTCGTCGATCAGCTCAATTTTACCGTCCCGGACGATGTAATCGACGTCTTTCCTCAATAACAATTCCGCATGCAGCGCGCAATTTAACGACATTAGCAAATAACTGTTATGGCTTTCGTACAAATTGCCGCATCCTAGCAGCGACTCCGCTTTCGCAGAGCCTGCTTCATTCAAATAAACGTTCCGCTGGAACTCGTCGAAGTCGTAATGCTCTACTTGCTTGAGCTGCCGAGCCACTGCTGCGAAACGAATGCCGTCGTTGCCGGAAGAGCCCGGCTCGCCGGCGATGACTAGCGGCACTCGCGCTTCGTCGAGAAGTAATGAATCCGCTTCGTCGACGATGACGTAGTGGAAAGGACAATGCACGGTATCGGCTTCGTTTAGTGCGATCGTGTCGCGCAAATAATCGAATCCTGCCTCTTTGGCCGTAACATAGGTTATATCCGCGGCGTACGCTTCCCGTTTCTCGGACAGGCTCATGCCCGCTTGAACCGAGTTTACCGTTAACCCGAGGAAACGATAGATCGGGCCCATCCACTCCGCATCTCGATTTGCCAAATAATCGTTAAAAGTCAGCACATGAACGCCTTCGCCGGTTAGCGCATGTAGATAGGCAGGCATAACAGCTGAGAGCGTTTTTCCTTCGCCGGTATGCTGCTCGATCAAAAATCCCTCGTGCAGAGCGATGGCAGCCATGATCTGGACATCGTAGGGCTGTAATCCGAGTGTTCTCTTCGCTGCCTCGCAGACTAGCGCATAGGCATCGACAAGCAGCTCGTCCAAAGGCGTACCCGATTTTGCTTCCTTTTTCAGCCGGAGAGATTCCGCTTGCAGCTGCTTTTCGTCCCATGCTTCCAAAATCCGTTTCCTGATGAGCTCCGCTTTGTCCCGATAGCCTTTCAGCTTATGCCGGTTATCGCGGTCTTTGAATTCTCGCATCCACTTGACGGCTAAATTCATCGGAATTTGATTCCTCCTCGGTAGAAATACGCGATTCTATAGCGGCTAAAGCAGAATTAAACTCTATAACAATAGCGAGGTTTGGAATCGTATCCCATCCGCACTCCGGAACGTGCCGTCGGCCGAATACTCGTAGATCTGGTTTTTTCCTACTCATCCTTTAACCGTCGTTTATACAAAACAACAGACACAATCGTTAATACAACCGTCCATATCAAAGTAATGAGGAAGGGTTTTAATAAATCTCCCGTCGTAAAGCCTATATTGCTTGTACCTAGCAAATACACAAGTTGACTGCTTGGTACATACTCCAGCACTTTGAAGATCGGAAAATCTTTCGCTAGTAACACTCCAAATGGTGCCGCAAGGAATACGGCCTCCACAGGAATTATAAATAATGATGTTTCAAGCACCGTCTTGGAGAATAAACCACATATCGTCCCGACGGCTGAGTATAGAATAATCGAAAGAATGATTGTTGCCACAAACGTCCATATACTAACTGGCTCATAGCCAAATATATATGTAACAATAGCCAGAACAACAGCAGACATGACAAAGACTAGAGCGCTTTTACCAATTAAAACATCCATGGCCGTGGCTGGAGTCATCATTAACGATCGTAAAGTGTTACGTTCCTTTTCTTCCGCAATCAAGCATGCTTGTACAAAGCTCGTTAAAAACGCAAACAAAAAATTTAGAAGAAAACCAAAAACTCCAATCGAAGATATGCCCAGGCCTCTATAAAGGAAGGCTAAGAGTATTGGAAAAATCAACATAATAGAGATCGCATAATTGCGTGAAAACTCTTTGTAATCCTTCACAAATATCGCTCGAGCACGTTTTAATGAGATACTCATAGTAACTCACTTCCTGTCATTTTAATGTGAGCGTCAAATACTCACCACCTTTCAAGAACCTCAAGCTCATGAGAAAATGAAGGTATCTTGAACGGGAGGTTG
>NZ_JANAVJ010000068.1 GCF_024213375.1 Paenibacillus sp. MZ04-78.2 | reverse complement strand
ATCCCTCCACTTCAGGTTATTTCACATTGTAATGGATTAAGAGAAAAGACTCAAAGGTAATTTCGGGGCTTTAGAGGTTTGGCCGCTTGAAATAAGCTATTCACCCCTTCAAGCAGACCATTCGTCAGTTTGGAGGAAAACCATTGGACAACGCCATCGTAGTGGTTTTGCAGCATTTTAGCCACTTCGATCATCGGAGTGAGTCGACAGCGAAGCCCCCACTAAATCCAGTCTTGCAGTACCATGGGCGCAATAGCAGCCGGGTACCGGTAAATCTCTTGCAGGATCAAACGCATCCGGTATGCTTTGGCGGTATCCAGATCGCAGTCTTTTAGCTTCGCCATCGTTTCTTGTTGAGCGGTGGTCAGGTTTTCTGGATTCTTCAGCCACATATACCGTGTATCTTTCAGTTCAGCACAGCTTTTCCGCTCGGTGCGACGAACTTCGTCGACGGCTTCGTTTGCAGCCTGAATGACATGGAATTTATCGAAGGTGATCGACGCTTTGGGGAAATTTTCTTTCGCGCCTTTGATGAAGGCCGGCGACATGTCCATGCAGACCTCCGTAATGTTTTCTGCTGTGCCACCATGGGCTTCCAGTTGCTTTTTACACTTTCACTCGTGCCATGTGCCGGAATCTTTTCCTTTGGTTACGCAGATGACGTTCTTTTGCTCCGGATCTATAAAAATGGTGATGTAGTTATGCCCGCGTTTAGCGGACGTTTCGTCTGTGTTGATCTTCGTTACATACGAAAGATCCTGCGCCGCAATGGCGTTATCGACATAGTGATGCAAAATCCGCCATAAGCGAGTGTCGTGCTCACCGACAAATCGGCTAACAGCATTCATCGGCATATCTTTGGCCAGCGCAATAATAAGCGCATCGAAGTGCAGGGTGAAATAGTGCTTCGGTTTGTTCAAGGCCCTCGGTACGTTTACTCGGGCAATGGTATTGCACTTGCCACAATTCGTTCGGGAAAGCTCAGCATGAATGTAACTCGGATACTCGAAGAAGTTGAGATGACGCCATGTGCGATCATGATTGGCGATATCCCGAACGGGTTGGTCCGGCGCCCCACAACTCGAGCAAGGGAACAAGGCTCTTTTACGAAACTTGACATACACGTCTAACTGTTTGGTCTCCAGACTGAAATCGACGTGATCGATATACCACGGCTCCGGAATGTGAAGCAGTACCTCAAGTTGACCTTCCTTTAAATTTGCTGCAAACATATGAAAACACCTCGTCCTTTACTGGTCTTTTAATTTCCAGTATTGACAGATGTTCGCATTTATAATGGCGAAGAAGCAGTTTTTTGATAATCCAAGAAAGGGGAGACAATCGCTACATTCTCTTTTGATTCGGGTTACAAAATATTGTTTCTCCACGATATACCGATCGAATCACTTGATCTTGCCATAAGCGCGGTCATTGAGCAGAATGTAATCCTTGTCCGCAAGTTTTCACCGATAGGGCCATCATGCGCCGTGCCGATCGTTTCCATAACCTGAACGGGTTACTCGGTAGCTGCAGCGAAGGCAACATGCAGTTTGATGCCTGCGCGCTCTCCATGAAACAATGCCCAAGGCAACCGTGTTTTATTTTTCATGATAAGCTTTCAGACGTATCCAGATTTCCTTTACTCTTGCGGGTAAAACTGGATGGTCCGTGGGTTTGCGTCGCTGACTCATAAAGCGTAGATGTGGCTCAAGATCAAGACCTACGAATTCGGAGAGGCGAATCGTTTCCTCCCCTTTGCATAGACTATTATATTCAGTCACTAGGTATCGTTTTTTGGGTAGCTTTTCGAGCAATCGAAACACCTCCGAATGCCACAAAGCCCATTTTTCAAGATTGCTGTCAACTGTAGATGGCCGCCAAGGGCGGTCGCCAGTCCATTCAAGAATGGAGGCTACTGAATCGTTCGGTGATCGGAATAAAATTATGTAGCGTGCATCTGGTATGA
The DNA here is from genome assembly GCF_024213375.1 of Paenibacillus sp. MZ04-78.2. GTDB lineage: Bacteria > Bacillota > Bacilli > Paenibacillales > NBRC-103111 > Paenibacillus_G. The sequence continues at coordinate 12,016 of NZ_JANAVJ010000068.1, read as the reverse complement.
TCTCGTCAAGGTGTGAAAGGTGGTGAAGGTATTCATTGTACTTGTCTCCCCAACGCGTATAACCAGTATAACTTTCTGCTACGATTGTTCGGCCGAGAGCAAGTGCATTGTTGTGTAGCCCATCAGCTACTTCCTCAGCCGCTTTACGCAACACTCGCTCAACTTGTTCAAGCCAACGTTTACTTCCTTCTCCTCCCGGAATTCGACGGTGCAAAGAATGCAATATTTCATCAACACGGAAATGCCGAACGTTAATATCTCCATCGGTAAGCCAACGATGTAAGAAATACATTAGTTTTCCATTAACCGTGAATATGCCATCCGCCTTTGCGTATGCATCGCTAAGTGCATATGCAAAGGCAGTAGTGCCAGATCGCTGAGAGCCAAGAAGTATTACCGGAGAGTCTGTAGTTGTGTCCATCAGATCACCCTCACATAGTTGAGCAGTCTCTGCATACATTCAAGAGATGCCTCATATCCGTTTGCGGAGAAGGAATCGAACCATGGGTTATCACGTTGATATTGACTGAGCACTCGCCCCATACGCCAATGGGTTTCTAGTGAAATATAGCCTTGGTAGCCATCGTTCTTCAGTGTATATATTATCTCAGGCCATGGCAAATCCCCATCTCCAAGGCGAGTATACTCTTTCTGGCCAACAGGGTCTTTTATGTGTACATGTTTAATTAGTGTTTTTCCCGCTTGGTAATCGTTCGGAAACGGTTTCCTGCCTACCCCTGAGAATATAGTGTTGCCTGGGTCCCATACAACTCCTAACCGGTCGTCACCAATTACTTCAAGGAATTGCAACATGTGCTTCATAGTTGGAGTATTAGTGCGCATACCAGTTTCAACATATATCTTGATGTCATCCGGAATAATACCATCAAGGATAGGAGCTGCTGCTTTCGCTGCAAGTATCGGATTCGGCTCACCTTCGTGATAAAATGTAAAGATACGTACAAATCCTGCATCGAGAATGCGTGCCTGATTTATTGCATGCATAATTGAGTTACGAGAAGTTTCTAACTCGACGTTAGTACGAGGCAGGGGAGTTTTCAGGCAGGGAGAGTCAAAGCCAGAAATTGTTAGACCAGCCTTTTTGATAGAATCGTGAATCATTATTAACTGAGTATCAGTTAACTTGTCTGGTTGAGTGTTCCAGACCGAACGCACTTCTATACCATGAAATTCGTTGGTGCTTACTGCGTCTATCACTCTTCCTAAGTTTTGATCAAGTTCATCTCCGATAATTGCTAAACGCATTAAAAAAACACTCCCTCAATTTGTTAAAGTGGATATTCTACATAGTGAATGCAATAAGCTTAAATCCTCAATGGCTGAACCAGCTCTAGTCTCAACAGTAATAGGGCATGGAGGCTTTAAAACATGTTGTAAGATCATTACCGTATACTCTAAATTGATCCCTGACAGCGGGACATGTAGGGATTTCTTCGGGTTTGTCCAATCAAATCCTTTAACTTGTACAGCTCGGACTAGCGGTGCGAGCTTTGCAATATCACTAAAAGGATCTCTCGTTAGACATGCAAATCCTAATGTGTCTAATAATATGTGTGCACCTGTCACTTCATGTAAATAAAGTAACTCTTCCACGGCACTGAAACCATCATGTGTTTCTACTAGAACATGATCAGAAGCTCCAGCAATTTCGGTCAAAACTTGTATTTGGTTCTTAGTAAGCGTTCGACATTTTTCGTTCATGCAACCTTTCTTGGCGAATACTTTCAGAGGGTAACCCGAAAAAGCAATTGCTTCTTGGTATAGTGCAGTTGTGTCCCAACGCTCATCGCCGAGGATAGCGCTGATACCAATAAACGAAATATGAATTCGTGCATCAATGAACGGCTTCAGTCCTGCATCTTCCCATCGGTGATCTTTACCATAACGAAGATCAACTGTATTCCCGTCCCCCTTACAAACGATTTTTATTAAATCAGTAGCGGCCAACTCAGGAAAAGAACCAGACGATATACCGATACAGGTATTAATCATTCTTCACCGCTTTCGCTGCAATGTTCTCCAGTAAACGAGTCACACCGCGGCCGCTTTCTAGGCTGCAACGCTTAGGTTGTTCTTGGTTGATCGCAGCGGATACAAAATCCTCATATAGCCGCTTACGCATCAGAGAGGTGGGCTCAGATGAATAGTGGCGCAATTCGCCACCCTTCTCGATAGTAATGGAACCGTCTTGGATTGTAAGTCGGATGTCTCTTCCTAGAATGTTAAGTCGTTCACTTCGGGACTCAACTTCTCCTGTAACGACAAATGCCATTGTTGAACCGCCGGAAAATTGTACGGCTCCAGCGACTCGCATATCAATGCCAGGCATGAAATCACGGCGACCTATTTGTTGAAATTCCTTAGGTAAGCCAAGTAATAGACAGGCGAGATCCATATAGTGAACACCAAGGTGTGCGGTTATGCCACCAATGGACAACATCGGGTCTTGTCGCCATGAGGTGAAATAACGTTCAGGGTTTCGCGGACGAGAGACTTCGAGGATCGCGGTGGTACTTTCGTCCCATGTGAAATTTAATATTTCATCAAATAAGCGGTAGCGGTGCTGGAACATAATACCGATACTACGATTGGCTACCTGTGTAGCGTTAAGCAGCAAGTCCAGTTCGGCTTCAGTCCTACACGGGGGTTTTTCCAATAAAACCGACTTGCCGGCTGCTAAAGCTTCATGCGCCAAGTTTGATCGTCCACCTGGTGGTAGACATAGCGCCACCGCATCGACTTTCTGATCAGCAAGCACATCCTGCAAGCTATATTGACGTGGCAATTCACCTGTGTCGACTTCTAAATTCGATTCTACTACGCAATATAGTTCTGCTCCTCCCAAATCGCGTAGCACCTCGACGTGCTGTTGTCCAGCCGAACCATAGCCTACTACTGCTATTTTAAAGGCCATAAATGAAAAATCCCCCTTTTTATTTTTTTCTTTGAATGCGCCCTATCAGATGCAGCAAGTTAAGCCCCCAGTTGAATACTGCTACTAAAGGCGTACCGTCGGTTACAATCGCTTTGATAGATACGACTTTATGCAACGCTTCCCGGAATCTCAACTGCTCAGGGTGAAAACGACCGGAGTTATATGCTTCGATCATCGCTTTTTTCAGACCTTTACTATTACGATGCAGTATAACAAGCTCGGGAATAAAGTGTACCTTATAACCTTGTCCACTTAAGTCGGCTACAAGTCCATTGTCACCTCCACTACCATGCTGATTAAAACCGCCCACTTTCTGGAATAAGTCTGTCCAAATGGCCGAGTTACCACCAGAGAAAAAACTGACGCTCTGCCCTTTGTTAACCACCGTGTATCGCATGTTGTAGCGAACCTGACGCGCTTGTGAGATAAGTCCCTTATCAAAACGGAGTACACGTCCGGTAATAGCTCCGTGGTCCGATTTCAACTCTTGTATAATAATCTTTAGCCAATCGGGCGAAGGTACCGCATCATCATCGAGAAAAGCGATGATCTTTGACTTTGCCGAGATACCTGCTATATTACGACAGGCTGCTGCTCCGCATGGCTGCTCATTACGAATAACAAGTACCGGAAGTCCCGGTACTTGTATCACTTCCGCAATTGGTATTTGAGATCCATCATCTATCACGATTACTTCTTCAAGCAAAGACAAATCGTTATCAGCAAGACCATATAAGCATCGTTGCAAGTCCTTCGGGCGATTTTGAGTCGGTATGATTACTGTGATTCGAACCATTGCTCTCTCCATCCTTCACAAAGTCTTGCCCACTTATCTAATTGTCCGGTAGGCAGATAAGTGCGTCGAATATTATGGTTTTTTTTCGCCCATGAACAGGCCTGTGCTTTAATAGTTCCAAATGCCAGAGTGCCAATCGGCAAGTTAGGTTCTTCTTGAGGGATGATACCGTATGGATATGCAAAATGGATTGGGGAGCTGCCAATCTGTTTTTCTACATCAAAGATAGATTCTTCTATCTCTCTTTGTGCATCTTTAACGGATAGCATGTTTAGCTTTGGATGTGAAAGTGTGTGTGCACCTACCATGTGACCAAACTTGTGCATATCACGAAGTTCGTCCCAAGTCATGTATTCCTTACAAGAGTCAAGATTATTTTGGGGGAACTGGACAACTTTTCCCGTGATCACAAAGAATATAGCCTTAATTCCGAATCTTTCAAGAATAGGCAATGCATATTCGAGGTTATCACGATAACCATCGTCGAAAGTGATCAATACTGTCGGCCCCTTTAGTTTCAACGAACATGAAAATGTAGCTAGAACGGCCGGATCAACTGCTGGGCCGACTAGTCGCAAAACGAGGTCAATCGCACGTTCGAAATCATCCGGCTTTAGTGAAGTATAATGATCAAGCTTTGGATGTACATGATGAAAGTACAACACAAGTGGCCACCCAGTGGCTGACCCCTGCTTCGCATTTAATAGTGCATTCAGCATGGGTTCAATTTCAACTCGCTCAAATATTTATTCACATTGCAGATACCCCGGGTGTGTATATCTGTATCATGCGTCATTACAACTTGATTCAGGGAAGATTCGTTGAATATATAACGTAATTTTTCTGTGGCCAAACAGTACAACTTTCCAATCAAGCCGCAACACACAAAAAATACAAATTTAGTCATGCTTATTTGTCTGTGCAAATAATTACGTGCTTTACTGACTAATTGAAAAATATACCTATGGATACTACTGTCGATAAAGAGTCTGTCTCTGATTGATCTGACCGCGAATTGGTTCACGTATACTGCCATATGATTGATGCTACGAGAGGTTTTCATGATATACCTCCATCAAACTGTCAAGTAGAATTAAAATCTGGATGAATGCTTTTAATTGTTATTGTTCTATCGACTTAAGTCGGCCATGCTCCAACAGATATATCTGATTTGCACGTCTCAATGGGCTTGGATCTGAGGTAATCATGATAGTTGTTCGGCCAGAAGAAGTGCGTTGCCATAACACTTCTCCTAATTCGTCTGCACCAAATGCTTCGGCATCATCTATGATTAGAAGATCCGGGTCATTAGACTTCGCTTCCAATAAATTCGAGTAGACCGAGCTTTGACGTTTACTGCGTAATCTTCCATTCCTAGCCAGGCTGACGAGGGCACTTCTATTTCCGTTCATATTGATTTCTCCAAAAACAGGGGGCACGATTCCAGCTAGTATAGAAGCTAATGTAGTCTTTCCAGACTTGGGAGCCCCTTGAATGCCAACCAAATGTCCGGGTTCGACTGTGAGGCTGAGAGCACGGAGCACAATTTTTTCCCCGCCTTTCGGGCCATAACATGCGACTATGTCATAAGCTTTTAACACCATAGACCTCTCATTCTTCGAAAGAGATAGGAGCGAACGTTCACAATACTTTTTTTATGAATGGGAAACACTTTTGGATGTTAGATTTATAAACCACGATTCTTTAGCTTGAAAATACGAATAAATCAAGACCAAACATACTGGAATTAATAATGAAATATAACTAAAATTCACTCCATACTTTGTGGCGATTAACCCCAATAAAGGTCCTCCTACGGCTACAGCGGTTTGATTACAAATCATACGATAACTAGACATTCTCCCCGAATATTCAACCTCTACCGACATTTGCTGCACGGACTGCAGGAGTACTCGTACCCAAGTTGTACCTAAACCAATTAAGAAAACACCAATCGCCGATATTTGCCAAAATGGTGATAATCCCATAAGAAGCAGCCCGATAGCTATAATGATTAAAGATCTAGAAGCTACAAACTTCCCACTTTTATTCCACCACCAAGTCCCAAAAATACCCGAAACAATTCCACCGATAGAAATGATGGCATCCAGCAATCCATATATTACTACTGATTGATTCAAAAAAGATTTAGTGTAAACAGAAAGAAATGCCACACTATTATGAATTACAAGTTGTCCTACAAACATGATACAAAATAATCCCAATAGGTTTTTATGTAACTTTAAATAATTAAACCCATCCACAATATCTTTTCCAAATGTAAATTTTCTTTTGATTTTTTTATAGAAAGTATCATCTCTTTTTATTAGAAACAAGGATAAGGTTCCAATAATATAACAAAAAATAATAACGATCAACGATACAATTGAAGGGAATAGTGCTACTATTAACCCTCCCAATGTTGATCCAACTAAACCACCGGTATCTCCTGCTGCACCCGATTCTGAAAATACTTTAGGCAGCAAATCTTTGTTAAAAGACTCCATAACAAATGACTGTAATGAAGGACGATAGATTGAATTTGAAACTTGAACTATCATATGTACTACGATCATCATCCATGGCAAGATCAGGTTTCCCAAAAAAATATTCAATAATATTATTAATACAAGTGTTACAATCAAGTTTGCACCAATCGCCAATTTTTTTCTATCCAAGTTATCCACTAGTACTCCTGAAAACAAGTTGAGAAATAGTCCAGGTAAAAATCCAAAACCAACTAACAATCCCGTATAAAGTGGGTCCCCTGTAAGTTCATATAACAACCATGTTAAAACAATATAGTACATCGAACGTGCGAATTCTATAAGGAATGAGGCACTTAAAATAAAATAATAGTTCTTACTTTTAATTAAACCCTTCAATGCAAGAATCCCACCTTCTTTTTAGATACTAATAAGGACATCTGACTGAATTCTCTCAAGTACGCCATTAACGGTATGATGGAAGGAATGGATAAGCGTTTCTTCCGGTTTCAAGCGCCGTCAAGAAGCATTCCTCCTCGCATCTCAAGCGATCTCCGCCATGTTGGGACGTACCATTCAACCCGGCGCATTGCCGATCCAAGAAGTTAAGCGTCGAAGGCAAGAACCGTAACATCCTTTCACATGACCCGAACGGTACTATCATCTGGTATTCCTGTAATAGTCGCTTTTGTGCGTCGAGCGGCTCCTCCGGTTACAAAAGGAGTTCAAGGGCGTTCTAACGATCTGATGACTTGATCTATTTTAGGTATGATACCTCTTCTCTCTAAAATCTCAATTACTTTTTTAGCGCACTCATTAATACTTATCAATTCAGTGTCAAGAGTCAGATCAGAGTGCTTAGGTTGTTCAAATGGGGCGTCGATCCCCGTAAACCCCTTTATTTCTCCATTAATAGATTTTTTATACAATCCTTTAACATCTCTTTTAATTAATGTTTGTAACGAAGTCTTAACATACACTTCAATGTAATCAGCAATTTCATGCCTTGCAAGTTCACGTGATTTTTCGTAAGGAGTAATTAAAGATACAAGACTAATGATATTGTGACGATTTAGCATTTTTGCGAGATAAATCACTCGCTCAACATTTTTTTCTCGATCCTCTTTAGTAAACCCCAAATCCCTGCAAATTCCCTTCCTCAAAATATCTCCATCCAATAATTCTACTTGCATACTACGCGATATTAGTATATCACATACTTTTTTTGAAATAGTTGTCTTCCCTGCACCAGACATTCCTGTAAACCAAACGGTTACCGCTTTATTCAATTACGCCATCCCTTTTATATTCAATTTAGGCTTACATTCAACTGATTAGATGCGAATACATTGTAGCAATTTAATCTCGTTGTTGTCCTCTACAATTCAACCCAATAATACATGGAACCTCTCATAATCCGTTCCCTGTTAACAACCATTAAATAACTTTCCCTTCAGCCGTTATATCAAAATTACGTTTTCTCTATTCATTATTCCCTTTGTAGCATTTCTCGTGTCTATTATTAGTTTCGCTTCTTTAGTTATTCGCTCATAATTAATAGTGCTATGATCAGTTACAATTATTACAAGATCATTTTGTTTTAAAACTGAGTCAGAGAGCTCAACACTATAAAGGGTACCATTTTTAATGTATTTCGACTCAATCTTTGGGAAAAGCGGATCAAAATAACTTACATTTGCGCCTGCGTTTTGAAGAAGATTAATTATCTTTAACGCAGGCGACTCTCTGTAATCCTTAATATCTTTTTTATAAGCCACACCTATTAAAACTATATTTGCACCATTTAATGGTTTATTCATAGTGCCGAGTGCATAGATCGATTTACTGACAACATAGCTTGGCATTTGTGCATTTATTTCCCCTGCCAGTTCAATCATTCTAACCGAAAAATCGAATTCTCTTGCTTTCCAAGATAAATAAAAAGGATCAATAGGTATACAATGGCCTCCAACGCCAGGTCCGGGATAAAACGCTTGAATACCGTATGGTTTAGTAAACGCGGCATCGAGCATCTCCCAAACGTTTATATTCATGCGATCACAAAGTAAAGTAATTTCATTCACCAATGCAGTATTAATTAGACGATAAGTATTCTCGAAAACCTTGACCATTTCAGCAACTTTTGCTGAAGTTACCGGTATCACTTTAAATGCATGAGAATATAAAGTACATGCTACCTCCGTACACATTGCAGTTAAACCGCCAACAACTTTAGGTGCATCGTACCTATTGTAAGAATTATTTCCAAAATCAATCCTCTCGGGTGAATGTGCAAGGTAAAAGTCCCGGCCAACTTCCAAACCGCTTAATTGCAATTTGGGCAATATCATCTCTTCGCAAGTCCCAGGATATGTTGTACTTTCCAAAACAATAAGTTGACCAGAACGAAGATATCTGGATAAAGAATCGGTTATGCGAGATATGTAAGATAAATCCGGTTCTCGATTTGTACTTAAGGGTGTCGGCACACAAATAATAATACAGTCGGCCTCCGATAGAATGCTTTCATCTGATGAAACAAATAGCTTCTTTTGTTCAATTAATTTTTCAATATCGTTTGAAGGGATATCGTCAATATAACTTTTTCCTTTTCTTATAAACTCATTACGTGACTGATCCTCATCCCAAGTTATTACTATAAAACCATGTCTGGCCAAATGCACAGCAAGTGATAGCCCTACATATCCTATACCAATGACTGCAATCTTGGCATCACGGGTTTGTATTTTACTCATCAGATAGTTTTCCGGAATGTTAATAGACTTCTGTAACACATCCAATTCAGTGTATATTTTCATTTCCATCCCCTACTTTGAATTATTGATAAACTCAGGATCTAATTTACTAATAAACGCTCGAATTTTTCCATTTGGTGAAACAATGTCTCTAATACTACAAATTTTTAGCTCAATTTCTGTACCATCATTAATATAATCAGAGAGCATTCTTTTTATATTCTCTATAGCATCATTTGCATTTTCGCCCAGCACCAAATTAATAGTTAGTTTACCTTGTTCCTTTTGTATTACTTGATATTGTGTCACTCTTGCATCTTCCATTCTCCGTTTAATCACGTATGGGTTCAATAGAGAGCCGTTTTTTAGAATCAAAGGAGCCATGCTTCTACCATCTATAGTATTTATGATTCTCGCGGCCCTTTTACATTTACATTTAACAGGTGAGACTATTCCATAATCACCAGTTCTATACCTAATAAATGGCATCGATTTGTTTATCAAATTTGTAATAACAAATTCGCCTTTATGACCATCAGGTAACGAATTTCCATTTTCATCAATTACTTCAACATAAACTGAATCTTCATGTATATGATAGTTACCTGGATAGTCCGAACACTCATAGGCAATTTCCCCTATTTCTTGCATTCCATATACATCTATTACCCTGGCATCAAAGTAATTTTCTATGTACCATCTTGCATTTTGATTAAGGGTCTCTCCTCCTGAGATTATAAATTTTACAGAATTCATTTCTGGCTTCAATTCATTAGAATCGAACAAATTACATAAAAGTAATATTTCAGACGCATGACCGCTTATAATTTCCGGTTGATATTTAATTATTTCCTCGAGAACTTGTTTGTCGAATTCTTCAAGCGGGCTATTAATTCCTACAAGTGCAAGTCTGTATAATTCTGTACTCTTATGATGTTCCTTAAATCCGTTAATCCTTCCTGCGATCCGTAGTATTCTTGTTCCTCTTGTGGTTCTAACATCTTCATGAATCCCATATTGCACGAATACCTTTAACATATTCATGTTTGAAATAATATTTGAAAAATTATCCTTAATGGATATAAAAGGAATTCCCGTACTACCTGACGTCTTTGTTGAATAAACTGAATCAGGATTTAATTCATCAGAAATGAAATTTTCATAGTCTTGTAAAATATCCCTCTTCCCAATTATTGGTATATCCTTCAATTTAGAAAAGGGACTTACATCTGTTTCGATTGTATACTTATTGTAAAAAGGCACTTTTTGAAAAGCATATTCAAAAACTTCTCTTAGGCGCTTTTCTTGGAATTGGCTTATTTCACTTGCATTTGTTTCAATACTTAAAAACTCATCTAAGCAACTAAAGATATCCCGCTTATGTGCAATCAAAATCCCTTCTTCATACTGAACCTCATTCATAATTTAGAACTCCTTTCATGTCTACAAATTTATCGAAATAAGCCATTTGTTCTTCTGTAATCGGGATCCCTTCATTCATTCGTTGAATATAAATATTTCGTTCGTTTTCACCAGGTATTATTATTTCATCGAAACCAAATGCTTTTTTAGACGTCTTAACCATATTAATCCAACTATCAATTCTTTGATTAAATTCTTCTTTATTCATATATTTATCGAAATCATAGGCAATGAAGGTTTGACTTGAACCAGCGATTAAAGTATGATTCTGCCTCTGTCTTCGAACATCTTTACCAAAGAGCCCCCCGCTTATAACCCCTGTTAATAAGTCCACCATCATACCAATTCCAAAACCTTTATGCTTTCCAAATGGCAATACGACACCTTCATTTATAAAATCCTGTGGATTTGTTGTTGGTTTCCCATTTGAATCTAATATCCAACCTTCTGGAACTTCTTGACCAGAATTTGCACATAAACGAATTTTTCCGCATGCAACTTCACCTGTTGCCATATCGAGTAGAAAGGAGGGAAAACCTGATCCCGGAACTCCAACAGATAATGCATTGTTCCCCATCACTGCTTCAGCCCCACCCCAAGCGGCGACATTTGGTCCTGAATTAGTTAAAACTATTCCAATAAGATTTACATCACACATTATTCTAGTATAATGTCCTAACATACCGATGTGATTGCTATTTTTAACTGTAACCCATGATACACCGTGCTCTTTTGCAAGCTTTGTGGACTGATTTGTCGCATAATGAGCAACAACCGGTCCAAGAGCCCCATCCGCATCGATGATCATTTGACCATTATTCTCAAAAACAATTTTTATGTTAGCCCGCTTATTGATTCCGCCGTGCTTAATTCTTTCTACATAAGTTGGCAATAGGTCAATGCCATGAGAGTCTACACCACAGAAGTTAGCATTAACTAAGGCATCAGCAGTTATTGCAGCGTCTACATGTTTCACATTCAAACTTGTAAATATATTTATTACTATTTGTTTCAGCTTATCCCCGGGGATGATAGCTATTTCTTTTTGCATACTATAACACTCCTCAAAAAATACTTTCTAGACACTAATATTCTTCTGAAAAATCCAAGGCAAATCCATTTGGATTTGCCTTGGATTTTTCAGAAGAATTACGAAGGGAAGCTGTTAACAACAACTTTTTTTTGTGCTTCTTCGATTTTTTTAATCTTTTCCATATTATCACCTCCAACTTAAATATTGTGTAACCTTTGAATATTATGGGTTACAAAGATTACGTAAGTAATATTAAACTGACGAGCTGGTTTTTGTCAATATATTCTATTGAAAAAAATAAATTCGTTATATTCCAATTATTATGTTGTAATTTGTTTTTTTTTGTATTAATATATGGCCATAATATTACAACCACAATCGATAAAACCCCATACATACCCATAGGAGGAATATCGTGCGATTTATGCAGAATTGATCAATATGAAATGTTCTCAACACAAGGGCGCAATGGAGAGAAAATCTATATATCTCCTGAATCCCCGCGATATTATAACGAGGCTCCCTTAGAACCCTTGTAATGTCGCGGTTTTTTGGTCATTTTTACCT
>NZ_JANAVJ010000067.1 GCF_024213375.1 Paenibacillus sp. MZ04-78.2 | reverse complement strand
ACCTCCCGTTCAAGATACCTTCATTTTCTCATGAGCTTGAGGTTCTTGAAAGGTGGTGAGTATTTGACGCTCACAAAACAACAGAGGGATTGATCGTTTGAATAATTATCCTCTAACAAGCGGCGAGATGCAACAGATTATGGAGCAGATCACGACACTTCGTACGCCTTTGAAATTAAACGGATTTATCAATGGTAGAACTGTAGCCGTTATTCGAGATAATCCTGACGACATTCTGCACTTCGGGAAAGAAGTCAGCCTCAAAATTTACGACCGCCGTGAAATCGCTGCCGGACAAAGCCGTTATCAGATTGCACAACAGCCTAAATATAAGAGCAAGTCCAAGATATTAAATGATCGCCGCGGCGACTTGATGCTCTTGATCAACGGTATGCCGGTTATTCATATCGAGCTGAAGCGCAACGGCGTTTCGGTCAGCCAGGCTTATAATCAAATCGAAAAATACTCCGATGAAGGGATTTTCACCGGATTATTTTCACTGATTCAAATATTTGTTGCTATGGAACCGGCAGAAACCGTTTATTTCGCCAATCCAGGAATGGACGGAAAGTTCAATAAAGATTTCTATTTTCACTGGGCAGATTTTAATAACGAGCCTATTAATGATTGGAAAACGATTGCGTCTTCACTACTTTCCATTCCAATGGCACACCGGCTTATCGGCTTTTACACTGTCGCCGATGACACCGATGGCGTATTGAAAGTCATGCGTAGTTATCAATACTATGCAGCAAATGCGATTTCTGACCGTGTTTCCAAAACCAACTGGGACGGTCGAGATAGGCTTGGCGGATATGTTTGGCATACCACAGGGTCTGGCAAGACGATGACAAGTTTTAAGTCGGCGCAATTGATTGCAAACTCCAAAGATGCCGATAAAGTCATCTTCCTAATGGACAGAATTGAACTTGGAACTCAGTCCTTAAAAGAGTATCGCGGTTTTGCAGATGAAAATGAGTCCGTTCAGGCAACGGAAGATACGATTGTATTAATTTCAAAACTAAAAAGCGACGACCCGGCCAATACACTTATCGTCACATCTATTCAGAAAATGAGCAATATCAAGGACGAAGAAGACGGATTAAATGCTCATGATATTAAGATAATGAATTCCAAGAGAATTGTTATTATTGTCGATGAGGCGCATCGCACTACCTTTGGAGATATGCTCCAAAATATTAAGGATTCTTTTCCGTCTGCTGTTTTCTTTGGATTTTCAGGAACACCCATTCAGGATGAAAACCAGAAAAACATGAACACTACCTCGACTATCTTCGGTAACGAGTTGCACAGGTACAGCATTGCCGACGGGATTCGTGATAAAAATGTTCTTGGATTTGATCCTTATAAAGTGTTGACCTACAGAGATCGGGATATTCGGCAGGCTGTTGCTTTGGAGCGGGCAAAAGCCTCTACTGTTGAAGAAGCTCTAGCTGATCCTGATAAGAGCGAAGTCTTTTATAAATATATGAATTCCTCTCAAGTAAAAATGGCGGGCTATATCGGTAATGATGGAAAGTATGTGTATGGTATAGAGGACTATTTGCCAAAATCCCAATATCAAAGGGAAGAACATCGGAGTACGGTTATTCGTGACATTGCAGATAACTGGATGACATTAAGCCATAATAGCAAGTTTCATGCAATCTTTGCTACAAGCAGCATTCCGGAGGCGATCCGCTATTACCGAATAATAAAACAAGCCATACCCACATTAAAGGTTACCTGCTTGTTTGACCCAAGCATCGACAATAAAGGCGGAGTAGCATTCAAAGAGGATGGTCTTGTTGAAATCATCGGGGATTATAACGTCAGATACAAACAGGAATTTAGTCTGAAGAGATACGACCAGCTGAAAAAGGACATTGCTGCAAGACTTGCTCACAAAAAGCCATATCAATTTATTGAGAGAACACCCGAAATGCAGCTTGATCTTCTGATTGTAGTCAACCAGATGCTTACAGGCTTCGATTCCAAGTGGATTAACACGCTATATATGGATAAGATGCTTGAATACGAAAATATCATTCAGGCATTCTCGCGCACCAATCGTTTGTTCGGCCCGGAAAAGCCTTTTGGAACGATAAGATACTACAGGTATCCGCATACAATGGAGCAAAACATCGAAAAAGCTGTGAAGACCTATTCTGGCGATAAGCCAATTGGATTGTTTGTAGAACGGCTTGAGTATAACTTAAACAAGCTGAATGCAATTTTTGATGATATCAGTGAACTGTTCGCTCGTTCTGGGATTCCGAACTTTGAAAAACTGCCGGATGATCGTTCGGAGCGCGGTAAATTTGCCTCGCTCTTCAAATCATTCAATGACTATCTGGAAGCTTCAAAAATTCAAGGTTTTAAGTGGAATCAATCAACTTACCCGTTCAGCCATGGCAGTGGTAAGCCAAAGACTCGAGTCGATATGAAACTGGATGAAAATACTTATTTGGTTCTGGCTATGCGGTATAAAGAGCTGTTCGGCGGCGGCGGCGGGGGTGGCGGCGACGATGTTCCTTTCGAGATCGTTGGTTACCTGACGGAGATTGATACCGGGAGAATCGATTCAGATTATATGAACTCGCGTTTTGAAAAGTTTCAGAGAATTCTTACTCAAGATAATGTAGATGAAGTTGAAATACGGAAGACGCTTGATGATCTGCACAAGTCATTCGCTACATTGACGCAGGAAGAACAAAAGTATGCAAATATCTTTCTTCACGATGTTGAAAGCGGAAATGCCAAGATGGAAAGTGGTAAAACTTTCAGGGAATACGTCACTGAATATCAATTCAGAGCAAAGAATGACCAAATCAGGCGTGTTTCACGATTCTTAGGGGTGGATGAAAGGAAGCTCCGCAATCTGATGGCTGCAAATGTAACTGAGGCAAGCATCAACGAATTCGGTCGTTTTGATGATTTGAAGGCCTCCGTAGACAAAGCCAAGGCAAAGGATTATTTTGAGAAATTAGAAAACACTAATATACCGATCTTTAAGATCAACATAAAAGTACATAATTTGCTCCAGGAGTTCGTTCTTAAAGATGGGTTTGATATTGAAGAGCGGGAGATTAAAAATGAGTGACGACCAACTCTTTGGAGGCAATACTTTCATGACAAAGCAAATCATTTAAATTTTATAATATAGCATTGGTGTTGTTATGTAACCATTGCCTTTTGTACTATGATCCAGATGAATAGGAGCCCATAAAGGGAATTACCATTCATCTGGATCTCCGTCGTTATTATTAATGGATAAATAAAAAATATTGCTGATTAGTTTAACAGACCGAAACTTGTTGTTTAAATTCATGGACTTCTCACGAGTTATGATAATAACCTCTTGGCGGATTGACGGATCAGCGATTTCTGCTTCTATACTTTGATTCGAAATGATCGCCTTATACACTTGTCGGCCAGACACGAAGAACACCGGACATACACTAATAAAGTCCGTCTTCACGTAAATCGCGATGACGATCAGTACAATTGCAATGGTGACCATTAGGTTTATTCCCGATGCTTGATCTATGGAGACTAATGGTAGCAGTAATGTCATTAAGAAAAATGAATAGTCATTCACACTTAAACGTTCATATTTTCTGACTGACACATTCATACCTATTTCCCTAGCCCGTAATTGACGATCATAACCGCTGAAAAGCCACATGGCAACTAGGCGGTAGATGAGCAGTGATATGATGATTATCCCCGATATAACCAATACATCAAAGACCGTTTTATTTATATGTTTAGCCAACCATGTTGCCCAATTCGTTTGCTTGAAGAAGTCGTTACTGTCGACAAATCTGTAAATCATAATAAGGACTAAGGGAAGGTAGGCTGTCGCCCATAGAATGACCTGTTCACGCTTGCCCCACATATTTCTCTCCCTCCCAAAGAGGACTTACATACCTCCTAAGAATTATTCTTCGTAAGCAACCGCTACCTTAAAGTCTTCGGTTACGAATGACTTTACGATCTTATCAGCAAAGAAATGTAATAGTGCCCTGGGGGAAGCATCCTCTTTAAAGATAATCTTACGATTATCCAGATCAATGTATTCGAACAATTCCCAAATGGTGCTGTACTTCTTCTTATACCGTTCCTGCTCAGCTTGATCCACAGGAAGGTTCGCTTTGATTTGCGACAGTTCAGTACATCTAGCCTCAAAATTGGTCTGAATAGCCGTTAAGGTGTCGCGTTTAATTTGAGCTAACCCCCGT
Organism: Paenibacillus sp. MZ04-78.2; assembly: GCF_024213375.1. GTDB lineage: Bacteria > Bacillota > Bacilli > Paenibacillales > NBRC-103111 > Paenibacillus_G. The sequence continues at coordinate 10,357 of NZ_JANAVJ010000067.1, read as the reverse complement.
GAGTGGATATACCTTTTACAGGACTCCTCGAACTTCCCCTTGTTCGAATCCTCACCATCAAAGAACGGCATTGAAATAATCTCCGTCAAGTTCCGATCTCGCTGTTCATTAATATGATCACGGTAATCAAAAGCGAACTCGAAATTCCGGACATTTATAATGAAGATAAAATCTCCGATAATAAAGAAGTCGATGTTACCCCCTATATCGACTATGGTATCCTCGGCAAAGACAAATTGATTAGCATTCTTGAAGACCATCAATTTCTTTGATGAACGCATGCTGTTTTTCTTAACCCCTCGGTAATAACAAAAATACGCATCTTGCTCACTTAGAGTTAGCTTCACCATTTGAAAGCTGGTATGCTTTTCAGGATACTCAGGATCAGGAGTGCGTAATGCTGTGGTCAACTTTCTAACTTTATCTAAAAGACCTTGATTCTCAGATAGCTCAAACCTTGCAATACGGTCATTTATCTTGATTTCATGGTTATAGTTCCCGACTAGAAAAACCTTGCTTCCGGTATCGTCAACTTCCTTCAACCCCTGCAAGGTCTTAATGATACTTTTCTTGACCCACTTTATAACATCTGGCGCAAGTTGAATACCTGAGGATTGATAAAAAGAATCGGCTTCCTTTTGCATTCTTACAAGGTGGAAAGACAGATCGACGTTATTCAAAGATTCGTCCGTCAACTCCAGATTACTAATTTTATAAATGATATTATCAGCGTGGTTTAAATCCATCCTTCATCGCCTCCACACATTAATATTTCGACAAAAGGAAAGGATTTCCTCCATTATATTTGCCGAATCATGTTGAAATGTGATAAGGATTGACACAGAATGCGAAGGAAATGTTAGCACACAAGCTTATATTGTTAAAGTATTATAGAACAGCACAGTCATTATATAACTGATAGTTTAGCGTTCGAGTAATGTGCCATTACGATAAGGGCTTCTACATGTTAACACTGTGCTGATCAATAGAAATTCAGTAGGTTACCGATTAAAATAATAATTTCTTTCTTAAAGTCCATAATGGCACAGAACTTGGAACAACGTAAATGTCAAATGCGCTTGGGAACAAAATGTTCATCATCGATTTCGTATCACACTAAGATATAGACGCAAATTTTGTTTCACAAGTTAGTAACACACGAAGTAGCCCTCAGGCCCGTTAACACTGATCCCGGCAGATCGCCTCCAGAGTGGAGGTGATGCTCATGCAATTTTCGTTGACAGAAGTGATCATGCTAGGCTTGTTTTTACTGGCCCTGCTCACATATCTGAAAAAACAAAAATAACCCGCCCAGGTTAGCGCCAAGGGAACGGATTATTTTCTCTAACTTCTATGGAGGTTTCCCACTCAAAATTTTGTGCAGGGAGTCGGATGGCCGTCCGGCTCCTTTTTCTATCCTAATCATAACACGACTATTTCATTCATGCAATTTACCTTTCGCCGAAATCCATTCATTTCCCATCGATATTGAACTCCTCTCCCATTAATACCAAAAGCAACAACCATCCTTCGTAAAACTGACGATGCCCCCGACTTCCATCCCTACTGCCTTGTTCCAACAAATAATTTATTGTCAGAGAGTCCGATTTTGCTTGAAAAATGAAATGAATAGTAGAGGGAAAAGTTTCGTTGCCCTCCCTGCCCCTTGAAAATTTCATACGTTCTAATCCGGTACATTCCCCGCACACCTATATATAGGTAAGCCAATTTGCAGGTGCGCCATGACCACTTTGCCTGTTCTTTTTCCAGTATACGCTGGTGGAGAGATGGCGGAGAGCGAGCGATTTCTCCATGCAATTGTAAATGGTGGTTCCATTTATGGCGACGATCATGCGGAGGGATAATGATACTTCCGTCCAGCCACAGCCATCGCAATGGGGGCGGCTTCCAGCGATCCTGGGAGAGGTGAGAATCCTATGAGAACGGCGACACCACCGTTCATCGGATTGGATAATTAAGCGAGAAACCAAAACAGAGGCGGAGTGCAGAGATGTGCATGATGCCTGTAGCGCATCTCTGCTTTTCGCTGTTTCTTGAAACGTAGGTGAACCGTATGGGAGGTTAGTTTATGCAGCATAAGGTAATTCGATATAGCATGCAAATCGCGATGCTGAGACAATTGTTAGCTTTGTCGCTGATAAACGAGCATGAGTTTTATGTATTAAAAAACAAAACCATGAGAGACTATGGTATCCAATCTGACCTTACCTCTTAATTCGCACCTTTGTTAATCAAACGAAAATTTATTACGCTGTAAGCGTCATAAATGCGAATCAAAGGAGGAGCTCATCATGTCTATTGCAGTTGAAGTCATTAAGGCAAACCGAAAACTGTCAGATCGCACAGGAGGAAAATCGGAATTTCTTCGTGTTGCTCCGTATGCCAGAGTGAGTACAGACACCGAAGAACAGTTAAGCAGCTATAAATCGCAAGTTTCATATTATACGGAAATGATTAATCAACGCAGCGATTGGATGTTGGTTGACATCTATGCGGATGAAGCCATTACGGGAACACAGGTAAAGAAGCGCGATGACTTTCAACGGTTAATTTCCGATTGTTTAAATGGAAAGATTGATATGGTCATAACCAAATCCATATCGAGATTCGCAAGAAATACAGTAGATACGTTAAGGCACGTTCGGATGCTTAAAGAAAAAAATGTTGCCGTTTTTTTTGAAAAAGAAAATATCAATACCCTTACAATGGACGGTGAATTGTTACTCACCATTTTGAGTTCTGTCGCGCAGCAAGAAGTTGAGAATATCTCATCGAACGTCAAAAGAGGACTAAAGATGAAGATGAGCCGCGGCGAACTGGTAGGCTTTCAAAGCTGTCTTGGATATGACTACGACCCTGTTACGAAGCGGATAACGATTAACGAAGATGAGGCTGAAATTGTACGTTGCATTTTTGATCGTTATATTTCGGGCATTGGAGCGTATATGATTGCGAAAGAATTGACTGAATTGGAACGCAAAACAAAACGTGGAAATATCGAATGGTGTGATACAAGCGTTTTAGGTATCATTAAGAATGAGAAGTATAAGGGAGACGTTCTTCAAGGAAAGACCTTTACGCTCGACCCTATCTCTAAACGAAGACTTGATAACCGTGGAGAAGAAGATCAGTATTATATCAAAAATCATCACGAGCCAATTGTCACCGAGGAAGTTTTTGAAAAGGCACAAGATATACTTCATCGTCGTGGGGAAATTCGTAACAAGCTGGAAGCAGGCGGAAAACGAGAAAAATACAGTAGAAAATTTGCTTTCAGCAGCATGCTGGAATGTGCCTTCTGCGGCGGTCATTTTTCGCGGCGGAGCTGGAATAGCGGGACAACGCATGAAAAGACGATTTGGCAATGTTCTACCAATACGAAGAAGGGAAAGAAATATTGTCCTCATAGCAAGGGGATTGAAGAAAAGATTGTTGAAGGTGCTTTTGTTGAGACGTACAATTTAGTTTGTGACAACCATAAAGATGTGTTGGACGAGCTTTTAGTAAGAGCGGAATCTGCCCTGATCGAGCAGAACAGCCAAAAACAGTTGACTAAAATCATTAACGAAATTCAGGCTCTTGAGAATAAGCGTTGCAATTTGATCGACTTGCATCTGGATGACAAGATAGATCGTCCAACATATGAGCGTAAGTATGCAGAACTTGAATCGCTCTTGAACGAACTGCTTGACGAAAGAGCGAAATTAGAGGAAGCTGCACAAGATGAAGTCGATGTTGAGAAAAGGATAACCCATTTTCGCCAAGTGCTTCGGTCGAATGCGGTTCTGCCTACGTTTGATCGAAGCGTACTTGAAAGTGTTGTCGATAAAATCCTGGTTGGAGAAAATTGTGATGATTGCAGCATTAATCCGTACAAACTAACGTTTATATACAAAACAGGCTTTAAGAGCAGTGTCCAAGCCCAGATGAAGAGCCAGAATCAAAAAAAGTCTTCATTAAATGAGGGGAGTGATCCATGTTCCTATTCCCAGCACAACACATATTGAGAGTGTTTGTTCCTTGATTTATAAGGGTATATAAGGGAATAGAGTAGGCTTTAAGGGGATTTGGGGACGAAATGGGGACACGAGCAATTTCGCGTCCCCATTTCAATGCTATTTGATGTTTGTCGGATACATTTGCATCTGATGAAGGTCGATGATCATATTGCCGCTTTTAAGAATGTCTAATCCGATTAGGCCGTTAATGTAGTTGATGTCCTCATTGAACACTCCGAAAATGTACACGTAATACTCTCTTAATTCTTCCAACATAGAAGGTGGGAGGGAAACCTTTCGTTTTGAAGCTTTTGTTTTAGGTTCCTTCACATGGGTAACACCTCCTGGAGACATAGAAACGCTTTGTGTAATGATGGAACGCCTGTTCTCCATTCGATGTGATGCCACTCTAGTCCAAGTAATTCGCAGCGGCGCAATCCTGTAGTAAGCGCGAGGGTTATCATCGCTCGCCAATGGATTGGTTCATTCTGCAAAGCGACAAGTAACTGCTGGACTTCATTCTCGTCATACGGGATGACTTCTTTATGTTTAACGACTGGTTTCTTAATATTTGCGAACGGGTTATGCTTGATAAGCTTCCACTCCACGGTGCGTGAGAATATATTTTTTATATTTTTAAGAACTCGATGGTTGATCTCAATCGTCCCCGTTGACAAGTATAACCCAAACGTTTGCCTTCCTTAGACAATGAGTCCTAAAAGCTCACAATGTGAAGCGGATTGATTTGATCTAGTCTTAGATGACCGAACGTTGATGATATGATGGCAGAGATTGACGATCTGATAGGGAACCATTATGACTTTATTCTGTCTGAGGGGGATGACGGCCCTTATGCATGGGAAATCTATCAGTATACGAACAAACTGAGGGGTCTGCAAAAACGTATTCTTACTTGGCGACCTCATCGTAAAACACTATATTGGGTTACTGCCGATCATGGCAATTATGGTGAACTGGGTGAAGATGCGGAAGAAGTCTATCATAAGATTTGCACGGATTTGTATTTGACTGGGTACGAAGAGTTCATCCTCTATGTGGTTGAACATCATCAACATCCCTACCATTGGAGACTGAATTATGTGTTCGATAATTTGGAAATGGCCAAAGAGGCGTATGAGATATTAAGGTTGGTTTGTGAAAATCACGGAGTCGATACTTCGATTGTGGAAACTCATAAATGTGAGGCGCATTGTGTGGATATATTAGAGGCTGATGCAGATACGTATATCAATGGTTGGTTTTACTGTTATTCCTGTAAGGAATCTGGGGATCATGGGATATTTACGCAACAAGAATTGAAGGTCGAGCTTAAATATTATGAGGAGCATGAAGAGGAACGACAAGATGTAATCTATGAGCGTAGGGATTGGTGTATGCCTTAAAAGAGGAAAATTAGGCGGACGTGTAGAACATATGAGGTTTCATTGCCGACACGGGTATTCCTGCTGGAATAAGCCCTAAGAACTAAAATGATGTTATAATAAAAAAATAGATGCTTAAATTTGTCGGATGCAGAAGCTTTATCGAAATTAGGTGAATACATGATTACAAAGTATCATGCCAAATACTATGCAAATATATTGACCCAGAAATCCATCGGAGGGAGTATTGATAGTATCTCTCAGTCATTGCTTAATGCAGCAGTGGATATTAATCCGCATCAGATTGAAGCTGCATTGTTTGCATTTCGTTCTCCATTATCAAAAGGGGTCATTTTAGCGGATGAAGTTGGCTTGGGTAAAACTATTGAAGTTGGTCTTGTCATCTGTCAGACTGGGCAACGGGAAAGCGGAAAATTGTCATTGTATGTCCAGCTGCATTACGTAAGCAATGGAGTTATGAACTAACGGATAAATTCGGCATAGATAATGAAGTGATGGACACCAAGAATTACAACGGATATATGCGTTGTGGTAAAGCACCGTTTGGTCAAAAAAGGGCAATAATCTGCTCCTATAATTTTGCAGCCAGAAAAAAAGATGAAATCAAACTTCATGGTTTTGATTTGGCAGTTATTGATGAAGCCCATAAGTTACGGAATGTATACAAAAAAAGCAGCAAGACAGCTCAAGCAGTGAAGGATGCGTTTGATAAAGTAAAGAAGCTCTTGCTTACTGCTACTCCATTCCAAAACTCACTTATGGAATTGTATGGTTTGACAAGCGTGATTGATGAGAATATATTCGGCGATAGTCGATCATTCAGAGCGGAATATGTAATTGAAGAGAATTACACTGAATTACAGCAGCGTATGTCGCCTTATTATAAGCGAACCCTTCGCTCTGATGTGAAAGAGTACATAAATTATACCAAACGATTGCCTTTGACCCAACAATTTGAGGCAACCGACTCGGAGCAGCAGTTGTATGAAGATATTTCTGAATTTTTGCGTAGCGATAATATTTATTCCGTCCCAACAAGGCAAAAAATGTTGACGACTATGATGATACGTAAAATTTTGGCTTCGTCCACATATGCTTTGATTGGCACTCTTATCACGATTAAAGATCGCCTTGAAAAATTGTTAACCGATGAGGAATATAAGCAAATTCAAATAGAGGACATATTAGATGAAGATGAATAGGGGATGCTGGATGAGGAAATAGAAGATGATGAGACTGATGATAGTGAACTAGACAAAGCGAATCAGATTGATAGAAAAGCACTTGTTGGTGAAATTGAAATAATTAAAGGATTTATTGCAAGTGCTTTGAAAATAAAGCATGATTCAAAATCTGATGCGCTTTTAAAAGCTCTCGAAAGTTCATTTGCCCAATTGCCGCTAATCGTAAAGCTTTAATATTCACTGAGTCAACAAGAACGCAAAGCTATTTGAAAGAATTTCTTGAAGAGAACGGATACCGAGGTAAAATTGTTATTTTTAACGGTTCTAATAGTGATAAAGAGTCTAATGCTATTTATTGTGATTGGTGCGAGAGGAATGCACATAAAGGGGTTCTAAGTGGTATTCAAGCAGTTGATAGGCGAATGGCTCTCGTAGAATATTTTAGAGATACTGCAGAAATAATGATTGCTACTGAAGCCGCGGCAGAAGGCCTTAACCTTCAATTCTGTTCACTGATCGTGAACTATGACTTGCCCTGGAATCCACAGCGAATAGAACAACGCATTGGCCGTTGTCATCGTTATGGGCAAAGAAGTGATGTTGTTGTAGTGAATTTTGTGAATCAAAGGAATTATGCGGATTTGCGTGTTTACAATCTGCTAATGGACAAATTTTATCTATTCAATGATGTTTTTGGTGCATCTGATGAAATACTCGGACAAACCGATGGGATCGACTTCGAAAAACGAATATTGCAAATTTATCAAGAGTGTCGAACCGAAAAAGAAAATAACAATGCTTTTGAACAGTTGCAGCAAGATATGCAGAAAGAGATTGATGAACGGTTGAAAGAAACGAAATCTCAAGTACTGCAAAATTTCGATATTGATGTTCAAGAACGATTGAAATTAGCAAAGGAGCAGGCAGGAGCTTTTCTTAATAGATACGAACACATTTTTTGGGAATTGACTAAGTTCGTTTTGGCAGATCATGCAGTTTTTGATGATCTTAAACATTCTTTTGTTTTGACGAAAGTTGTTGCAGGATGCAAGCTAGGCAAATACGACTTGTTGTCGAAAGTTACGGATGGCATTCCGTACCGCTTATCCCATCCCTTAGCTCAATATGTCGTCAATAAAGCATTGGATCTTGATCTTGAAAGCGGAAAGATAATTTTTGAGCAAGGAAAAAATGCGCTAAAGATAACACTACCAGAAAGTATGAGGAACGCAACTGGATACATGGTACTATCAACTTTGGATGTTTCGGCATTCGATATTGAGCAATATAGTCTGTTTACTGCTTATACCGAGACAGGACACTTCCTGACGCAGGAGGACTGTGAAAAACTGTTTCTATGTGCCGGAACCGTAGTTTCTCCGACTGTAAACATTGATAGTACAGTGCTTCGGAAGCTTAAAAGTAATTCTGAGCAGCATGTTAAAAGCAAGCTCAGTGAGATTGATTCTCGAAATCTCAATTACTTCCGAGAAGAAGAAGAGAGGATATTCCGTTGGGAAAGGGACTTAATTGATAATATTGAGCGTGAATTAGACACCATTAAACGGCAGATTCGTGAACAGGAACGTCTGTCAAGACACGCTACAAACTTAGAAGAGAAGGCAACCATAACACGCAAAATTGATGAACTTGAACGATTGAAGAGGCGCAAACGTAATGAACTGGCTGATCGTGAGGATGAGATTGGAGAACGACGGCGCGAAATGATTGCAGAGCTAGATAAGCGAATGGTGAAACAAACAACTACGGATAATGTATTCATCATCGAGTGGCAAGTAAATTAAATCGAAAGAGGTAAAAATGATGTCGGAAAAACTACAGAAATTCACTGATTTGATGCAGGGGATCTTTGAATTGGACAAGTCTGATTTAGACTTTGGAATCTATCGTATCATGAATATTCGGAAAGCTGAAATTGAGAAATTTTTGAAGGTAGATCTGATCCGAAAGGTACAAGATACTCTCGCACCATTTGCCTCCAATACGGGCGATATTGAAGCTCGTATTGCAGAAATAGAAAAAGCTTGTGATGCTGTTGGCATGGAAGTATCTGCAAGCAAAATGGCAGATGAATATGCTTCACTTAAAACTCAGTTGCTTGCTGGCGTGGATATGTCTGCATTGGAAAGTGATGTTTATTCTGCTCTTTATAGCTTCTTCAATCGTTATTATGACGAAGGAGATTTCATTTCTAAACGCCGCTATAAGGAAGGCGTATATGCTATTCCTTATGAAGGCGAGGAAGTGAAGTTATACTGGGCAAATCAAGATCAATATTACATAAAGACAACTGAAAACTTTAAGGATTATACCTTCAAAGATGGTGGATTGACGGTACATTTTCGGCTTGTTGATGCAACAACAGAGCAAAATAATAATAAGGAAAGCGACGACAACAAACGTGTTTTCATGCTCTATGAAGAAACTGAAGAACGGCCTGATCTGAAGACCATTGAGCCAAATGGTAATGAGCTAATTATTCGATTTGTATTTGATGTTCCGAAAGATAAAAAGAAAAAATATGCAGAAGAAAATGCAGCAAAAGTCGTGGACGCAATCACTAAGAAATATAAGGAATTCTTCCCGATCATTGCTCCACGGTTTATGGATTCTAAAACAAAGAAACAAACGAAATCTTTGCTGGACAAGCATTTGGATGCTTATGTTGCTAAAAATACCTTCGATTACTTCATTCATAAAGACTTGCATGGTTTCTTAACTCGTGAACTAGATTTCTATATCAAGAGCGAGATTATTCATCTTGATGACTTGGATACGCCGAATGAAAAACGAGTGGAAACTTATCTTGCCAAAGTTAAGGCTATTAAGCGTGTAGGTAAAATTATTATTGATTTTCTAGCTCAAATTGAGGATTTTCAAAAGAAGTTGTGGCTGAAAAAGAAGTTTGTCATTGAAACGAATTGGTGCATTACTCTTGATAAGATTGATGAAGGTTTCTATCCGGAGATTATTAAGAATAAGGCACAGGTACAGGAATGGATAGATATGTATGCTATCGATGAAATCGAAGGCGATTTGTCAACGGTAGGATATAGCGAACCATTAACCGTTGATTTCATGCGCCAAAATCAGAATTTAATTGTGGATACAAAGCATTTTACAGTAGATTTCAAGGAACGACTTATTGCAACGATAGACAGTATAGATGAGCATACGGATGGCTTATTAATTCATAGTGAAAATTTTCAGGCGGTATCCTTTCTTCAAACAAAATATAATAAAGGGATAAAAAGTATTTATATTGATCCGCCATACAATGCAGATGCTTCGACTATTCTTTACAAAAACGGTTTTAAGCATTCATCGTGGATAAGTTTAATAGAAAATCGCTTGTGTATAGCAGCTAATTTATTGAGAAATGATGGAATGGTTTGCCTGACTATTGACGACTATGAGAAAGACTTTGCATCTATATTAATTTCTGAGATTTTTGGATCAGAGAATGTTCAAGGTATCGCATCTATCAGAAATAATCCGCAGGGACGTTCAACTGTTAAAGGATTTGCTGTTAATCATGAATATGCAATTTTCAGTGGTGTTAGCGAGCAACTAAAATCAGTAGGAAGATTGGGACACTCACAAAAGCAAAAAGACCGTTATTCAGAAATAGATGAAATCGGCAATGCTTACCTCGTGAGCGTCAAATACTCACCACCTTTCAAGAACCTCAAGCTCATGAGAAAATGAAGGTATCTTGAACGGGAGGTTG
>NZ_JANAVJ010000066.1 GCF_024213375.1 Paenibacillus sp. MZ04-78.2 | reverse complement strand
TGGAACAAGTTTACAAAAAAATCTCCGCCGCGTACAGCAGAGATTTTGGGCGTTTATAAGATACCTGAATAGTTACGGAACATCTAACAATTTGAAAGTCAAACCCCTTGTTTTTTTCCAATACCTCTTCATATTTTTTTACCGACTGCTGAGTCGGCAGGGAACCTAAATCAAGGCACCTTCCCGATGTCATTAAGCTGATACTTTTCTATTTCAACTATTAAAGCCTGTTTCCATCCATCGAATATAGCTATATACTTAGGGTATGGGCATGGAAATAGCCCTAAAGCGAGGAAGGGAATGGTAATATGAAACGAGCAATCGAGTTAGCCTCCTAAAATAACGGAATTTACTATTTTAGGAGGTTATCCAATTGAACTTTACTGTAATCGATATGAACAAATGGGAAAGACGTGCGTACTTCGAGCATTATCTTAATCAGTTAAGATGTACCTTCAGCATAACGGCCAACTTGAACATTACCAAATTGCTCCCAGCCCTTCGGGCAAAAGGGTTCAAGCTTTATCCTGTGTTTCTTTATATGGTTACAAAAACGGTGAATGCGCACCGCGAATTCCGGGTTTGTTTCAATGAAGAAGGGGAATTGGGGTATTGGGAAAAGATGCTGCCCAGCTTTACCTTTTTTCATAAAGATGACAACACGTTTTCTGACCTGTGGACCGATTTTTCGAACGACTTCGGTGTGTTTCATCAAAACTATCTGGATGATATGAACACGTATGGCGAAGTGAAGGGCTTATCTGCAAAAGAAAATGTGCCGCCGAATACGATCAATGTTTCATCTATTCCCTGGGTTAGCTTTACCGGGTTCAACCTGAATGTTTATACGGATGGGCGGTATTTACTGCCGATTACTACTTGTGGCAAATACTTTGAACAAGCCGGCGAAATTTTGCTGCCCGTTTCTTTGCAGGTTCATCATGCGGTTTGCGACGGATACCACGCTAGTGTTTTTATAAATGAATTGCAGGAAATGGCTAATCATTGCGAGCAATGGCTGCTTCCTGATCCTGATGCTTCGTAAGACGAATGACAAACATTCCAGCCATGTAAAGAGGGGCGCCCCCCTCTTTTTATTGTACCTCCCCCAACAATCTTACCTTCCCCCCGCTCCCCAATCTCACTGTCGTAATACTTTCACCCTGTTCGGATGCTCCAAACTATGGAATAATCATCCTCAGGAAGCGAACGCCGCAAGGCGCGCAGCTTCCGGCAAAATCTCTTCAGGCTATCGCCATCCTTCCTTCTACGAACCCAATGGATATTAGGGTGGCGGCTTTCCTGAAGAGATGAACCATCAGGCTATCGCATCTCTTCCTTCTACCTAACCCTGATTTTAGAGATGCGAATTTCCTGATGACGATCCATCCGTTATGGAGAGGAGGCATCCGGGCAGCTGTATTCCTTATTTCCCAGAGTCTTGTAATGAAAAACGTCATTTACCTGAGAAGAAACAGAAAAGTTGTCGTCCAACCCGGCCGTCATGTTCTTCCCGATAACTATATGGCAACTGCACTGAAAAATATTGAATACCTGGGCTTTACGTTCTCCAGACCGTTAATGGAAGCCCTTCGCACCCTCTCCATCGAGGAGTTCACGGCGATCTACCACCAGCTCGTGGCGGACTTGAAATCGCTCCTGGGAGCGAATGTGAACTTCAAACCGATGTACCACAATTTTCCCGAGCAAGTGATGCTGCTCAGCCAAGCCGAGCTGTATCTGAACGCCATCTATCACTACATCACCCTCGAGCTGCCCGAGCACGAAGCCATCGAGAGACTCCCGTTACTGGATCAAGTGGATCTGAAAATCATTGATTTGGGAAGCCAAGAAGATTTCGATCAAACGATCCGCAATCTCATCGCGGCAAAAGGCTCGATTTCCGAACAAGACAAGGAAGATATCGAATGGGTCATCGCAGCCTACGACGATCTGGGCGCCGTGCTGCCGGACGAGATTCCTTTGAAAGAAAATGTGGGCTTTGTGGTCGGGACGCTGCTTAAGTACGATAAGGCCAGCCTTGACCTCGTCGGACAATACGTGAAGACGGCAACGGATGTGCTGCGTTTGGCTGTTGCTTTTTCGGATGGGGATGTCAGTCTGGCGGCGAACACGAAGTTCCGCAAATTCAAGCGTGCCGAACGGCGCTTGCTTCTGGGACTGCTGGACCGGTGCGGCAATATCGTCGAAGATATGCTGCGTTATAAGCGTCGCTGGATACGTCTTGGAGAAATTTTACACCCCGCCGAATACAAAAACCGGTATGCTCATTGCCAAGAGGCCTTCGATATTCTCCGAAACAATAAACCGTACGAAACGTTCAACGGAAAAGTGGAGCTGGCGCTTCGCCGGAAGGATACGCTGCTCGCGGCAGCTTTGCTAAAAACGCGCGCAGGTGAATTGGCCAGACGGTTAGATCATCTGTTGAGACTCTCTGGGGATACCTCGCAAGAGATGGACCGGTTGGCCAAGCTTGCGCTTCACCGGAAGGATGCGCCGCTCGCGGCAGCTTTGTTGAAAACGTACGCGGGCGAATTGGCCAGACCGTTAGATCATCAAGTATTGAGGCTCTCCGAGGATGCCTTGCAAGTGATGGAGCGGTTTGCCGAGGTCGCCGATCAGGTATCCACGCCCGTGCTGCTGCAGGTCATGGCTCATTTTAGCCATCGCCAGGACATGCGCGAGCTGCGCACCTTTTTCCCGAAAGGCAATGTGGCGAAGGCCATGGCCATTCCGAATACACTGCCGGGCATTCACCCGGATGCTTGTGCGGCAGTGGTCGACATATGCAGACGCACTTTAACCCGCCGTTTCTCGGAGCTTCCGCCGCTAGGAGCCGTTTATATTGACGAAAGCTTGAAGCAGTACTTGATGCCGTTCTCGCAGCGGTCGGCCAGCAAAGCGCTGCGTACCATCGTCCGAGGCAGCCGGGTTAAGATGCCGGAAGGGGATACGATCCGCTTTTTCCTCTGGTGGAAGGAAGGGATGGTTAACGGCAAGCATACGGGGCGCGTCGATATCGACTTGTCGGCGGTGATGTACAATAAGAATTGGAAGTACGTCGAGCATATCTCGTACACGAATCTGCGGTCCGACAAATACAAAGCCGCGCATAGCGGAGACATTACATCGGCTCCCCAAGGCGCTTGCGAGTTTATCGATCTGCATATTCCTTCGATCGTCCGCTATGGCGGTCGATACATTGTCGCCTCGCTGAATTCGTTCACAGAGCAGCCCTATTGCGACTTGCCGGAATGCTATGCCGGTTGGATGATGCGGCAGGCTCCCAAGACCGGGGAGGTATTCGAGCCTTCGACCGTGGCCGATAAAATCGATCTCACCGCAGATACCCGGATTGCCATTCCGGTCATTCTGGATCTGGTGGAACGAACCGTAATCTGGACGGATTTGGCTTTGAAGCAGCATCCGTACTACTACAACAATGTGGAAGGCAATAAGAAAGGGATGGTCCTCATGGGAAAAGCCATGACCACGCTGACGAAGCCTACCCTCTATGATTTGTTCACGCTGCACGCAACGGCCAGAGGTCGCAAGGTAGAGCATGCGGACGAAGCTGATACGGTTTTTGCCGTGGACCGTGGCGTTACGCCTTATGATATTAGCACCATCATGTCGGAATACATTGTGTGAGCGGACGTGCATTGGAACGCCTTAAGGGGCGTTTCTTTTTTTTATTGAACCCATCGCTATATGACGATTGTCATACCCTCGATCTGACGTTTATGACTACAGCTTGCGGGACGCTTGTTCTATAATGGAACATAGAAAACCTGCGTCCGGCGTTGTATAACGTTCCCCGCGCGTCTTATCGAGGAGGAAGTCAACGAATGTACAAAGAAAGTATCGCCCATTTGAAGAAAAACGTCGGTCCCTTCGAGAAAACCGATACGAAGTCAAGTCTATGGCAGCTTGTGAATACGCTGGTGCCGCTGGTGCTGCTCTGGTATGCAGCGTATGCAAGCCTGAGCGTCTCGTACTGGTTAACGCTTCCTCTCACCATCGTGGCCGGCGGCTTTGTGGTCCGGACTTTTATTATTTTCCATGACTGTTGTCACCAATCGTTCTTCAAAAGCCGGCTCGCTAATGATATACTCGGAACTATCACGGGTGTGATGACGCTCTGTCCGTATGAGCAGTGGAAATACAGCCATTCAATCCATCATGCCACAAGCAGCAACCTCGATAAGCGCGGCGTCGGGGACATCTGGATTCTCACTGTGGACGAGTATGTCGCCGCTCCGTTATGGAGACGGATCGCTTACCGGATTTACCGGAATCCGCTGGCGATGTTCGTCGCCGGCCCGGTCTACGTGTTTCTGCTTCAATACCGCTTTAACCGCAGAGGAGCGAGACGCAAAGAGCGGATCAACACTTACGTGACGAATCTGGCTATCGTCGCTCTGTATGCGCTGCTGATCTGGGTGATCGGCTGGCAGGCTTTTGTGCTGGTTCAAGGCCCGATCTTTTTCGTCTCCGGCTTGCTGGGGATCTGGATGTTTTACGTGCAGCATCAGTTCGAGGATTCCTACTTCGAGAATGAGGACCAGTGGAGCTACGTGAAAGCGGCCGTGGAAGGGAGCTCTTACTACAAGCTTCCGAAGCTGCTGCAGTGGATCACCGGAAATATCGGGTTTCATCACGTGCATCATTTGAGTCCGAAAGTGCCGAACTATAATCTGGAGAAGGCTCATGAGGCCACGCCCGAGCTGCAGAACGTTACGACGCTTACGATCGGCATCAGCTTGCAGTCGCTTCGCTTCCACTTGTGGGACGAGCAGGGCAAGAACTTTGTAGGCTTTAAAGACATCAAGCATTTGCTCCGCAAGCCGGCGGCGGCCAGCCAAGCGAACAGCCCCAGTCCGGGCTTGCAAGGAAAATAAAAGCCTGTTTTCAAAAGACAAGGGTGACGCCATGCGCAAGTGGATTCAAATTATTCATAAAAATACGGGACTCAGCCCCTATGTATGGGTCGTCTTTTATATTCTTCCGTTTTATTTTATTTTCACTTCTTCTTCGACTTACGAAGTAGCCGTCGGCATTACGATGATCATCGGCTTCTTTATATGCTACGTGCTTACTTTTGTATCCAAAGGGTGGCAGGTGTACTTCTGGACAAGCGTGCAGATCGTCATTTCCATTACGATGAGCCTGCTGTTCGGATACGTTTATTTCTCGCTTTTTCTGGCGTTTTTTATCGGCAATATTCAGCATCGGGTCGGATTTTTCACGCTGTATTCCATTCATGTGGTCAGCACGCTGGTCACGATCAATTACGGCTTCGTGACGCAGAATCCGGTCATTATTACGCAGCTGCCGTTTGTGCTGGTCAGCCTGATCGGCGTCATTCTGCTGCCGGTGAACACGTACAACCGGAATAAGCGGGAGCAGCTGCAAGACGAACTGGAAGTGGCGAACAGGAAAATTTCCGAGCTCGTCAAGCTGGAGGAACGCCAAAGAATCGCCCGTGACCTGCATGACACGCTCGGTCAGAAGCTTTCGCTCATCGGCCTGAAGAGCGATCTGGCCGGGAAATTAATCGGCAAAAACCCGAGCCGCGCCCAAGCCGAGCTGAATGACATTCACCAAACCGCCAGAAGCGCGCTGAAGGAAGTGCGGGAGATGGTTACCCGGATGCGCGGCACGCGGCTGGAGGATGAAGTATTTCGGGTCAAGCAGATGCTGAAAGCGGCGCAGATCGGTTTTGCTCTGGAGGGCAGCCCGAAGCTGACCAACACCTCGCTGCTGAACGAAAATGTGGTCAGCATGTGCATGAAGGAAGCCGTTACCAATACGGTCAAACATAGCGGCGCATCCACATGCTGGATTACCATCACGCCGTCGCGGACGGAGCTCGTGGTCCGGGTGCAGGACGACGGCTGCGGTCTGGCGGAGCATCCGGACTGCTTGCGGGGCAACGGACTGGGAGGCATGAAGGAGCGCCTCGAATTCGTGAACGGGAGTCTGGAGATCGGCCCGGGTCCGGGCACGACAATCGTGATGAAAGTGCCGAATGTCTTCAAACAACCGGAAAAGGAGGCGGGGGGATGATTCGCATTGTCATTGCCGAGGATCAGCGGCTGCTGCTGGGCGCGCTGGCTTCCTTGCTCGACCTGGAAGAGGACATGACGGTCGTCGGACGGGCCAACCATGGTGAGGATGCGGTCAGGCTGGTCCGCCTTCATCAGCCGGATATTTGTATCATGGACATCGAGATGCCCGGGAAGAGCGGGCTGGAAGCGGCCGAGGAGCTGAAGGGCAGCGGCTGCAAGGTGATCATCCTGACGACGTTTGCCCGCTACGGCTATTTCGAACGCGCGCTGAAAGCCGGGGTGCACGGGTATTTGTTGAAAGACAGCCCCAGCGAAGAGCTGGCCGATTCGATCCGCAGCGTCATGGCCGGCCGGCGCATCTACGCATCGGAGCTGGTCGACGAGGCGGACGGGGAGGAGAACCCGCTGACCGAGCGGGAGCAGGAAGTGCTGCACCTGATCGCCGACGGGAAGAATACGAAGGAAATTGCCAGTCAGCTGTATATTACCACCGGAACCGTCCGCAACTACATTTCCGTCATTCTGGATAAGCTCGGCGTCAGCAACCGGATCGAAGCGATCATGCGGTTTAAGGAAAAAGGATGGTTCAAATAACCGCTGCACAAGTCGCAAGGAGGCTGGTACCATGAAAAGCTTGCTTGTAACGGGCTATAAGGCGTCGGAGCTTGGTATTTTTTCGTTGAAGCATCCCGGCATCGGGATCATTAAGAAAGCCCTGAAAAGCCGGTTCGCCGCTTTGCTGGACGAAGGGCTTGAATGGGTGATCGTCAGCGGCCAATGGGGCGTGGAGCTGTGGGCGGCCGAGGCCGCGCTCGAAATGAAGTCGCAGGGCTTCGAGCTGAAGCTCGCCGTCATTCCCCCGTTCCTGGAGCAGGAGGCGAACTGGAGCGAAGAGAAGCAGGCCGCTTACAAGCAGGTGCTGGCGGGCGCGGACTATGTGAACAGCGTCACGAAAAGCAACTATAGCGGGCCGTGGCAATTTCGGGCGCGGGATCAATTTTTGCTGCGCAATTCCGACGGTCTGCTGCTTGTCTACGACGACGAGAACGAAGGCTCGCCGAAGTTCATCCGGGAGGAAGCGCTGCGTCTGGCGGATCAGGAGTATTATCCGATCCACAGCATCACGGCGTACGATCTGCAAAGCACGGCCGAGGAAGAGGCAACGCTTCATCCATATGACGAATAACGAAAAAACGTAACGAACGCCAAGTCCGAACTTTTTGCGGCTTGGCGTTTTTCGTGCTGCCACGGGCAGTTAATCCGGCAAGCAGGCTGCTTGTCTTCGAAAAATGGGCTATCGACTTCCAAGTTATGGTAAGATAAAGGGGTGTTAGCGGAAACGGAGGGATGACAAATGAGAGCGCTTTCCTGAATATGGCGTTCGCTGCCGCAGGAAATTATTTTAGATGAAAGGTGGGTATTTCATAATGGGCTTTCCTCGTAAAAGATCAAGCGTTGCTGTTCTCCTCGTCGTAGCCATGCTGCTGCATATGGCAGGGGTATTGTACGTTGCCCCTGAGCCTGCGCATGCGGCCGGAACGACTTACTATGTCGATTCGGTGGGCGGAAATGACACGAACGCCGGAACAAGCTCCTCCGCGCCATGGGCTACTTTAGCCAAAGTCAACGCCACGACGTTTCAGCCCGGTGACAAAATTTTGTTCAAGTCGGGCAGCGTCTGGACCGGGCAATTGTGGCCGAAGGGATCGGGTACGAGCGGGAATCCGATTGTGATCGACAGCTATGGAAGCGGCGCCAAGCCGATTATTAACGGAGCGGGCACGACCTATCCCGCGAACACATCGGGCGCCGTCATGCTGTATAACCAGGAATATTGGGAAATCAATAACCTGGAGGTGACCAATTTCAGCTCTTCTATTGTGTCCTCAAGGGCCGGTATTTTGGCGTACAACAATCAGCCGGGCTTGAAAAACCATATTTATGTGAGAAATTGCTACGTTCACGATGTCAATTCGGATGTGAACGGCAACAAAATCAGCGGCGGGATCATTTTCTTCGGCACGCATATTGATGAAGACGGGAACGCCACGGTAGGCTTGCAGGCCGGATTTAACGACGTGCTGGTGGAGAACAACCATGTGGCCAATGTAACGAAGGAAGGGATTCGTACGAAATCGGATGCGGGCAACGGGTACCCGAAGATCAGCACGAATATCGTATTCCGGGGCAACTTTGTCGAAGAGGTATGGGGAGACGGCATGGTGCTGGCGGAGGTGCTATCCGGCGCTTTGGCCGAGTACAACACAGTGAAAAACCATAGCAAAACGTCTTCCGGCAATTACGCGGGCCTATGGACGCACTATACGACGGGAGCCGTCGTTCAATTCAACGAAGTGTACGGCGGAAGCGGCGGACACAACGATGGGGAAGCCTTCGATTCGGACAACCATTGCATCGGAGACGTGTTCCAGTACAACTACAGCCACAATAACTCCGGCGGGCTCCTATTGGTCATGCACAGCGCAACCAATCTGAAATTCAGGTACAACATCAGCGAAAACGACGGCTACCGCTCCGGTCAGGAAATCTTTTTCTATCATAGCGCCAACGCCGGAAACGAAATTTACAACAATACCATTTACGTAGGACCTCAGGTGACGACCCAAATTTTTGATAACGGTTCCAATATGGTCAAGTTTTACAACAATATCATTAAAGCGGACGGAACGATTACGAAGTTCGCGGAGAAGGCTTGGAGCGCGTCGGCCGTATTCCAAAACAACAGCTTCTACCCGGCGACCATCGACGACATCAACGGTCCGGCGGCGCATCCCGGTTTAATAACGGCCGATCCGCAGCTCGTCCACCCCGGAGCCGGAGAAACGAACATCAATATGAACGATCCGAACCGATTGAACGGCTACAAGCTTCAGCCGACGTCGCCGCTCATGAACAGCGGAGTCTCCTTGGCGAATAACGGCGGCAGAGATTTCTGGGGCACGGCTCTGGGTAACGGCAAGCCGGATATCGGCGCTTTCGAGCATGTGTCGGGCGGTCCGATCCCGCCCACGGTGAGCTATGAGCCAACCGCCGATTCCTATGTGAGGGACGGGGCTTACGCGGGGGCGAATTACGGCACAGAGACGACGATGATGGTCAAAGCCGATGCGTCCGGGTATGCGAGAAAATCTTATGTTAAGTTCGATTACGGAACCTTTGGCGATTCAAGCGCCGCCTCTGCCAAAGTGAAGGTGTATGTCCCGGCCGTCAATACGGACGCTGCAAGAACGGTCAAACTATACAGCACGGATAAAAGCTGGAGCGAGACGGGCATCACCTGGAACAACGCCCCGGCGGGCACGACATTCGTCGGCAGCGTTGTCATGAGCAATACGGTCGGGACATGGTATGAATTCGATGTGACAAACGATGTGAACAGCCAGATGTCGGACAAGCTTGTATCGTTCTTGCTGGTGAACGAAGGCGCGGACAGCTCGAAGGGAGACGTTTCTTTCAATACCAAAGAGGCTGCGAGCAACAAGCCGCAGCTCGTATTGACGCAATAACTTCCTTTGCTCGGAGGGATTGTCAGGATCATCGGGAAATAGCAGAAGCTTGGATGACGGAATGACGGAGTCTCTGCTATTTCCTTGATGCTTTTTAGGAGGCTTTTCACATGAAGAAACGGATGCCGTTTGTCATTGTGCTGCTCGTAGCTTTGTTTGTTTTATTGTTCTTCTTGTTCAGACAGCCGTCCCGCCCCGATTCGTATGCGGAGGTCTTGACGATCAACGGCGAACCCGTGGTCATGGGCGAATTCGAAATGGTTCTCAAGGATCGGGTAGCGGAAGTGTATGGATATTTTCATGAAACATATGGCGCGCAAGACCGTGCGGAATTTTGGACGACAAGCTTCAACGGTGAAATTCCAATCGAAATGGCGAAGAAAAAAACGCTGGAAAAGCTTAAAATCATAAAGACGGAGCAGCTCCTGGCCAAGCAATACGGACTGACGGACGATGTCAGCTACAGAAGCTTTAAAGAGAGGTTAACCGAAGAAAATAAAAGAAGGGCGGAAGCCGTGAAGAAGGGCCAGTCAGTATTCGGGCCCCGCGAGTATAGCGAGATCGCCTATTTCAACCACGTCCACGACACGATCAAACGGCAGCTTCTTGACTATGTTGCGAACCATGATGCTCAGGCCGCGAATGAGGCGCTGCATGTCACCTACGAAAACATGCGAAAAAAAGGGAAGCTAAAGAAGCCCGACCGTATTCGTACACAAGTCGTTGAATTGGCTTTTGAAAGCGGGGATGGTTCCAGTTCCTTAACAAGAAATGCCGTGAGGGAGACGATGAACGGAATCCGATCCGGGCTGGCGAGCAGCAAGGAGGCCGATGCGGTTGTCCGGCAGCTTGGGGTAAACGCTTCGGTGAAGGAAAGAATATTCGACGAATCGACTTATGCTTCGGATAGCAGCGAAGAAGAAGAAAAGGTGTTCGCTTCGGTCCGAAAGCTGAAGCCGGGCGAAGTCAGCGACGTATTCGAAACGGCCGGATCGGTATTCGTGCTTCAATGTACGGAGCGCACACCGGGCGGGGACCTCCGATTTGAAGATGTCCAAAACCGGCTGAAATGGAAGTACGCCGAAGAGCAGTTGAAACAACGGGTCGCCGAGACGGCGGAAAATGCGAATATCGTCATCCATCATAACGTTTATGACGCGATCGCGGTACGTTAGCTTGCCTCCGCGTGCCAATAAGTCAAAATAATGAACACATCCGGTAAAAATCATGCAAATCTTTAGCAGGCGCTCCGTGCTATCCTATTTCATAGGAATATAACCAGAGATGAACGAAGACGGAGGGAGCCTATGCTGTATCCACAATCAAGCAGTTCCAGAGCGATGCTTTCGCTAGACGGATTTTGGAAGTTTGTACCAGATGTTAACGATGACGGGGAACAACGGGGATGGACGCAACAACTGCCGGCCGATAGGGAAATCGCGGTACCGTCCAGTTGGAACGAGCAATATCAAGATTTGATGTACTTTTTCGGAACGGGTTGGTATGAGCGGGAGGTGGAGCTTTCCAGACAGCTCCGCTCGGAACGGATCTGGCTGCGCGTCGGCTCGGCGAATTATTTGTCGACCGTTTGGGTGAACGGGACGGAAGTCGGCCGGCATGAAGGCGCTCATCTTCCATTCGTGTTCGAGATTACCGACCATGTCCGTTGGGACGGCCCGAACCGCATTACGATCCGTGTGGACGCCGCCATCGCGGCCGATCGTCTTCCGCCGGGAGACGTGGAGGACGAGCAGATCGTCGGATTTAAAGGACAGTATCCGAACAATTACTACGACTTTTTTCCTTATGGCGGCATTCCTCGTTCGGTGACGCTGTTTACGACTCCGATGTCCTTTGTTAGCGACATTCGGATCACGACAGAGATCGATGGATCGGACGGCAAAGTAAAAGCCCATGTCGGTCTAAGCGAAGGCTTCGAAGGAGCTTGCATCGTTAGCATACGTGGCACGCAATGCCGTTCGTCCGTGAAGGTCCATCGAGATGGAGCGGACGGGGCCAAAGCTGTGTTCGACTTTACCGTTCCGGCGGCGAGACTTTGGTGTCCGGAGGACCCTTTCCTGTACGAATTGGAGGTCCGCTTGACGGACGGGGATGACCAAGCGATAGATCAGTACGTGCAAGCATTCGGCATCCGAACCGTGTCGATTCGGGGCACCGAGCTTTTGTTGAACGGCAAACCGGTATTTCTCACCGGCTTCGGGATGCATGAGGATTTTCCGGTACTAGGCAAAGGCATTTCTCCCGCGGTCATCGCCAAAGACTTCAACCTGCTGAGCTGGATCGGAGCGAACTCGGTCCGCACGTCTCATTATCCGTACAGCGACGAATTTTTAAGCTACGCGGACAAGCACGGCCTGCTGGTCATCGGCGAAACGCCTTTCGTCGGCTTCGTCCGCAGCCATTATCAGGGAACCGCCATCCTGAATAAAGCGAAACGGGTGATCACGGAAATGATCGAACGCGATACCAACCACCCGTCCATTATCGCTTGGAGCTTGGCGAACGAAGGAGACACGTTGGCCCCGGAGGCGGATGCGTTTTATGAAGCGCTGTACAGCCATGCGAAATCGCTGGACGATACGCGACCGGTTACGATTGTCAATTGCGTCGATGTAGAGAAGGACGTCGCGCTGAAGCATTACGACTTTGTCAGCCTCAACCGGTATCACGGCTGGTACGAGCAGGCCGGCCGGTTGGACGAAGGCTGCCGCGTGCTGGACGAGAAGCTGGACCGCTGCTTCGAGGTTCTCGGCAAGCCGGTGATGGTTACGGAGTTCGGAGCGGATGCGGTCGCCGGCGTGCATGTCGACCCGCCGGAGGTGTTTTCCGAGGAGTATCAGGCGGAAATGGTCACCCGGCAGTATGAAATCATCCGGCAAAAACCGTATACGATCGGAGCCCACGTATGGTCGTTCGCCGATTTTAAGACAAGCCAGACTCCTTCGCGGGTCGTCGTCAACCGCAAGGGCGTGTTCACGCGCGACCGCCAGCCGAAGCTTTCGGCGCACAAGCTGAAGGCGCTTTGGGGCGGGGAATCGCGCTGAGTCGAATCAAGCGCCACCAGAGCCAGATCATGTCCTATAAACGCCAAGCCCCAGAAATTTTGCGGCTTGGCGTTCTTTCAATCCTGCCGTTATCGCGAACGGATATTTCCGCCTCAAGAAATCCCCTCTAGTGGACTCAGCCGATCTTTAAAATGTTCCCGTTCAGTGGGGTTTTGAGCTTGTATATTTTTTGTATAGATTTGGTTGATATACTAAGCAAGCAGGAAATATGTAGAAATCTGGCGGATCGTGTCTACTCGGGCAACTGCCGATACGGCACCGGATGCAGATAAAAAACGAGGAGGATTGATAAAGCGTGTTTTTGCAAAGAAATCAATTTTATTGGAGAAAGCGGTTGACCCTGCTGCTCATTGTGGCGCTGGTGTTCGGGAGCTTCTCCGGCGTAATTGCCCCGCAAAAAGCGGCGGCGGCCCCGGGAGAGCCCCTGCCTTCGTGGGCAAGCAAGGCGGTTCTATGGCTGAAAGCCGATGCGGATTTCACTACTGCGGAGAACGATCTCACCACCCTTACAGGCTGGAAGGATCAGACGGGCAAGGTTGGTTTTGAAGTCAAGGGAACGGTGGGCTATCAAGCCAGCGGTACCAATTTTAATCCCGTAGTTAAGATTTCGGATAATACCGGAAATCTAGCGGCCGGTCTCAAAAATTATTTGAGCGGCAATACGAAGGTCGAGTATGCCGATGGGTACGCCGTATTCAAAGGAAACGGCGCCGTCGTAGGCTCCATCGAAGTTTATAATTATGGATTTGCCGTTTTTGGAAGTGAATCTAATTTCCTTGGTGTAGGTAACGGCGTAAATGGCACGTACTATAAGTATCCTTTTAACACCACCAATGCTAAGGCACGCCATCACTTAATAGGATATGACATATCAACTAGGTCTAAAAACCCTAAAATTAATGCTGATGTGAGTGTGAACGGGACAAGCGGACAGGCGATCTTGAAAGAAGCAAAAAGCCTCATGCCGACTTCACTTGAATTTACTCCAATGATTGGAGGCACCAAAGACAATAATAATGGTGTCAACTGGTACAATTATACCGGAGAGATTGCAGAGGTAATTCTTTTTTCGGAGAGTACCGCTGAGAACCGAAGCAAAATTGAAAGCTATCTCGCACTGAAATACGGTATTACCTTGAACGGAGGCCAGTCGGACTACGTGGATAGTGACGGCAAGCCGTTTTGGTTTTGGTCTAAAGATGTCAATGCCGGTTACGGCTATCGCATCGCAGGCATCGGCAGAGATTCCGGCAGCGGGCTGGAGCAAAAGCAGTCCAAGTCCCAGGAAGTCGGGGCGCTGGTGACGATTGCGGCAGGGAAAGAGACCCGAGACTCCAACAAAGACATTGAAAGTGGCAGTATTGTTAACGACAAATCTTTCTTGATGTTCGGCGATAACAATGGCGCTACAACGTATAGTAAAGATGTTGAAAAAACGAACCTGAAGCGGATGGAGCGGGAATTCAAGGTACAGAAAACGAACTGGAAAGACGCGGATATCGCCTTGAAGCTAGATACGGCAAAAGACAACCCGGCTGACTTGCACTATCTGGTCATCCGTGACAAGACCGGGACTATGACAGCGCTTGTTCCGTTGAATGCAGCGGGAGAAGCGACGTTCAACAGCAGCAAGCTTGGCGATGGCTACGTGTTCTCTTTTGCGAATGTGAACAAAGCCGCACTGCAAGAGAAAGTGAATCAAATTGATAGTGAAAACCTGAAAGAAGCCGACTATACGACGGAGAGCTGGCAAGCGTTGCAGAGAGCGCTGGCTGACGCCAAGACGGTGCTGGGCAATGCAAACGCCACACTAGAGGAAGTTGACAGGGCAAAGGAAGCGCTGGAAACAGCACGGAAGGGCCTTGCCTCTGTGGACAAAGCCGCACTGCAAGAGAAAGTAAAGGGAATTAACGACGAAAAACTGAAAGAAACCGACTATACGCCGGATAG
>NZ_JANAVJ010000065.1 GCF_024213375.1 Paenibacillus sp. MZ04-78.2 | reverse complement strand
TATCGGTTCCGTTTTTCCATAGCTTCATTATAACTTATTTTTCACTCTCCCGTGTCTCAACCTATGGGAGCATTATAGTTCGCCACGTCCCCCAGGCCCCCCGAACCATCGTTTGCTAGTTATTATGGCATAAGTTGAAAGCGGTTACTAGTCCTAGGCATCTGAAGGATTGGTTGTAGGTAGTTCACATTCACAGACTATTAGTCAATTCAAACTTCGGGGAAGAAGGGAAAATTGTTATTTGTAAATAAGTTGAAAAGACGTTTTCCATAAAGCCGCTTACTATTGAATTTGGTTTCTACTATATTTTGAATTAATAAAATATTATGGATAATTATCTCAAAAAATGTTTTAATATAAGTATCCTATAATTATTTTCAAAAAAATGACTGTATAATACAACTTACAAGATAACTAAAGCTACACAGTCACAAATCAAGATCAATAAGATCAATAGGAGATGACTTATATTGAACCAGACAGAATTAATAGAATTCTTCGATGTAAAAAAAATAATTAATAGATTTAACTTCACGTGAGAAAGAAATTACGTTTTACTGGGTATTAGATTATGATTATAAACAAATTGCCAAACAAACTCATCTGTCGGAAAATACGGTCAGAACGTACATTAACAGAATACACACCAAAATGGGAGTGCACTCCAAAACATCGCTGCTTTTACTTTTGTTAGGTATCAAGCGTAATATTGAAATTACAATCAAATAAAATAACATAAATATGCCCCGCTTGCCTGCGGGGCGCGAGTTTAAACAACCTTTCGCTCCCAACGCAGAAAACTGATTATTGTAAAGGCAATCATGGATCCGAATAAGTAAATCCAAAATTTCAAAGCCCCTTCCGCGCTAATCGCCAGAAGAATTTGCTGGAAAGGATCAAATAATATGACAAGCTCTTTAGCGAATTGGTATAGTACGATGGAACTGATAAACAGAACAAAGAAAGCAATAAGCGGTCTCGAGACAAATAAACACACTACACTACTCAGCATAAGCTTGGCTATACAAGTTAGTACAAAAAGCAAATAAAATTTTATCGTATACAATGCAGCTTCTCCCGAGCCTACGGGAGCCGTAGATCCATACATAACAAGCGTATCGCTATGCGGAAAGAATAGCCAAGCACTTAGGATCGCAACAAAGTACGTAGCACTAATAAATATTGTCGTCGTCGCCGCGAGAGCTAAAAGCTTGGCACCCCAAAATTGAAACCGACGAAACGGCCTGAGCAGGTATAGTCGATAAGCTCCTGAATAGATTTCCCCGCTTAATTGATCGACAAAGATGATCGGCAGTATTACCGCAACGAGCAACAAGGATACATCACTCATCATAAACCACGGCATATTTAAATCATTCATCGGTATTTTCCCTTCACCGAAGCGAAATTCCCCCCAGCCCCGAATCTTCAAACTCCATATGTTAGCTATTACAAGAAGTAAGAAGATACAGTATATGATAATGAGTTTCCTTCTCCAGATTCGCTCCATCTCACTAATCCACAATCCGAACATATGGACTCCTCCTAATTCATGTAATCATCAGCAACAAAACGACGATAGGCAAGCCAAGTGAAAACAAAAGAATTCACGATCAATACTGTTGCTATTGCCCAAAGTGCAGATTCACTTCCCGATAACGCGGTATGCAAACCCGTGTGCTGCATATATGGAACCAATACATAGGAGATTAAATCACGTAGATATGGAAAATATGAAAATAAAGCAGCTAATTTCAAGTACAAGCCATCAAATAATAGAGAGACTAGCACATAAGCTAAGCTAATACCGATTGCATAAGTAACATTCTTGCTATACATAGCTATAAACGAGAAAACACAGCTAATTCCAACTAATGAAGCATAGGCAAGTATATAATATTCAACTGTATAGCCCAATGCTGAGCGAAGCGACGGGAGTTCCAACGGGAGTCGTACGATTCCAATGGCCACTAAGGAAATTCCAAAGGCAAGCAGCAGCATTAAAATGCAGAGCTGAATCACGAACAGTTTGCAAAAAAAGATCTGTCCCCGTGCATACCGACGTAAGAACAGAAAACGCAACTGCCCACCTCGAAATTCTTCCGTATATACTGCAGCAACAAGCACAGCGACGACTATATTGCATATGAAGTACAAATTTTGGCGGAGCCCAAACATAGGAAACAGGCTAGGCGATACAGATGAAGAACTATCCGGCGGATTTAGCCACAAAAAATAACTTCCCGCAGTGTAAGCAAGAAAAGGTGCACTTAGAAAAATAACCCATATCCATTTACGCCTAACTAATTTTTCAACTTCACAAACGATTAATGTTCTCATGCGTGCATTAACTCCATAAAAGCATCCTCCAGGCGCTGTCCGTCCTGAACTAAATTTTGAGTAGGACCCATCCAGATAATGGTCCCCTCTCGAATAATGATTAACTCATCGCACATTTTTTGTAGCTCATCAAGCAAATGGCTTGAAATGAAAAAAGCATAATTTGCTGAATTGCGCAAGCGAAAAATAATATCGCGTAACTCTCGCATCCCGATGGGATCCAACCCATTCGAAGGTTCGTCAAGCAATAAAATTTCCGGGTCTCCAAGCATGGACTGTGCTATTCCAAGTCTTTGTTTCATACCAAGAGAGTAGGTCTTTACTCGGTCATCACCTCTTTTTTGAAGACCTACAGCTTGCAACAATTGTTCGATATGCGCTTCTCTCTGTGAAGAAGAAATTTGCGAGTGCAGCCGCGATAAATTGCGCAATACTTGCCTACCTGTCATATATTCAAAGAAGACAGGCGATTCAATAATTGCGCCCACTTTAGACAACGCCCGTTCGCGCTCGGATTGCACATCAAACGAATCGATGCGGATATGACCGTTTGTGGGCCGGATCAAACCAGTCATCATTCGCATCATTGTCGTTTTCCCTGCCCCATTAGGTCCAATGAAGCCATAAATTTTCCCTTTTTCAAGTGTAAATGATGTTTCAAAAATAATATCTCGCTTGCCAATTCTTTTTGTTATTTTATCGACTTCCATAATAATGTTAGACATAATGATTTCCTCCAATTCATTGTTATTGAGCGATTTAAACCATCACTTTATCTAGTCGCCGTAGGTAACGTGAGCGAACAATCAAGAAAAAAACACTTTGTACTCCCAGAAACAAAGAGGACGCAATCAAGACAGGTGTGTATAGCGTGTTGATATACATGGTTTCGAGAATAGGCCTTAATACAACCAATGTCTGTATGGTAGATATCACAATTGGGACAAAGAACAACAACCCTATTTGCAATGTTGCCGAAGTCTTCATCTCTGCAGTGCTAAGCCCAATCTTCGATAGAGTGCGAACCATTTTACTATCCGCCAAAAGCTCCGTATGAAGTTTGAAATATAAAAAGCTTGCTGATGATATGGAAAAGATTAATGCAATAAAAATACCGATAAAGTTAAATAAAGATGTTCCCCGTTCTGCGTTTAAATAACTTCCCATTCGCGTAGAAAAAAAATTGGCCGTTTGATGCTGCCCAATCCTTTCTTGGAACCATTTTTCCAGGTCGATGCTAATTAGAGCCTCCGGGCTTTCCGATTTTGGAGATTGATCATTCCATTCAGGAACATAATAAACATAAATTATACTTTCCCTCCTTTTGTCCTTTAGTTCTTCATACTCGTCACGGCTCACTACCAAGAGATTCGTATCTCTAAAACCAAGTGATGCGATCGCTTCGTTCTTATAAATATCGTTAATGGACAATGTTTGTCCGGACTCAAGCGTGATCGCATAAGGTGGTCTTTTATCAGCGAGAGCGGAGCCGGTTGAGTTGTAGATCAGGAAAGAGCCTTCATTGTCCAATCTTTTGTTTGGAAGGATATTCATAAACGCTGAAAGTTCGTTGATATTACTTGCGGCTATCACTTCAACGATTGAATCTTTGTTTTGATCCACAGAGTGAACGCTTGTTTTCACTTTAATTCTCTGAGTTGTAACCTTGATTTGATTGTAAGTGACACCTGCCGCGTTCAAATGCCTGTTGATTTCCTTTAAGTCCCCTTCGGAATATTCGTTTTGAAGACTATAATAATTCAATGCAAAAGGATTGTTTATGTAACTCTGATGATTCGCTTGGGCCATGGATAACACAAGGCTCGAACTCATACAGGCAATAGAGGTCACGACCGTAATCATAAAAAGAATTCGGGCGTTGTCTTTTATTTTATAAGCTATCTCAGATATCCAAAGTAGGTTAGTGCCTCGCCATAAAATCTTACGATTTCGTTTTAAGAGACGAACCATATAAACGGAAAGCTGGGAATAAAACAGATAGGTACCTGCAACTCCTGTTGCAGCCGCAACAAAGATTTTGTTCGGCGTCAACGTCTCCATACGAAGAGAAATTAGGCCAACAGCAAGCATTACCGTTCCTGTGAAAGTCATGAAGATTGATGCACGAGGTTCTTTTTTAGGAATTTTGTTCCCTTGAAGCAGTTCAAATACTTTGATTTTTTGAACAAAGGCAAGAGTAAACAAAGAAATACAAATGAATAATGCGGAAAAAGAAACGACCGTAAACAGCAACGCCTTGGCAGGCCAGTAAAAGGGTAGTTCTTTCATCTCAGTCATCTTCGTACTGAAAAGCAAGAACAGTTTAGATAAGAGCAACCCTCCAGCAATGCCGGTGAGAATAGAAGCAAACCCAATTAACATATTCTCAAAAAAAATTAACCGATTAACCTGAGCAGGTGTAGCACCTATAATAAACAAAATTCCCAATTCCATGTTACGAGCTTTTAAAAACATGCTGATGGAATAAAATATAAAGAAAAAAGCAAATAGAAGTATTACGTATTCCGCAGCCTGCATGCCTGCTCGCGCCAGTTTCCCTATTGGAACTTGTTCCATTCTGGGGTGGTAAATAAACACAGCGTACGTAAAAAAAATCATGACCATAAAGGCACTGCTAATAAAATAGGCAAAGTATGCACGTGAGTTCCGTTTGACATTATTGAATGCGAATTGACGAAAGCTCACCCGAATGACCTCCCCAAAACGAAAGGGTGTCGATAATTTTTTGAAAAAAGGTTTGTCTGTTTTCTCCACGACGGATTTCAGCTGCCAAACGTCCATCCTTAATAAAAATAATTCTTTGGCAATAACTGGCCGCCAGCGGGTCGTGAGTAACTAGCATAACAGTGGTCCCCTTCTGCTGGTTAGCGGCAGCAAAGGATTCCATCACCACGCGCGAGGATTTCGAATCAAGTGCGCCTGTTGGCTCATCTGCGAGAAGAAGAACAGGTGAGGTAATAATTGCTCGAGCAATAGCGGTCCTTTGGCGTTGACCACCGGATATTTCATAAGTGCGTTTATGCAAAATATCGCTTATTTCCAACAGCGCCGTAACTTGCTTCAGCTTTGCATCCATCTCTGCAAGCGGCTTATTGTCAAGCGTTAATGGGAGCACGATGTTTTCCGCTACAGTTAACGTATCCAACAAATTAAAGTCTTGAAATACAAATCCGAGCTGTCTTCTTCGGAATATCGCCAAATCCTTTTTGCTTAATTTATAAGGATCGCTGTTATTAATTCTGACCATGCCCGAGTTCGGTGCGTCAATAGTAGAAATCACATTAAGCAATGTCGTTTTACCACTACCCGAAGGCCCCATAATACCTACAAACTCACCTTCATCAATAGTCAGGTCAATATCGCATAAAGCATGTGTAGCCACCTTGCCCGTATATATTTTGTTAAGTCCCTTTACGTGAAGAATGTTCATCCCACTCGCTCCTCAATTGCGCTCTTCTCTTCTAACTGTACTGTATAGGTGACCGCGCTGCTATAGATTTACCTTAACTTTGTCTTACATAGCATTTAAGGTTATGTTCGGTAAATTTTAATGGCTAATCGATCATGCAAAAGGAAAATACAAAGAAGCGATCCAAGTGATCTATACACGGATTGCTTCTTTGGGAATAATTCGATTTCCTTTAAGTGAGCACTCGTTTATAACTAAACTCTAACCTAACGGTAGTTCCCATCCTAGGTCCCGAATCTAACTCAACCCTATGACCAAGCCGATTGCAAATTTCCCGTACAAGGTATAATCCCATCCCGGTAGACTCATGATACTGGCGGCCTCGTTCACCCGTGTAATACGGGTTAAACACTCGTTTGAGATCTTCTTTGGTAATACCGATTCCCTCATCACGAATTTCCAAAATTATACTATCACCCTGCTGGTAAGCATGGATATATACGTTTTTTCCGGAGCCCTCCGTATAATTAACTGCGTTGATGAGAATTTGCCCTACCATAAATTGCAGCCATTTCCGGTCACTATATACCGGCCAATTCTCAATTAGTTGGATATTAGGAGTAACACCCTTACGTATAAATAATCGACGATTTTCAGCAACAGCTTGATTGACGACTTTCTGAAGCGATACGTTCTCCACAATAAAATCTTGTTCGAAACGCTCTAGGCGTGATGTATAAATGACCATCTCAAGTCCTTTTCGCAATTTGTCCAGCTCTTCCATAATTCCATCTGCCGCCGTATCTTCGAGGTCCTGTACTGTAAGCTGAATGACGGAAATCGGTGTCTTCATTTGATGTACCCAACGATTAATGAAAATGACATGCTGCTCCATACTGCTCCTGTAGCGGTGCATTTCTTCTTGATAGTATTGATCGCAATGGCTGAATAATCGATTAACGGCGTCCGGAAGCGGGGATTCGCCCATCGACTGTATAGTCTCTCTTCCCCATTCGAGGGGATTATTTAGCTGGGTGTAAAACCTCCTTAGGCTAAAATAGCGATAGCTCAAATAGACCGCCAAAACGGTGGAACTAAGTAGTGCTCCGTAAACAACGATCGAAAAAGGACGATCTTCTCCCGTAAGCCAATACAAAAGCGGAACCAATATGATTTGGACAAGATAAAATAGCAGTAGCGGAATATGGTCCTTCCAAAAAAGTCTCATATGGAGGATGCTCCTGTTCCGGAATTTAGTCTGTAGCCTACGCCCCGAATTGTTTCTACCGCCTCTTCCGCCCCAAGTTCTTTTAATTTTTTACGAACGCGCGTAATATACACATTCAATGTATTTTCATCGATAAAATGATGATCTTCCCACATCAGATCAAGCAGCCGATCCCTGCTGACGACACGTCCGGCTTTAGTCATCAGAGTTTCCAATAACACCGCTTCTTTTTGTGTCAGTTCTGTTATGCCCTCACCAAGCATGACAACAAAGCGTTCTGGAAACAAAACAAGATTGCCTGCCTTGACTTTCCTTTCTCCTTGTCCAAACGAGTATGAACCATAGGCCCTTCTTAAATGGCTGCGGATTTTGGCCATGACCACCTCATAATGAAATGGTTTGGTAATATAATCGTCTGCCCCGTTTTCAAGCGCCATAACTTGATCCATTTGACTATCCCGGGCAGAAATAAACAGAATCGGACAGTGGGAATGTGAACGAATTTGCCGGCACCAGTAATAACCGTCATATTTAGGAAGGTTGATATCAAGCAGAACCAGATGAGCGTTTGACTTTCTAAAACTATCCAGAACATCATTGAAGTTATCGACTTCCTTTGCGGTGAAACCGTACTTATTTATATAGGAGCAAAGTAAGTCGGAGATTTTAGCGTCGTCTTCGACAATAAGAATCGTATACGTGTTCATCAACCTCGCCTTACGATGAACTTTATTGATAGGTAATATAGGAGCACAGCTACACCAATTTTACTTTTATTTACAATAAAATGTTTCGTCCCAATCATAACAGATATTTCATATTCAAACAATAATTTGGCTAAGTTAAATTCTCAGAAACTCCAATATAATAGTTCAAAATATGAACAGGAAAACCCGCAATGCTTGCGGGTTGGAGTTTAAGCAAATATTCTTATACAAATGGAACATTGGCAGGCAACCATTAATTAATGAACCAATAATACAAAATCCCAATCCGGGCTCTTTTTTGAAATCAAAGAAGCCAGTACCAAGGCCACCCCTGCACTACCCGTTAGAAATCCTGCTTCATCTACTTCTCCGTCTTTCCCCTTTTGATCATAATAACCAAATAATGAATCCGGATTATACATATCCAACAAATCAACGACAAAGCGATCACGCATAGCGCTCAATCCTGGATGACCAGTGTCCGAATACATTCGTTGAATAAGATGCAATAGACCGCTTAATCCGTGACACAGCGTGGCAGATGTTAAACCTCCTTTCGTCTCAATTCGCTGTTCAATCTCCAAATATGCGTTCAAACCTGATGCAATCCACTCTTCATTCTGTACGGCATGTCCTGCAAGCCAAAGTGATCTTGCAATCCCAGGCGCACCATAACACCAAGAATCTCTATGTCCTCTGATACTGTCAGACTGTATTTCATCATGTAGCAGTTCTTCAAAAGAAACTCTTCCGGGCCAAATGGTTCCTGTAGAGCCCCTCATTTTCCATTTATTTACCCATTCCGCCAGTTTCCGAATATTTGCTTCGATACTATCTGTAGTCCATCCATTTATTTCCGATAAACTCATAAACGATAACGGTCCCGTTATGCCATGAGACAACCCCAAATTAAAGTTTCCATGGGGATATTGAACCTTCTCTTGTTCCAAAAATTGATCCTCCGAACTTATATGCCATGCTGGTATTATGTATCCGTTATAGCTTTTTTCGTCACAAAAAATATCAAACAACTCAATAATTTGTTCCCAAATCATCTTCATTCGCGGTCGTTCGGGGAATAACATCACAACACGACCGATTCCGGCAAATCCTTGAATCGTGTCATATTGATCCATTCGAAGTCGACCCACTACCCATTGTTCTTTACAGATTTGGACTTTCTGTAGCACCAATTCTTCGAACCATGACGCTAGGGTATCCAACATCCCTAGATAACGGGTTCCCCCTCTTGATAAAGCTCGTACACCTACTAATACACCTGCAAGTCCGCTATAAAGCGATAAACTGTGAATATTTTGCTGTTCGAGAGAACTTTGGATTTGCTGCAAATAATGATGCCCAATCCTATCCCAGCCTTCATCCGGGAACAAACGATCCATTTGTCCCAGCAATAGACAAATCCCGGTAAAACCATTCGCGAGAGTCAGATCTGACCAAGCATCAATCTTCATCCCTTCGATCTCTCGCTGCGGAACCTGCCGCATCATGAATTGTACCTTTTCCGGATCCTTGTAACGCTTGGCAATGCATCCCAACACATGCGCAACTCTTTCTTCTACCGGTCCATTTAACGGTCTCCAAGCTGTGGCTAACGTTCTCTCTTTTATCATTTTCGGCCTCCTCCTGCGTACTCGACTCCAACTCCTTCATCTGTGAACGAACTCGCCTGTACACGGTACATTTGGGAATATATGCCGTCCAATTTGATAAGTTCTGCATGTGTTCCTTGTTCAACGATCTGGCCATTATCCATCACAAGAATCTTATCCGCGAGTCGTGCCGATGAGATGCGATGGGTGATGAATATCGCCATCCGTTCTTTCATTAAATCTTGGAACAACTGCAGCAAATCCTGCTCTGCCAGCGGGTCCAAAAAGGAAGTCGGTTCATCCAAAATATATACATCCGCACTTCGAAAAAAAGCTCGAGCAATCGCAATACGCTGCCACTGCCCTCCCGAAAGTTGAAAACCCTCTTCAAACCATCTTCCCAACTGCGTGTCCAAACCATAAGGCAGTTGCTTGATCGTTTGATCAATGGCCGCACACTTAGCCGCGTCCAGTAGCTGCTCATCTTGCTCTAGCTTATCCATGGATCCAAAGCCTATATTATGACGTACTGACATTTCATAATGTACAAAGTCTTGAAAAACAATGCCTATACGCTCTTGAATTTGTTGTAGATCATAATCGAGGATATTATGTCCATTTACCTTAATGACACCTTGGTAATCTGCGTAAAGCTGCATCAGAAGCTTTACCAATGTCGATTTTCCTGATCCATTCTTACCTACAATGGCAATCGTTTGGCCTTTAGCCAAAGTAAAATGAAGATTTCGAATCGTGTCGCGGGATTGTCCCGAATAACGAAAAGAAACTCCTTCAAAAGAAATTTGCTCAATTCGAAAACTCTCATCACACGATACTTTAGGGGGAGTAAGCAACTGTTTCTGCCGCTGGACAGGATCTGATGTTGGCACTTTTAAAAATTGAAGCAACTGCTCCATATAAAGATTGCTTTGGGAAAATTTTATCATGCCATGGATCATCGCCTGCATCTGGCTCTGCGATAGCGTAATTGCCTGAATGTAGCCGTACAAACTTCCGATCAAGATTTCTTTATGGAAAGCTTCTTGGATCACAAGCCAAATCAACCAGAATAATAATGCAATTTCCAACATATCGTAAAGTAATTTAATCCGGGTATATTTCATCAATATTCGCCGATCCACAAGCAAAAAACTTGTTAAAAAGTCGCGATAACGATTCAGCAAATAAGGGCCGAGTTGAAAAAGCTTCACTTCCTTAAAAGCGCTATCATTCGTCAACAAATAGGTCATATACCACGTTTGTCGATTTAGAGGAGTGCGATCCATATAAATGCGAAACTGTTCGCGATTAAGTTTTAATAGAGAATAGAATGAAATAGTAGAAATAATAAAAATAACAAGTACAACCCACCATTTCCATAAGATTAGTAAAACAGCGGAGGAAAGCATTGTAATGAGACTAGAAGCGATTCCCGCCATTTGCGTATATAGTTGATAGGGTCGGTATGACGATTCCTGATTCGCTCTCTTTAACTGGTCGTTTACCTCCGAATTTTCATAATCCGCCAGACCCAATGTAGTCGATTTTTCACAAACCATAATATTTAGCGTATTCGATAGCAATGTCTGAAGAATTCCATCCACATAGCTTTGTACAGCGCTAATGACATTTTTCATCACGAATACAAGTATAAATAATGCAAATTGGGTTATTAGCCAAGCTTCTCCTTGTTTCCATGCCATTGAAACGCCGTTTAGTAGATTTTGCGTAACGATTAAGGTGGCCACAGGCATAATACCTTGAATTATGTACAAGAGGACGCTTGTAAGCGTGTACCTCTTATTCATCCGGAATATCAGTTGGAATAGCTGCAATCCGTGCAGAACAGACCGCAGCACAGAACGCAATTCATGGTGCACACCCTCCTGACCGTTCGTCATTGGAATGTCCTCCGGTACTGCACCAAGCTATTCATGGCATGGCGAGCCATAATCATTACCTTGCGCTCCTGATCCCGATCCGTTCCAAGGAACCGATTCAGATGCATATGAATTATACTGAATAATATGTCGTCTTTTGTGTTCGTAAGGACGCCCTTCTTCTCTTGATCCAGCAGCGTTTCCCAGTAACACCTCACCGCTGCTTCTCTTGTCTTAACAATTCGATAAACCACATCTCCCTCTAGATGAGACGGCTTTACTCCATTTTCTCCGCCTAACATCTGCATAAACAACCGACGCTCTTGACGAAAATCATCCAGATAATCCTTCACATAGAATTTTTCATTAAGAAGTTCGTAAACCTCCTGCTCCTTGTTGCCAAATTGGTACAATAAATAAATCACACTTAGAACAGCTACGTTTTCCTTGCTAAGTTGAATCTGTTGGAATCGAATCAAACGAACAAGATTGGAGGTTACTTCGCTATCGGCAGCGAACAGCCGCTCGGCCAAGAACATCAGTTCCGGTCCGCCATACCGTTCAATTTCCGGTTCATACGTATCTATAATGACCTTTGAGATCACTCCCTCCTGTAGTAATGTTTTTGTCCAATTGTGAAAGATACGTACAAACTGTGCTTCTTCTTTTGATATTTTGAAGCGAGCTCTAATGTGACGATTCGGATCGGAATAGCGAATAAAATACGCCTGATCGACAACCCCCTCCTCCCGACATTCTCGAACAAACCCTTCCCAATAACGCCCAATAAATTCGTCTTGACGGGTACCCAGACCATATAACTTGGCATAAAACCAAGGCCCGCCCGGTAAATGTATATGCCGGATTTCTTCTACGAGCGGCTTCGTATCTATTTCGCTCGTTGCGGCGATTTCTTCTAATGAGCATGTCTGTCCGCTCCCGCGCACGAGCGGAAACACGAATTCCGCAACCACCCGGCCATCGCTTCGATGAATAGGTAATCCCTCAAATCCTCCTATATGTTCGATTAACGTTACTTTAGCGTTTGATTTTAAATCTTTGCATATCTCTTCTACGTGCAGTGGATGATCAAGGTCAAGCAAGATTCGATTATCGAACTGAATCATATACACAAAACGGGGTACCTTCCACTCCTCCCGAAATTGTTGAACGACGAGTCCCAGATTCTCGACGTTTTCTTTCCCAGTCGTTATTTGAGAGATTTGAATTCTCCATGTCGCCGGGCAAAGTATAATCTTTTCATACCGCAAACGCGGCGTAAAGGGAGATTGGGCCAGCGACCCCCATTCTATTACCGACCATGGTCTGTACCCTTCTTGACTAACTTCCATTAAAAAGCGATAGACATTTGGGGCATTTCGGTAATTCAACATATGTCCGGCTGTAGGAACCACTTCTCGATTATGTTTTCGTGACTTCAGGTAAAATCGATTATGTCGTACACCAACCACAAGATCAGAGACATGAATTTGTTGTCCGGCTGGCATAGTATGATTCGTACCAATAGCTATTTCATACTTACGAAAATTTTCCGTGAGCACAACATTAGTAGACCTCCCTACACTTGGAAGATACGAAATCTCAGCGAATAGCTTACTAGGGGATAAGCGTTGTTCTTCCTGATGAATTATGTTAAACGTCTCTTTAAAGCGGTCACCGAACAAGTCAATAAAGCGCCCAAATGTCCTGCCTGCTCCGTCAGAGCCAGGATTAGGACTTAAAACCAAAGTGTATTCTCCATCGTCGAGCTTCTGATGATTGTGTGCAACCAGTTGAAAGTATAATTCCATAGACGGTAGGGGGATTAATTCCTGAGATTTGTTATCATCCATGAGTTGTTCGACCATTTCATCCGTGAGCATAACTTCTTGTTCGCCTCTATGCAGGCAGGATACGAACCATTGTAAAAGGAGCTGTTCCTGTTTTGCCACTGTACTCGTTAACCGGCGTCGATGGCTCTGAGGGTTACTATATGTAGCGGGAGCCCCTAAACCCGTTTCTTCATCAAGCAATTCGAGGATTGGAACTTCACGGTATGGTCCATAATTTTCCAAAAACTCATTACAGTATTCTTCTAGGTGCCTGTTCCTTCGTGATGAAGTTCGGCAAAGCAATTGTGCCGCTTTCTCCACATCTTTACGAATTCGATCAGTCAAAGTAATCGACCGGTCTTCTAAAGACAAGTCAATTTGTAATGGAGACTTCACATTCATAATCTCATTCATGGCTTTGCGCAATTGCGACAGCATTTCTTCACCCTGACCTACAGGAAGTAAGTTATACTTAAAAATGTCCTCTCGAATCCGATGAAGCTTATCCTTCAAATCCTCCATTCCTGTTATCGATTCTAACACAGACATCACATGTCCCAATGGATCTGTTGTCGTCGTTGGAGGTCTTAACTCCGAAATTAAAAATTCTTGTTCAAAAAGCTGCCAAACATAATGTTCAATTGTCTCTATTTCGGCTTTTTTGAAACGCTCCCGAATCCAAGAGATTAGTTTTGAATAAGAGATCGGATTTGTGCAAGCATCCATCACACAGTCAAATACAGCCGATGCACGAACAGATACGCTTTCGTTCCCCCCCTCGCCCAGTCCTCCATATCTTGTAGTATAAGGAAGCTTCGCTCTATTCCCCTGACGATATATTAAGGTATTGCGCTGAATCTTAAGTTGGCATACAACCTCACGTTTATTCTCTAGGCTTCCTATAATTTTTAATAACCATTCCATATCAGGCCTTGCATGTTTAATGTAAGTATCGATTCCGTTTAAATTAAGCCGAGACCGTTCTCCGAATTTCCCATACGTGACTCCCGAAAACAAACCAAATGGTGTCGGTCGAGTCATCATTCTTAATAAATAACGCATAAATCCTTTTACCACTTGCCCGCGTTTGCGTAAATTATCTTCGTTACCGAGGTGAACGAGTGACTCAAGCAAGTTTGGACTTGCCGCCGCGATCGCTTCACGAATGATTCTATTTTCGGACAATTCTATAAGATAGGCTAATGAGGTTCTCTTCAACGTTAGCGGTTCTTCACCTTCGGTCAGAAAATATTTAGAAAATAAGTCGAAAGGCAAGATAGGCGCGCGAACCATAAAAAAGTCCATAGCTCGATAAATACTAGTCTCCGTTGGCATTTGGCCCCTCCGTTCTCAGCTGTTGTTCCTAATGTGAAAAGAGGGACTAAATAAGTCCCCCCTCCCAACAAATCAATCGTATAACAAATTTTACAAATAATTATGAATACAACTTGTCATTATTAGCATAGAGCGCCAATGTTGGTAAAGCAACGACCGCAAGTATCAACGCAAGTATTCTTCGTTTCACCATCGCCACATCCCCAACTGCAGTCAACAACACTTGTTACTTGGGGTGTAATAGAACCTTGAGACTTGTTCACCTGTATATCCAAGTCAAATTGATTGTCAGCCATTAGAATCTACCTCCTTCCTATCAGTTTTTATATGAACAATATTATCGAATCGATTATTATCACTCGAAATATTGTCATATATGGGTGCAATCTTTCATTTGAAGTTGTTCGCTTCAATGATTAAATTGTAACTCGAGAATTTAATCGAAATAAGTCTACATATGTATTATTTTTATTTATTTAGAAAATTGAGGATTATATTAATGGTTAATCGAGAAAAAAATAGCCTGCCCTATCCATCCTGAATCCCCGCGATATTATAACGAGGCTCCCTTAGAACCCTTGTAATGTCGCGGTTTTTTGGTCATTTTTACCTT
>NZ_JANAVJ010000064.1 GCF_024213375.1 Paenibacillus sp. MZ04-78.2 | reverse complement strand
TCCGTTCCGCCCACTCGTTTTGTCGTTGATCTCTTTTACTCATGAGGCAACCTCCCGTTCAAGATGCCTTCATTTTCCCATGAGCTTGAGGTTCTTGAAAGGTGGGGAGTATTTGACGCTCACTTAGCTCAGTGCTATTCGAGGAAACCTGTTCGGACATAGGAGGGGTTACCATTGCCACTGGCAATGTTGTTGTTTGGAAACGAAATCCCCCATCACTCACCCCTGAATCAATGATCGTTTTGATCTCATATGAATATGTGACACCAGGGACAAGCGATCTATCTTCATACGTAGCAGATGTCACCGAGGTTCGTCCGATCTCGACGCCGTTTCGCTCGATAATGTACAGATCGGCACCGATTGACCCGCTTTCTGTGAAGTCCATAATCACGCTTGTTTTTGTCGAATGATATCCGACTTGTTTCGGAGCTTCCGGTTTAGTAAGTGCCGTATAGCTAATTTCACCAGATTTGTCACCTTGCATGTTCTCGGTATGGAAGGTTACGGTATGGGTGCTTCCAGGTGCCTCTTCTCGGATTGCATGCAGCAATTCAATGATCGACGAATTCAATGTGTCCAATTTCTTTTCAAAACGTGTTAATAGATAAGCAGTTATTACGATTGGGAACCCAAAATTCTAAATTGATGATGTGACTAGACTGATCAGTTGGGTATCTTCCATTTTAATTGGCCCCCCTTCTTAGCCTTCCGCTGTCGGAAGGATATTGAGGACCCATAATGTAATTTCTCATCTTAGCATGTCACGAAACCCCAGCGACCAAACGTTTCGCATAGATTTGATGTGGTGTTGCGACTGGTGTGCTGGGGTTTGATGCTTACAAATGTGCCGCGTTCGAGACGGCGATAGAACAGCCTGAAGCCGTTATGCTTCCGTACAGGATCTTGAGTTTGTGTGCTCGTGGTAGCAGAAGAACACGAACAGATACCGGGAGAAGAGATCGAGTCCGAGGCCTGTCTGAAGTTCGATGCTGGCTTGGCGGATGCGGACAAGAGAGAGGTGGTAGAATGGGAACTGCCGATTGAATCGGAAACCGCAAGCGCTACCAAAATCGTGGTAGGAGCCGATGCCGTAGAAGAAGAAATGTCGTTCGGTTTGCAGAGCCAATATTTAAGGCGAAATGATTGGCAGCGCACCAGTCAGACATGGTGAGGTCACTGTCTCTGTAGTCGGCAACACGCAAGGCCCATTCTTTTCATTGATGGTCATAAAGCAACCTCCTCGGTATGGTTGCTCACATTCCAGGAATGTATTGGTCGTGGAGGGAAGGGTTTGACGCTTACTCGAATAATAGGCCGATCCAGAATTATTCTATCCCGGCTTCGACAGCCCGTAGAAACACAAACCGCCTTGGGCCCAGTCGTGGCAAGGGTTTAGGCGGTTTGTGGATAACTACGTGTGTATCTACGTTTTTGGGACGCTAACGGAGCGAAATCCCCCATATTCTCTGGGGTTCTGTCAATTTTAATGCCGAAACAATACCTAAATGTTCAGGTGTTAATTCTGTACGTTGTTGAACCTTGCCATCGTGAGATTCATACTCCACTAATTGCACACGACCGAATGAATCGCGGACCTCTCGCCACGTTTTGCCTGTCTGGTTTTCTATGATACGAACCAGCATGAGCGCCAACCAGCATAAGAGTACATGCGCGCGGATCCGTTCTTCCTTGCGGTGATACACGGGGCGAAGGTCTAGCGACTGTTTTAGCGTCCGAAACGCGGCCTCTACTTTCAAAAGCTGCTTATAGCCAAGCGCCACATCTTCCGCCGAAAGCGTATCATCCGAGGTTTGCAGCAAATACTTACCATCCAGATGCTCCATGCCTTTCACAGCCTCCAGATCAATTCGGAGGTTGCCACGCTTGTCCATCTTGAGATAACGCTTGTACGTCGTATGGTTGTGCAAGCGGCAATGCGCCTTGGTATGTGCTTCTCCGTTCAGTTCCTTTAACCGGACGAGTTCCTCTTTGAGCGCGGTTAGATGCTTCTCACGCCGCGCCGCGTCACGTCTGGCTTCATCCGGATTGCGGACCAGGACGTATCGTTTTCTCGCTTCACCGTCGCCGATCATAATGTCCTTAACTTCCAGGTTATCGCTTACTGTTTTGAACCGGCCCGGGTGTGCCAGTGCTGCTTCTACGGTCGGCTTGCCGGACGATAGCTTTTCTCCGGCGATGTAATGGCCGCCACTTCGCTGTAAATATCGTAAATTTTCTTCCGATGAAAAGCCGCGGTCAACGACAGAGATGACGCGTCCGAGTTTCCAACCGATCAAATCCTTTTTCACTTCCGGAACCACACTCATATCCGACGTGTTTCCGGGCCATACCCAACATCGGATTGGAATGCCGTCCCGCGTCACGGCAAAGCCGATGACCACTTGTGGCAAGTCGGGGCGATGATCCTTCGAGTAGCCGAGTTTGCGAAATTCATCGTCCTCGTCTTCGGTTTCGAAATACGTCGACGTCGTATCAAAGAAGAGCAGGTCGACCTCCAACTGAAGGAGATCTGCAACGGCATGAAATACATCGTGCTGGATGCTTTCTTCGGATTCAAGCAGAACATCCATCGCCCGGTACGCTTGTTGAACGTCAAGTTTTGGCAACTCAGGGATGACGACATCGTGTTCCACCCACTCTTCAGCGGCAAGCTTGCTCGATGGAGCAAGCGCCCGGTTGGCGACAAGTGCGAATAAGATACGCTCTATGGGTGTTTGAAACTGCCGTTCCGTCAGGCGCTTGGTCATCGCATTGCCGATTCCGAGCTTCTGCCAGAGCTCATTCAAGAGCCACGCGCCGCCCAGTGACTTACTCCGTGTGATCCGAAGCGGAGCGATAGGAGAAGAGTCACGATCAGTTGCTTGCGGATCATCGCCAAGATAACGTCCGATGCTTTGGGCGAGACCCCGTAACGCCGCCATATTCACCTCATCGTCACGACCAAAATTGTAGAGGATCTTCGCTTGTGACTGACCGGTCTTAGGATTGCGCTCGTTATGGGCAAGTTGAATATAACGGACCGAAGTGCCGTCTTTGTTTTTACGAGAAGTGGTTCGAATGTACATAATATGATGTTACTACTAAAATAGCTATAGATCAATAAAAAATATGAGTTATCCACATAAAGCGTGTGCCTACAAATTTTTCTGCGATTTGTCCACATTTTTAAAAAGCTAAACCACGGAACCTGCGCCACTACAGCATTTTACTTATCCACAGCTAAGCACAGGTGTCTACAAAACGGGGAAGACTGTCGAACCCGGGTCTATCCCACCCACGATCTCCCATCGCATATAAAGAATCGCCGCTCAGTTTCCGTGAAGGAATAAAGCGGCGACTTTCTTAAAGGAAAGCTATTTGGTTAAAAAATCAGTAGTAGTCAAAAATTCAATCTGTTGCTTTTCAGAACTATCTTTTCCTACCAACTTGTCATAAAGATCACGGTCGTTTTGGCCTTGTTTTTGTAAAGCAGATAGGTACCATCTGTCTATCATTCTGGTTGTTGGATCATCAACATTGGGACCTGCGTGGAGTTTCAGGATATTTGAAGCCGCTGCATAGTCTCCACGGAGGAAATTAATCTGTCCTATGCTATAAGAAATTTGCGGTGTTATGTTATAGTCTCGACCTGCTAATTGTCCTTTTGGCAAGTTTTTCAGAAGATCCATTCTTCGAAGGACCTCGTTATATAATTCGAGAGAATGATTCCAATACGTATCCATTGTTTGAAAATTCTTCTCTTGCCTAGCTTGATCACCTAGTTGTACACCTAATTCAATGCTGCTTTCATACATTTCAATATACCAAGGAAACTCAGGAATTTGGTTATTAATCAAATCGTAAGCTTGTTGCAACTGATTTTTCATCTTCATCATATTAATTTGTTGCAGTACGATAACTAGGTCATGAAGTTCGGATTGTTTCAGTTGGTTGATTAATCTTTGCGCCTCCTCAAAATACTTATCATCCTTTGTTTGATTGTATACCTGAAGCAGAAGGTTCACCTTACTAAGAGGACT
Organism: Paenibacillus sp. MZ04-78.2; assembly: GCF_024213375.1. Lineage (GTDB taxonomy): Bacteria > Bacillota > Bacilli > Paenibacillales > NBRC-103111 > Paenibacillus_G. The sequence goes on along the minus strand of NZ_JANAVJ010000064.1, from coordinate 11,053 downwards.
CTTTAGCACGTAATAAGGGTGATTTGGGTGTAGCTTCATCGCCGCATCAAGAGGAGCAACAATTTCATTGTAGTTATGGCTTGTTTTTGAGATCTCGTAAGTTTTTTGAAACAATTTGCTAGCTTTGAACAATTGAGTGGAAACGAATATCATAATGAGAGACAGTACGAGTAGGATAAGTGGATAAGTCTTTTGCAATATTTTAGAATTTGTTCGAATAGGAAGTTGTATGGATGTCGCACCAGATGTCATTCCTCCAAGGGACAAAAACATCAATGAACCTAAGTACACATAGCTCAAATCGAAATCTATCATACTATGAATAAGTAAAGAAATCGTGATTATAAAAAATAAAAAATGCCTCTCTCTATTTTGGGGCAGATCATCAATAAAACTACGGATGTAAAAATAAAACACACACACCAAGAAGGACATTAGTACTAGTATGCCCACTACTCCCGTTTCAACCAAATACTGAAGGAAGAAATTATGATCTTGACGACTTGAATATGGGTTGTTCTGATACTTCTCATATAAAGCTGCCCAAGCCCCGCCTCCTGCGCCGATTATCGGATGGTCTTTCCATATTTTTATGGCGTCCTTATAAAAAGTCCCTCGTTCAAGTACACTATGTTGCTGAATATTGATATTTTCAATGCGCGTCTTCACACTATTTGGCATCACATTTTTGAGTCCGGTATCCCCAAAGAGTAAAATTGCTCCCAAGCATCCTACAAGAATTGCGGTGATTGGCAATACAAAAGAGATGTATTTTCGACTCGAAACACGACTTAATGCCTTATCAAAAGCCGCTGCACCAAACATCTGAATCATGATCGCGATCACACTGTAAACTGAGGAAACCAAGATTAATAGCAGCCATCCTTGTAAAAATTCTGAAGAATTTGGCTTTTGTTGAACTATGATCCCAATATCAGTGATTTTTTGAAGGATGATAAGAGAAGCTATGAATGAAAGCCCGATTTGAATGATGCATAAAATTTGCCTAGTTACATTTAGGAAAAACATGATTACCAATAAGATAATAGGCAAGAATACCAATGCTCCACGGGAAAGAGTCAGCCAAAATGAAATGATCATGGGTACCATCATCAGTGCGTGTGGTAAAATAGCATACCATTTGTGAGATTTTACGATGAAATAAAGTGCACCCATTATCAAAGCGATTAGGTATCCTGCATAACTATTAGCATATTGAAACACTGACGTAAGTCGAGAGCCATTAGAGTCTGTCATAACGGCATATAAGTAGCTCTTTTGATTGTTTATCTCCCCCATTGCTGCAAACCAACCTACTAAATGATCACCTAAAGCACCGTTACCTAACCAATACAAAAGTCCAAATAATACTACAGAATACCCTGAGGTCATCAGTGTTCCCGAAATTATATAATTCCCTATTTTATTTTTTGTCAAAATTACACCTAATATAAAGAAAACACAATATAAAATTTGAATATAGAGCATATTTGTTGCCAAATAGTGCGAAGTGGCATGAGTCAACGAAATTAGATAAGTCAACGGGATTAGTAATATTAGGATCATTAAACCATCCTTTTGATCTCGAAGACGAAACTTGAGGAGTAAGTAAATTGCAATTAGACACATAACGATAGATATCCAAATTAAAGATGAATAGATGGGTGTCTCAAAATCAGAGTCCCCTCCGTTAAACAACGCTCTCTGAAACGGTGACCAAAATAAGAATAATACCAAGAAACTTATCAATATCCAGAAGAGAATTGAGTTTCTGTCGCTATCTTTGCTGATCTTAGATTTTTTATCTGCCGCATACGAGTTGACTTTCGAAGTCATTAAGTTATCTCCTTTTTATCCCTTTTATACCATTTTATGATGTTTCTATTATGTTAACATATGCCATCTATCATTCCAACCACATTTTTCAATTACTAAAAATGAAGTCTAATCATACCAAGTCGACTGTTTGCGAAACATTGTTGCATATTCACCATCCGCACTCATAAGGCTTGTATGATCTCCTTGTTCTATAATACTACCATCCTTCATTACAATAATTCTATCTACCTTGCGGCAGATTCCAAGACGATGTGAAATGAAGATTGTTGTCTTTTCTTCAGAAAGATTCAATAAGTTTTCAAATATCGTTGACTCACTAAGAGGATCTAAAGACGCGGTAGGTTCATCAAGGATTATTATATCGCTATTTGCTAGAAACGCTCTGCTTATCGCGAGCCCTTGCCACTGCCCCAACGAAAGCTCGTAACCGCCCGAAAATGTTGGGCCCAGTAGGGTATCGAAACCATCCGGTAGATTCTTAAGAAATGGTTCCGCATTGGCTTTTGTTACTGCACTTTCAAGAAAAGCATCATCATGAATTAAGTTAATATTTCCAAATGCAATATTTTCTCTTACGCTTAATTGAAACTTTACAAAGTCTTGAAATAGCGCACTAATATGTCCCCTCAAATTATCAGGATGAATCTCATTGATACGTAGATCATCAATTAGAATATCACCACTTGTTGGTTTATATAGACCAAGAAGTAGTTTAGTTAAAGTTGTCTTTCCAGAGCCATTCTGTCCAACAATCGCCACTTTCTCTCCAGATTTTATTTTGAAGGATATATTTTTTATTGTAGAATCGCTTCTCTCAGGATATGTAAATATAACATTCTTAACGCTTCCTCGCTACTCTAAATGGGTAAAATAGACTGCGATTTTACATGGAGTGGCGGGCATGATAGGCTAGCCTGCCATGCCCGTAGAGGCTCCATGTCAAATCGCTCTATTAGCAGCGAATACCGTAACTTTTCCCACGAAGTATAGCGAAGAGCCTTCTTAACTTCAATGGTTCTAAAATTTTGAGGGAATATTTGATTTCTCAGGTTTTCTCGAGGCTCTTCTTCATCAAGTAACAAAAAAAGCTCATTTACATAAAGCGTGGTTTCATAAATATTTGATATCATGGCTGCTACCCGCATCAGGAGGTGCTGTATATGGATCGAAGTGAGATCCGTCAAGAGATTTACGCTATTTTGTCGACAACTCATTCTAAGCCAAAATGCCGTGCGGCTATGCGACTTAAAAGCAACACCGAAGCAGGAAGAGTCCTTGCATCAAGTGTTTAAAGAAGAACTGGAACACAGAGAACGCCTGCGGAAAGTGCGTTTGTTCCAGAAAGCCGCCTTCCCGGTTCGGAAGACGCTTGCGGGCTATGAGCTTCAATCTCTACGCCTTCCCTCCACGCTGCAAACGAATGAACTGACCTCGTGTCAGTTCATTCGGGACAAAAAGAATCTCGTACTCTACGGCCCCGTTGGTAAGGGCAGAACCCACCTTGCCATCGCTCTAGGTTGAAGGCCTGCGAACTTGGTATGTCCACGCGTTTCTTCCCACTACCTCGCTCGTCACCAAGCTCAGTGAGAGCAAGGGAGCCGGATCGCTCGAGCGTACCATGAAGGAGTTGGAGAAAGCCGATCTCGTCATTAATGACGAGTGGGATTATCTGCCAATGGATCGCGAGGAGGCCCAATTACTTTTTCAAGTGATTGCAGCAAGCTACGAACGACGCTTCTTTCTTGCTCTTTCCATTACGGCTATTCGTTGTTGTTTTGTTCTCCACTTTATACTTTTGATAGCCCAAATGTGTATCCATTTCCGCTTCTAGCATTTCCTGAATCGTCTCTGCAAATAGATTCTTCAATGCATTCTGGACATTTTGAGCCGTTACCAACTTATTCTCCTTAATAAACTCGCAGAGCTGCTGCTTTGTCCATAATCCCATGTGTTCTCCCCAACCTTTCCTATACTTCCATTTTAAGAGGTATAGGAGTTTACAAAATCTATTTTATAGACTCTGAAAGAATGGTAGGAAAGTAACTTTGCGATACCTGAAAATACAAACACAGTAATATACAGCGCTTGAATTAGTGGGAACAGCACGGCTTTACACTCCTTCCATCTAGAATTAATTTGTTAATAAACAGATGTCCCAAGGAATTAAATTGGGTTTAATTAACGTAGCAAGTACTAAGCCTATTCCTACAGATCCATCAAGTAACCCTGGCAAGTTCAATCTTTTATTTCCTTCAGAGTCAATCTGTAAGTCATGGAATAAAAAAGGACTACTTTCATCGTACATTTTAATAATGTCTCTTGTTAAATTAATAATCGATTTTTTAAAAAAGTCATCCTTACTATCCTGATATATTAGGCTTGTAAGATGTAATAATCCGGCATAACCATGGCAAAATGTAGGTGAATATATATCCCAGCTTTCTTGCGGTCTGAGTAATGTAGATTTATAAGATTCAATGGCTTTAGACTTCCACTCTTCATTTTTTAAGGCTTTACCAGCTAGCCATATTGCCCTCATTAAACCTGGTGTTCCATAACACCATGCTTCTTTATGCGCTTTATTTTCTACCTTTTGAGAAGAAACTTCTCCCAACCCTAAAATTAACGGTAAATATATCCCACCGTATTCATCTTTTAATTCCCATTGTAATATCCATTCCCCAAAGTGTTGGATTGTTTCTTTGAGACCCTTTGCTTCAAAGCCATCGATATAAGCCTGACTAAGAAATGCAAGAGGTCCGGGAATACCATGTGCCAGCCCTAAATTAAAATAACCGTTCTTAAATCTCAGTTTTTCGTCAGGTGATAAGTTTTGAGACGGCACATACCAGTTAGGCACCGTATTCTCTCCTATAATCCTATGATGACTAAGAGCAACGAAGTAATCTATGATGTTTAATAGGGTTACCTTTACTTCAGGTATATCCTTAAAGAGCAATAAATACCTCCCAATACCTGCCCAACCTGAAATAACATCATAGTCTTGTACATATACAGAACCTTTTTGTACATTATTCAAAGAAATATCAAGAAGTTTCCCAGTTTTGCTTAGAATCAAATCATTAATTTGTTTTAATAGACCTTGATAAGATGTTCCATTCTTTGATAGTGCATACGCTGCAAATCCAATTCCAGTTAAACCAGACCAAAGGGATATATTTAATTCATCGTATGATTTAATAACATTAATAGATCTACTAAGAAAATCATGTCCTACTGAGGCCCAATTATCATCGGGAAAATAATGGTCCATTAACGAATAATAAACGCAGATTCCAGGGTACCCGCTAGATAAACTTCCTGCTTTCCACGGATAATATTTCCCATTATTTGCGATTAAGTAATTTTCTTCGGAAGTTGCTATTCTTTCGATCTCCTCTGCATTTTTAAGTCTGGAACCTAATTCCTGTAGTATCTTCTCAATTTGTGGCCTAAATTCACGAATCTCTACAAACCCCAATGGTTGTTCGGTTAGTTTCATAAAGGTCTCCTTTTAAACAAGAGTTAACTTATGAGTATCCATTTGGTGTGCACAATAAAATGTGTGACTAACAAGCGCCAACACTTTGATCTCTTGTTCCCTATCTATTCCCAATAATCGATTAATGTGCATGTGTATGATGCTATCCAATATACTGCAGATATCATTTTGCAAATGTTGTGTATCTTCTAATTCTTTAATAGAATTCATGTATTTCTTTAACACAGGTAATCTGCGACTAAATGAAGAGATTACCGAATTCATTTTATATTTTTGGACCGTATCCCATTTGTTTTTGTAATGTGTAAGAGATAAATATAGTTCTTTGTTTTGTCGAAACTCTTTAAGGTATCTTCTTGAGATACTTTTTTTACGTAACCATTCTATTTTTACTTCTAATGAAAGAGGGGAATTTTCAATGATGTCCAAAATACTTACTATGGCGAGTGTTGTCTTGTCAATTAATAGTTGACCTGTTCTCTTGAGCAGTAACCACTCACAAACTATCTCACTATCAATTGCAAAATAATGCTCTGCTAATCCAATTAATAGTGGTCCTCCATATCTTTCAGTTTCAGGTTCATAAGTATCAATTGTCATGCGTTTTAGTAATCCTTCACTTTGCAGTCCAGAGGTCCATAATCTAATTTGAGGCAATACCTCACTTATGATAATTGAAGGATCTGATTTAATTCTTAAACGAATATGTGGTTCAGGGTCAACGTAACGTATAAAGAAGTATTGTAAAGACAGGCCATCAAAATTTCGAAAAAATTCAACTAACCGAGAGCTGATAAATTCTTCTTCGCGGCCCGCTAAGCCGTAGAGTTTCAAATATAGCCATTCGCTGCCTGGAAAATAAGCCGTAACATGTTGAGAACTACTATTCTGAATTAAAAACGCTTCATTATCACTTGGTTCTCCATAAGTTCTTATTAATGGAACTACACATTCGATGCTATAGCTACCGCCTTCACCATTTGCGAAGTATTCATCAAAATCCATACCTGTTTCTGTTAAGATTATTGGATCATTTTTGTTAATCTGCTTCCAATCTTTTCTCAAACCATTTACATGTATATGATTCTCGAGATCCAATAAAATTCTATTATCGTATTCTGTTTGAAACACAAAACGAGGAACTCTCCACTTTTGTCTCCACTGTTGAAATTCCGTATACCATTTTTGATCATCCAGTTGGCCATAACAAGAATCTGGTAGAGAGTGTAATGGCCATTGGGCAAGAGAAATTATCGATTGCCGATATACTAACCTTGGCAATACAGGAAAGTTGCTCAGGGAGCCCCATTGAAATTTCCTACAATTGCGGTGCCTCTCAGCAGAAATTTCCCTCAAAAATCGGTACACATTCGTTCCCTTTCGCGCACTTAACATATGTCCGGTCGTAATAATAACCTCTTTATTGAGCTTTTTCGATTTTAAATAAAATTTGTTATTACGAAGTCCAACGACAAGATCTGAGAGGGAAATAGATTTGGAATCTTGATTTGAAGAAGGGCTTACACCGATTATTATGTGATATCTTCTGAGATTTTTTGTGATAGTAATGTTCGCATCTCTTGTATGTATTGGTAAATAAATAAGTTCAGCAAAAATAGCATCCGACCTAAGTTCTTCTTCTTGAGCATAGATGTTCTTAACATGTTCCTCAGCGGTGCTATCAAGAATATCTAGAAACCGCCCAAATGACCTACCGGCCCCCGGATTTCCACTATTGGTGTTAATAATGACCTTGTACTCATCCTTATCAAGAGCACTTGCAGATTTTGCTGCAATTATTGCATATATTTCTAGTGATAGTGGGGGTGTAAGTCCTTTCTCAGGAAACTCAATTTTTTTTATCATTTCTTCGGTTAAATGAAGTTCTAACTTCCCTTCACTTATTGCTTCCGCAACCCAGACTTCAAGGACTTTCTCTCTTCCTTCGCCAAAGAGTTTAGGTGGATTTTCAGCTGCAAAGTATCCTTCTGGGTGCGTATAAGTAGGTGGTGCACCTAAACCTAAGCCTTCATCTAACAATTCCAGCAGACCAACTTCACGATTTAAGCCGTATTTCTCGACAAACGCCAATTTGTATTTATGTAAGTGCAGATTTATATAATCTGGTGATAACCTCCAAAGTACGTCTGCAGCGCTTTCTACTTCTGACATAATTTTCTTATTAATCTTAACGTCTTTTTTCCCTAAAGCTAAATCTATTTGTAGAAGGTTATTTGCGGGATACAACTCGTTCATTTTCCTTACAATTTCAATGTATTCTTTCTCACCCTCACCTACATGAGTTTGGTCATATTCATCTATACTATTCGCAATACTGTTTATCGCGTCCCTAATCTCATCGACATATTTCAGGGAAGAAATTGTCTCAACTAAATGTTTAAAAGGCGACTCGTCTGTTAATGGTGGGCGTAAATTACTTAATAAAAATTCCTGATTCATTAGTTGTTTGATAAACCTTATGATAACTTTTTCATCTGCATTAGGAATTTCTTTGTTAATCTCATGGAACAAATCACTAAAATGAATTGGAGTGGTGGTCATATTCATTACAAAATCAACAACAGCAGTCCTTTTTATTGTGGCAGAAGATGTTGCTCCTGTCTTCATTGCAGATTCATTGCAAAAATTTTGATATGGCAGCTTTAGTCTAGAACCTATATGATAGACGAGGGGGTTATTTACAAATTTTAACTGTTTAAATACCTCTTCCTTTTTCTCTAAGTCATTAATAATAGCAAATATCCATTCCATATCTGGCCTTGTTCTCTTTTTATAGGACTGGATAGAATCAAACAAAATTTTTGTTTCATCTGCAAATTCCCCTATAGTTACACCAGAAAAGAGCCCGTATGGTGTAGGTCTACTGGTCATTCTTATAAAGTATCTTAATATACTTCTAAATATTTGCCTCTTTTTCTTAAAATCTGTCGTTGTATTAAGTTTATCTAATGATCCTAATAATGATGGGCTTGTAACAGCAATTGCCTCTCTAACAATAGGATTTTCGGTTAAGCTAGTTAAATTGATATAACTCTGAATCTCAGGTGATTCTATTAAAGATAAGGATCTTAAATATTCTTGTAAAGACAAGATTGGAGCTCTAAGCATAAAAAAATCTAATGACTTATACAGCTTATCATCCAGCTTTCGCACTTTATGCATCCTCCCATTTTCCTACTATTCCTTATTCATGTTTATAAAAACACCAATGACCCTGACTGATTTGTCAGGGCACATGGCATAACATTCTTTAGCAGCACCATTGGCGGGATACACTGCAGGTCACAGTGTTAGAAGTGCAATTGCCTCTTTCTGTTTCCATGCTCTCAGCAATTTTTGGGGATATCTCTTCAACTTGCAAATCAAGATCAAACATAGCCATAACCTTTTCCTCCTTAGATTCAAATTATTTATTTAAACAGGATTGTCCTGCTTAAATCAAAGAAAGGAATTCAGAGATACCATATTCAGGATTAAGAATGAGCTTCATGATTTCTAGTACAATTATTTCAGTTTAAGCATATTTGGTAAATACTACATATGTAGTATTTTTTCTCTTTTTATTTATGGTATTATGATTAATGTAAGTCTCTATGTCTCTTAAAAAATTATCATAATATAAAAATTCAGATTTCGTACTGTCTATAAATTTAGAAGACGCATTCTAGTTGTGGAGAGGATCTTGGATGTCTTGTTTATCTGATTGTACACTCAATAAAATCCAAAGTTATTTGACCAAACTGAACCTTACAACACGTGAACGAGAAATCACAGTTTTATGGATCAAGGATTGTAACTATAAAGAAATCGCTTTAATTATTGGCATTTCCGAGTCTACTGTTCGCAAGCATATATTCAATGTTTACACCAAACTTGGTGTTCATTCAAAAATTGGTCTCCTCTCGTTATTATTGAATGAAATTTTATAATCAAGATCAGTAGCACCATTTAGATCGTTCATAAGAGCAAACTGGAGAAGCAAAGCTAGAACTGATCCCAGATGAGCAGTCCACCTCAGCCAGCAGAAACGATTTGGAGCCTCCGGCTAGCGAACTTATCCAGATCAGCTAATCTGTTTAACTAATCTGATTCTAAGGTAGAACCGATGTGGAAACGATCAACTACTATCCAACCCTAGAAGTGCTTTAGCAAACGATATACTTACCTTGCCTTGCGTTTCATATGAGATTCCACTAGGAATAGATTTCTCCGGAGAATGAATCTTTTATTCTGATGGTATTGGGAACATTTTAAGTTGTTACTAGAGAGGTTTTACAGCTTTGTCATCCTTTTAGTCGCTCTTCGTTGGCAATAGGGGATGATGCTTTATTTTACACAGGAATGGAGGAAAAAAGATGAAAACAAAAAAAATTCTTGTGTATACAATAGTTGCTTCAACGATTTTTGGAGTTTCTGTATATGCGGGCTCAAAAATTAAATTAGTTGAACCTGTTAAAGCTGAATCAACGAATAAAGCTGTCAGCCTGGAAGCAAACGCAGCAGCTATTAAAAATATTTCCAAAATAAATGATAAGATTTTAATAACGAACCAAACATACTCATCATTGGAAGGAAAAATTTCAACAACATATCACACGACTGGCGAACAAGAAGTTATTGAATTAGTTATTGAACAGCCTGGAAAATTCTATGCCAAGCAAATTCTTGATTCTAAAAATCCTTCGTATTTTGTCGAGGCCGTGAATGACGGAGAAGAAGTTCAGGTTAAAGAGTCGGATTCGAGTGAAGTGCAAACATCGCTACCTCCCAACAAATCTGATGCGAAAGCGATCTATGAAACCAACAATGCAATTACACCTGATTACAATGGAACATATTTGCCAATTGGTGGTGTGAACGAATTATTGCATCCGGAAATGTTTATTCAAGGTGCTTTTACTCGTGGGAATGTCACGGTTAAAGGTATCGAAAAATATCTTGAGCGTGAAACGACTGTAGTGTCCTTGGACTACCCTAAGGGTAAACTTGGTAATAAACACACCTTTTCGATAGATAATCAAACTGGAATTATTTTAAAACTTGTATCCTCAGAAGATGACAAGCCGATCCAAACCATTACCTTTGAACAAATAAAATTTTCCGATAAAATTGATGGAGTTAAATTTAAAAAGTTCAAATGATTTTACACTCAGTTAGACAAGTTTAAAGTAAGTGGATCCAAGTGATTCTAATCTTTGAACTTGCTGATTACATTTGATAAATAAACAAATAGAGACCCTTATGCGTCATTGCATGAGGGTCTATTTGGTCTTAATTCACCAAAGGAGATTCCGAAGATCTATTTCAGCGAAGATATTGGAGTTTAATAAATCTATCGTGGATATATCAAGTTCTTATAAAATATTTATAATCTCTTCTGCTTTTTAAACTGCTCTAAAGTACATCCTAGTTCATTTGAGAGGATTTCTCGGTTCAACCCCCTAAGTTTGGACACTACCACGTTCATCCTTGGGATATCGCATTATAGCGCAATTTGTTGCGGTTTTATCGCCCCCGCAACGACCATTCGTAGATACTCTCTTGGTGGCCAGTCATTAAGACTACCGTGTATGCGATCATTGTTGTAAAAACGAATAAACCGGTCTACTTCTTTGTGAGCGTCAAATACTCACCACCTTTCAAGAACCTCAAGCTCATGAGAAAATGAAGGTATCTTGAACGGGAGGTTGC
>NZ_JANAVJ010000063.1 GCF_024213375.1 Paenibacillus sp. MZ04-78.2 | reverse complement strand
AGCCAGGTATCCAATGGCCTAGCATGCCTGCTGCTGCAAGGATTCAAGCCGATTTTTGATCTGCGAAAGTTGAGTTAATTATAATAACAAAATATTGGAGTACGTTGGGTTCGAGGAAGTGCCCGGTTACAAAATCTACAATAAGCCAGTCGATCAAAATGGAAATCTCCGTTTTATTATCGCAAGTCAAGGTAAAGAGCATGGCATTAACGATGAAAAAACTTTTCTCAAGCTCAAATTTAAGGCAAAAGCTGCCGGAACAGGTAAAGTTGATGCTCTCAAATGCAGAATAGCTGATACTGAACGGGAATTTGACTTGGACGAAACATTTTGTTCGGAAGACTCCGTAACTGTTGAAGGGGTTAAGGACGTCAACAGATCGGGGGAGTACACGCTGCTTGATCTTGCAATTGACGGATACTATTACGGTCAGTTGGCTTCGAATGCCGATCCCTCAAAATATGATGCGAATCAAGCAGGCGACGAATTCGTAAGAGATGAAGACTTGGTTTATATTGTTAATCAAATGCTGTTAAATACGAACTATCCTCCGAATAAATAGGAAAAATGTAGCAGCTCCATTTTGAAGGACACATTTTGACGTGCTTCTGCAATCCTTCTGTATCTGAAGAAATATAAAGAGTCTCCGTCAATGCCTTATTGGCAGGGGCTTTTTTGTCTTGATATCGTAATATGCTTTCCGAAGCTACGGTTTTCATAGCCTATGTCGTTATATAGACGCGGCACTCGCCAAACAATAAGGCCGATCCGATACGGACCGGCCTTAACTCGCTCTCAGCAGCAGCGTGAAACTTTGCCGCCTTTGGCGTTGTATCGGGCTTCCTGCGCCTCGCGGAAAAATGCCTCCCGCGTCTGGATCGGCTCGCCCGGATGGCATTCCTTCCGATGCTCGACGTACCGCTCATAGTTCGGCACCCCGACGAGCAAGTCGAGGAACTGCCTGCGGTACTTGAGCACATCCTTGACCGCCTCAAACATACTTCGGCACCTCCCGGACGCCGTCTGCGCCGCGCGCTATGTAAGGCGCTTCGCTCAGCCCGACAGGCAGGCCCTTCAGCACGCGGTACCATGTCCGCAACGATACGAGGAGCACGGCCAGCACGATGATCATAAACACGCCGCATAAGATCGCATCCACGTAATCGTTCGTGATGATCTGCTGCATTTGCGCGGCCGTTTTGGCCGGAGCCACCAGCTTCCCGGCGTTCAGCGCGTCCTGATACTGCTGCGCGTGGGTCAGAAACCCGATTTTGGCGTCGGGGTGAAACAGCTTTTGCCAACCGGCTGTCATCGTAATGGTGAGCAGCCAGACCGTCGGCACCAGCGTCACCCAAGCGTATGCCTTCTTGCCCATTTTCAGCAGGATGGTCGAGCCGAGAATGAGCGCCATGCCCGCCAGCATCTGGTTGGCGATACCGAACAGCGCCCAGAGCGAGTTGATGCCGCCCAGCGGATCGATGACGCCTTGATACAAGAAATAGCCCCAACCGGCTACGCAAAGAGCCGTAGCTACGACGTTGCCGAGCGTCGATTCGGTATTGCCGAGCGGCTTGACGACGCTGCCGAGAATTTCTTGAATCATAAACCGGCCTACCCGGGTTCCCGCATCAATCGTCGTCAAAATAAACAACGCCTCGAACAAGATAGCAAAATGATACCAGAACGCCATCAGCGCCTTGCCGCCAATGACCCCGGACAAAATATGCGCCATGCCGATCGCGAACGTCGGTGCGCCGCCGGTCCGTGAAAGAATCGTCGATTCGCCGACGTCCTTGGCCAAGTTCGTCAGATCGTCCGGTGTGATCGTGAAGCCCCACGACGTTAGTGTGGTCGCCGCTTGCACCGCATCGGTGCCGATGGCGGCAGCCGGGGAGTTAATGGCGAAGTAGGCGCCCGGCGTAATAACGCAGGCAGCGATCAGCGCCATAATGGCGACGAACGATTCCATCAGCATCGCGCCGTAGCCGATCGGCCGGGCATGCGTCTCCCGCTCCAGCATTTTCGGCGTCGTACCGGACGAAATCAGCGAATGGAAGCCGGAGACGGCCCCGCACGCAATCGTAATGAACAGGAACGGGAACAGATTGCCGGCAAACACCGGGCCCGTGCCGTCGATAAACTTCGTCGTGGACGGCATCGCCAGATCCGGCATGACGAACAGGATGCCGAGCGCCAGTCCCACGATCGTACCGATTTTCAGAAACGTGCTCAAGTAATCGCGCGGAGCCAGCAGCAGCCAGACCGGCAGCGCGGAAGCGATGAAGCCGTAAGCGATCAGCATGAGCGCAATCGTTTCGCCGCTGAACGTAAACAGGCCGGAGAGCACCGGGCTTTCCGCCACGTACTTGCCCCCTACGAGAGAGCCCAAGAGCAGCACCAGCCCGATCAGCGAAGCTTCGGCGACCCGGCCCGGACGAATAAATCGCATGTAGATTCCCATCACGACGGCGATAGGGATGGTGGCTGCGATGGTGAACATTCCCCAAGGGCTGCCGATCAGCGCTTTGACGACAACGAGCGCCAGCACGGCGAGCAGAATGACCATAATGGCGAGAATGCCGACCATCGCAATCACTCCGGCGGTTGGGCCGATTTCGTCCTTGATCATTTCCCCGAGCGATTTGCCGCCTCGTCTCGTCGAGGCAAATAAAATGACAAAGTCCTGCACGGCTCCGCCGAGAATAACGCCGATCACAATCCAGAGCGTGCCGGGCAAATAGCCCATCTGCGCCGCAAGCACCGGACCGACGAGCGGCCCCGCGCCGGCGATCGCGGCGAAGTGATGCCCGAACAAGACCCATTTGTTTGTCGGCACGTAATCTTTACCGTCATTGTTGATTTCGGCCGGTGTCTTGCGGTTATCGTCCAAACCGAGCACTTTGCGGGCCAGAAATTTACTGTAGAAGCGGTAAGCGACGGCATAGCACGAGACGGCGGCGACAATCAGCCAGACGGCGTTGACCGATTCTCCGCGATTCAGCGCAATCGCCGCGAATCCGAAGGCGCCGAGTACCGATACGAGTCCCCACAAACCTATGGATTTCAAGCTTTTAGCCATGCGGTTCCCTCCACCTGTGAATTGCTTCCATATTGGCAGCGTTTGCAAACAAGTATAAACGCTCTTTTGCCCGAGGGAAACCGCTTGGATCGCATGATGTCCGGAACCCGGTTTAAGATGTCAGATTTCCAGCTTCAAACGCAGCTCCTTCACATAATTTCGGCTCACGGGAACGCGGCTCCGCGCCGCATCGTCCATCCGTACGTCGTAAGCCCCGTTAATCCACGACTTCAATTCCGAGATCGCTTCCAGCCGGACCAGGTAGCTTTTATGACAGCGGAAAAAGCCGAACGGCGCCAGCTTCTGCTCCAGCTCTTGCAAGGTATACGAGACCTCATAAGCTTTGTCCGCAGTATGGACTTGAACCCGCTTGCCTTCCTTGCTGATATAAACGATATGTTTCGGCGATACGTACTTGATGCCATCGCCCAATTCCAGCGCCAGCTTCACACAGGCGTCTCCCGCCACGGGCTTGCGCGAATTCGATGCAAGGCTCTTCTCCGCGGCCAGCCGCAATTCCCGAAAGACCGCGCCGAGATCGTCCTCGTCATACGGCTTCAAGACGTAATGAAACGCGCGCAGCTTAAAGGCGTCGACCGCATAATGATCGTAAGCGGTGGAAAAGACGATTTTAACCCCCGGGTCGAGCTCGCCTACGATTTGCGCCACCTGCAATCCGCTGAGGTCCGGCATCTCCATATCGAGAAACAGCACGTCCGGCGCCTGCTCCTTCACCTTGCGGATCGCGTCCATTCCACCGACTGCCTGCGTCACCTGCGACACGTCGGCGATCCGCTCCAGCAAATAAGCCAGCTCCTCCCGGGAAGGCGCTTCATCGTCGGCAATCACCACATTCCAGCCCATGTCTATCACCTCACCCAAAAGCTAACTTTTGTGCCTTTCCCCGGTGTGCTATCGATCTGCAGCGGCTGCTCTGTGCCGTAATGATAGCTCAGCCGCTGGCCGATGTTGTGCAGCGCCACGCCCGCATGCTCGTCCACCACGCCCGCCACGCCTTGGCACATACCTGTGCCGTTGTCTTCCACCGTGATCCGGACGCGGTATTGTCTGCCGCACGCTTCCTGCTTCACGCCGAGGCGGATCATGCCGGGCCTGTCGATGTTTTGGAGCCCGTGCACAATCGCGTTTTCCACCAGCGGTTGAATCGTAAACGGAGGAATGCGGCAGTCCAGCGCCGCTTCGTCAATATCTGTTACAAACTCCAGTTGGTTGCCAAGCCGTGCCTTGGTCAAGCTCAGGTAGGACATAACAAGCTCAAGCTCGTCGCGGACCGAGACCAGCGTTTTGCTGCTGCCGTTTATATTTTTGCGGAGAAATTTGGACAAGTGCATAATGAGCTGCCGCGCTTCCTCCGGTTTCGTGCGGATGAACGATTTGACCGTATTTAATACGTTGAATAAAAAGTGTGGGCTCATCTGCGCCTGCAGCGAGCGGATTTCGGCATCGGCCAACAGTTGTCCCTGCCGCTCCGCTTCTACGAAAGCATACTGCTGGGAAATAAGCCGTGCCAGCGTTGTCATCATCCGCCGCCGGGATGGGGAATCCTCCTGCTTCCGCTCGTAAAACAACCGGAAGCGGCCGATCTGCTTCTTATTTTGCATTTCCATCGGCAAATCGACCCAATACGGCGTCTGGCGGCCTTCCTTGACCCATTCCGTATCGTTTTGGTAAAAATAAGCGCCGACGGCTTTCGTCTCTTCATGCAGCGTTCTCGCAACTTCCCGGACCGCCCGGTCAAAATCTAACCGCCAGAGCGGCATCGTTAAATCGGCGATATGCAGCGCTTTGCGCGCGTGCTCCGTCCCAATCCGGTCCTCCTCGCTTTCCATCGTATGATACACGATGAAAAACAGCGATACTCCGATCCCGTTGGCAACCACTTGCGGAATGCCGATCAGCGCGACCAAACCGAGCGCCTCGTTCCAAGGCTTCGCAAGCAGCAAAATCAAACCCATCTGAACCGTTTCCGCGAGCAGGCCGACGACAAACGCAGGCTTGGCCGAAGCCGCGTGCCGGAACCGTCGTTTGACGGCATTGCGGCATAATCCCGCCATGATGCCTTGGGCGACAGGCGCCAGCATGCAGGCGACGGCGACGAAGCCGCCGAGGCTGTAGCGGTGCAGGCCGGCAATGACGCCGACGACCAGCCCGCTCTTCACCCCGCCGAGCAGTCCGGCAATGACGACCCCGATCGACCGGGAGTTGGCGATGGCGGCTGTGGGGGAGACATCGCCGATCCATGGTGCAGGCTGGTACGAATGCGGGGTCACGGTTACCCCGGAATACGTACCGAGAATCGCATACAGGCTGAAAAAGACGACGAAGCGCCACTGATGAGCCAGCTCCCCTTGGTAGCTCATATAGCTTCGCATCCATCGGCTCCGCGAGAAGACGAACGCCAGCGCAATCAGGAAGCCGACCCGCTCCAGCATATCGACAAAAAGATGCAGCATCCTTACACATCCGTTTTAGAGGAATCTCGGTACTTTGTTGTCTATTATATCGTATTTGCTGCGTTGTGAACGTCGAAAGGATGGAAAAATGGGGTTAATTTGAAAATAATGTATTTCCGAAAATTTGAAACGAATCTCGTGTTATTATAATAGAGTAGTTTCGTTTTCCGGAGAGGGGGAGCTGCTATGGGCGAAGCGTATAAACTGGAATGCGGTCATTGTGGCTATCATACGAACGTTTTTGTAGGAATCGGATTCATGTACGTTGATCTGCATTCCATCGCTTCATTCGTGCAGGAAGCGTCGCTTAAGCAGCGAATTGCCGAGTTTGAGAAGGAACCAAGCACCCGATACAAGGCTTGCAATGCTTTGTACCGATGTAGGGCATGCCGTTCGCTCCGTAATGAGCTTTACCTGGAGATGAAGTCGGATAGCGATTATTTTGTCGCCGCCTGTTCCTGCGGGAAATGCGGGGAAGCGATGCATCCCGTGCCGGACGATCCGGGAGCGGTTCAACTGGATTGCCCCGAGTGCGCAAGCGGCAAGCTGACGGCGACCTTTTTCATGGACTGGGATTAGACAGCGGTTCATTTACCTAAACCGAAAGGCCAGCTTCGTTACGAAGGCTGGCTTGTTTGCGTCAGCTCGACCATGGACATCAACCGCTGATGAGGAAGAGGAATAGATAAGATTAAAAATAATTTATTCTAAATATTTCAAATATTTCTAATATATAAAAAATTTATAATATTTTTAAATAAATAGTTGACAAACAAATTTGCGAATATTAGCATTAATTGTAAACATATTTAAAAAAAATTATATTAATAATTATTTTTACATTTTATTGTAATTACAAGGAGGTTTTTATGGCAGACGAAATGATGAAATGGCCTGAATGGCCGGAGTACTCCGAACATACCCAAAAGCGGATTGAAGAAGTTTTTCAGTCCAACCGGTGGGCAATCAGCGGATATTGGACGGGCGAAGAAAGTATGGAACGCAAATTCGCACAAGCTTTTGCGGATTTTAACGGGGTTCCTTATTGCGTTCCGACAACCAGTGGCTCCATGGCTTTGATGCTGGCGCTCGAAGCGCTGGGAATCGGCGAAGGTGATGAAGTTATTGTGCCAAGCCTGACTTGGATTGCGACGGCTACCGCTGTACTGAACGTCAATGCGCTGCCTGTGTTCGTTGATGTGGAGGAGGATACATTTTGTATTGATCCTCGGCTCATAGAGGCTGCCATCACGCCAAGAACGAGAGCCATCATCCCCGTGCACCTGTTCGGAAGCATGGCGAATATGGATGAAATTAATCGGATCGCCCGCAAATACGGCCTATTCGTTGTAGAAGATTGCGCGCAAAGTCACGGCTCCCTCTGGAATCATCAGCGCGCGGGAACGCTGGGAGACATAGGCGCGTTCAGCTGCCAGCAAGGCAAGGTGCTGACTGCCGGGGAAGGTGGAGTGATCATCACGAAAGATCGCCGTCTTTTCGAGCTGCTCCAACAGTTGAGAGCGGATTCGAGAGTATACTGCGCAGACTCCACGCAATTAATTTATGGCGATATGCAGCTGATCGCCAAAGGCGATATTCAAGGCTCCAACTTTTGCCTGTCTGAATTTCAATCCGCTATTTTGCTGGATCAATTGCAGGAATTGGACGCCAAAAATCATATTAGAGAAACCAATGCCATGTACCTGAACAGGGAGCTAAGCAAAATTGACGGAATTCACGTCATGAAGCGCCCTCTTCAAGTCAACAAACAAACCTATTACGGCTACGTATTCCGGTTTGACCCGCACAAATTCAATCAAATGAACGCCGATCAATTCAGCGAAATGTTGCGTCAAAAGCTGCACATGGGAACCTTCTACTTGCATCCGCCTTATCTTCCCGTACACAAAAATCCGTTGTTCTGCCCCTGGACGAAGAAGCGTTATCCGGAATCGGTCCGGAAAACCGAAGAATATTGGAGATCCTTGCACATGCCTGTCGCCGAACAAGCTTCGGAGCAGTCCATCGTGATCCATCACGCCATTTTATTGGTCGACCCATCCCAATTATCGCGTATTGTGAATGCGGTCGCGGAAGTGGCAAACGAATCATGCCTGATGAAATAACAATTCATGAAACGGGGAGGGAAATTATGGACAAGCTTTTTTCGATGATCGAGGTGGAAGTCAATTCGCATTGCAATCGTACATGCTGGTACTGTCCCAACAGTATCTCCAAACGGCAGGAAAGCGGAGAGATGAAACCCGAATTGTTCCAACGGCTGATGGAGCAGCTGCGCTCGTTGGATTTTGCAGGCCGGATTTCGTTTCATTTTTACGGCGAACCGCTGCTGTGCAAAAATCTCGATTTGTTCGTAGGCATGGCTTCGGAATACATTCCTAGGGCGCGCCCCATTATTTATACGAATGGCGACTTGCTGGATGCCAAGCGGCTGAGGAATTTGTTGGAGCTGGGGATCAAAAAATTCATTGTGACGCAGCACGTCGGAGCAAAACACAAATTTAAGGAAGTGTTTGTTCAGTTGTCGGAAGAAGAGAAAGAACAAGTCGTCTATCTCGATCATTCCGATCTCGTGCTATCGAACAGAGGAGGCATCTTATCGAAGGTCCCTCACCAGTCGAAGGCGAGTTCCATTTGTATGGTCCCGTCCAATTTGGTGGTCGTTACGGTCATGGGCAACGTGTTGCCGTGCTTTGAAGATTTTAACCAAAAGCTTGTCATGGGGAACATTAACGAGCAGCATATTGCGGAAATATGGAACAATGAAAGGTTTTCCGCATTCCGGAAATTGTTGAGCGAAGGACACCGGAACCAATCGGAAATATGCAAAAACTGCAATAATGTCAGTGTGCAAACGGAAGTACAATACGATTATGTCCTTTAAGAAGGAGGGGCGTAGGTTTGAATATTTTAAGGCTTACTCCTCATTACTACTTCGAGACGACGGCGTGGCCGAGCCGGTTCGACCCCATGGGGGGGATGCAGGTTCAAATTACGAATTTGACCGAGTGGCTTGCCAAGCAGGGAGTCCGGCAAGACGTATTAACGACAGGTATTCCCGGCATTCCCCGAACCTTGAAGCTTCCAAACGGGCTGACCGTACATTCGGTTCGCTTTATGACGCTGCCCTTTAAATCAAGCCAAACCGGAACTTTATTTCTGGATCAAAGCTGGTTTATCGGCGCCGTCAAATGGATCGTCCTGCATGGCAGGAAGCAAAATTACGATGCGATTCACGTTCATGCGAGCGGCGTCGTCTGGCCTTTGCTGGCGGGCATGTTTGCGCAAAAGTTTTTAAAGAAGCCGTTGATTCTCACGATTCATTGCAGCCGGATATTTACGTATAAGCCTATGAATCCATGGGATCGGCTGGTGCATGATTATGTCAAGTCCATTGAATTAAAGAGCATTCTTCTCAGTCATAAGGCCGTCGTTCTCACCGAAAAAAGGCTGGAAGGCTACAACAAGCTGCTGGCGAATTCCTCGAAAATGATCGCGATTAGCGATTGCATCGGCACGAACCATCTCAGTCATTCCATCCATTGCCCGTTTTGCAAGAAGCTTAAAGTGGAGCTCCAGGGGAAAAAGACGGTTTTGTTCCTGGGCAGAATCGCGCACGAAAAAGGGTGGGTCACGTTTGTAAAAGTGGCCAAAGAGCTTTCAATGAAGCTGGACAATCTGCAATTTATCGTTTGCGGCGACGGCCCTCAGCGCGAGGCCATGGAAGAACAGATCGAATCGGCGCAATTGCAGGGCCAATTTCAGATTACAGGCTTCGTCTCCCATAAGTTTGTCTCGTGCTATCTGCACCATGCGCATTTGTTCATCCTGCCTTCTTACCATGAGGAGTTCGGCGGAAGCTTGATTGAGGCGGCGATTGCCGGCGTTCCGATCATCTCGACCAACCGTGGCGGCCCGGCAGATATATTTACCCATGGCGAAACCGCGATCTTAACCGATCCTACGGACGTACACGGCATCGCGGAGGAGGCGTACAAAATTTTGACGGACGAGCAGATCGCGCAATCGCTTCGTTTGCATTCCAAGCCTGAGGTGGTCGGCAAGTTTTTGCCTCATTACGTATATCCGAACTATCTTAAGCTATACAACCAAAACGAGGTTAGTGCAGATGGATAATTCAACGAGTCTCTTCCGAAGGCTAGAAAGCTATGTTAAAGAAACAAGCGATCCCATGCATCGGTACATGTTTTCCTGCATCGTCGAGCAGCGCTTGGCGGATCTGCTTTTATTGACCCGGTGCGGCATAATGGAGGACCATGAGCTGAACGCCCGGTTGACGACTCAGCGCAGAGCGTGCGTGCAGTATGCTTCCGGCCTCATACAGGGCGTATCGCAAGCCCCAAGCGCTGTGTCGGCATGGCCCGTTGCAACGCTCTCCCCGGCGTCGATCAATCGACGAAGAGCGGAGCTGCTTCCTTTAATGAAGGTGATGCAGGAGCTTCGTACACCGGAATGTTCCGGCTATGATCTGTGCGATCTCGAGGTTTGTTACGAGGATGCTCTGAATTGGCTGCGCGAGGCGCCGGCTGCTTCCTCGCCGCCTCTGTTAATCGGAGTTCGAACCGGGGGGGCCTACTACGCGCCGTTCTGGTCATTGGCCTTCCGGCAGAGGTGGGGGAATGACGCTCTTTATTATACGGTAAGACCGCTGCGGCAACCGTCCGATCCGCAGGCTCCGGCGTATTTGCCCGAAGAATTTTCGCTGCTTCCGGCCGCATTGGAGCCCGGTACGGAAATTATGATCTTGGAGGATCAACCGCATACGGGGCAAACCGTTCTTGAATTGTCCAGAAGGTTGGCTGCAAAGTATCGACTTGCAAAGCCGATTTGGGTCTCCTCTCCCGGCAGGCTGTTTCGAGTCGAAAACGATCGTTTGCTGAGAATTAAGGATAGCGTCCCTTTGGCTGCGGGCAAACCGAAGCGGGTATGGCAGATGCTTGGAAACGCCCGGGAATTGGTGGAGGCTCTGGAGCAAAGGTTGGATTGGGGGGACATGAAATCCGATCTGGAAATCGTCCCTTACAAAGCGATTCAGGAGTGGAATCGCCCGAGCCGTAGGGATGACGTTCCCTTTCGAATTAATCCGAGAAAAACGCCCTTTATTGTAAAGCGGAAAAGTAACGGGGAGCACGTGGCCTTTGCCAAGTTTATTGGAATAGACCTCTTTGGGGATTTTCAAGTTCATCAATTGCAAAAATTCGCTCCGTATTTACCCCGTGTCGAGGGCTTCGTCGACGGTTATGTCATTGCCAGATACGAGCCGCTGTTAACGGAAATGCGAGAGACGTTGGCTCGGAGCGGAGCTTCGCTTTATCGGCAAATCTTGAACGAAGTTGCCCCTTATTGGAAGCTCTTGCTCGAAAATCATGGGATCGGCGGGGATTGCATGGTCCATCCGTTGGCTGAAGGCTGGGCCTGCCTGCTTGAAGAAATGGAGCAGCTTCTCGGGGCAAGCCTGCCTTGCGACCGCGCTTGGTTCGAGAATGGCTTGCATACGGAATGGAGCCGTCCGACGCATGTCTATTCCTCCTTGCCCTATGCCAACCAGCACTGGCACTGGAAAGTGGGACGGACGGCCGACGGCCGCATAACCATATACCGGTTTCATGCCGACTCCATTTGGGGAGGGACTTCGTGTCTTGAAGTGGAGCTTGCTTCCTTTATTTTGGAGAATCGGGTCAAGGCGTGCGGCGTGCGTTTGCTTGTAGACGGTGTAAAGAAGTACGCCCGGTTATTGCAAATCCAAGAAATTGTCCGGGCTTTGCCTATCGCCTGCATGCTGAAAATGGCGAATCTTGTGAAGGAAATCAAAGGAGAGCGCCGCTGGGGAAAAGAGCTGATGTTTTCGGAATTGATGGAGTCTTTTCGGCATCTGCATGACCTTAGAGCAGAGCTGTCGGAAGAAAAATAAGCATGTTCGGCAACCGAACCAAACAGACATTGGGAGGCTTTGTATGAATAAGTTTGGCATTAAGTGCGTGAGATTGTTGGAGCTGCGCAATCATAGTCTTTTTACGGCCTACATTCCTCCGCTATATCCGATCGATAATGCATTGGCATGCGAATTTATGGAACATTACGAGGGAACGGAGGAGGATTTGCCCGCCGGGCTATCCCGGTACTTGGAACGGAAAGCACCGCTCTGGTTTAACCGGGTACAAGAAGTATGCGGGGAGCTGCCCTGGATCATCCGGAGCTCTGGCGAGGAGGATTTGAACGAAACGACGAATGCCGGCGCGTATCTCAGTCTCGTGTGCGATCGTAAGGAGCGTTTCTACGACCTGCTGGCCGAAGTGATGCTCAGCGGCAGGACGGAGCACGCAAGGAACCAGAATCAACGTTTCGTCAACCCGTATTTGCATCATCATGAGCCGATCCCCGTTTTTATTCAACCGCTCGTTCAATCGGAGCATGCGGGACGGCCCATTCCTTACGATGCGACACCTTACTTGCGCCAAGACGATTTGAATACCGTGCTTTCGCTGATTTACAATCTGCACGCGATCTTGCCGGGCACGGCTCTTGACTGTGAATGGGTGGCGGATACGGATTACGGAACGATCTCGATGACAAGCTTGACCGAGCTGATCGGAGGAAAACCGACAGGGCAACTTGCGTTGGGATTCCACTTGTTTTCTACGCAGCATGTGACCGCGAGCAACAGCATCAGAACCATTTTGCCGAACGAGGACTCGAACTTGTGGCAGGGCAACGTTTTTCAGGAAGTCCAGATTCGGAACCTGTTTCTGGTGCAGACAAGACCGGCGAAAAACTATCGCTTGTTTCAAGATGTCTACGAGCTGTCGGCAGCGGCGAAGCAGGTTTTGGAGCACGATTCCGCCGTATGTGTAGATGCGAAAGAGATCATTTCTCAAGGCGGGAAGCCGTTCTTCGGCAAATTCATCAAGGCGGTCACCTTGAACGAAGCCTGGAATGCGTATCTTCAATATACAAATAAAGAGAATAAAGAAGACATTGCGGCCGTTTTGGTGGAATTCGGCACGAGAACCGAGCATGCCGGCATCATGTTCAATCAGGTGGGCATCCCGGTCATTCGAACCGATATCGCCCTGATCCCCGAAACGATGAACTATATCGTTCTTGATCCGTTCTCTTTGCAATGCCGTTTGTACAGCCGCAAGCAAGAAGTCAGGAACGAATTGGAGTATGACACCAGGGAGATTATCCTGCTTCCGGACAACTGCATCCTTATTCATCACTGTCTTGAGATGAAAGAAAGCCAACCCGAGCGGGTTCCGGCGGAGGAATACTTTCAAACCTTGTTGAACAAGCCGTATTTCTCGGAAAAAACGAAAAAGCATTTGCTTGCCAACAGCGCTTATCCGGATTACAGATTCGTGTTACACGGCAAAGACGGTGCGAGCTCCCCAAGCTACTATGCGGCCGTTGCGGACCGTTTAACGGAGAAGGAGAGCGCCGCCTTTTTAAACCGCCGGGAATGGCCCAAAGCGTCGGAGGATTATTTCGCCTCTTTGTTTCACGCTAAAACGATCCGGGAGAACCAAACCCTTGCCGCTTATTTTGATCGGCCGTCCCGCGGGCAAACGCTAAAAACGGACATCCTGGCCTATTGGAAGGCATTGCGGATTCAGCATCTTTTGAACGAATGCGGGAACGAGCTTCGGGAGACGCTGCTGGCACGGATAAGGTCCGAACTGAACGGCAGTCGGGTATCTATGGAGGCGCGCTTGGACATCCTGTTTTCGTTTGAGGCTTGCTTAAACGCCTTGGATATTTACTCGGAGCAGGAAGAGGCGCAATTGATCCAAAGCTTTATTCCGATCGTTGCCTCGGTTCGCGACGAAGATTTGCCCATCGTCATCGATTTATCCCGCAACGTGCTTTTTAATGCGGGGCATCTTTGCCAATTTTTAAGTCTGGCCGGCGAGCATCGGGAGCTCTTCGACGTGTACCGCAATTATTCGTTAACCGCCAAAGAATTCGCATTGCTTCCGTACGACTTGAGCGCCGTCGGCAAGTTTCCGTCCTTCAATCAAGCCTTTATGGACCTGCACCATGCAATGGGGAAATATGCGCTCGGCGATTTGAGCAGCTCGATCTTTCATACCGTCGTGGAAACGTACGACCAATCGGCCAAAGAAATCCTGCTATGCGTTATTGATGATGGCGACCCATCCTATTATCAGGCGTATATCCGACTTTTAACCGAATGGCTTGGCTTAATCGGGCAATTTGACCGGGAAGCTCAGGTGATTCGAACCTTCTTGGTCTGGCTTGAACTTCAACAAGGCAGACAGGATGAGATCGAGGATTATTTCCTGGAAGAAATCCATTGGAAAACAAGAATTGAAGAGGCGAGGGAATGCGAGGCGTCCGAGCTGTCGCTGCAAAACCTGCACCAACTGCACAACGTGCTGCACCAATGGTCCTTAAATCTGGTTCCCGATTCCCGCGGCGCTCTGCTGCCTCGTTTCATCCGGGAAATGGTGGCGTTCGCGCAATCTTTTTCCGAGCAGGAGAATCGTTTATTGCGGTTCCAAAAGGAATTTTTCGAGATTGAGCTGGCGATGTGTACGCACAAGGCCGGATTCATGTTCTATCCGCATTCCGTGTTTGTGGAATTTAGCGAGCCGCCCTCCGTTGACGACGACGAAATCGCAAGACTGTCGGCCTTTGCCTCCTTTATGGAGAAATGCGGCAGGTGGTTCGAAGCCTATGATTTCCGCTCGCACTATGAAAAGGTAGCGGGAACCTGGACGTGCTATATCACCGTCAAACCCAAAAACCGTCTTCCCTTGGAACAACAGGACTACAAACGAATTTTTCACATCATCCGGTTTATTCTGGACAGTTCTTACGACTTCTCGCATAATCCGTTATCCGAGGTTGAGGATTTGCCGCAGCGTTTCAATGAGCCGGAATGGAAAGATATCTTCGGAAAACTAGTCGACTATCGGGTGAATTTCGACGATGCGGGGCAATTCATCAACTTGAAATTGTTCGCGATGTCCACGTTCTTCACGTACCTGTGCCTGTCCTCAACCTTGCGAGAGCGGCTGCTTTCCCTGTACCGGGGAGGCTTTGAGGCCATGGTGCGGGAGCTCGGCACACTGGAGGACGGGATGGCGCGCTCGGAAAGCTATTCCGAATGGTTGGGACATTACGAGTCCGCGAACTACACATCGTTGTTCCTTTCGGCTGTATATCCTCTTCAAACGGTTGAACACTTACGTGCGCTGCAGCATCAACCGCTCACGTACGACATCGTTTGCAGAAACTTGCTGAAGCACAAGGGTGCGTCCCATACCGTTATTTCTTCGCTGCCTGCTTACGACAAGCAGTTTAAAAGCAGTATTGTCGGCAAATTATTGCGGTATTGCCCAGCCAAATATATTCAAGAAACAGGCAATGTTCACGAGGTGGCAAAGGAACTTTGCAATCTGGCCAAATCATTTAAACGTGCAAAGCAGTATTTGCTCTACGCCCATGCTCACGACCTGCAGCCCGAAGTTGCACGCAAATGGATTGACGACTTGCAATACGTCCCTTATGCAAACGATGAAGCTCAAGAAACGCTGGAGGGCTTGCTCCCGAATTCCGGCAAAGACCGATACGACATTCGAAAAGAAATTCGTAACTATTCAGGTACACATTCAACACAAATAGGGGGTGCGAAGCACCCCGGCAGGAATCGAAAATGAATTATTGT
>NZ_JANAVJ010000062.1 GCF_024213375.1 Paenibacillus sp. MZ04-78.2 | reverse complement strand
ACTACCAAAGTGTTGGAAAAACATGTCTATTTGTCAAACCTCAAAAAACCAGTATCTGGTTAATCAACAGGCGTGATGCCGAACATGAACATTAGCGTCAAAGCGTTCTTAATATTTATGAATCTACGTGATTCCTAATCAATTTACTGACCCATGCTTGTGAAAATCCTAAAATTTCGGCTAGTTCCTTTTGCGATGCCTTAGGGTTCTCCTTCATCGCTTGATGCAGACGATCCAATGACTTTTTCCTTCTTGGGGTGATTTTTTTCTTAATTGTCTCATTAGCTCGTTTACGTTCTATTCCTTCGATGAAGACCTGAAGCACCGGAAGGCTTTGAATACATGGTGAACAAACATAAAATCGTTTGAAGTAAACGAGTTGTTGCTTACCTGAACAAAACAAACATTCTTCTTCTGGATATTTATAAACCATGATCGTCTTTTTCTCCTCGTCACTGAAACACTCTGTCATGACATTGGGATCAAGATTCAAAACACGCCTAACCTCCGTGGGGATTACAATTCTTCCAAAATCGTCTATCCCCCTGACAATTCCCGTTCTTCTGCCATCTTGCATCAACACACCTTAAACAAAAACGATTTCTAATTTACACATCGCATTTTCCTAATTTGAGCAATTAAAACATAGGTATCTAATTGTTGGCTCAATTGGACCATACATTCGCTCGTTAAACTCTCGCCTTGCTGTACCGCCTCTTCCATTTGGTTCCGAATGTTTTTCATTGCGCTCTGCAATGTTTCATCGCTGAAATGGCTGATATCGTATTGGGAATAATCCTCCTTTCTGGGTACTGACATGGTTATATGACACTCTCCTCTTTCAACTATTTTAGTTTTGTATTTTTACAAATTAACTTTATCATACATCTCATATAAACCTTATAATCCCATTTTGTGCAACGAATGTTTGGAAAACAAACAAAAAAAGAACAGGTTTATAATCACCTGTTCATTGATAAGCATTCAAATATGTTTTTCCGAATGACAAAATAATCAAAGTCCGGGATCAATATCGTTGTATAAAATAATCAGGCCCGGATTTGCATCTGGCGAAACAACGAACATAGTTCCAGCCACAGCCAAAGCCATCAGCAAGATGAATTTTTTCACAGTTACTTCGCCTCCGATTTAATGGTTTATTTACCTTATTATTCGTATGCTTCCTTCAACTTAATTATATGTTTTAGTTCCAAGGATTTCGACAGTTTTATGTGATATGTTAACAATTCCTGCATGCAATCGTCTTTCTCTTTCATAGCGCTGACATACCCGAACGCCTTTAAACTTTTAACATAGTTCTCTATTCCATCGTCAAGCAAACCTTTACTAAGATGATAGAAGCCTTTATATCTATGAAACCTTCCAACAGTAATGTATTTATGTGGTGTTTGTGGATGCTCAGGTAATAATTCTTCCTCCTTCTCCAATATTTCAGCAATTGATTCAAGATCCCCTAATTGAAAATAGATCTCCAGAAGTTCGTCAGCAATATGTAAGCTATATTCCTTCCCTAGTTCCCCTAAATATTTCCGAAGCAGGGGTATTGCTACATCATATTCTTTTTTTCTCGCTTTTGTTAAGGCCCGAGTAGCCTTGGCAGGTACGACAACAAAATCATTCCTCATCTTTTCAAATATGTTTAGATGTCTTTCAACTGATTCATAGTCTCCTAGTTGGGAAAATGAATTTATCATCGCCAGATATGCCTTTGCTTTAAGTCCAGTATCTTCTTCCTCCAGCAAAAGACCTTTCTCACACAGTTGTATGCATTCTTCAAATTTTTTGATAGCGTATGCATGCAATGCCATCCTGAAGTAAACCGTAATTTTCCCCTCACGCGATAAAAAGCTAGTGTAATGTAAAATTTCTTGGCCTACTTGAAACGACTCTTCCAGTTGTTTCAAATCGTTCCTTTCAATCAAATACTTTTGCAGCAACCCTTTGGCTACATAATGCGGCACTCCGCGTTCTCTGGAAAACTTAATAATTGACGTATAGAGTGTTACTTTCAGTGAATTATCAGTTACTGTTTGGGTAAAGTCAAACAATCGTTGCAGCGCTTCCTCCGTTTCTACACTATGCGATTCCAGTATGCGTACTGCCACTTTCGGAACCAGCAAAAAGCACTCTTCACAGGTTGTTACCTCTTCGAGCACTTCAAACAAAGTGTTGATACGGCTTTCTTCTTCAAGGTAACACTCCATAATCTCGGAATAGTGTGCGGGAAAAGCTATGGCTACAGCCTTCAAATTCTTAAATTCCAGCCGTTTCGTTTCCCCGCGCTCTATTCGATTTAGTACACTTCTGCTTACCCCCGTTAATTCCTCAAGTTCTGCGTATGTCAAGTTATTCGCTTTTCTAAGTTGGAAGATGAAATCCGCGATGGTGTTATTCCGATACTTAGTATCCACCATAATCCGTACCTTCCTTTGATTCAATATTATACAATGGTTAATTATAGCAGAGCATGTTCCATTTTACAATTAATTGAATTGAACGATGAGGACGCAACGAATTGTTGAATTCGAACTTGCAATTCTAAAATCAAAGGAGGATCTGTCAATTGAACAATTTATTCCGCCATAAACCCTCGCGTGGCGGCAGTTCCTTTTATCGCTGAGTGCTGCGTCGGTTATGGGGTGATCGGACAGCCATTCGTTTATCCCTATGGATTTCGCCTTGCTCAGCTCGACAAAGTCGCAGATCAATGTCAACCCGTAAGCTTCTTCCGCTTAAACAATAAATACATGAAAAACGGAGCGCCGACGCCGGCCGTAAATACACCGGCAGGAACGTCGAGCGGCACGAACAGAATCCGTCCCGCCCAATCGGCCAGCAGAAGAATGATCGCTCCGAGCAGAGCGCTGACCGGAATGACGGCGGTGTAAGATTGGCCGGCCAGCTTGCGCGCCATATGAGGTGCCAGCAGCCCGATGAATGATAGCGTCCCGGCTATTCCGACCGCCGCGCCAGCGAGGGCGACGCTGAACAGCAACAGCGCAATCCGGCTGAGCTGAAGCCGGCTGCCGAGACCGACGGCCGCTTCTTCACCGAGTGACTGGATATTAAGCTCTTTCGCGTACAGCATGGAAAGCGGAATAAAGACGGCGATCCACTGCCAAAGCGCTCCGACATACGCCCAATTCGTCCCGTACACGCTGCCGGTCATCCAGTTCATTACTTGCGCCGTCAAGTAAGCGGGACCGCTTATTAGCAGAAACATCGTCAGCGCGCTCATTGCGGTCGAGATGCCTAAGCCGATAAGCACAAGTCGGAACGGCGATACGCCACGTTTCCAAGCGACCGCATAATTCAAAGCTGCTGCGGCAAAAGCGCCCGCTACGGCGATGACTGGCACCCAGTGGATGCTGTAGCCTTTGAACAGTGTCATGAAACCCACGACCGCCACCGAAGCTCCCCCCGATACGCCGAGCAAATCCGGCGACGCCAGCGGATTGCGTATAACCCCCTGCAGCAGCACGCCGGAAACGGCCAGGGCAGCGCCGACAAGCAGCGCCGCCGCTATACGCGGCAGGCGGAATTGCATCACGATCAAGCCGCTGCCCGCTTGTGGATGTCCGGTCAACGCGAGCAGCACCTCCTGCACCGGAATGCGCACAGCGCCCATCGACAAGCTGCCAACGGACAGAACTACCGTTAACGTCAACAGCACAAACAGCAGCAACCGGTTTCTCCTCAATCGATCGTTACGCATGCTGCCTCCTTCTCGCCACATGAATCAGGAACGGAACGCCCAGCAGCGCGGTCGCTACGCCGACCGGCACTTCTTTCGGCATAATGATGAGCCGCGAAGCAAGGTCCGCAGTCACAAGCAGCATAGCGCCGATCAGCGCGCAGTACGGCAGCAGCCAGCGGTGATCGTTCCCGGCGACGTACCGGCATAGATGAGGGACGATGAGCCCGACGAACGCAATCGGTCCGGCGACCGACACGGCGCTGCCGGCGAGCAGTATGACGGACAACGTCGCAAGCGCACGCATAAGCGTCAGCCGCTGCCCTAGCCCTTTGGCGATTTCCTCACCCAGTGCCATGACGTTCAGCGCTCCCGACAGCAGCAGCGCGACGATTAGCCCTGCCGCCATATATGGAGCTACAGTCAGTAGATGCGCGAGCTGTCGGCCCGACACGGAGCCGATCATCCACAGTAATGCCTCATCCAGCGACTGCTTGTTGATCAGAATCAAGCCCGAAGTGACCGAGGAGGAGAACGCGGCGACTGCAGTGCCTGCGAGCGTCAGCTTAAGTGGGCTGAAGCCGTCTCCCCTTTGCAGGCCGAGCGAATAGACGAACAGCGCGGAAGCGGCTGCCCCGGCGAAGGCGATCCATATCATGGTGCCCATCGTCAGATCGGAGCCGAAGACAACGAGAGCGACAACGATAAACAGCGCCGAGCCCGAATTAATTCCGAATACGGAAGGTGATGCCAGCGGATTCCGCGTAAGCGTCTGCATAACCGCTCCGGCAACAGCCAGACTTGCCCCTACCCCGGCCGCAATCAGCGCCCTCGGGACGCGCGCGCTCGTGATGATCAGATGCTCGTTGGAGCCATTGAACCGGCTGTACGCAAGCCACAGCTGCTTCAGCGTAAAAGGCTGCAGACCGAAGCATATGTTAGCCGTTACGCAAGCAAGCAGCAGAACGATACCAATTGTCAGACCGGCGAGCTTGCCTCCCGGGCCTCGCATCCATATGGACATATTATCCGCACTCCTTCCCGACTTTCAAATCGATTCATGCCGCGGCTCGACTGAACGGCACGGCAAACAAGCCGACGTCTGCCGTACCGACATCAGCTTGCCGCGAAGACTGATCCATCTATTTTATTTCGAAATATTTGACAAGCTCGTCCAGAAGTAGGTTGGCCGCCTTATACCCGCCCGCTGAGTTCCAGATCGCCTCGTCGACCTGTACGACTTTGTTCGTCTTGGCTACATTCAAATTTTTGAACAGCGGGTCGTTCATCCATTCCTGCACTACTTTTGCAGCACCGGTTTTGCCCGCCGTCTCCGTGACGAAGTAGAACAGCACGTCCCCGTCCATGCTCGGAATTTTCTCCTTGGACATCACCTCGATGAACGAATCTTTGTCCTGCGAAGCGGGACGGGCGAATCCAAGCTGGCTCAAGAGAACACCGGAGAACGTCTGCTTCTGGTAGATGCGCACCTGTGAGGCGGAGAAGCGAGCGACGGACACTTTCGTAGCCGCCTTGCTGCCAAGCTTGGCCTTCACGTCGGCAACCCGCTTGTCGAACACAGCCATCGCCTTGTCCCCCTCTTCCTTCTTGTTGATCGCGTCCATGTACAACTTGAAATTAATTTTCCAGTCGCCGCCCAAATCTTCCGCAAATACGGTAGGTGCAATTTGCTTCAGCTGGCCGTATATTTTCTCCTGTCTCGCCTTATTGCCGATAATGAGATCGGGCTTCAAGTTCGTGATCAGCTCGATATTCGGCTGCAGCTCGTCGCCCACGACGGCGACATCATTCATCTCATTCTTAATATGATCGTACCATGGGTTGCCGATCCACGATTGCACCGCACCGATCGGCTTGACGCCTACGGCCAACAGCGCTTCCGTTCCTTCGTTCGTCAGGATGACCACGCGCTTCGGCGTCCCTTTGACGGTCTCTTCCCCCATCGCATGTTTGATGATCCTTGGCGAGTCTGCTTCCGTACTGCCCGCTCCCGCCGGAGCGGTCGCCGTCGCGCCGCTTTTGGTTGCGCCGGCAGCACCCGGATCTGTACTGCTCGTTCCTACCGCACAACTGCTTAACAGCAAAATCATGCAAAACAGCAAGGAGGCGGCGAATGATGCTCTAGTCCTTCTAAGCACGGGTAAATCTCCCTTCCCGATATAGTGATAATGATTATCATAATCACTATACTGTTGAAGCCTTATCGCAGCAATGGGATATGTGGACACCGCAGATGGATTATTTCGACTTGAGCTCGCGGCCTGGGCAGTCTCTTTGAAAGCTGTCGGGGATACGCCCGTACACTTCTTGAACATACGGCTGAAGTAGTAGCTGTCCGAGTAGCCGACGCTCTCGGAAATTTGCTTCATTGTGCACTCCGTGTTCAGGAGCAGCTCCTTCGCTTTGTCCATGCGGACTTGTATCAAATAATCGATCGGACTCGTCTGCCGGCTGTTTCTGAACATTCTCAGGAACTGTCGCGGGTTGCAATCGAGCATGTCCGCAAGCGATTCGAGCGTGATCGGCTCCTTGTAGTGCTCATGAATATAGCGGATCGCCTGGGCAACAAGGTCCGGTCTCTGCGCTTGCACGGACTGACTTGCCAGCTGCCGCAGCAGTTCGTGAACGAATTGGTAGAAGAGCGATTTCACATGCAGCTTCTCCAGCTCATCCGTCCGTTCCCATGCCTTATACATCGCCTGCGCCTTGTCCAGCATAGCGATCGGATCGTGAGGAGCGAAGCTGAACTGCAGCTGGAACGGGTTATCAACTGCTTCCCATAACGCAAGCAGCTCCCGACGGCTCGTCAGCGGCATTGCGGCTTTGTACAGAATCAAGTAATAGTTCAGCAGCTCTTCAGCCATCAAATCGAGGCAAAGCCCTTTGCCCCCATGCATTAACTGGAAAGGTCTCACCGCACTCTCAGCGCCGTTCAGCCGAATGCGCCCGCTCCCTCGGGTTACATAAAGGAAAGCGCTGGCCGGCAACTGGTAGGAGCTCAGCACTTCTCCTTGCTCGAGACTCGTATGCCGCACATCCATAATCCGTATGGTAGCATAATTCCACAGAATCGTATGGTCGTTAAGTTTCATCTGTTACGTTCCTTTCTCCGCTAATTCGGCTAACCGTGGCGCCTTCGGCAAGTTGATGCATGCGGCCTGCCGATTCCTAATCAGCTCGACATCGTATCCATATAATAAGCGGGTGTTTCCACGCCTGCCCTTCGGTAATTATCGTCTTGGAGATTAACGCCTCCAATCGTTGATAATGATTATCATTAGGATCTAGTGTAAATGAAAAGAAAAAGCTCTTCAATAAATAATTGAAAAGCTTTCCCGTATGTGGACTGTCTGATCCGTTATTTTTACATGAGGTGCCTGATCGCTTAGGTATTCGGCAGGAAGCTCTTCTACCTTGAAGTCCCTCAAATGATCGGGTAGCGACTAAATAGCAGCTAGAAATAGTCCAGCGGTTTCCACTCCCCAGACAATTTACCATACAATTTCAAATTCATCCATAATTACTGAAGAGTACAAGAAATTTGACTATCTCCTTTAGATGTAGTATCCTCGCATCATGTTTAGTTAATAAGACCTACCACTTTTATCCTGAACCTAGTTCCAACATACCGCAGCGGCAGCAAGCCAATTTCGTACCATGCGTCGTTTTCGACCCTCAAGTTCTTTCCACCGCGTACGAACAGTTTAGAAAATAATAATTCCCGTCTGTTTACTTCTATTTTCCTATAGCAAAAAATGATATAGTAAAGATTATGCAAGCATCAAATGAGGAGGAGCCGCCTGTGGAAGCCAACAAACCGCAAAAACGAAAGTTTTTGTTCAATGTAGACATCATGATTGAGGAAGATACCAACGGGCGAGCCTTGGAGAAGCTGCTGCATCAGCTCAATTCGGAAGTTATAACCGATTATCAAATCAAGCAAGGGGTAGAATTAGGTAAAACGATCGAGGCCGAGCTGAAAGAAGCCATTCTCAAAAAAATCGACAACTCTGCCGAACTGACGAAAAGCCAGCAGATCACCGCTCCTGCGGAAATCGCCCCGAAAGCTCCATCCGCTTCGCACGTTAAAGAGGCCAAGGCTGCGGAGCCAAAACGGTCAGAAGTCGATCCGTTCAAGCAGATCTGGGATGAAATGAATGTATTTCAACAAAACAATACGCTAGTGCGTTTGTCCATCGTGAAAGAGAAAGGGGTCAAGCTCAGCATGCCATGCCGTATTATCAATACGGACCCGGCCAGCGGAAACCTCACCGTATATCATGTCGACGAGAAGAAAGTATACCTGCTTAAAATTAACGAAATTGACGATTTTCAGGCCCGCTGAAGCGGGCCTTTTTTAATTTGCAGGGGGGCTCTCCTCTCCGGCCGCTGCCCGCTTAGAGTAAAGCTCCATCAGACGCTCCGCGTCGGGAACGGCAAGGGGCGGGCTCAGATAAAAGCCTTGAATGAGATGGCAATGGTTGTCATGCAAAAATCGGAGCTGCTCCTCGGTTTCGACGCCTTCTGCGATCACTTCCATGTTCAAATGCCGGGTCATGGCGATGATCGAAGCGACGATGGCCGCATCGTTCGGATCGGTCATAATGTCGCGCACGAAAGAGCGGTCGATTTTTAATTTGTCAATCGGGAATTTTTTCAAGTAGGACAACGAGCTGTAGCCGGTGCCGAAATCGTCGATGCTGATTTTAACCCCAAGCTGCTTAAGCTCGTGCAGCAGATTGCAGGCATAATCGACATCCATCGTGCAGCTCTCCGTAATTTCAAGCTCCAGCAAGGCGGGATCAAGCCCCGTTTCCCGAAGTATCCTGCCGATTCCGGCGCATAGCTGATGCTGCATGAACTGCCGGATCGACAAGTTGACCGAAATCGGCACGACCTCAAGCCCCGCATCTTGCCACTGCTTGTTCTGCCGGCAGGCTTCCTTCAGCGCCCATTCGCCGATCGGTACGATCAGACCGCTGTCTTCCGCGAACGGAATGAACTCCCCCGGCGCAACCAGCCCGCGCTCCGGATGCTGCCACCGGACGAGCGCCTCGAATCCGACAATGCGGCCGGTCGCACTATCCATCTGCGGCTGGTAATGCAGCAGCAGTTCGTTCTTAGCCAAAGCCCGGCGAAGCTCGCTTCCCAGAGTTAAGCGTTTCAATGATACAGATTTCATCTCGCTGTTAAACAGTTGATAGTTGTTTTTGCCTTTTTCCTTGGCCCGGGTCAGTGCCATATCCGCGCATTTCATAAGCAAATCCGCCGACTCGTCCTCCCGCGACAGCAGAGATATGCCGATGCTGACCGTCAGGTGAACCAGATTTTGCCCCAGGACGAAGGGCTCCTCCAGCACGTCGAAAATCGCCTTTGCGATCGTTCCCACCGGCTCCGCCTCTTGGTCAGCCACTTGGAAGAAAAGCGCAAACTCGTCTCCTTCCGTACGCGCGAGATAATCGTCCGGGCCCAGGCAGCGGGAAAGCCGTTCCGCTACCTGCAGCAGCAGTATATCTCCGTAATCGTGCCCGAAGCAATCGTTGACGATCTTGAAACGGTCGATATCGACGAACAGGACGGCCAGCTTTCGTTCGTCGCGGGACGCAGCCGCCATGGCGGCGTTCAAATGCTGCACGAACAGTCTGCGGTTCGGGAGCCCCGTCATGTCGTCATAGTAGGCGAGATGACGAATCTGGTCTTCGGTTCGCGTAGCGGACGTAATGTCCTGGCAAACGATCAGTACCCCTGTCGCGATCCCCTGCTCCTTCACCGGGACGACCGTCGTATCGAGATCGACGCGGTATCCGTCTTTATGCAGAAGCGACGTTTTGAACGAGAGCGGCAAGCCATGCATCGCTTCGGTGAAAAAGCTGCTGGTCCTCCCGGGCAACTCTTCCGGAAACAGGGTGCGCAAATGCTTCCCTCTCAGCTCTTCCTCCCGGTATCCGAACGTGTGTTCCGCAGCTGAATTCCAATGCAGAAAATATCCCCCCGGATCGATCAGCCCTACCGCGCCCGGATGGTGATGGAACAACGCGTTCAATTGGCTGTCCGCCCTGCGAAGCTGTTTCTCCGCCGTACGGCTTCTGGCGTCCGATTCGGACACAGCCCGGGACAGCCGGATAATGCGTTCCCACGAATAAGCCATCAACAGGAAGACGGCGATGCCGAATCCCCATAGGAATGCCCCTCCGACCCACCAACAGACGAGGAATCCGACCGCCGTCCCTCCGCATGCGAACAGCATCGTTCTTTTTTCATCGCGCGGTTGTGTTCCATTTGCTGATCCGTCGGTCCTAGGCATGCGGGCCTCCTTTCCCGGATAGGTTCGTTTGTCAGAGTATTCCATTCCCCCATCTTGCCCGTAGAAATTCTACGCACAACTGTATTTTTCCTGCTAATTCGACAAAAAAAGCGAGTGATTCCAGAAGGGTAGGCATAAAAAAATTCGGCATGAAAACCTGCCGAATGTAGAGAAAGAGACTTAGGACTTATTTTGCCCGAAGGGCCAAGACCAAGGACAGCCAACCGAACAAAAAGGCCACCCCGCCGATAGGCGTAATCGCGCCCAACTGCTTTATCCCCGTTATACTTAGAATATACAAACTGCCGGAAAATACAACAATCCCGACAAACATCGACCAGCCGGCCCGGCGTAGATGTCCGCTGGCCGGAAGCAGGGAGGCAGCAAGTCCAATGGCGATCAGCCCGAGCGAATGCATCATCTGGTACTGGACGCCGGTCTGGAAATTAGCCAGCATATCCGCTGTGAGCTTTCCCTTCAGCGCATGTGCGCCGAATGCTCCGAGCGCCACTGACAGAAATGCGCAAATGCCGCCAAGAGCCACAAACGTTCTGTTCATCAACTTCACCTCACTTTCATGATATAGTATTTTTTCCCCACTGCCAAATGAACAAAATAAGTCCTGCCTTCTCGCCAAATTCGGCTTTATCAGCAGGACTTCTTACGTTATGCGGATGATGGATGCGGCGTTACATTTGGCCGATATCGTGCTGGCCGACGATCAGCGTAACGGGCTCCAGAAAGACGCGGGTGATCGCAGGCTGCTTGAGCAAGTCAAACTCGATGTCGATGACCTTGAACCGCTCCTGCTTGCCTTCGCGCTTGTCGTAAACTACTTCGAACTCTTTTAACCCAAGCTGGTACGAAATGACGGAGCAGCCGATCGATAAGGCCGGCGCCTCGTGCTCTCCGTGGTCGAACAGCACCTCAGACATAATTTCTTCGTTCATGTCTACAATTTTGACTGTTTGGCAAATCGCATATTTCATTGCCATCC
Organism: Paenibacillus sp. MZ04-78.2; assembly: GCF_024213375.1. GTDB lineage: Bacteria > Bacillota > Bacilli > Paenibacillales > NBRC-103111 > Paenibacillus_G. Next base: position 7,459 of record NZ_JANAVJ010000062.1, on the reverse strand, counting down.
TCCTCCGGCAGGGGCAAAGCTGATCGTTACTCTACAGTGATGTGCCCCCGTTTCCTATGACGAATTCGACGTTCTGCGTCCAAACTCCTGCTTTTTTCCAACCGGCAGTGGAATTAAATTCCGTTTCAGCTTGCGATCCACTGGCTCATCCGGCATCGGCCGACGGATTGGCATGCATCTCGGCATACAGCCCTTGCAGCGCCAAAAGCTGCTCGTGTGTGCCCCGCTCGACGATCTCGCCTCCGCGCACGACGAGAATCAGGTCGGCCTCCTGAATCGTGCTGAGCCGGTGGGCGATGACGAAGCTGGTCCGCCCTTGCATGAGCGCCTTCATCGCTTCCTGAATGTGCATCTCCGTGCGCGTATCGACGCTGCTGGTCGCTTCGTCCAGTATCAGAATGGACGGATCGGATAGAATCGCTCTGGCAATCGTAAGCAGTTGCCGCTGCCCGTGGCTCAAATTGCCGCCTTCCGCCGAGAGCGGCGTGTCGTACCCTTGGGGCAGCTTGCGGATGAAGCCGTCCGCGTTCGCCAGCTTGGCCGCCGACCGAATCTCCTCCTCCGTCGCGTTCAGCCGCCCGTACCGGATATTGTCGCGAATCGTGCCGGAGAACAGATGCGCGTCCTGCAGCACCATGCCGAGACGGCTTCTGAGACTGCTTTTGTCCCATTCCCGGATATCTTTCCCGTCGATTCGGATCGTCCCTGCGGAAATCTCGTAGAAGCGGGTGAGCAGGTTCATGATCGTTGTCTTTCCCGAGCCGGTCGGACCGACCAAGGCGACGACTTGCCCCGGCTGAACAGCGAACGATACGTCACGCAAAACCGGCGTGTCGCCGTAACCGAACGTCACCCGGTCGAACTCGACTTCCCCGCGGATGGCTTCTTGCAGCTTCCGGCCATCCTCGTTGCCGAATTCCGTGTCGGTATCCAAAACTTCAAATACTCGTTCCGCTCCGGCGACGCCGGATTGAATCATATTGTACTGGTTCGCCAGCTCGTTGACCGGGCCGCTGAACTGCTTGGAGTAATTCAGAAAGCTGACGATGACTCCGATCGTCGTCCAGCCGTTGTACGCCATCCAGCCCCCGGCGACCGCCAGCAAAATGAAACTCGTATGGTTCAACAGGTTCATGAACGGGCCCATCATGCCGGAAAAAATTTGCGCCCGCGTCCCCGTCTGCCGCAGCCTGGCATTTATCTCTTGGAACTGCTGCGCCGCCAGCTCCTCGCGGTTGTAGATTTTGACGACTTTCTGTCCAGATATCGTCTCTTCAATAAAGCCGTTCAGCTCGCCGAGATGGCGCTGCTGTTCCTTGAATTGGCTTTTGGTGCGCTTGCCGATTTGCCGGGCAACCAAGGTGACAAGCGGAATGATCACGAGCGCCACGAGCGTCAGCCATCCGTTCAGCAGCAGCATCATCGTCAGCGAGCCGAGCAGCATGACGACGCTCGTGATGAGCTGCAGCAAGCTTTGGTTCAGCGTGTTGGAGACGTTGTCGATGTCGTTCGTCGTGCGGCTCATCAGCTCTCCGTGCGGCGTCTTGTCGAAGAAGCGCACCGGGAGCTCCTGCATATGAGCAAACAGGTCGCGTCGCACCTCCCACACCGTCCGCCCGGCAATGCCGGACATGACGTACGTTTGCAGCCACGAAACGGCGCTGCCGCCGACATAGACGGCCAGCAGAAGGACGCACAGCCACAGCAGGCCGTTCGGATCGTGAAGCGTAATATAGCGGTCGATCGCCGTCCCGATCAAATACGGTCCCGCAAGCGATAGCGCGAGCCCGATCAGCACAAGCGCGATGACGCCGGTCAAGGCGGCCCGCTGCCGTTTCAGATAGCCCCACAACCGCCGAATCACAGCCCGGGTGTTCTTGGCCCTTACCTTGGGCGCCGGTTCGCCCCGGCGTCCGAATCCGAACGCGGCCGCCGGAAGGTCCGCTGTTTTTTTTCCGTCAGGACGGGCTGAGGGTTGAACTTGAGATGTCACGGACGCTTCCCTCCTTTCCGTGCTGGGAGCGGTAAATATCGCAGTAGATCGCGCTGCTCCGCAGCAGCTCCTGATGCGTGCCTTGGGCGGCAATCGCGCCGTCCTCCAGCACAAGGATCAGATCGGCCTCCGTCACCGACGCAATGCGCTGGGCGATGACGATGCAGGTCGTTTCGCTCTTTAAAGCTTCCAGAGACTCGCGGATGCGAGCTTCCGTCACCAGATCGACGGCGCTTGTACTGTCGTCGAGAATAATAATTTTGGGCCGTAGCAGCAGCGCCCGCGCGATGGATAGACGCTGCTTTTGGCCGCCCGACAGATTGACGCCCCGCTGGCCCAGCTCCGTATCGTAGCCGTCCGGCATGCGCTCGATAAATTCATGAGCCTGCGCGGCCCGGGCCGCCGCCTCGACTTCCTCCTGCGAAGCGTCCGGCCTTCCGTACCGGATGTTGTCGCGAATCGTGCCGCTGAACAAGACCGCTTGCTGCAGCACGATGCCGACTTGACTGCGCAAATGCTTGGAATCGATGGCTCTCACATCGGTGCCATCGATTAATACCCGGCCCTCTGTCGCATCGAATAGCCTCGGGATCAGGCCGACCAAGGACGATTTGCCTGAGCCGGTCGCACCGAGAATGCCGATCGTCTGGCCCGGCTCCACGGCAAAGCTGATGTCTTTCAGCACGAAGTCGGTCTTCCCCGGATCGAACGAGAACGATACGCGGTCGAACCTGACATGCCCGGCTCGGATCGCTCCGGCGTTGGCCTGCTCAGCTTCCGCGATGCCCGGCTGCGTCTCCAGCACTTCGCGGATGCGGTCTGCGGACGCTTTGGCCCGGGAGAACGAAATCAGCAGCATGCCGACGGACAGCAGGGAGAAAAGGAGCTGCGACATATAGCTGAGGTACGCGATCAGGTCGCCGACCGGCATCGCGCCTTCCCACGTCTGCGCGCCTCCGTACCAGAGTACGGCCACGATGCCTGCGTTCAGCACCAGCATCAGGAGCGGCATATTGGCGGCAACGGTCCGTGCCGCTTTCAGAGCGACCTCCAGGTGATCCCGATTCGCCTTCCCATAGCGTTCGCGCTCGACGGCCGACCGGACGAACGCTTTCACCACGCGAATGCCCTTGAGGTTCTCCTGAAGCACCGTGTTCAGCCCGTCCAGCTTTTCCTGCACCCGGCCGAACAGCGGAACGGACAGCCGGATCAGCGTGTACAAAATGACAATCAGGAGCGGCACTACCGCAAGCAGCATCAGCGAGAGGCGAGGACTGAGCGCGATCATCATCGCGATGCTGCCGATCGCCAGCGACGTGCTGCGAACCATGACGCGCAGCAGCATCTGAACCTGGTTCTGCACCTGCATGACATCCCCCGTCAGCCGGGTGACAAGCGATCCCGTCGTCAGCCGGTCCAAGTTGTCGAACGAAAAGGTCTGTACTTTTTGAAACAGGCTGAGACGCAGATCCGCCCCAAACCCGAGCGCCGCCCGGCTGGAATAAATCGTGCAGCCCGCACCGCCGAGCAGTCCGACGAGCGCAGCGCCGATCATCAGCAGGCCCGTATGCCAAATGTGCGCCAGATCGCTGCGCACGACGCCTTCGTTGATGACGCTCGCCATCAGCTTCGGCTGCAGCAGATCCATGCACACCTCCAGCACCATAAACAGAGGCGCAAGCAGCGCAGCCCATGTATAAGGCTTCAAGTAGGTTCTAAGCTTCCACACGTTTTAATTCCTCCGATTGAGTTGTCCTCCGCTTGTTTGTCGGCTAACTATTCATCTTTGAAATGTCGTTGAAACGTCTCCAAGTCGTCGCGGACCTGCCACAGCAGCCGTCGGAACAGCATTTTTTCCTCGGGGCTGAAATGCTCGAAGCATTTCGCCTCCAATACCTGCAGCGCTTCCCGAACGCCGGCGGCGGCTTGCTGCCCTTTCCCGGTCAAGTAGACGCGGGATACGCGCTGGTCGTCCGGGTCCGGCTTCCGCTCGACGAGCCCCGTCTTCTCCATGCGGTTGATCATCACGGTTAACGTAGGCGGCTTGATGAGCATGCTATCCGCTAATTCCTTCTGGCTCTGCCCGTCCCGCTCCGACAACCGCATGAGCAGCGGAGGCTGTCCGGGAAAGACGTCGTATTTCTGAATCATCAGATCGACGCTGTGCCGGTGAAGCTTGAGCACATACCGCATCAAGCGGGTCAGCGAATCGTCATGCGACATGGGAACCCTCCTTTTAGTTTGTCGGCTAAATAATTTCAGAATAGGGGATTCTGGAGCTACTGTCAATGGGGCTTCGGAAATTTCAGGAACCCAAACAGCCCCGCTTCGGAAGGAGCGGAGCTGCTTTTGCTTTTAAAGTTAGCTAGTACAATTCGAGTCCTTACCGGCTAATGCCGGGGTAGCCGAATTACGCAAACTCGTGCGGAATTTTGCGAGCCACGCCGGTTTCCACAGCGGCTTGGGTTACTTTTTTTCTAACCGCTTCCACGACCCTGCTGTTAAAGACGCTCGGAATGATATACTGCTCGTTCAATTCGTCGTCCTCCACGGTGGAGGCGATCGCGTAAGCGGCGGCGAGCTTCATTTCCTCGTTAATCGTCGTCGCCTGGCAATCCAACGCCCCTCTGAAAATGCCGGGGAAGCACAGCACGTTATTGAGCTGGTTCGGGTAATCCGACCTTCCGGTTGCCATCACGCGAACGTACGGTTCCGCAATTTCCGGCAGAATCTCCGGCGTCGGATTGGCCATGGCAAATACGATCGGATCTTTCGCCATTTTTTTCAAATCCTCGACCCCGATCACGCCCGGACCGGACAGGCCGATAAATACATCCGCATCCTGCATCGCGTCCGTTAAAGTGCCCGCAATGTTGTCCGGGTTCGTATGCTCGGCATACCATTGAAACATGGGATTGCTGTACGTTTCGCCCCGACGGACGATCCCGACGGAACGCGAAGCGCCGATGATATTCGTCACCCCGGCAGCCATCAGCATCTTGGTGCACGCCACCCCGGCCGCGCCGACCCCGCTGAAGACGACTTTAATATCCGTCAGCTTTTTGCCGACCAATTTCAATGCGTTAATCAGTCCCGCCAGCATGACGACGGCCGTCCCATGCTGATCGTCGTGAAATACCGGAATCTCCAGCTCCTGCTTTAACCGTTCCTCAATTTCAAAGCAGCGCGGGGAGGAAATATCCTCCAGGTTGATTCCGCCGAACGCGGGCGCAATGGCTTTCACAATCCGGATGATTTCTTCCGTATCCTTCGTATCCAAGCAAATCGGAAACGAGTCGATGCCCGCCATTTCCTTGAACAGCATCGCTTTCCCTTCCATCACCGGCATCGCCGCGATCGGCCCGATATCACCGAGCCCGAGGACGGCCGTCCCGTCGCTGACGACTGCGACCGTATTTCTTTTGATTGTCAGCGAATACGCCTTGGCAGGGTCTTCGTGCAGCGCCATACAGACGCGGGCTACACCGGGGGTATATACATGGGAGAGATCGTCCCGATTCTTGATCGGTACTTTCGAATGAACCTCAAGCTTGCCGCCTAAGTGCATCAAGAAGGTGCGGTCGGAGAAGTTAATGATTTTAATTCCCGGAACTTTGGTCACATTGTTAATCAAGGAGGCTTCGTTTTCCGCATTGGACACGTTCACCGTAATATCGCGGATCGTCACATTTTTACTTCGGTTCACGTTATCGACGGCGACAATCTCGCCCCCGGTTTCATGAATCGCATTCGCGATATGAATGAACGGAACATTCGGTCCAGACTCCATCCGCAAAATAATCGTATAGCTCCCGCTTGTTTGAACTCCCATGACAAATTCCCCTCCCCCAATATCCCCTGCAAGTGGATCGACACTTTAATGTTGTACCATATATAGCGGAAAAAGCTTTAATTAATGCGTATTATTAATATATAGGATACAACCCTATTCGTAAAGAGCATGATTGCCGAATCTAGTGGAATGAATTTCGATCAATGGTTAAATCTTCCCATCACAATGGTATTTGCGTTCGTTACCAAGCCGGTCACCTCATTATTTTACCCAGTCCAACAATCAGGACTTTGGCCTTGTTATACCTTCCTCGACCTTACGATTAGAAAAGGCGGCCTCCGGCTTTCGTTCGCCAGATCCGGTCTTTGCAACAACGCTTCGGATACCGCTTCGGGTTCCAGCACCTGATCGATTGTAAAACCGGCATGAATGAGGTCATTCAACAACGTAGACAGTTTTCGGTGATATTTGATCACCCCGTCTACGAACCAGGCGGACTGCCTCTTGCCCTCCTCTCCATACCGATCCACCGGCCAATACAGCTTGGTCCCGTGTTCGTCCGCTATCCAACCTTGTAAAGCCGCCGTACAAACGGGATGTTCAACGGAATAAATGAAAATCCCCCCTCGTATACTTTGGAGACAACCTCCTTGTACGGTTCGACATAATGCAGCGCAAGGGAGCTAACCGCCAGGTCGAAGGTGTGCGCCGGAAAATCCAAATCTTCCATTGCGGACAACCGGTATTCGATTTTCTCGTGAACATGCAGTCTTTTAGCCGTATCCAACATTTTGGCAGAAATATCGGTACCAACAACGCGCCCGGCGCCATGCTCTATGCAATATTTTGAAAAATGCCCCATGCCACAGCCCAATTCCAGAATAGACAGGTCCTTTAGCGCCGGAAGCAGCCCCCTGAGAGCCGGTTGCTCCAAAACATCGTTCAATCCGGATTCTGTTTCCCTTAGATGCCTGTAGCCTTCAAAAAAAGTTTCATTGTCGTAAATGTTCTGTTTCACAACCGCTCTCCTCTTTTCTTCCTAAGATGTTTTAATGAATACGCTTCAAAAGAAGAAAGCCCCGATATCGAAAAATCCATATCGAGGCACATGCATGCAAACAAAGCATTCGGTTAAACTATTCTATCATAATTTCCAAAAAAATCAAAATATCATAGAATCGATTGCGGTTCGATAGACGATGCGAAAATGACATTTATCGCCGGAACCTGAATTTCGAAAGCCCTTCATCAAACACGACCAATATGATTGAGAACTACCACCGTCGGCTTCGCAAGGTAACAAAGGGAAAAAGCATTTTCCCTAACGACGAAGCGCTGCTCAAAATGCTTTATCTTGCGACGATGGATGTGCTTCGGAAGTGGACAGGGCGTGTTCAAAACTGGGTAGTCTCGTGACGCCCTTTTCCCTGCACCGCCCAATCGCGAGAAGTCATGCCCGCTGGAGGTTCCATGTTAAGTTCGGCTCCAAACTTTGGTATTTCTGAGTTTTCACAAAAATGTTGACAGACTTTAATTTAATCGGAAGCTCATACTGTCGACATAGAAAGAACCTGCTCCGCCATCGGCTGTTGCTTGAAGACCTGCATGAATTCTGGCCCGCCGCGCATTGCTCGGTGTGATGTCGTTCATCGATAGCGTCATATATCTGTTCA
>NZ_JANAVJ010000061.1 GCF_024213375.1 Paenibacillus sp. MZ04-78.2 | reverse complement strand
GCAACCTCCCGTTCAAGATACCTTCATTTTCTCATGAGCTTGAGGTTCTTGAAAGGTGGTGAGTATTTGACGCTCACTTTTAAACCTGCCGCTTCAATTGCTTCTTCCCATGCAAGATGATTATTATGATTTGCCGAAATCAAAATAATCTGAGGGTACTTGTAGTTAATATGCTTGACGAAAGCTCCCTCCCAATATGATCCTCCATGTCCAGTAAAAAACCAAAAACTTCCTAAACCCTTGTCTGATTAGGTTGCAAATAATCTCTTCCAACAGGGCTGTTAAAATATTGGGGCTTACCGTAACTGTCCCCTTGAAATTGGCATGTTCTTCAGAGGTATTAAACGGGATTGTAGGCAACACGTAGGCATTTAATTCTCTCCCATAAGCATCCGCGTATAGCTCTGCGATAAGCGTATCTAAATGCATTGGCAAGTACGGTCCAAACTGTTCCGTTGCCCCTACCGATAGAACAGCTGTATCAATCCCACTCATTGAAACTTCCATTGTCGTGTTCTTAAAACTAAGCATACTAGCACTCCCTATAAAGGCACGAGGAAACAATCGGCGGCCTCATTGCTTTAGCACTCCGTCGTGCACATTTCGTTACAACCGGTTCAGCGGCTCGATGCGGTAGGCCGACTTCTCGTCGGCCGGTCCTTGGTGCTCGCCGTGGATGACCCAGCCGCACGACATCGTCGAAGCCAGAAGTTCACGCTCTTCTACTCTCAGCTTGGCGGAGACCGACTCTTGTCCGGGCTCCAGGCTGAGCTCGGGTTCCTCGCCTAAGGCGAGCAGAATCCAATTAAAGATGCCCCGCAGCGTGCTGAACTTGATCTGGTAGCCGTTGTAGACGGCGTCCTCGAAGCCAGCCGGATCGCTAGCGGCCGTGGCGGTCAATAGCTTGTAGTCGAACTGGAACTCGCTCTCGTCCTGAGGCAGCTCGCCTGCATGGATGCGGCGGAGCAGCTCCTCCTTGGACCAACCGTATGCGTTTAACGATTCCAGCATGAGGGCGTCCCATTGCGGCAGCTTGGCTTTACTTTTATCAGAAGAAGACATAGATGATCGCTCCTTATTGTATAGGCGTTGGTTTTGTGAAGAAAGAGACCGCCCGGTTGAGGCAGTCTCTTTTCATTATCGCTGAATTCCTTATTTTTTGCCAGCTTTATAAGCGTTCAGGAATTCTTTGGCTTTGCCGGCATCGGCCTTGAGCTCAAGGCCGGTTTGGACCATCGGGCTAAGCGTCGATACGGCTTTGAATTTATTGTTTTTGTAATAAGCGAGGAACTCGTCTTGGTTGATCGAGTAAAGCACCGCTTTTCTCAGATCGGCGCTTTTCGCCACTTCGCGGTTTTTCGTATTGAACAGCAGGTACGAGACGGCGTTGCTTGGGGTTGTCTGCAACGAAAGCTTGCTATCGTTTTTGACGATATCGAACTTCGTCTCCGGCACGCTGTAGAACAGGTGAATCTCGCCGCTTCGCAGCGCGGACAGTGAGCTGTCGGCATCTTTGATAAAGCGGTTTTTGATGGTGTTCACCTTCGGTTCGTGCTTCGTACCCGCCATGTAAGCCGGGTTTTTCAGGAAGATCGCTTCGTATTCGTTCTTGTAGGACAGAATGTACGGACCGCTCGTGAACAGGGTGTTGTTGTATTTAGCGCCTTCGGTTACCGTGTTCTGATCGCCGTACGGGATGTCTTTGTTCACGTCGAATTTGGCAACGTCATACTTGTTGATACTCTCAACTTGCTTCTTGGACACGATACCGGCCGATTGGTGAGCCAGGTAGTTCAGCACTTGCGGGAACGGATTAATCGTTGTCAGCTTTACGATCTGGTATTTGCCTTCTTTGCTGTTGGCTTGTTTCTTATCCGGGACGAGAGCGGAGATTTTGGCGCCAAGGCCTTTCTCCAGACCGCTTTTCACCGTTTCGGAGCTGCCGGATTGCTTGATCGAATCCAGAGTAGCCGGGTCGGTCACGAGCTCTACGTTCTTGATGTGCTCATGTAAAGTGTACGTTCGATGGTTCGGCACCGAGTTTTTGTCCTTCGCGCGCTGCAGGGAGAAGATCACGTCGTCCGCGCCTACGCGCTCGCCCGTATCGACAGCCAGCTTATCCTTGATTTGAGCGAAATTGATATCGTCCCGCAGGATGAAATAATAGTCGGTATTGCCTTCGGCGATGGCGAAGTTATACGACAGGGAGCCTTCGGCGGTCAGTTTGTCGTCATCCGTCAGGTTAAGCAAACGCACGTACATATTGGTGTTGATGATGTTGATCGAGCCGTCGTTTCCTTTGATCGGGTCGAGCGACGTCAAGGTCGGCATCGGCGATTGCAGGATAATCGGATCTTTCGCGCGCTTCCCGGCATCATTGAAATCGAGCTCTTCCCATGGAAGGGAACGGGATTTTGACAGTCGTACGGAATCCTTCTTGAGAACCTCCTGATTAAAAGCTTGCGATTTGATGGATGTAAACAGAGGCGCGATATAGGCCTTGTCGAATACGAGCTTCTGCTCAAGCTGTTTGTACGTATCTGTATACTGCCCTTGCGTCTGCGTCGAAGCTTTTTCAATCAGCTCGTCGATTTCCTTGTCGGCCATGATGCTGTAGTCGCCGCCCGTTTTGAACAGCGAGCGCACGGCGTAATCGGGGTTGCCGGTTACGGTGGTCCAGCCCGACAGAACGACGTCGAAGTTGCCTGCATCCTGCTGCGCCTTGTACGAGCCATAGTCCGGCTGAAGGTTCAGCTTGACGTTGAAGCCGTTCTTGGTCAGTTGATCGCGGGTGATGTTGGCGTCCGTCTCTTGGGAGCTCAGAGCGAGCAACTCGATATCGACTCGGTTGCCGTCGCCCGATGGTTTGGACTGCGCCTGTTCGTCCTTGGTTGCTAACGTGCACCCGCTCAGCATAAGAGATACGCCGAGAATCGCCGGAATGAGCAATTTCCTCTTTTTCTTCAATGCAAGTCCCTCCTGATGAAATAAAGTTATGAAATATGAACTCACACACATTCAGTTATCGTCCCTTGCAGGATTCGAGTGCCTGAAAAGGAGATCGAGCATGGATGAGGATTCCGCATGTATTACCCGCCCGTATCGGCGGCTTTACTTGAGCTTCGGATCGAGCGCGTCGCGGACACCGTCTCCCAAGAAGTTGAAGGAGAGAACCAGCGCGATGATCGCCAGACCCGGGTAGATGGCCGTAAACGAATGCGACTCCAGGTACGCGCTGCCGACTTTCAGAATATTGCCCCACTCCGGGATATGCGGCTCGACGCCGAGCCCGAGAAAGCTCAAGCTGCTGGTCGAGATGACTGCGGTGCCGATGGTCAACGTCGATTTGACGATCATCGGGGAGATGGAGTTGGGAATGATATGCTTGAACAGAATCTGCAGATCGCTGGAGCCGAAAGCTCGCGCCGCCTGCACATATTCAAGCGTCGAGACGAGCATGACGTTCGCCCTCATTGTCCGGGCGTAAGCGGGGATCGATCCGACGCTCAGCGCGAGAATTAAGTTCGTCGTGTTGGCGCCGAATGCCGCGATGATCGCAATCGCGAGCAGGATGCCCGGAATGGCGTACAGGACGTCGAGCACCCGCATGATCACGTTATCCGTCTGCCGGCCGAAATAACCGGAGATCGCGCCCAGCAAGCCCCCGATCACGACGGGAATCAGCGTGGACAAGAAGCCGACGAACAGCGAAATCCGTGCGCCGAATACGATCCGGGAGAATAAGTCGCGTCCGAAATTGTCGGTGCCGAGCGGGTAAGCCAAGCTCGGAGATTGCAAAATCGCCCCATAGTTGTTGTCGATCGCCATTCCGTAATCGAACGTCAGGTAGCTGCACACGGCGATGGTAAGCAGGAAGCAGATAAAAAACAGCCCGAGCATCGAGGCGGAGCTTCTGGACAAGCGCTCCACGGCCTGGTTAAGCTTCGAGTCCGACATATGCTCCTTGTCGCGCAGCTTGGCGATCAGCAGGAGGCCGAGGAACAGGGCGAACAGATTGCCTGTTGCGGTGGTTGCCAACAGCGCGATGGCGACGATCCACATCGATTTGGGCAAAATCTTGTCTTCCGCGTAGCGCGCCACCAGCAGCAAGGCGACCAGTTGGACCACGGCTGCCACGATGATCAGCGCCATGCCTGGCAGGAACGTATTGGCGACGTAAGGCTTGAATACGTTCAAGGCAGAGACGGCGAATACGGATAAGGTCGTAAGCAACGCATAAAAGGCCAACGTGTAGGCGACGCTTTTCTTGCGTTTGATCAGTTGGAATGCCGCGGTCCCGACGAAGATATTGGCCGTCAGCAAGCTGAGCAGCAGCACATAGCCTAATCGGCGCGTGGCCTGCCGCAGCTCGCCGCTGCGAAGCAAGTCTCTCTTGATAAGGAACATGACCGCTAACTGCAGCAGCCCAAAAACCAGATAGGCGGCGAATGCGGCCAGGACGGCTGGCTTCCAGACCGCGCCGGACCAGTCGTAGCTGTTTAACAGCAGTACCAAGGCGATTCCAAGAGAAGCGATGCCGGAGAAACCGGCTTGACTGTATTCCGGACAAGAGGCCAGCCGGAAGTGGGCTTCATGTTTGTTTGTTTGGTTTGTTTTCACGGCTGACACCTGCTAGTATTGTTTCATTTTTGAACGGATTCTTGGATCGAAAAACGCATAGAGAATATCGATAATGACATTGACGATAGAGATTGCGATCGCGGTGTAGACGACGCCGCCCATAATGGCGGGGATGTCCGGGATGAACTGCTTGTCCACGATGTAACTCCCGATGCCGTTAATATTGAATACCTTCTCGGTAACGGCCGCTCCACCGAGCATCCCGCCGAACTGAAGTCCTATGATCGTAATGATCGGGATCAGCGCGTTGCCTACCGCGTGTTTCCACAGGACGCGCCTGCGGGACAACCCCTTGGCTTTGGCGGTCGTAATGTAATCCTCATGGATAACCTCAAGCGTAGAAGAGCGGGTCATCCGCGCGACTGCCGCCGTTAATCCCGTGCCCAGAACGATAACCGGCATGATCATCGATAGCGAGTTCTCCGGGTTATAGGTGGCGGGAAGCCATTGCAGCTTGATCGAAAAGTTCAGGATGAAGATTAAGCCTTGCCAGAAGGTCGGGATCGACAAGCCGAGTAAAGCAATGAACATAAACGTATAATCGAAAAACGAATTCGGCCGCGTCGCCGATATAATGCCGATCGGCAGGGCGATGAGCACCGCAACGATGGTGGATATGACAGTAAGTGTCATCGTCACGGGAAACTTGTTGGCGATGGCTGTCGTTACTTCCTCGTTGCCGGCAAACGACTTGCCGAGGTCGAAAGTCAGGATGCCCCTCAGCGTATTCCAGAGCTGAATCAGATAAGGCTGATCCAGTCCATACAGCTTATTGAATGCGGCGATCTGCTCGGCGGTTGCGGTTTCCCCGAGAATATTGGCGGCCGGGTCCATCGGCGATATATACAGGATGGTGAAGACCAGGAAGGCGACACCGAAAATGACCAACACCGTCATGACCAGCCGCTCCACGATGTGTTTCAGAAATGCGTTGCCGTAGATCCCGATCAGCGCATACATCAAAATTCCCGGCAGGAAGGTCACAGCCAAAAACGCCGGGTGATGGATCAGCATCCGGAACGTCTCCACAAATGTGGCCTGTGTCTCATGGCGCTGCTCCAGATGAGCCTCGACCTGCAACTGCAGAGCTTCCTTGAACTTCTCAGCGGTAATGCGCTCCGCTTCATGCTCCAGCTGCTTCTGATCGACCTGTTGGTTGAAAAAATGATGCTTCCGGGTCAACTGCTCCTTCGTTTCCGATAAAATCCGGTCCCGGTAGCCGGACTCCAGCAGCTTGTGTTCCAGACTTCGACGCAGTTCCTGATGCGCCTTCCGCTTGCGTCCATATAGGTAGACGATGCCGACGAAAACATTTATAGGCGCCCCAGCGAGCAGTAGCAGGAAACGATAAGCCGGATGTAGAAACATTTTAGAGTAGATGTCCCCGATTCGGTCAACGAGACGGGAACCTGTCATGACCGTTTGCCCTGTCAAGCTTGTGCGCTCCCCTTCAAGTAAATTTAGCATGAAAAAATTTGCATTATTCCGATTAATATAGTAGATTTTAAGATAATGGTCGAAAAATGTCAACAATTAATACGATGAAATTAGGTCTTTCAAAATTTACGATTTAACGCAGGTGACTTCATGGATACGCTACTGCAGGTGAACCAATTATCCGTTTCATTTTATTCTCGTGACAGGGAAGTCGAAGCCGTCCGAAATGTGAGCTTCGAGGTACGTAAGGGCGAGACGCTCGGGATCGTCGGAGAGTCCGGCAGCGGCAAGAGCGTCACGGCGCGCACGATCATGCGTCTGCTGCCTTCGCCCCCCTCGATGGTGAAGGGCGGAGAGATTTTATTCCAAGGCCAGAATCTGGCCTATAAAACCGAACAGGAAATGGAGCAGATTCGGGGACGGGAAATCGGAATGATTTTTCAGGACCCGATGTCCTCGCTTAACCCGACGATGCGGATCGGCAAGCAGATCGAGGAGAGCCTGATCAAGCATCGGAAGCTCTCCAAAACGGAGGCGCGCAGGGAAGCGATCGAGATGCTCCGGATGGTGGGCATCCCGTATAGCGAGGCTCGCTATATGCAATATCCGCATGAATTTTCCGGCGGCATGCGTCAAAGGGTGATGATTGCCATCGCGCTCGCTTGCCGTCCTTCGCTACTGATCGCCGACGAACCGACAACGTCGCTGGATGTTACGATACAGGCACAGATTCTGCATCAGATGAAGGAGCTCCAGCTAAAGCTCGGCACCTCGATCATCCTAATCACGCACGATTTAGGCGTCGTTGCCGGTATGTGCGACCGCGTCGTCGTTATGAAGGAAGGTGAGATCGTCGAGACCGGCACGACGGAGGAAATCTTTTACTCGCCAAAGCATCCTTATACGGTCCGGCTGCTGAACGCGCTGCCCCGGTTGGACGAGAAGAAGAAGCCGAAGCCCGCGCCGCTCATCGCGAGGTCGGCCGAGGATCGTCCACTGCTGGAGGTCCGGTCGCTGAAGCAATATTTTGATCTCGGGAAGGGTCAGATCGTCAAAGCGGTGAACGATATCAGCTTCGATATTCGGGCCGGCGAGACGCTCGGCGTCGTAGGCGAATCCGGGAGCGGCAAGTCGACGACGGGGCGGGCGATTCTGCGTCTGAACGAGCCTACCGGGGGCGAGGTGCTGTTCAAAGGGATCGCGCTGAACCGGCTCAATCGCGGTGAAATGAAGACGATGCGGCGCTACATGCAGATGATTTTCCAAGATCCGTACGCCTCGCTGAACCCGCGTCTTCGCATCGTCGACATCATTGGCGAAGCGTTAGACGTGCACGGGATCGCAAGAGGGAAGCAGGAGCGACAGAAGCGGGTCGAAGAGCTGCTCGATATGGTCGGGCTAAGCCCTGCGCATGCCATGCGGTATCCTCACGAATTTTCGGGAGGTCAACGCCAGCGGATCGGCATCGCCCGCACCCTTGCCATTGAGCCGGAATTTATCGTGTGCGACGAGCCGTTGTCGGCTCTGGACGTCTCGATCCAGTCGCAGATCGTCAAGCTTCTGGAGGAGCTGCAGCAGCGACTGGGTCTTACCTATCTGTTCATCGCGCACGATCTGTCGATGGTCAAGCATATCAGCGACCGCGTGGCGGTGATGTACAAGGGCAAGATCGTAGAGCTGGCTGAAAGCGAGGAGCTGTACGAGAATCCGCAACATGCTTACACGAAGTCGCTGCTGGCCGCGATCCCGGTTCCCGATCCGAAGGTGGAATCGCAGAAGACGTTCACCGCTGGGGAGGAGTCCTCGAAGGCGGACCCGTACGGCTTGGAGCGCTCAAGCTTCGTTGAAGTGAAGAAGGGGCATTGGGTGGCTGTTGCTGAAGAGTAGGGTTAAGTGAGGGTTCGGGAGACGAGCGAAGAGGCGCTTGGTGGGAACGACTACAAGCGAATGTAAGTGAAATGGGTTGGAAAAAGGTGGACAAAGCTTTATAATGTAACTGTGCATTTGTGTCGTCGACCTCCAATGCTGCAAAAAAGCCGGGGGGTCGACGACAACGATTGTCGCGCGGGAAAAGGGATTTTGGCAGTTGGTGTGGGTGAGATTTGTTTTGTAAGTATGCGAGAATGGCGTAACGACGGCGTTTTTACGGGTTTTGAACGTACCTATGAGGAATTGAAACATTTTCCGTACTTGTTTGGCCGCGTCATCCAGTCGTAGGTTTTGAACGTACCTATGAGGAATTGAAACTATTTCCGGTGATTTTCGATGGTCGACATCACATCCGTTTTGAACGTACCTATGAGGAATTGAAACGAATCAGGGTCAACCAAGAGGCGAATGAACAAATCAAGTTTTGAACGTACCTATGAGGAATTGAAACCTTGTTCTTTTGTTCCTAATCCTTCGTTCCGTCCTGAGTTTTGAACGTACCTATGAGGAATTGAAACGACAAATTTCCAGTTGGTATAAAATCGAATTCTTTGTTTTGAACGTACCTATGAGGAATTGAAACTTACAAAGGCTTACCCGGATTTCTTGGGTGAAGTGGAAGTTTTGAACGTACCTATGAGGAATTGAAACCATTGACCGACCCAATCGTGTTCTTTCCAGTTGGAAGTGGGTTTTGAACGTACCTATGAGGAATTGAAACAAGTAAAGTGAGTCAGGATAGACCGTACCTTACCGGGGTTTTGAACGTACCTATGAGGAATTGAAACTAATAGGACGCTGTTTGATCGTTGATCGCTGTCCTGTTTTGAACGTACCTATGAGGAATTGAAACCTGAAATGGTTTCATCTCTCATCGGAACAGCATTCAGTTTTGAACGTACCTATGAGGAATTGAAACAATACCGGCTTAGGCATGTCGCTGTCCGGCAGGTTCCGTTTTGAACGTACCTATGAGGAATTGAAACTACATCAGCAGCAACGACCATAATACAAACAGGACGATTGTTTTGAACGTACCTATGAGGAATTGAAACAACCATTCGCTTGAAAGCATATGTATATTGTGGTCCATTGTTTTGAACGTACCTATGAGGAATTGAAACTATTCTCCGAAGAAGTATCCCACACCGTTCAACTCCGTTTTGAACGTACCTATGAGGAGTTGAAACCCGTTCGGGGCTCAAGTTAAATTGCCAAATCGATTTCGAGTTTTGAACGTACCTATGATTGAAACACGTCCTTGTACGACGCTGGCACCAACGCTATTTTGACGGTTTTAAACGTACCTACGAGGAATAGGAAGTTTAGTATAAGCTCAAGGAGGCAAGCTTAGTGCGTATACAAATCAAATTCCAATTCAAAGAAAAGTTAAATGTTCCGGTTCATCATCAGGAGCTGCTCCACGGTATGATTTATCATTGCATCGGGGATGACGAATTTCGGGATCGGCTCCATAACATTGGATTTCCATATGAAAAAAGGCAATTTCGCATGTTCTGCTTCTCCAAATTAATGGGAGCCCATCTATTCGAAAACGGCAGGATCGTCTTTACGTCGCCGGTATCGTTTCTTTTTTCGAGCTCTCATGATCGATTGGTTAGCGAATTGGCGACTACGTTGTTTGCCAAAAAGGAACTGTATCTCGGCCAAAATCGCGTAACCATGGCAGGCATCGAAGTGGTTGACGAAAAAATAAGCACCGACATGCATATCCGCATGATAACGCCTGTAACGATGTACAGCACCTTGATCGAAAATAATCGTAAAAAAACATACTATTACTCACCGGCAGAAGAAAAATTTTCCGAACTGATAGCCAATAATGTCCGCAAAAAGTACGAGGCCATTTACGGTAATCCGGCTCCGGAAACGAGCTTAGAGCTAACACCGTTGGATTCTCGAAGCCTAAGACCCAAAACGGTTCTATTCAAAGGCACGATTATCAAAGGGTGGATGGGCGATTTTCGATTAACGGGTCATCCGGAACTGCTTCGTATCGTTCATCAGGTAGGCATCGGGGCTAAGTGCTCGAATGGGATGGGTTTGTTTACTGTGGTTCGTGAATTGAACGAAAAGTGAATAAACGACAAAAAGTCGTTCATCTACAGAGATGAGCGATTTTTGTCGTTTATTAGGAAAACGTGGAAATATTTTTAGGATGAATGGAAGGAAAAAGGATTTGTGTGTCAAATATAGTAGTATTGGTTCATTTTCACTTTTTTTATAGGGCGGTGGAACTATGGCAATCGTGCTGGCCAATATCGGAACTTCCGATGTACAAAGAGACGGTTCTCGAATACCGGAAGAGGAACGCCTTAATGCAATCAACCTTATGAATGAAGATTTACTGGGGCAAACGAATGTATTTCAACCTGAGTTCCCGATTATGAGGTCGATTGAAAAGCTGCTTAGCTCCAAAGAGGAATACCTGGAATGTCTCATTTTGTTCTATACGGAACAGGAAGGCTTAGATTTCCGCAGTTCGGATACCTGTAAGGATTTTGAAATTATTCGCTTAGCGATAGAACAGCAGAAGCTGTTCGCAAGTCATAATCCGATACTTCTGGGGTATCCGATTCACAAAGCACCTTATTCTTATGATCGGATGTTTTTTCATTACCGGCAGGCGATGGAGCAAATTATGCACCAACTGACTGAAAAACATGTAAATTTAAACCAACCGTTTTATGTTTCGGTGGCGGGAGGAACGCCGGCGTGTAATTTCGGACTGCTTCATGCTGTTAATGCCACGAGAGAGCTTCCCCGCAACAAGCAATTCATCTACTCCCCGCGCCCAGCGAGGAAAGAAGATCCGCAGCCGCCTGCGGTGGAGATTGAGGTTGACGCTTATTTGTCTGTCGACGAGCTATTGTATAACTTCCGGGAATTGTTCGAAGGGCATCATTATGGTCAAATCAAGAAGCTGCTGGAAAGCTTCAAGCTGCTTCAAGAAAAGGATGTGACTGAGGTTCACTTTCTTGATGCGCTGCTCTTGCGTAAAAATTTGCAGTACGATAAGGCTGTACAAAAGTTGAACCGTATAACGAACGCTGACTTTAAAAAAGAAGCATTTTTCAATAAGTGCTTCGTTGATACGCAGAATTTGATGAACGGAATCAAGATCAACGAGGAGCAGGTGCAGGAAAAGCTTCGCAAACCGGAGATCAAGAGGCTGCTCGAAGAGCAATACTGGAAGCTCGAAAACTATTATGCTCTTGAGCAATATAACGACTGGGTTACCATGTTCATGAATTTGTATGAGAATATGCTTCGTCTCAAAGCAATAGATGGGATTGGAACAGCGCCAAATGAACATCGTTCCGGTCAGTTGAGGGAAGCCATTCGTTCGTGGGCGACGATTCATGGTGTGGATTCACTTCGAACAGATGATTTTATATGTGGAAAAAGAAGATATCCAACACGCCACACCTATGAGAAGATCGTTTCTGCTCTGGAACCGGGCAGCTTGCTTGGCAAGAATAGTTCGCTCGCATGTAAGCTGGATCATATTTATGAAGAACGTAACAATCTGATACACCGTTTCGGGGGCTTGACCAAAGAAGTGATAAAGGACACATTCAGCCTGGCCAACTGGCAAACCGAGCTTAAAGGATTGCTGCACAAGGAGTTTCATTGTCAGCTAAAAGAGAATCCGCTCACTGAAATTCATGACGGTTTCCTTCATTGGCTCCGTCACCGGCTTCACCAGCGCGTAATGTCTCGTGAAATGTATAGGGAACAAGGAGGTGAAAAAATGCAATGAAAGAGACCATAGTCGCTTCGTATTATTATCTGCTATATCATACATTAAGACATTCTCTGGCTGCTTCCGATTTCGAAGCTCATATGGAGTGCATGCGTCAACAGAAAAAGGCAGTCCAAGGAGAAAAAGTGCTTCAGATCCTTGAACAGTTACAACAGGGACGCGAGGATCAGGCGAGCCTTTCATCCATTCGTAAAGCTCTTGACATCCTAGACATCATGCCCGAAAACGATGCTGACTCGCTGAGAAGATTATCTTCCGTTTTTTGCTACATCGAACTGGAGCAGCGTTACGAGCGGCAAGCTGTCTATGATTTCGCGGAATTGAGCGAGCGAGCTATTTTTCCGAAGGAGGAGCAAGCGGAGCTTTCGGCCGATCCTCAGGCGTACGTTCAGAAATTTGTGGGTTCCTTGAACCGGCTTTGGAAACGGGAGGACTTATCGTTTGAAGCGTTTTTCGCGAAATTACAGAATACGGTAGAGCATTATGCCTGGTGCATAGCATCCGGATCTAAATCGTCCCATCAATACGTGCCCGTCTCGGAACAATGCAGTATGCTTGGGGCTTTGGCCGCAGCGTTAACCAGCGAAAGAATGGAAGATTCGGGACAGATGACGCTAGTTGTCGGTGATCTGTCTGGTATTCAAAAATATATTTTCGATATTGCCCAGACAGGGGCAGGAAGTGTAGCAAAGCGTCTGCGGGCCCGTTCGTTCTTTCTTAGCGCGCTATCGGACATCATTTCCCATCGGATCGTTCATCGTTTCGGTTTGCCGCTTTCGAATATTGTGATGTCTTCGGGAGGCAAATTTTACATCTTACTTCCGGGTGCGACAGCTACGCTTCAAGAACTGGAGCGCCTCCAGAAAGAATTGGACCACTGGTTTCTGGAACAATACCACGGAGAAATCGCTTGTAATCTGGCTGGCGAGGTCATTGTTGCGGATGACTTGACCCATATGGACAAGATTATGGAACGATTGAACCTTACCCTGCGCCAACGCAAAATGAATCCGCTACTCCAAGGGCTGACTACAGGGGAATGTTGGGATACGAACAATTGGCTTGTTCAGCAGCAGGAGACGGGCCGCCGATGCTCGGTTTGCAAGAAATTCGCGGTAGACGAAGGGGAGCTATGTAAGCACTGCCGGTTCGACGAGGAAATGGGGCAGAGGCTGGTTCGAGCGCGTTATTTTGTATATCGCTATCCTTCGCAGCGCGGCCTTCCCGTTGTAGACGGATATAGCGTAGAGGCTGTGGAGTCTCCTCCGGCCTACGAGGACAGTATTTATTTGGTATACCGGTTGAATAGTCCAGCCGTGGATACGGATGACCGTCTACCGATGGTAACGAAATACGCTGCAAACTATATTCCTGTAGCAGACGAGAACGGTTGCCCGCACTGTCTTGCTAAAGACGATGCTCAAGATCCGGTCAGACCGGGCGCTCCTTTGCAATTTGAATGCATTGCGGAATCCTCAATCGGGGCCAAGCAGCTTGCTTACTTTAAGGCGGACGTCGATTATTTAGGCAGTGTTTTCGTGTTTGGCTTAAATAGGGATGGTCAGGCAGTCCAGCTTCAACAAATCGCGGTGCTTAGCAAAATGCTGGATTTATTTTTTTCAGGTTGGGTGCACAGGATCATCTCCGAAAAATACCGCAGGGTATACACGGTTTTTTCAGGCGGAGACGATCTGCTTCTAATCGGGGCTTGGGATGAGATCGTTCATTTGGCTCAAGAGCTTCATCTGCGATTCCGTGAGTTTGTCGGGGATAACCCGAATTTGACGTTATCTGCCGGGATCACGTTCTGCAAGTCGCATCAACCTGTGGCCAGGCAGGCGACAGTTGCAGAGGAGGAATTGGATCGGGCTAAGGAAAGTCCAAGCCGAACCCGCCCGGAGGGCCGCAATCAAGTATCTGTCTTGCAGCAGGCCATGAACTGGGAACAGTTTGCTGAGTTTTGCGAAGAGGCGAAGCGTCTGGCTGTGATGTGGGAGCAAAAACAGATTACCTCGGCGCTTCTCCATCGCTTATTGGATTATGCGGAGATGTATCGGACTTATGAGGCTGGGGACACTCAGGGGCTGCGGTTTTACCCGAAGCTCGCTTATGATATTGCGCGCAATTTGTCTGACGAGAAGGATAAAGAGGTTAAAATTTGGGCCCAGCGTTTTCTCACAATACAGGAAGATCATCCTTTATTAACGCTAAGACCTTTAATCCAGATGAGCAGGTTGTATCGTTTAAATGACGTCATCGGAAAGGGAGAGATGTAAATGTGGCCGGAACGTTATCTGGTAGACGGGTATTATGACGAAAAGGAGTACCTGCGCAGGGAAATTATCGTCGAACATGCAAAGCAAGTGGCTGGTATGCTGGCGGAGAGAGGATTGACAAGCGCTTCAATGCGTCGGTTTTATAGCAAGGTACTCGGGATTACAAATAAATTTCGTACATTGGGAAATTTTGATATGGTGCGTCCGCAAATCGACAAGCTTGAGGCAGACGTCGCTTATGCAGTGAAAAGAGGAGTTGTACCGCCAGCTTTTGAGGCTTTTATACAGAAAAATGTTCGTCTCGCCACCGTATCACAGAAAGGACTGCTCGGGTTTTTCCAGCATTTTCAGAGCGTTGTTGCTTTCTCTCCTAATACGGAAGGTGGAGGGCAGAGATTCCATGGAAATTCAGGTAACCGTAGACCGGACAAACCGACGAGGAGGTAATTAAAATGAAAATGGAGAAGCATATTTTGATCCGCGGAGTAATTCATTGCCTGAGCGGCCTGCGTATTGGTGGTTCGAAGGAACAGTTGGAAATTGGGGGGATAGACAATAATATTATTCGTCATCCCTTAACCAAACATCCTTACATTCCGGGCTCTTCATTGAAAGGCAAGATGAGATCATTGCTTGAGTACAAATATTCTCAAATTACAAAAGATCCTTGCCGCTGCGGCACTTGTAAGGTATGCGAATTTTTTGGTTCATTCGGACCGACTAAAGCTCCGACAAGGGTATTGGTGCGAGATGCTACTCTGACAAATGAATCTCTGGAGATTCTTCAAGAAGCACTTTTTGAAACAGGCATTCATTTTGCGGAAATTAAGACGGAAAATGCTATTGAAAGAAATACTGGAAGAGCTAAAATGCCACGCCAGCAAGAAAGGGTTCCAGCGGGGAGCGAATTTAGTTTCGAGATCAGTCTGCGTAAATTCGATTTCGATGATGAACGAGCGTTAATTGATTTTGTGCTTGAGGGAATGAAATTGTTGCAGCAGGATTACCTCGGAAGTTCCGGCGGGCGAGGGTATGGGCAGATTGAATTCCGCAATGTCACAGTTGACGGCAAGCTTGAGGATTCGTTTAGGCACGATACTGGCGGGAACGACAAATGAAATTGATACGTTACCGCCTGCACTTTCGTTCGGGATTAGTAACTCCGCTTCAGAGCGATACGCTGATGGGGACATTAGCATGGGCAATGTTGCAGCATTACGGGGAGGGTGAACTGAGCCGGTGGATACAACAATGTGAAGAGCAGCCGCCTTTTGTTATTTCCAACGGTTTTCCCGGAGACCTGCTGCCGAAATTAATTATGCCTTCGCCTGTTGCCGTATATGGGAAGAATACCAAACAAGACATGATTCGGGAAGTCAAGTTAAACAAACAGCGCAAAGACCGTAAATGGCTGACAATAAAAGAATTTGACGCGGTGCGAAGCGGACGTGATGTTGATTGGGAGGAAGCAGGGAATCCAACTGTCGTTCGTATGGAGCCTCATGTCATTATTGACCGTTCAACTGGAACGAGTCTGGAGCGAAACGGGCTTTTTGACATCGAGGTAGAATACACTCAAGTATACTCTTTGTACGTACGGTTTTTGGATTCGTCGTATCAGGAACGGTTTGAAGAGCTTCTTACAGCAATCGGACAAGTCGGCTTCGGTGCGAAAAAGAGCAGTGGCAAAGGAGTTTTTCACTTAGAACGAGTTGATGAGAGTCTTGCCTATTTGGATGAATGTAAAGATAGCAATGGCTATGCACTTTTGTCCAACTGTGTGCCTTCCCGACATGATTCGATGAGAGGATATTATAAAATTGCTACGAAATACGGGAAAGTAGGGGAAAACGCCCCCGGCGGCCGCCACCCGTTCAAACGTCCGTTACTCATGATTCAGCCTGGATCTTGTTTTTATTCGCCAAGCTTGCCTCCTTACTTTGGTACGGTGGTGAGAAATGTTTTACCGGAAAATCCGAAGGTCGTTCAGTTTTGTTTTGGTCTGACCGTTCCCGTGAGGCTTCCGAAGTCAGAAGCAGGAGAGGATGGCTAGGTTTTCAATTTGGTTGAGATATGAGCAGAGAAGGAAGTTCTCGTCCACGAATGATAAATATTTGAACTGGAGCTGAAACTCCGTATCTGGAAGGGGAATGAGGTTGGAAAAGGTGGACAAAGCTTTATAATTTAACTGTGCATGTTGTCGTCGACCCCCAATGCTGCAAAAAAGCCCGGGGGTCGACGACAACGATGGCCACGCAGCAGAAGGGTTTGTAGCGTTAACTGAGGGAGAGATGATATTATGGGATATGTGGAAATGGCGTAGTGGCGGGGTTTTTATGGGTTTTGAACGTACCTATGAGGAATTGAAACATTTATGAATATTATTAATCTCACACCTCATTCCATCGTTTTGAACGTACCTATGAGGAATTGAAACAAAGGAGCGAAGAAAAATGCGAAACAACGCAGGGATGGGTTTTGAACGTACCTATGAGGAATTGAAACCGGTCTGCTGCAGGGCTGGCCGGTCGAGAAATGCCAGGTTTTGAACGTACCTATGAGGAATTGAAACGTTACTGACGATCAAACCATTCTCGATAGCCTATCGGGTTTTGAACGTACCTATGAGGAATTGAAACTATAAAAAACCTTTGATTTGTGTGCAAATGTTTTCCGAGTTTTGAACGTACCTATGAGGAATTGAAACGCCGGCTTCCCTCCGGGTTTGTATATCAATGAGATGTTTTGAACGTACCTATGAGGAATTGAAACACTTCAACGATATGGTCAAAATAGTGTCAACTGCCTGTTTTGAACGTACCTATGAGGAATTGAAACACCCTTGTTAATTTCATATCTTCACCTTTGAAAATTGTTTTGAACGTACCTATGAGGAATTGAAACCCCTTGCTGCCGATCTTCGCCAAAATAATCTCGACGAAGTTTTGAACGTACCTATGAGGAATTGAAACATCGCTTCGCGGGCAGGCACCAAATAATTTCGCGGATCGTTCTGAACGTACCTATGAGGAATTGAAACGCAAAACACTCACAAACTATCATGTCGCTTTTAGGATTTTGAACGTACCTTATGAGGAATTGAAACTGGAGCGAGATCCAAGGAGAATAGGAGATTGTCTCTCTTGGTTTTGAACGCAATTATGAGGAGTATAAACCTTAAGATATAATAAACTGCGGAAGCTTTGATATCTAAGGGATTTTTACGTGAACCAGTGTAAAAAAACGGCTCTTGTTCGCATCCTTGCGGCAAGGGCCGATCTTTATTTTTCTCTCAAAATAGCTGGTCATGTTATGTTTTTGTTTTAATGAATAATTTTCTTTCATCGGATAGCCCTAAAATAACAATTCACCACAAAAGTACCATTTTGGCGATACACGGAATTTAATCCGTCAAATTTCTCCGACTAAAGTCGAATTTGTGGAGTCGTACATGTTCATGATACTATGGGTAAAAATGTAAAGGAGACAAGCTATGAAAAAGTATCTCGGACTCCTCGCCTTGGTAGTAATGATCATGACTGCCGGCTGTACACAAGCAGAGCCTCAAGCAGTTGCAGCTTCGGAGCAGAATACCACGTCCGCGCCGATTAAGAACTCGCAAGATACACCAAAAGATGCAGCGAAGCAACCTACGCCTACGAACGTAGAATTTGCCTTTACTAGAGCCGGGCAGCACCCGGAAAAGGTCCTTATTGATGTGATCAACTCAGCTAAGGAGACGCTGGACGTTG
Source organism: Paenibacillus sp. MZ04-78.2 (assembly GCF_024213375.1). Lineage (GTDB taxonomy): Bacteria > Bacillota > Bacilli > Paenibacillales > NBRC-103111 > Paenibacillus_G. Next base: position 680 of record NZ_JANAVJ010000061.1, on the reverse strand, counting down.
CGATCTACAGCATTACGCATCCGGACATTGTAGCGGCTATCCAGGAGGCAAAGAAGCGTGGCGTCGCAGTTCGAGTCCTTACGGACAAGAGCAAATCCGAAGGGAAAACGCAGGGAAAGGCTTTGAAGATTTTAGGCAGCGCGGGGATTCCAATAAAGATCAACAGCCACAGCGGCCATATGCACCTGAAGGTAACGATTGCAGATAAAAAGGTTGTGACTTCCGGATCGTTAAACTATAAGTCTTCGAGCACAAAGAACGATGATGTTCTGGTTGTGATTCGCGAGGAAGGGGCCGCAAAAACATTCACAGATGAATTCGAAAAGATGTGGAACGATACCAAGAATTTCAAACCGATTGAGAAGAAATGACGGTATAGGGAGCGAAAATCATGTTTTGCATTCCTTCGCACGTACTAACCTTCATTATTGTCGTGATTTTATTGACCGTGATTATTCCTGCTTTGCTTGGTTTTTACGGAATGAATTTTTCTTAGTCCTCAAGAGCGGCTGTAGTGGCTTAGTCGCAGCACGGAAGTCGACTTCGTAGGCAAGTTCCCGGTTCAAAACCCATAGTTACAGATTTTAGCCGAGAAAGCCCTTACCTTTAGGCATGGGATGAATCGGCTTAGGACAAGGGCTGTCTTTAGACAGCTTCATTGTCCTACATTCCTTCATGTT
>NZ_JANAVJ010000060.1 GCF_024213375.1 Paenibacillus sp. MZ04-78.2 | reverse complement strand
CAACCTCCCGTTCAAGATACCTTCATTTTCTCATGAGCTTGAGGTTCTTGAAAGGTGGTGAGTATTTGACGCTCACTCTAGCCCAGTCTCCATTTGGAAGACTATCAATTATATCAACGTTTAAAAAGTCTCTGCTTCCCCCAGTTGCATGTTTAGAACTTTGCCCTTTTCCTAAAACTGCGATTGGAGCAAGCCTACATATATATATTCTTATGCCATTTCTCCAGAGAACGCCACGTAAGTCACTAGAAGAACTCCCATCTTTCTTCCAGCAAAAAACATCAACATACGAAGCAAATCCACTACCATAATGATCAAAAATGGATTCAAATTCAAGGCTATTAATTTGATTAAGTGAACCTATTACTTTTGATAAATAATCATCAATAGGTTTGGAGTCATATTCTTTCATATTGTACGGATAATAATCTCCTACAGGCTTTCCTTCGATAATCCGTTTTAGTTGTTCGTTAGTTAAAATCATTGATAAACATCCTTTTCAGATGAAATGCCAATTTCAAGCCCAATTCAATTGAAAGCTTATTGTGTTTGCATCATTAGTAAACTTCTGCATATTCCAATCTTGTGAACTTTTTCCACCCACACTGTAGTATTTTTTAATGACAGACAAGGACCTAATAGAATCACAGAATTTCTATCGTTACTCCTATTTATCTATACTTGTACTGTTTAACAGATAAATTATCGCTCAATAAGGATTCGAGCTCTTTCACCTGCTCTAAGCTTTCGAAAAATGACCTAGGAATTATAAGTGCCTTGTTTTTGGCTACATAGATCACATGGAGTTTTTTATTGCGCTTCACTTTGTATACTTCACACCACTTAATTTTACCATTGCCCACTTCCGATTCAGTGCTAATTCCACCATCATCAAACAAGTAAAAATATTCTTTTTGTAATAACTTGTCACTAGCAAATACACTTTTCAATCTATAATTTGTTACAATTCCACTTAAAGATGTGACCAATAGGCTAGTAACAATGCCAGAGAGAATAAACATTGGCGTCAAAGTTTCTTCAAGTGAAGAACTGATTAATCCTGTAAGCATAAAGACAGCAAACAAAAACACCGCCGCCTGTAAGCAATGTCAGATTTATATCCTATCCAAGAAGACGATTGTGAAGAAGCAAGGACCAATTTTAACCCTAGTGAATGATCTCCTCTTTCTAGATAACTAAACCGTTCTTCGTTCACTTGCTGATCTTCACCTACATACAATATCCTCCATTTTTGAGATGTGGTATCTCCCCTTTTCCAATTATCTGCTATTCTTTGGACAATAGCAATTTGCTCCATATTATTTTTGTTGTCTTTAATTTTCAGCAAGTTGAGCCAAGATAAGTAATCGCTATCCTTTGTAATATTTTGAGGCAGCCAAGCTTGGGTTGGAAATGACTGCTCTCTTCCGTTAACTTTAATCGTGACTTGCATAACATGCAGAGTGTCGTTATCAAATCTGCTTTTAGGGGCGACAACGCCAGTGTCCCTCGTTAAAACCTCTATAATATTACCTTTCCATTGAATTGGCGAAGCAAGTTCATAAGAATACTGATCTGCATTTTGGTGACGCGTATTCCTTATATCAATCACTTCTTCTATTTTGTATCTGGAATTCAAATAACGATCCACAACCATTTCTTGAATGATTAAAAACAATGGATATATGGATACACCAATAAAAAACAAACTTATTAAAGAAGCGATAAAAAGCTTTTTTTTATTCATAGATCATTCACATCCTAGTCATTATAACCATAATTAATCCGTTCTCTTACTTTTCATAGGTGATTTTGTTCGTATAAGTTCCTCTTGGAACTGCGAGATTCAGGAAAGGGTTAATTGGAGTTTTATGCTGATGTATCCCTCATCCCCCTTACAAAGCGAACAGTTCCCCAGATTAGCAACATAACGCCTACCCAGAACGTAAGTTGCGGATATATCGCAGGATAATAATACGATGGAAGATACGTTAGAACATCCGATTTAAACCCGATTAAAGTGGACGACATCTGCGATTCTTGAATTAGTCTCACGCCTAGAGGATGTTTCCCGCGGTCTGGATATCCAAAAACCTCTTCTTCCATCTGGTTATATCCCGTGAAGTAAATAATCCTCCACTGTTGGGATTCGGTGTGGGAAGGATTCTTCTTGCCAGGTATCCAGTCGCTTGAAAGCCTTTGAATAATAGCCGTTTTTTCGATCCCGCTGTCCTGCTCTCTTATTTTGACTACGTTTAACCACGACAAAAAGCGGCTGTCTTCTTCCCTCTCTGGAGTCAACGTTACTTCCGACTCAGGGAATTTTTCTTCATCATTAATCAATATCTTCATTTTGAAGATATGTTTAATTTTTTGGTTAATTGTTTTTGGCGCCACGATCCCGGTATCTTCTGTAATTACTTGTATTTTATTATTTGTTAGCATAAATGGTGAGTTTAGAACCGTAGTTGCATCCATTCTACTATGTACATTTATCAATTGCTCAATAGCATAGTTTTTATATACGTGATATATGGTCGCTTTTTCTCGCATAATTAAGAACATCGGATATACAGAACAAACGAATAAAAAACAGCCTATCCATATCAGGATGATACCTTTCCTTTTCACGCGAAGTCCTCCTTATGGACGAGGAGATAATTGACTCACAATTTCTTCAATCACCAAATAATCTGGCGAGAATGGTTACAGGTTTTCGCTTCTCCTTTGCGGATGCAGACCGCTTCTCTTCTTGAAGACCAAACTGAATACTATCCAGTTGACCCCGCTTCTGTCTTACGACAAGCCCAAACTCTAGTACCCCTTTCAAGCCATTAACCTGTTCTTGATATATATATCAACGTATGCCTGTGTAAATTTGACCTCTCGAATCGTCATTTCGTGTCTCATCCCTTTGAGGCTATTGGCTAACCTACTATTCTTTGGTTTCGGTGCTTCTGTCCATAATGCTTCATGAAATACACCATTTCCATGAATGATTAAAGTACCATTCCAACCAAGTCTCTATCTTATTTATATCGGATAGATACGACTCCTATTTAATGTAAATTTCAACACACTTTCGGAGATTTAGGAAGGGGATATTTGAGAAGCGATCTACGGTCTGTTGCTCAGGTTTGGCTTGCAATCGGGTGCCCGGATTTTAAAGAAACGGCAGGAGTTGTTGGCATCGGCTTGTTGGGATAGAGGGTCCCGTCAGGCGACGTTCCCAGATCGTTTCCAATTCTCCTAAATGAGTCTGCGAGGAAGATGAATTATTATTGTCGAGTGCTTGTATAGTTTTTGTATATATCGTGATAGTAAAATGGCGAGATACGCTGGATAAGCTGGCGTATTCTGTTATTTTAAAGTATGTGATTGGCGAAGGTGGTCGACGGAGAGGGGGAGGAAAGTTACTAAGCATTGATCAACCGCCTGCACACCCATGGAATTGTTCGTTATATGGAACTTCGCAAGATTTCGAAGATGTGAAGGGCCGCTGGGGTCAAGCAAATAGCATATGTCTATTCGCTTGTGCATTATATTGAGCAGATGATGATCTTGCTGTCGACAAAAACCTCGGAAATGGAGGAGAATTTTGTAATGAAACAAAAACGCAGTGTAGGCAAAGCTGTGCTATCTTTCTGCCTAGCAGTTTTGCTTGTCTTGCAGACGGTGACGTTCTCTGCTGCATATGCGGAGAGTGCGCCGGACGATTCCGGGACGGCAGTCGGTAGCAAATCTGGCTCGGCACCGTTGTCGGTACCTGAGGCGGTGTACGCTACGCCAGACGATTCCGGGACGGCAGCCGGTAGCGAATCTGGCTCGGCATCGTCGTCGGTACCTGAGGCGGTGTACGCTACGCCATTCAATTTCTTAATGATGGCGGCGGCCCCGGCGAACAAAACGACGGTGCTTATGGAAGCTAATTCGCCCTTTCCGCTGGAAGTCACACAGGACGGGAATGTCTTAAAGACGGGTGATACCATTCATGGCAGAAAGCCCTTCTCTCTTAAGTCGACCGGCATCAAGGTTCCGGTGAAGGGCGACGCCAAGAATCCAAACGAAGTGGATGGCAGCACGGTCATTTTGAAAGGCGACTATGTGATGCTGGACAAAGCGACCTACTTTCGGGAAGTGATTCTGCCGACTGCTACCATGACGCTTAAGGAGAGATCGGGCCTTACAATCGGAACCGCCTATTTCTCCGAAGAGGGCATCAAGGTTGTGTTTGACGGCGAAGACCGCTTTTTCAACGGTCAGGGGGTGAACATCACCTTCGGCTTTGATTCCACCGCAAAGGCGGATTTGTCGGGCATAAACTATGGCGACAAAAAGCCGATTAATATTTTCGGGGGGAGCTACTTGCTCGAAAACCCCCGGACCACGCCTGCGTATAGCATCACAATGAAGTCCAACAGCAACACTGCCGAATACGGCTATATCAATCAGGCGGCTTTTGTAGAGGGTGCGATCGAGTGGCAGGTGGAAATTTCCGCTACGGATATGTTTGACCCTGCTATCCCGCAGCCACTGGAAGGGCTAACATTTTATGACGCGCTCGATCCGGCTCAGGTGGGCACCTATGCAGAGGGTTCCCTCCAAGTCAACGGCGAGAAGGTGGCGCCGGACAGCGGCACCATAAACGCGCTGGCCTATACCTTCCCTGCGGGCTTCGGCGACAAGGCGACCGTCACCTTCAAGACGTGGATTCCCAAGGGGCAGTATTACGATGAGTATAAGACCGGTGAAGGTCAGTGGCGGACTATCACAAATAAAGCGGAACTGAGGGACACGTCGGGTAAGCCGCCGCTTTCCTCAAATTCGTGGCGCGCCGCCTTCAGGCCTGACTGGATTCAGCAGAGCGGCGCACTGAGCAAGCGGGAGAATTCGGATGACCCGCGTACTGTCACATGGACGATTGACGTTAACAAGGACTACCAGAAGCAAGGCCTGAAGGACTTCACGATCACCGATGCCTTGCCAGCCGGACTTACCTGGAAATCCGCCACATGGCAGTCATGGGACAGTGATACAAAAAACTGGTCCGCAGCCAAAACGGCGATTAAACCCACAGACAATGTGTACTCCTTTGGTGAGGTAAACGGACCGATCAGGCTGGTCATTGTGTCCGAAGTTACTGGCAGTATAACTAGCTTCGACAACAAGGCTATCGCCCGGTGGAAGCTGGATGTCAATACCGTGCAGGACAACGACCAATCTACCGTGTCGGACACCACCACTGTCATCATTGGCGCGCATTCCCTGACCAAGAGCGGTTCGATCACCGGGGACGACTTCAATACCGGCGCAGTTACATGGACGGTCAGCCTGAAGCCCCAAGAAGCCATTCCGAACGCTGCGGTGTACGACTTGCTGGTGTACGGCGAGTCAATCGATCTTGCTAATGTGGATGACAATGCAGCGGTCAGCAAGGAAATTCTAAACCTGCTGAAAACCAAAGGCGGTACGACCCGGGAGAACTGGCAGATGTATAAGGAGGGTTCCTTCGAGACGAAGGACGGCTTGAAGCTGGAGGTTATCCCTTTGACCCAGAAAGGCGCGCGAGTGGCCGATCTGCTGCGCGTCACTGGATATAACACCGACCAGAAAGCCACTTTCACCTTCCGCTCTGTCCTGAATCATCCGGATCAATTCGCGCGGCAGGGACCTGAAAATGGTAAAACCCGCTATAACCGCGTCCATCTGATTGACGGCAACGAGTACGCAACGTACTATGATGGCTACGACAATTATCACGGCCGGATGCTCAACAAGGAAATGCTCTATGCGTCAGAACCCATCATCGATGGCAAAGGTGATGGCAGCAAACCGAATAATATCGACCACTACATCCGCGACGACAGCAATGAGACCCGTACATTGGCAGCCTATGATCAGGTGACCAATACGGTAACCTTCCGGCTGGCGGTCAATATGAACGGGCTGAGAACGGATGAGATGGCGAAGGACGGCGGCAATCGGGTGGCCAGCGACATCCGGCTCGTTGATACCCTGCCCGAGGGCTGGGAGTTCGTCCCCTTTTCCGAGGGGAAGGCTTTCGAACTGTGGCGAGGGGAATCAAGCAACTATGGCAAACATGATTACGGAGCCAGAAACGACGCCAAAGAGATCATTCAGCCGACCGACCCGCGCCATGTGGTGAGCTTCTCTGCCAATGGGAACGTGGGTACCTTCTCTTTTACCAAGCTGGAAATGCCCTATGTCATTCTGGTCAAGGCCAAGCCCACGGAGAGCGCTCAGAGGACCTATTTCGAGAGCCGCAATCCAAGGACAGCGGTCGAAAATACCGCCGAGTTGCACATCCAATGGGGCGACATATCCACCGTGCGCACCGAAAAGCGCAAGGTCATCGTCCCGATGAAGTCGTTGGGCAAGTCGGTAACCAAGCCGAATCCCGGCGTGCTGGAGTGGACGGTGAATTACACCCCGCCCTTCGAGATCAAAAAAGGCGTCTATTTGCAGGACACTCTTGGCCGGGGGCTGACGCTGCGAAAGGACGAGAGTGGGAACCTCTCGCTGCGACGCCCTGACATGGCGGTATACCGCGCCAAGCCGACCCCCAGCGGGGAACTGACGAGGGACGGCGATGCGCTGAACTTGTATGACCCGAACTGCGAGGTCAAGGTGGAAACCGTCACAGAAGGCGGTGCAACCCGGTTGATCTTCCGCATGGCGGACCCGAACAGATTCTATCAGATCGTGTATCAGACCGAGGTCACCGAAGTGCCTAACGGTGGAAAAGTGGGCAACGAGATTAAGCTGATGGGCGATGACACGCTGAAGGACGTCGGCGCCAAAAGCGAAAGCGCGGTCGACAATAGCGACGTGGGCGGCAGCGCGGAAACCCGAGGCAAGCTGGATCTGATCAAGATCGACCCGGAAAACAAGCCGCTTAAGGACGTAGTATTCACGCTGTACGAGCCCGACGGCGTAACAAAGGTCGCCAGTGGAACTACAGGTGCGGACGGCAAGCTTAGTCTGTTTGCCAAAGCGGGACTTTACGTGCTCAAGCAAACCTATATTGACCCGACCACCTATCTGCCGACCACGACGGTTTATCAGGTGCGTGTGGCTTCTACTCCTTGGAATCCCATCTGGGTGGACGGAGTGGAGGTAACCAGCAACAAACCGTTGGTTGTGCCAACCCCTGTGTGGGTGCCCAGCGATTTGTTGCTGGACACGGCGATAGAGGGGAAAGGGGCAGACCTGAACAAGGATTTTGAATATACGATTACCTTCAGCAACGGCAAGTCTTATGAATATACCGGCTCAAAAAACGGCACGGTGGCCAGCGGCGGAATCATTACGCTGAAAGGCGGCCAGACCATCACCATCAAGGATATCCCTGATGGCATCACCTACACCATCGTCCAGAAGGATTACACAGGCGAGGGCTACGCTACCAATCCGGCGGATTTGACGCGTACCGACAGCATTGTGGCGAAGAAAATTGCCGAAGCGAAGTTTGTCAACACCAAGTACCTCCCCGGCAAGCTGACGATCGGGGAGACGGTCGTGGGCAACGGCGGGGACAAGAATAAGGCGTTCGAGTTCACCGTCACCTTCGACGGCGAGGGTGCAAGCGGGAAGTATACCTATACGAAATCGGACAATTCCACAGGAACCATTCAATCCGGCGGCAAGATCTCCCTCAAGCATGGAGAAACGGTCACTATTGTTGGAATTCCTAAGGATACGAACTACACCGTCACTGAGACCTCTTATACGGCTGACGGGTACACGACGAATTGGCCGGACTGGAAAACTACCGGCACCATTACCGATGGGGGCGACCATAAAGCAGAGTTCGTCAACACACGGATTGTGTCCGGCGGTTTGCTGATCGGAGAGACGGTAATCGGCAGCGGTGCGGACAAGAACAAGGAATTTGAGTTTACGGTCAAATTCCCGAATGCGGCTGCAGGTGAGTCGTATGCCTACACGAAGTCGGACGGCACCAAAGGATCGATCAAATCCGGCGACACGATCACCCTTAAGCATGGGCAAGACGTCGTCATTGAAGGTATTCCGAGCGGTGACAGCTATATCGTCACCGAGACCGATTATTCGGGCGAGGGGTATACCGCCGATCCGGCGAATCGGACGAATAGCGGCACGATCGTGGAGAAGCAGATTGACGAAGCTCGCTTCGTCAATGCAAAGTATCTCCCGGGCAAGCTGACGCTGACGGCAGATCCTGCGGTCGTTCCCGGCAACGGTAAAACGTCTTCGCAGCTGACGACTACGTTGACCGACTCTGAAGGCAACCCGGTTACGAACAGAGAAGTCGTCTTTACACTGCCGGATCAATCGGAAGTAAAGGCCACGACCGATGCACAAGGAAAAGCAGTTATCTTTTATGCACCGCCAAAGCTGGACGCAACAACGCCTGAGGATCACAACATCACGGCCAAGGTGAACAGTCCGACAGAAGGAAATTTGACCGCCACCACGATTGTAACCGCCATGCCGGCGGCGATCATCGGGGTGCTGCGGGACAACACAACGGGCGAAGTGATTCCAAATGCAACCGTTGTGGTCACCAACAATGTGTATGGCAAGAAGTACACGATCACGACCGATGCCACTGGCGCTTATTTCCTCCCTGTCGCATATGGTGGAGACTATACGAGCAGCTTCACGAAAAAGATCAAAATCAATGGCGTTGATGAGTCGATTACCTTCACGCAAAAAGCAAAGGTTGACAGCAATGCGAAGGGTGGCGAGTTGGTTCCGGCGCACATTACGGCTGGAGGCATCGTTCTCCTGAAGCAGCCTGGAGGGCAGTCTTCGCAGCTGAACAGCGCACTTGCCGACAAGATGCACATTTATTTGCAGGATGCGAACGGCAACTATATTTTGGATCAGAACGGCGCTCCGAAAGCATTCAAATTGCAGTCTAACGGCACGTTCTTCGTGGATGGCTTATCTGCGGAAAGCTACAAAATGGAAGTGCGTTACGAAGTTGCGCCGGGCAAAGTACTGACGCTCATTCGGGATGCGAAGCTGGACGTTAAAGCGAACGGCGAATTGAATATTTCGCAGGAGCTTGTCGACCCGTATGGCAAAATTACGGACGCAAAGACTGGCGCAGTAATCGAGGGAGCTAAAGTGACGCTGCACTATGCGGATACGCCGAGGAACAGGGCGAACCGCATCACGCCAGGCACGGAAGTAACGCTGCCTGCGATTCCGGGCTTTGCACCGAACGATAACGACAGCCCAAGTCAGAACAGCGACGCAACCGGCTCATATGCGTACATGGTATTCCCGGACACAGATTACTATCTGGTTGTATCGAAAACCGGGTATGAGATGCATACGAGCGCAACCATCTCTGTCGGAAGCGACATCGTACGCTACGATGTACAGTTGAAGCCGGTAAGTTCCGGTGGCAATAGCGGCGGAACTGGACCCGTCAACCCCGAACCTGGCAAGCCTGAACCCGGTAAACCCGAACCCGGTAAGCCTGAACCCGGTAAACCCGAACCCGGTAAGCCTGAACCCGGTAAGCCCGAACCCGGTAAGCCTGAACCCGGTAAGCCTGAACCCGGCGACAGCAGCAACGGAACTGACAGCAGCAGTGGAACCGACAGCAGCAGTGGAACTGACGGCAGCAGTGGAACCAGCGGCAGCAGTGGAACCGGCGGCAGCAGTGGAACCAGCGGCAGCAGTGGAACCGGCGGCAGCAGTGGAACCAGCGGCAGTAGTGGAACCGGCGGCAATAACGGAACCGCTGGCAACAACGGAACCGCTGGCAACAACGGAACCGTTGGCAACAACGGAACCGCTGGCAACAACGGAACCGCTGGCAACAACGGAACCGCTGGCAACAACGGAACCGCTGGCAACAACGGAACTGACGGCAGCAACGGAACTGACGGCAGCAACGGAACTGACGGCAGCAACGGAACTGACGGCAGCAACGGAACCGTTGGCAACAACGGAGCCGTTGGCAACAACGGAACCGACAATGGCGACAACCAGTTGGACAATGTTCCGAAAACAGGAGATAATAGCATATCGCCAATCTTCTATATGGCTTTGGCGCTAATGTCCTTGATTGTGATCGGATTCTGTCTGCTCAGCAGCAAGAAGAAAAAGCACATTCAGTAACAGGAAAGGCGGTAAGAAAATGAGTAAAATCAAAAAATTTCTTGTCGCCTTTTCCTTTCTTCTGTTGGTTTTTTCTCTCGTCTCTATTGCGAGAACTTTCCTGCGGGATTATGATGAACAGCAGCAAATTAAAGAACTGGCAGAAATGTGGAATAAAGAACCGGATAAAGGCGGGGGTGCTGCGACACCCTCACCTATTATCACGAAGGCGCATGAGCCGGTTATGCTCCCTGAATTTCAAGAGCTTTACAGGAGAAACCCGGACATCGTCGGTTGGTTGAAAATTGACGGCACCCGAATTGAATACCCGATTATGCAGAACCAACAGGATTCACAATACTATCTCAATCATGATTTCGATAAAAAGATAAACCAAAATGGACTCCCCTTTTTGGACGCACATAGTCGGATAAACGGTTCGGACATTTTGCTGATTCACGGACATCACATGAAAAGCGGCGTGATGTTTGCAGATTTGATGAAGTACAAGAAAGAAATCTATTATAAGGAACGTGCTACATTCCAGTTCAGTACGCTTTACGAAAAGGAAGAATATGAAATTGTTGCCGTTATTCTCTCAAAGGTTTATCGCAAAACGGACGACGTTTTTAAGTACTACCAGATTGAGAAGGTAGGAACATCCGCCGAGTTTGACTCGTATATTCAGAACATCAAAAAACTCGCTCTTTACGACACGGGCGTGACAGCCCGGTATGGCGACAAGCTTATTGTTCTGTCTACGTGTGAATACTCAACCGAAGACGGCCGGTTAGCGGTAGTCGCTCGAAAGCCTACATGACGATGTTGAAACACGGAGTCAAGCTGCTTCATATCGCGTTCTCCCTTGGAGGACGTGATTTTTTTTGAATTTCCGCGGCGGAAATTTTTCAACAGAGATGAAATAGGGAACAACGCTCGAAAAGAAGATTTGGCAATGTACCGCTAACACGAAGAAGGAGGGAAAATATTTGTTGACACGTACAATTTGGTTTGTGACAATCATATTAAAGGAAGCTTCATTCAATCCACGAGTCCCGACTTCCGTTTCTCGTCCTTCGGTGCGTACGGAATCGGCTGCGCTCCCCAGAGGAGCCCTAATATATCGGGAGGAATGAGTATGCAAATACGAAAAGGGGGATTAAAGCGTTATGGAACAGATACTTCAAGCAATTCGGTATAATAATGGTAAATTTCCACGCAACGAACTACAGCATATCATCGAGCAGAAGGAAGAGGCTATTCCTTACTTGCTTCAAATTATGAACGACCTGAAAGACGATTATGAGAAAGTATTGGATCGTCCGACTCGAATCGATTTTATTTATGCTTATTTCCTGTTGGCACAGTTTCAGGTAAAAGAATTATTTCCAATTATGATCGATGTTTTATCCAAGCCCAGTGAGATTTGCGAAAATATATTTGACGATGCTATAACTGAGGGTATTGGTAGAATCCTTGCGTCTGTGTACAATGGAGAAATTGATTTGCTATTGGGGTTAATCGAGAATACAAAAGCGAACCAGTACGCGCGCGGACAAGCATTGAATGCTTTAGTTGTTTTGGTTTTAAACGATCATCTCTCGAGAGATTTCGTAATGGATTATTTCAAGCAGCTTATGAACGGCAAGCTCGCAGAGACAAATTATTATATAAATGCAGAAATCGTCTGCTGCTGTGAAGATCTTTATCCTGAAGAGGTTCTTCCAGATATTCAGCGCTTATATGAAGATCAGGTTGTTGAAAGCACGATCATCCGGTTGGATAGCATTGAGAAGACACTCCAGAAAACAAAAGAAGATGTGTTGCGAAAGAATTATCAAAAACATAACTTTCAGTTGATTACGAGTGCAATCGAGGAATTGCAAGATTGGGCTTGTTTTCGCCAAGATTTCCATGAAATGTTAACCAATTCTTACTCGAAGGTAGAACGTAGCGCTGCCTCTGGCGATCTGAAGAGTAATCCTGCTGTAAAAGTCGAAAAAATTGGTCGCAATGATCCTTGTACATGCGGCAGCGGTCAAAAGTACAAGAAATGCTGCGGAAGGTAAAGAGTGAATATGAATAAACGTTGGTTAAGCTGACGTACAATTTATCAAACCCTTGGAACAATGCGGTGTCGGGGATACATCCCTTTTACCGTCTCCATACATGAAGGAAAGCTGGAAGTCCTTCGGACGACAAACGTAACGCATTTGTTTTTCAATAACGTCATATTCAGAAGCTCATCCGATTCCACTATCGAGCAAATTTTGCCTTGTTGTGTGTATTGAGCGAAGCGAAAGGAATGGATCTAAGCATGAAAGAACCATCTGAACAGCTCATTGAAATGCTTGGCCATCCGTACAGTCCCAAGAATGTTCAAGCTTTGCTGCAATCATTCGGCGTCAAGCGAATGCCACCCCCGAACAGCTATTTCAACGACGATATCATCTGGTCTGTGAAAACATCGATACGCGTCGATATTTATCGCGCGCCAAAAATAAATGATCTGACTGGACTCCAATATACAAATCAAGACGAATGGATCATGGGCGCCATACATTTTCTTGCGCCCGGGTCGGATGACAGAATTAAAGCTCCGTTTCCCGGAAAGCTTCCCAAGGGAATCACGATGAGCTCAACACCGGATGAGTCGATAAAGGCATATGGTCAACCTGAACTGGATGAAGAATGTTGGTGGCCTGGATTTTCCGGTCGAATTTTGGCATGGCGCAAGCCGGGCATAAATATCGCAATTGAATATGCGGATAGTGAAATCGATAGGGTGATGAGAAGTTATACGGCCTGCTTAATAGGCTGCATAGGTGCGCCTGGCGGAACGATAATCCGGAGGTCTTTGCTCCCTAATTGCAGGTCGACCTTTCAGACCTAAAAAAGATTGGCAAGGGAACGATTTTGCCTTTCGAATTGCTGGTTTACTTCTGTGAAGTGGCAGTTGAGTATATTCATGAGCAGGGAGATATCTTTGAAGATATGGGAGATCGTTTTACCGATGCTTATGAAGAAGTAGTTCAAATTCTCAATAATGAGAAAACGCCTGACTTGTTTGAGCAATATAAAGATCGCGTACAGGCTATTGTCAATACACCCGGTTGTGACTGCTGGGGGATTCATGATTCGTTGAACGGCTCGTATTCTGATCTCAAATGGATAGATCATGACAAGGAACAAGACGATATTGCCAATGCTTCTGGTGTCATTTCCTATGCAGCGATGAGCAAGTGGCTTAAAATTCCCGAGGATATTCGTCAAAAATATATCAGCAATGTCTGGTGCGGAAGATGCTTAGGAGCAACAAGCATCAAAGATTTTACGGCACAATTGGATAAGTATGGAATTGCTCTTCAAGGAATTTGCTCTAAATGCGGGCATCAGGTAGCCAGAGTTATTGAGAAATGAATGTTTATACACAATGACACTGCCTCCCTGCGAAACGGGGGGGCCAGATACATTAATTCACCCCTTTCTTCCGACTGCTTGGCAACATTTTATCAATGCAAAATAATATCAATACCATAACAACTTTAGCAGTGTCACTTAAAGTAACACTTTCCATCATATTATCTATGGTGTGAACCGCTATTATATCCAATGCGATCTGCAAAACACCTACAAGAATACTGATTTTCCATTTCGCTGTTTTGTAAACATAAATGATACAGCTAAAATGATTAACAACAAGATTGCAGTTACAACAATGAGCTTTGATTTTTTTGACAAAGTCGAAAAACTGGGTTCCTCTACTTTCCCCACATCTTTTTCCTCAGAACTTATTTCCTTACTCTCACTTTATTATTTTGCTTGCTCCTTAATATTCGTATGAAATTGACATTTCATTATCTATTTCTTTCTTTTGAAAACACAAATGACTTCCTTTGAAGATCCTTGATGTTGGTTTGTATCAAAACAAGATACAAGCTCCCATCCATTTGATCCCATTACATTAAGATCCTTCTCAAATTCTTTTATATCCAATGTACCTCCGCTAAAGAAACCTTTTGTGAAGAACTTAAGAGTCTTATATTCCCACTGTTCCATATTTCCAAATTCCTTCCTTTTGTCCGAATAATAGTGCACATTATCAATCAAATACTTTTCTAAAGATTATTCCTCCAACAAACATATAAGTATTAATTCCAACCAAAATCACACATCCAGCGAGAAAATGGTTCATAATGTTGGAACGAAAAAATAATCCAAGCATAGGAAACAAGCTCAATAATATTATATGCGAAAGTATTATATTCCGTTTTGAACCCCAGCTTATTTCTTTCTCTACATCAGCGTACAGAGTCCCAATCAAAAGGGCTGCAAATGAATATAGTCCAAAGTTCCAATCCCCATTTCCGTCATTTAATAAAGAGAATGCATAATACCAAAAAGGACCGATTATGATTAACTTAAGAATAAACAAAACGATTCTTTGTTTAGCAATTTGCATCTTCTCACCTCACTGGTAAAATTATACCACATTTTTCACTTTTACAAGGGCATCCAAAATAGGTTGTTCCAGGCATCTCACGAATCACCAGGAATTAACCTAAAATTATTAATAAATCCGTTTTTTTGAAGGAATATTGGTTCCGTCTTCTGAGTATTAAAATCATAGAAGTGAATACCTCTTCCGTTGTCCTCCTTTTCGCTTACTCCTAAGAAATAAACCCCTTTTCCGTCTTGGGATAAGAACAATCCACTTCTTGCTTTTATAGGCAAGTCAATTCTCTGTCTCTCTCCCGTCTTTATATTAATAAAACTGTATTCTACCGGATCTTTGTTTATATGTCTTGCAGTGGCAATAAGAATTTGCTCTCCTCTTGCCGTTAAACGTAAGATTTGTTCGTTTTCTAACTCGATCACCGAGCGTTGCTCCATGCTATTATTATCAATCTCCACGATCTGATTCTTGGGTGGGATTAGCTCTGTTTGAGTTCTATTGGCTTTTTCAATGTTTTTACTTTGCTCATTTTCCGAATAACTCGCTGCATATGTTTTATTCGTTTCCGGATCATATGAGATGTCCCAGACTGTGGTGTCCATATCGCGATCATTCACAGTACTCATTTGTTTACTTTGCTTATCGTAAAAAACAACTTTGAGCGGACGTTCACCCTTTTTCACTGCCGTCATAATCAATTTGTTTTCGGCCGCATGCGGTATAATTCTATTAATCGCGAATAACTCATTAGTCAATCGCTGGGAAGTTTTCGTTTTGTTATCATAGACAAACAATTGGTCCCCCTTGCCTTCTCCGGCAGCGGAATAGTAAATTTTGTCCTCTTTTAATGAAACGACCGATAACGGGTACTGGGATGTATAAGGTAAATCGTCTACTTTGCTTAACACCTTACTATTGATGTCATACGTATAGATTCGCATAACCATTCCATCATCGGTATCAACCCCGTTTACATATTCCGTATTAGTTATGGAAAGATAATCTCCCCTTTGTGATTCTGCTGTAATCGTCTTGCTTTTTTCAGGCGGTACATTGCTCCCGATGCTTGATGAATTACAGCCTATATTCAGGGCGAGTAAAATGATTATCGCGACCACAGATAATATTGAAAACCAATTCCTTTTCATCATATCTCCCCTTTTAATTCTTCCTCTCCAACCCGAGCCATAGCCTAGAACAGCTATTCCCCTCCTATAGTGAACCCATCCAACTTCCATATTACACCAAAAGGCTTCTCCAGTGAAACCATGTATGGGAACTAATGCCAAGAACATTGAATGGTTAGGTAAAAGATGGGTATCCATGTTAGTATAGAAGTGAGGTGCAGCACACGGAGATTCAGTCCTGTCGTAAAGGAATACGAAAGAATGACCAGGGTTTAAGGCGTTCATCATAACGCAATAATGAACCATCGCATATCTTTATTAGGCGACCCTTGCCAATATTGAAGCAAGCCATTGAGGACACCAAACGCTAAGCTGTGTGCTAGTTTTTCATATGGAGAGGTGAACACGGTATGATCTATTTTACAGCCGACTTGCATTTTGAACATGACAAGATCATGAAGCATACGCATCGTCCTTTTCGCAACCTGGAAGAGATGAACCGTAAATTAATCCAAAAATGGAATCAAAAAGTATCCTACACAGATGAGGTATATATTCTGGGCGATGTGACGATGAAAGGCGGTATGGTGGCTAATCATTATTTATCACAGCTAAATGGAACGAAATATTTGGTCAAAGGGAATCACGATAACTTCGTTGATGATGAACCGTTTGACCAAAGCCACTTTGTCTGGATCAAAGATTATTTTGAGCTAAAACATGGCAATTATCATTTCATTTTGTTCCATTATCCAATCCTTGAGTGGCATAAGCAAAGGCATGGCTCCATTCAACTGCATGGACACATTCATTCAAATATTTCGTATAACCTTGAAATGCTTGAGCAAGGTATCAAACGCTATGATGTTGGAGTGGATGCGAATTTGTATGCCCCTGTGAGTATGGAAGAGATCTTGAAGACTTTGGGTGGGTGAGGAGTTTGAGAAAAACCATGAGAAAAATAGTTGTTCGCAACCAGACCTATTTGGGGAATCACAAAGGAAATCGGGATTTTGTGTATCATCATTCGAACTTAACGCTATGCACAGAAAATAGGAAGGCAAAAGCCACTATTTCAGCGGTTTCTATCTTAGCTGGGACTGTAAAAGTGAAAGAATCAGATGAGTAGGAGTGCGAGTATTTAATGAAATGGAAACTGGATAACGTAGTGGAGCGCCATAGAGAATCACCATATACATTCTATCTACCTAGTCAACA
Organism: Paenibacillus sp. MZ04-78.2; assembly: GCF_024213375.1. Taxonomy (GTDB): domain Bacteria; phylum Bacillota; class Bacilli; order Paenibacillales; family NBRC-103111; genus Paenibacillus_G. The sequence goes on along the minus strand of NZ_JANAVJ010000060.1, from coordinate 2,196 downwards.
CGTTCTGAGTCAACTAAAAGTTGGCGACTTGGTTAAATTGATTTTTATGGCAGAAGAAACATTGGAGAATGGGTGCGAAGCTGAAAGAATGTGGGTAGAAATCATTGAGCGGAAAGATTCTGAGTTCCGCGGGAAATTAGATAATAAACCATATTACCTTGACTCTCCTCAGTATGGAGATTTGATTGATTTTAATTTAATTCATATATGCGATACTCAATTAGACGATCCACATTCAAATGATATGGACTTTTTTTTCGACAAAAGGGTAACCGTGAGTAATGATGTTTTATCAAGAAACGAATTCAACTTTTTATTGAGATTTGAATAAAGGTGTTTTTGCTTTGAAAGTACTGCAAGCGAGAATGGATTTGTATGTCGGAAGTGAAAAATCGAGGAGTGCTACCTGAAGATAATGGAGGAAATAAGACAATGACGGACATTTTTTTCGCAGAGGAAAGCCCAAAAATGATAGAGGCATATAAAAAAGCACAGGAAACCTTCAGATATTTTTGGAGAGAGCTATCATGGGAGTACAGAAGAATCATTCCTGCACTAGATCTAGCTTGTGTTAAAGTTAGACTCTCTCAGATTATGGATGATAATGACACGCCTACGCTAGAACATATGTGGGTGAATGAAATAGATTTTGATGGCGAGAACATAAAAGGCGTGTTGATCAATGAACCGAACTTATTGACAAATATTAAAGTTGAAGATGCCGTCATAGTTCCTCTAAGCCAAATTAGTGACTGGCTTTTTACACAAGGGGATAAAACCTTTGGAGGATTTACTATACAAGCCATGCGTTCTGAAATGAGTGACAACGAACGAAAAGAGCATGATGAAGCTTGGGGACTAGATTTTGGTGACTACAATGACATTTGGGTTGTTACTAACCAACAGGAGCGCCCTGAAAATCTGGAAGAACATCCAATGAGTAAAAATATGAGAGAGCAGCTGATTGAATTTCTACAGCAAAACCCTGGCGAGTTAACTTCAAAAGATGATTTAGGAAATACCCTTTTACATAGAGAGTCTATTGCAGGTAATCGCACATCAGTTGAAGTTCTATTGCAATTTGGAGTAGATAAAAATGCTAAGAACAACAACGGGAAAACGGCTTTAGATTATGCTACACAGTTAAACTGGGAAAACATTATTCCAATACTTGAATGATTGACCGGCTTAGAACAAACAGCCCGAGGAGCAGCAAGCGTCCCCTGTCGTGCAAATGATCGGCCAAGCTTGCACGGCCGCCGCTAAGACGTTCGGGAATACGCTGCTCCTGCTGGATCGCTACTGTTGGCTTTAAGCTTTAGAACTTTTCAATAGTGATTTCACTTATTTGAACATAGAGTTAACTGTTGCAAAAATAAGTATAAATAATATGATAAGTATAATCCAAAAAACAGTAATACTTGCAAGAAAGTATGCTAATGTAAATTTCTCTTTATGATAAGCAGACCAACAACCAAGCGAGACTAAGAAGACTATAGGATAAATCAATACATTGAAAAGTACAATATAAAGAACAGTTGCTTCCACTGTGGCTGGTTGTGAATCGAATCCCATCCCTACTGCGCCGACAGCAGGAAGCCAAAATAATAACGATAGACCCGATATAATATTAATCCCTAAGCAAAAACCGAAACATATCCATTTTTTCAAAAGTAGGGCTTCCCTTCAGTGGTATGGAAAAATCTAATATCTTCTCGATTCAATTGTTCTTACAATAAAAATCAGTTTTTTATAGCAATATCTCCACTTTCACTTATTACACATTTCTGCAAAGAATGAGCTAAACTAAGTCCATATATATAATCGGGACAATTCTTAGAAGTCACCCTAAAGCATCTAAGCTTTTCTGTGTTCCGCATTAATAATTCAACAAAGTTAGGATTTCTACTTGCTATATTATCATTTCCCCAAAACAACACCACAATATCAGAACTGTTCACTGCCTCTTCAATATATTTATAATTTTTTTCATGAAATTTACGTTTTTCTTTTGGCAGCAAGTTTTTCTTCTTTGAAGCGTAAGGATAAAGATTTACCACTTCAAATGAGCCGATATTCTCTTTTTCGAGATGCACTACAATGCTACTCAAGGTTGATCCTAGTAGTCTCTCAATTCTAATAGTATAGATTGGATGAATGTGGTATAGTGATGCCAAAAAGAGGAATGACATATGC